>NZ_JBEZFX010000024.1:0-5243 GCF_040649675.1 Micromonospora parva | reverse complement strand
AATTTTTTGTTGGAGAGTTTGATCCTGGCTCAGGACGAACGCTGGCGGCGTGCTTAACACATGCAAGTCGAGCGGAAAGGCCCTTCGGGGTACTCGAGCGGCGAACGGGTGAGTAACACGTGAGCAACCTGCCCCAAGCTTTGGGATAACCCTCGGAAACGGGGGCTAATACCGAATAGGACTGCTGGCCGCATGGCTGGTGGTGGAAAGTTTTTCGGCTTGGGATGGGCTCGCGGCCTATCAGCTTGTTGGTGGGGTGATGGCCTACCAAGGCGACGACGGGTAGCCGGCCTGAGAGGGCGACCGGCCACACTGGGACTGAGACACGGCCCAGACTCCTACGGGAGGCAGCAGTGGGGAATATTGCACAATGGGCGGAAGCCTGATGCAGCGACGCCGCGTGAGGGATGACGGCCTTCGGGTTGTAAACCTCTTTCAGCAGGGACGAAGCGAGAGTGACGGTACCTGCAGAAGAAGCACCGGCCAACTACGTGCCAGCAGCCGCGGTAAGACGTAGGGTGCGAGCGTTGTCCGGATTTATTGGGCGTAAAGAGCTCGTAGGCGGCTTGTCGCGTCGACCGTGAAAACTTGGGGCTCAACCCCAAGCCTGCGGTCGATACGGGCAGGCTAGAGTTCGGTAGGGGAGACTGGAATTCCTGGTGTAGCGGTGAAATGCGCAGATATCAGGAGGAACACCGGTGGCGAAGGCGGGTCTCTGGGCCGATACTGACGCTGAGGAGCGAAAGCGTGGGGAGCGAACAGGATTAGATACCCTGGTAGTCCACGCTGTAAACGTTGGGCGCTAGGTGTGGGGGGCCTCTCCGGTTCCCTGTGCCGCAGCTAACGCATTAAGCGCCCCGCCTGGGGAGTACGGCCGCAAGGCTAAAACTCAAAGGAATTGACGGGGGCCCGCACAAGCGGCGGAGCATGCGGATTAATTCGATGCAACGCGAAGAACCTTACCTGGGTTTGACATGGCCGCAAAACCTCCAGAGATGGGGGGTCCTTCGGGGGCGGTCACAGGTGGTGCATGGCTGTCGTCAGCTCGTGTCGTGAGATGTTGGGTTAAGTCCCGCAACGAGCGCAACCCTCGTTCGATGTTGCCAGCGCGTTATGGCGGGGACTCATCGAAGACTGCCGGGGTCAACTCGGAGGAAGGTGGGGATGACGTCAAGTCATCATGCCCCTTATGTCCAGGGCTTCACGCATGCTACAATGGCCGGTACAATGGGCTGCGATACCGTGAGGTGGAGCGAATCCCAAAAAGCCGGTCTCAGTTCGGATCGGGGTCTGCAACTCGACCCCGTGAAGTCGGAGTCGCTAGTAATCGCAGATCAGCAACGCTGCGGTGAATACGTTCCCGGGCCTTGTACACACCGCCCGTCACGTCACGAAAGTCGGCAACACCCGAAGCCGGTGGCCCAACCCTTGTGGAGGGAGCCGTCGAAGGTGGGGCTGGCGATTGGGACGAAGTCGTAACAAGGTAGCCGTACCGGAAGGTGCGGCTGGATCACCTCCTTTCTAAGGAGCACCTTCCGACGAAAGTCGGTAAGGAGCCCGCACTGCCCGACTGTGGTGGTGGGGTGCTCAGATGGCGGAGACACTGGCAAGTTTTTCCTCGGCAACGGCCGGGATCACCTAGTACAGCCACGCTTTCGGGTGTGGTGGGAACGGATCGGTTCTGGTGCGGCTGAGGAAGAATGTAAGCACCCTGTTGGGTCCTGAAAGAACAACCGGTGGTTGTTGTTTCAGAGACTGCGCCGGCCTCCTGTGTGGGGGCTGGAAGTCTGCCAGGCATGGCCTGGCCCCGCATACCGCCAACTGTTGATGTTGGGTTTGGTGTGGGGCGGATCGGGTTGTGGGTTGGTCGTTTGTTGAGAATTGCACAGTGGACGCGAGCATCTTTGTGGTCAAGTTGTCAAGGGCGAACGGTGAATGCCTTGGCACCAGGAGCCGATGAAGGACGTGGGAGGCCGCGATAGGCCTGGGGGAGCTGTCAACCAAGCTGTGATCCCAGGGTGTCCGAATGGGGAAACCTGGCACCAGTCATGTGGTGTCACCCACACCTGAACACATAGGGTGTGTGGAGGGAACGCGGGGAAGTGAAACATCTCAGTACCCGTAGGAAGAGAAAACAATTTAGTGATTCCGTGAGTAGTGGCGAGCGAAAGCGGATCGAGGCTAAACCGGCTGCGTGTGATACCTGTCAGGGGTTGCGTGGTCGGGGTTGTGGGACCCTGCTGAACAAGCTGACACTTGTTCGAGAAGTTACAAAGTTAGTGGCTAGTCGAACAGTCTGGAATGGCTGACCGTAGACGGTGAGAGTCCGGTAGGTGAAAGTTGCTGACCTTCTGTGGGTGTTCCCGAGTAGCGGCGGACCCCTGAAATCTGCCGTGAATCTGCCAGGACCACCTGGTAAGCCTAAATACTTCCTGGTGACCGATAGCGGACAAGTACCGTGAGGGAATGGTGAAAAGTACCCCGGGAGGGGAGTGAAATAGTACCTGAAACCGTTCGCCTACAATCCGTCGGAGCCTTGCGGGGTGACGGCGTGCCTTTTGAAGAATGAGCCTGCGAGTTAGTGGCATGTGGCGAGGTTAACCCGTGTGGGGGAGCCGTAGCGAAAGCGAGTCTGAATAGGGCGATTCAGTCGCGTGTCCTAGACCCGAAGCGGAGTGATCTAGCCATGGGCAGGCTGAAGCGCGGGTAAGACCGCGTGGAGGGCCGAACCCACCAATGTTGAAAAATTGGGGGATGACCTGTGGTTAGGGGTGAAAGGCCAATCAAACTCCGTGATAGCTGGTTCTCCCCGAAATGCATTTAGGTGCAGCGTCGCGTGTTTCTTGCCGGAGGTAGAGCACTGGATGGTCTAGGGGGCCCACAAGCTTACCGAAATCAGCCAAACTCCGAATGCCGGTAAGTGAGAGCGCGGCAGTGAGACTGCGGGGGATAAGCTTCGTAGTCGAGAGGGAAACAGCCCAGATCACCAGCTAAGGCCCCTAAGCGTGTGCTAAGTGGAAAAGGATGTGGGGTCGCATAGACAACCAGGAGGTTGGCTTAGAAGCAGCCACCCTTTAAAGAGTGCGTAATAGCTCACTGGTCAAGTGGTTCCGCGCCGACAATGTAGCGGGGCTCAAGCACACCGCCGAAGCTGTGGCATTCACATTTTATCCTCGCTTGGACTTGATTCCTTGTGCAGGTGTGTGGATGGGTAGGGGAGCGTCGTGCCGCGAGTGAAGCAGCGGGGTGACCCAGTTGTGGACGCGGCACGAGTGAGAATGCAGGCATGAGTAGCGAAAGAAGGGTGAGAAACCCTTCCGCCGGATGACCAAGGGTTCCAGGGCCAGGCTAATCCGCCCTGGGTGAGTCGGGACCTAAGGCGAGGCCGAGAGGCGTAGTCGATGGACAACGGGTTGATATTCCCGTACCCGCGAAAGAGCGTCCCTGATGAACCTCGTTGTGCTAACCACCCGAACCATCCAAGACCTTCGGGTTGAGGGTGGGGAGCGTGGGAACCTGATGGGTAGTAGTCAAGCGATGGGGTGACGCAGGAAGGTAGCTGAGCCCGGCCGGTGGTTGTGCCGGGGTAAGCGTGTAGGCCGTGGTGTAGGCAAATCCGCACCACATGAAGGCTGAGACGTGATGCCGAGCCGATTCAGGTGAAGTCAGTGATCCTATGCTGCCGAGAAAAGCCTCTAGCGAGTTCTTAGCGGCCCGTACCCCAAACCGACACAGGTGGTCAGGTAGAGAATACCGAGGCGATCGGGCGAACTGTGGTTAAGGAACTCGGCAAATTGCCCCCGTAACTTAGGGAGAAGGGGGGCCGGAGACGTGAAGCCCCGCGCGGGTGGAGCGTTGTATGGCCGCAGAGAGCAGGGGGAAGCGACTGTTTACTAAAAACACAGGTCCATGCGAAGAAGTAATTCGATGTATATGGACTGACGCCTGCCCGGTGCTGGAACGTTAAGGGGACCTGTTAGCTCCTTTGGGGCGAAGCGGAGAACTTAAGCGCCAGTAAACGGCGGTGGTAACTATAACCATCCTAAGGTAGCGAAATTCCTTGTCGGGTAAGTTCCGACCTGCACGAATGGCGTAACGACTTCCCCACTGTCTCAACCACAGGCCCGGCGAAATTGCAGTACGAGTAAAGATGCTCGTTACGCGCGGCAGGACGGAAAGACCCCGGGACCTTTACTATAGCTTGACATTGGTACTCGAATTAGCTTGTGTAGGATAGGTGGGAGCCGGTGAAGTCCATACGCCAGTATGGGTGGAGGCAATCTTGAAATACCACTCTGGTTGATTTGGGTATCTAACTTCGGACCGTTATCCGGTTCAGGGACAGTGTCTGGTGGGTAGTTTAACTGGGGCGGTTGCCTCCTAAAAGGTAACGGAGGCGCCCAAAGGTTCCCTCAGCCTGGTTGGCAATCAGGTGTTGAGTGCAAGTACACAAGGGAGCTTGACTGTGAGACTGACAGGTCGAGCAGGGACGAAAGTCGGGACTAGTGATCCGGCACTTGCGAGTGGAAGCGGTGTCGCTCAACGGATAAAAGGTACCCCGGGGATAACAGGCTGATCTTCCCCAAGAGTCCATATCGACGGGATGGTTTGGCACCTCGATGTCGGCTCGTCGCATCCTGGGGCTGTAGCAGGTCCCAAGGGTTGGGCTGTTCGCCCATTAAAGCGGTACGCGAGCTGGGTTTAGAACGTCGTGAGACAGTTCGGTCCCTATCCGCCGTGCGCGTAGGATACTTGAGAAGGGCTGTCCCTAGTACGAGAGGACCGGGACGGACGAACCTCTGGTGTGCCAGTTGTCCTGCCAAGGGCACGGCTGGTTAGCTACGTTCGGAAGGGATAACCGCTGAAAGCATCTAAGCGGGAAGCCTGCTTCAAGATGAGGTATCCCACCCACTTTGTGGGGTAAGGCCCCCAGCTAGACGACTGGGTTGATAGGCCGGAAATGTAAGCCCGGTAACGGGTTCAGTTGACCGGTACTAATAGGCCGAGGACTTGACTACTAAGCTGCTACGCGTCCACTGTGCAACTCTGAACAAGCGAACACCCGTGAAATCGTGCCGGGGTTGTTTGATATGTTCATAGAGTTACGGCGGTCATGGCGGAGGGGAAACGCCCGGTTACATTCCGAACCCGGAAGCTAAGCCCTCCAGCGCCGATGGTACTGCACTCGTGAGGGTGTGGGAGAGTAGGACGCCGCCGGACAATCTTTCAGAAAAGGCCACCCC
>NZ_JBEZFX010000023.1:0-9504 GCF_040649675.1 Micromonospora parva | reverse complement strand
CCGAGGCGGTTACCCCCCCCCCAAACCCAACACCCACCGACACCCGGCACCCCAAACACCAACACCCCCCCGACGTCGCCGGCCCCCCCGCCCCCACCCACCGCAACCCGGCCCCAAGCCCCCCGGACCGCGAACAAAGCTCAGCCAACGACGGAGAACAACCGCCGCCGCGCCCCCAGCAACGCGACGGAGGCCAGCACCAGACCGACCCCCATGGTGACCAGCAGCGGGCTGGGGCTGCCCGGCAGCAGGCCGACCACCGACCTCGCCGCGGTGCCCAGGGCCAGGTAGAGACCGGCCCAGGCGGCCGCGCCGAGCGTCGCGCAGCCGAGAAATCGACGGTACGACATCCGCAGCCCGCCGGCGGCCAGTGGCAGCAGCGCGTTGAAGACGGGCAGGAACGGCGCGACGACCATCATCCGACCGCCGCCGCGGCGCAGGATGCCTTCCGCCGCGGTCCAGCGGGGCTCGCCGATCCAACCGCCAAGGCGGCTGTGTCGCAGCCGGTCGGAGTAGCGACGGCCGATCAGGAAGCTCAGCGACCAGCCGGCCAGGCAGCCGACCAGCACCGCGGCGAAGGTGGCCAGCCCGGTGCTCGGGCGGCCGACCCCGACGGCGGCGAGGATCGCGACGTCGCCGGGGATGAGGACACCCAGCAGGGGTACGGCGTCGAAGAGCATGACGAGCCCGAGCGCGCCCATCAGCAGCAGAACCGGTAGTTCTCCGATCTGGGCCACCCATTGCGTCATGCGTCGACGCTATGGCCGCCGCGCCACTTCGGACATCGGGTCGTAGCCCCCAGTGACCCCTGGTATCCCACTCGGGGTCGTCCCTGAGTCGGGGGTTTCCGCCTCAGGCGGGGCGCAGCACCTGCACGTGACGCAGCGACGAGTCGACGGAGGGTTCGGTGGTGGGCACCGGGTAGTCGGCCAGCACGGCCAGGCGGTCCGCCGGTAGGTGTCCGCGGCCGGGGTCGCCGACCAGCACGTCGGCGCCGGCGGCGGCGGTCCGTTGCAGGAAGGGCAGCATCCGATCGGCCATCGCGCGGTCGTAGAAGACGTCCCCGGCGACCACCAGGTCGGCCTTCGGCTCGGTGCTGTCGAGCAGATCGTCCCCGGTGGCGTCGACGGCGACGTGGTTGGCCCGCGCGTTGAGGGTGACGGCGGCGACGGCGTACGGGTCGATGTCGTTGGCGATGACCTCCGCCGCGCCGGCCAGCGCGGCGGCGATGGCCACCAGCCCGGACCCGGCGGCGAGGTCGAGCACCCGGCGACCGGCGACCAGCTCGGGGTGGTCCAGCAGGTGGCGGGCCAGGGCCTGCCCGCCGGCCCAGGCGGACGCCCAGTACGGCGCCGGCAGCGCGTGCCCGGCGGTCGCCTCCATCCGGGCCCACCAGACGATCGCGTCCTCGGCCAGGTGCAGCCGCACCTCGGGGACGAAGGGGGTGGGCATCAACCGGAGTCTGTCCAGACCGGAACCGGGCGTGCCGACCTCGCGTTCCAGCTCGGTCAGCGCGTCGGCTTCGGCACTTCTCATCGGCGCAAGCATGCCCCAGCGGCGGTTGGTCGGGGCGACTTTCACGTGCCGCCGCGCAGAGTTCACCCGAGTTCGCTCGAAGACCTACGGCACTTCGGCCAGCGGATCGGGGTTTTGCCCGTTACTGTCGAACAGGTACGGGCGATCATCGGCCAGAGGCCGGGGGTCAGCCGCTTTGAACAGGGAGAGATGCATGGCAACCGGCACGGTTAAGTGGTTCAACTCGGAAAAGGGCTTCGGCTTCATCGAGCAGGACGGTGGAGGGCCGGACGTGTTCGTCCACTACTCCGCCATCGCGACGAGCGGCTACCGGGAGCTCAACGAGGGCCAGAAGGTCGAGTTCGAGGTGACCCAGGGGCAGAAGGGTCCGCAGGCGGACAACGTCCGCCCGATGTAGCTCCGTGCCGGTGACGGCGGCCGGTCTCCGGCCGCCGTCGCAGCGCACTCAAGACGACGCCGGGGCGGCGGGCAGGTCCCGCCGCCTCCGGATCGGCCCCACCAACAGAATCAACGGGGTGAGCGCCAACCAGGCGGTCATTCCGACAATTGCCGTCTGGACGCCGTACCGTGCGCCGATGGCACCGGCCAGCACGGCCGCCAGCGGAATCGTGCCGTAGTTGAGCAGGTGCATGCTCACCGTCACCCGGCCCAGCAGGTGGTGCGGCGTGTAGGTCTGCCGGAAGGCGCCCTTGACCACGTTGCCGATGGCCACCCCGAGGCCGATCAGCAGGCCACCGAGCGCCGGCCAGGCCAGCCCGATGCCAGGTGCGGCGAGTGGGATGAGCAGCGCGGGTGGGCCGGTGAGCGCCGCCGCGACCAGCAGCGCCCGCGCCGTGCCGCAGCGGCGGGCCACCGTGGTGGCGAACAGCGCGCCGATGATCCCACCGGCGCTCATCACGGCGATCAGGACGCCCACCAGGCCCGGTTCGAGACGCAACTCACGGACCAGGAAGACCACCAGCACGGCCTGGTAACCGGTCAGCCCGATGTTGCTGGCCGCGCCGAAGACCGTCAGCACCCGCAGGTACGGGTCTCGGGCGACGAAACGCAGCCCCTCAGCGATGTCGCGGCGCAGTGACCGGGACTGGTCCACTCGGCGAATGCGCGGTTCGACGGTGCGGATCCACAGCAGGCACACCGCGGAGACCAGGAAGCTGATCGCATCCAGCAGCAGAGCGGCGACCGCACCGATGAGCTGGGCGATCAGACCTGCGACGCCGGGGCCAACGACATAGCTCGCGGTCTGGGCGGCGTGCAGCTTCGCGTTGCCCTCCGGCAGTTGCTCGGGTCGCAGCAGCACCGGCAGGTACACCTGGTCGGCTGTCTCGAAGAAGACCCGGGCCACGCCGGCGCTGAGTGCCACCAGCAGCAGGTGCCAGACGGTGAGCCGGTCGAGTGCGGCGGCGAGTGGCACGCTGAGGAAGAGCAGCGCGCGGAGCAGGTCGCACGCCACCATCACGGGTCGGCGGGGCAGCCGGTCGACCCACGCGCCGGCCGGCAGGCCGATCAGCAGCCAGGGCAGCCAGGCCGCGGCGGTGAGTACCGCCACCTGGAAGGTGTCGGCGTCCAGGACGGCGACCGCGACCAGCGGAAGCGCGACAGTGGTGACGTTGCTGCCGATGCTGCTGACCGTCTGGCCGGTCCAGAGCAGCCGGAAGTCGCGGTGCCGCAGCAGCCCGCCGGTCTTCCGGACGTCAGTGGGGTCGCTGCGGGTGGCGGCGGTCACGGTCGCGCCGGCACGCCGTGGACGAACACGAAGACCGGTCTGCGGTCGGCGTCGTCGTCGGGCAGGTCCCGGTTGGCCCAGCGCGTGAGGACGGCGATCATCTCGCGGCTCAGCTCGGCCAGTTCCTCGGGCGTGAGGCGCAGCCAGTGGTCGGTGGAGAACGCAGCGTCGTTCCAGGTGGCCTGCTCGGCCTCGTCGGCGGCGTGCCATGCGCGGGCCAGGGCGACGTGCCGGTCGAGGTTGAGCGAGGTGGCGGCGTCGGCGACCGCGCGGGAGGCCGGGTCGGTGTCGAAGTCGGTGTTGGACCAGCGCAGCCCTCGGGTGACCAGGCGCCACCACCGTTCGCGCCGGTCCCGGGCCAACTCGGGCGCCTCGGTGACCAGGTCGGCGGCGGCGAGGACCTTGAGGTGGTGGCTGACATTCGCGGGGGCCTGGTCGGTGCGCTCGGCGAGCAGGCCGACGGTGGAGGGTCCGTGGACCTTGAGCACGTCCATCAACCGGCGGCGTAGCGGGTGGGACATGGCGGCCAGCACCCGGGAGTCGGTGATCTGGCGTACGTCGGAGCGTTCCATGATGCCATCGTCACATCCGCAACACCTGTTGCGCAATGACTATTGCTCAATATTCGTTGCGGAATGTTGCCGGGAGGGGCGGCCCGGCGTCCCGGGCCACCCCCCGCTCAGGCGACCAGCCGGCGGGCCAGCTCGTCGGCGACCTGCTTGGCCATGTTCGGCGGGATGGCCGCGGCGATCTTCTCCGGCGTCAGCGAGGCGAGCACGCCCGCCACGATCGCCGGCTCGTCGGTGAAGTCCCGGTTGGACAGCGCGGTCAGCGCCGTCTGCAACGCGCTGAGCTGGGCGCCGATCGACCGCAGCGTGGGGTGCGCCGAGGTGAAGTTCGGAACCGTGGCATCCTCACCCATCGCCATCCGGGTGTAGATCTGCCCGACCGGGTTGCGGCCGTCCAGCACTGTGAGGTTCTTGTGGACGGTGGCCAGCCAGTTGTGTTCTTCGGGGGTCATGTCGTCCTCCAGGAGTCCGATGGAGCTGAGGTAGCGGCGGAACAGGGGCCGCTGGTCGCGGCCCGCCTTGATGGCGTCGCGGAAGAAGCTGAAGTGGGTGTGCCAGCGGTGCGAGCTGTCGCCGCTGGTGCGCTTGCCGAGGCGGTCCCACCGCTTCACCGTGCTGCCGTCGGGGCTGTAGATGATCTCCCGGATGTCCCGGGTGTCGGCGGCGTTCGCGGCGCACTGCGCGACGCACCAGACCGAGAAGCTGGCCAGGGTGTTCGTCCGACCGCCGGAGCGGACGTCGAACTGGCCGACGTCCAGCGCCGCCGCGTCGAGGGTCAGCCCGGCCCGGTCACGGGGTGACTCGACCACCGAGTAGTCGTTGACGACCACCCGGTCCGATCCGCAGTGGTAGCCGCCCCGGTGGGCCGAGTCGCCGACGATGCCGACCTCACCCGGTTCCAGATCGTCTGGCCCGGGGGCGTTGTCGAGGTGAGTGAGAAGCAGGCTTCGGACGGCCAGAAGGTTAGCCGGGGCCCGAGTCATGAGGTCCCCCTTTCGAGAGGCGAGGACCGGGCACGACGTCACACCGCGTACGCGGTGCTGGGCTTCGAGCGAGCCCGGCCTACTGGTGCACGGCGCCGGGCGTTGACTCCACCATAGCCCGCGTTTTCGGCAAACGACCAGCTCAGAGGTGGTCTGTTCAGATTGGAGGTTGCGGTGGAGCAGAGTGGACGATCGGCAGCAACACCGCCGAGGGGTGATCCGGGTCGTGCAGAATCTGCCGCCAGCCGGCACGCAGCGTCACCGCCGTGCCGAGGGATTCCCCGGTCCCGGGGTTGCGGGCCCACCGTGGATGGGCGCCACCGGAGACCTGCACCCGCAGTCGGTGCCCGGCGGCGAACCGGTACGCGGTCGGCCACAGCGGCACCGGAACCCGCAGCGCCCCGGCGGAATCGGCCGGGAAGCGCCCGGGGGTGACCCGCACCAGACCGTCGCACACGTTCCACGAACGACCCTTGCGGTCCACGTCGCACAGCCGAACGAAGACGTCCAGGTAGGGCAGGTCGCTGCGGACGTGGATCTCGGCGCGGACCGGGCCGATCACCTCGACCGGGTCGGTCAGCGGGGCGCTGGTGTAGGTGAGCACGTCGGGGCGGGCCTCGACGGGCCGGTTGTCCACCGGGCCGGCCCGCTGGGCGACGAGCAGTGGCCCGCCCAGCGACGGGGTGGGGTCGGCCGGGTCGTAGCGGAACCGGTCCGGCGTCGACGCGACCGGTGGGCGCGCCGCCAGCTCGCCGTCGGGTTGCAGGTGCCAGGCGGTCTCGACCGCCGGTGGTGGCCAGTCCGGCAGGTCCCGCCACCCGCCGCCGGCGCCGCTGACGTACAGCCGGACGGGCGCCACCTCGGGCCGCGCCCGTCCGCCCGGTCGAGGCGTTTGCGGCAGGTGCTCGTCGAGCCACGCCAACCCCTCGCGCAGCGCGGCCACGAACAGTCCGGGGCTGCCGTGCGTCCACGGGCCGATCACCAGGCGCGACGGTGTGCCGCCGGCGCGCAGCACGGCGTGGTCGTCGAGCTGGGCGGGCAGGAAGATGTCTTGCCAGCCGGTGACCATCACCACCGGCGCCCGCACCTTCGCGACCTGGTCGGCGAAGACCCGGGTCCGCCAGTACGCGGCCTGCGGGGTGTGGTGGCGCAGCCACTCCTGGAAGAACGGGATTCTCACCCCGGTGGCCACCCGGTCGGCATCGGCCAGGGGGAGGTGCGCCAGCGCGGCGGCCAGCCGGGGCTGCCCGCGTTTGAGCTCCCACTGCCGGGCCAGCCACGGCACGGTCTGCGCGTGCAGCAGCTCCGCCCAGGTCAGCACGGTGTCCAGGGCGAAGGACTCGCCCGCGTACGTCGAGTCCCGGGTGGCCGAGGCGGTCACCACCGCGACCATCGCGCGCAGTTCCTCGCCGGCATCGGCGGCCAGCGCCCACTGCGCGAAGCCCTGGTAGCTGACCCCGAACATGCCGAGGTGACCGGACCACCAGGGTTGGCGACGCAGCCAGTCCAGGGTGTCCGCGCCGTCGTCGCGCTCGTGCACCAGTGGGGCGAACGTCCCACCGGACCCGCCGGTGCCCCGGCACGACTGGATCACCGCGTGTCGGCCCCGTGCGGCGAGCAGCCGACCGAGCAGCCGCAGCGGTCCGCCCCGCCCGTAGGGGGTGCGGATCAGCACGGTCGGCGCGCCGTGGTGGCCCGGGGCGTAGTGGTCGGTGCGCAGCACCACGCCGTCGCGGGTGCGCACCGGAAGGTCACGGGTGACCCGCACCGGGCCGGGGCGGGTCGGTGGCAGCCGCAGCGCGGCGCTGGCGAGGCGGGTGACGAGCCGGTCCGGCACGGTCAGCCCGTCGGGCGGCGGGGCGACTCGGGCCGGGCGGCGCGCACCGCGTCGCGGTGCGTCCGCAGGGACTCGCTCATCTCCGCCATGAAGCGGTGCACCACCGCCAGCTCGTCCTCGCTGAAGCGGTCCATCACCGTGTCGGTGCGCTCGCCCAGCGGCCGGAAGAACTCCCTGGCCAGGGTCATGCCCTGGTGGGCGTAGTGCAGCAGGACCTTGCGCCGGTCGACGGTGTCGCGGTCGCGGCGGATGTGGCCGGCCCGCTCCAGCCGGTCGATCAGGGCGGTCACCGAGCCGGAGGAGAGGTTGAGCTGCTCACCGAGGCGTCCGGGCGTGATCGGGTCACCCAGCAGCTCCGCGTCCATCACCGCGAGCAGGGCGTTCAGGTCGGTCGGGTTGAGGCCGTGCAGATTGGCGAAGGCGTGGCTCACCTGCTGGGCGTCCACCGCGTACCGCCGCAGGTTGTTGGTGATCTCCGCGACCAGCTGTTCGCGGCGCGTCTCGCGCCGCCGGTACATGCCCTGAGTCGCCACCGCGTGCCGCTTCTCCCCGTCGTCGTCTCTCGGGTTGCAGCATAGAACAGCCGCCGATAATCTCGATAGTCAAGATACTTGGCACTCGAAATAATTTGGGGTCAGCTGATGTCCGTCTTCACCAGAGTCGCCCGCGGCCGGTTGGCCGCCTGGCTCACCGTGGCCGCCGCGATCGTCGTCGGCGCGGCCGTCTTCGGGCTACCCCAGCCGGACAACCCGGCGCCGGTCTCCGCCAGCGGCCTCTCCGCCCAGTGGCAGTCGACCCAGGTGGAGCGACTGCAGGACCAACTCCCGTCCAGCGAGGTCCAGCCGGCCATCGCGGTGGTCAGCCGCGACGACGGGGGCGCGCTGACCGAGGCCGACCGGGGCGCCGTCACCGCCCGCGCCGGCGACCTGGGCCGCCTCGCGGTGGGCGGGCAGATCAGCCCACCGCAGGTCTCCCCGGACGGCACCGTGGCGCTGGTCGCCGTGCCGCTCAGCATCGCCGGCGGCCAGGACGAGGTCGTCGAACAGGTCGACCAGGTACGCGACGCGCTGGCGAACCTGCCCGACGGGCTGACCGTCGAGGTGACCGGTTCACCGGCGTTCACCGCCGACCTGTCCTCGGTGTTCGACGGCGCCGACATCACCCTGCTCGCGGTGACCGCCGCCGTGGTCGCGGTGCTGCTGCTGATCACCTACCGCAGCCCGTTCCTGTGGATCGTGCCGCTGGTCGTGGTCGCCGCGACCGAGCAGCTCACCCTGCGCGCGGTGGACGTCATCGTGCCGGGTGTCGGCATCAACCTCCAGCAGGGTCAGGTCACCGGCATCGCCAGCGTGCTGGTCTTCGGCGCCGCCACCGACTACGCGCTGCTGCTCATCGCCCGCTACCGGGAGGAGTTGCGCCGCGAGGAGGACCGGTTCAGGGCGATGCGCGCCGCGCTGCGCCGCACCGCGGAGCCCATCCTCGCCAGCGGCGGCACCGTCGTGCTCGGCGTCCTCACCCTGCTGCTCAGCGAACAGGAGACCAACCGGGCCTTGGCGGTGGCCTGCGCCACCGGTGTGGTCTTCGCCATGCTCTCGGCCCTCTTCGTGCTCCCCGCCGTGCTGGTGCTCTTCGGTCGCGGGCTGTTCTGGCCGTTCGTCCCCCGCGTCGGCGGCCCGGCGCGCGAGGGTCGGCTCTGGGGTCGGCTCGGCGCGGCCGTGGAGCGCCGCCCGGTGGTGGTCGCCACCCTGGCCACCGTGCTGCTCGGCGCGCTGGCGCTGGGTGGGCTCGGCATCCGTACCGGCCTGTCCGAGACCGAACAGTTCCGGGCCGAACCGGAGGCGGTGACCGGGGCGCAGACCCTGGCGAGGGCGTTCCCCGCCGGCAGCACCCAACCCGTCGCCGTGATCACCACCCCGGCGGCGGTGCGGGCGGTCACCGACGCCGCCAGCGCGGTACCCGGTGTCGCCTCGGCACGCCCCGGCGACGCGGGCGACGCTGTCGCCCAGGTCGACGTGGTCCTCGACGCCGAACCCGGCACCACCGCCTCGGACCGGGCGATCGAGGCGCTGCGCGAGGCCGTCGCCGCCGTTCCCGGCTCCGCGCCGCCGGCCACCGCCGGCGGCGACACCCCGTCCGGGGCGATCGTCGGTGGCTCCGTGGCCGCCACCTACGACTCCGACGAGGCCAACGATCGGGACCTGCGGCTCATCCTGCCGATCATCCTGCTGCTGGTCGGCGGTGTGCTCGTGCTCCTGCTGCGCGGTCTGCTCGCGCCGCTGCTGCTGGTACTCACCGTGATCGCGTCGTTCTTCGCCAGCCTGGGCGCGGCCTGGCTGCTCTTCGACCACGTGCTGGGCTTCCCCGCCCTGGACAGCGGGGTGCTGCTGCTCGCCTTCGTGTTCCTGGTGGCGCTCGGGGTGGACTACAACATCTTCCTGGTCACCCGGGCCCGGGAGGACGCCCGCAGCGCCGGCACCCGCGCCGGGATGCTCTCCGCCCTGCGGGTCACCGGCGGTGTGATCACCAGCGCCGGAGTGCTGCTCGCCGCGGTCTTCGCCGTGCTCGGCGTGCTGCCGCTGATCACCCTGACCCAGATCGGCATCATCGTCTGCATCGGCGTCCTGCTCGACACCCTGCTGGTCCGCACGGTCCTGGTGCCGGCGCTGGCGTTCCTGCTCGGCGACCGCTTCTGGTGGCCGGGTCGGATCACGAAGGACCCGGCGCAGGGCACCGTGCCGTCGCCCGAGCCGGTCGCCGCACACGACTGACCGAAGCGTGGGGGGGGGGGGGGGGGCCGCCCCGCCCCCCCCCCCCCCGGGGGGGGGGGGGGCCCCCAGCGTGAAAAAACCCCCC
>NZ_JBEZFX010000022.1:0-16025 GCF_040649675.1 Micromonospora parva | reverse complement strand
TCGTGTACGCACTATCAGACAACTTGTTCGCCGCCACCGCCGTACCGAAATACCGCCCCTTCTCCGCGGCCGACGCGCCCAGCGTCGTACCGGCGGCGGCCGGCGCGGTCATGAACAGCGCCATACCGGCGGCGAGGGCCCCCGCGCTGGTCAGCGCGATGGCGGCTCTCGATGCCGCCTTCCATCTCGCATTTCTCATCGTGTGACTCCTTCTCGGGTGGTGGGGTGGAAGGGGAAATCAGGACACCGAACAGGCGGCACCGTTGAGTGCGAACGAAGCGGGCTTGCCGGTGCCGCCCTCATGCGTGGCCTGGAAGCCGATCTCGACCGACGCGTTCGGGGCGATGGTGCCGTTGTAGGAGACGTTGCGGGCGGTCACCGCACCGCTCGTCGGCGCGTACTGGGCGTTCCAGCCGCCGGTGATGCGCTGCCCGCTGGGCAGGGTGAAGGTCAGCGCCCAGCCGTTCACGGCGGTGGTGCCGGTGTTGGTGATGGCCACACTCGCGGTGAGGCCGTTGTTCCAGGCGTTGACCGTGTAGCCGACCCGGCAGGCACCCTCGCTCGGCGGCGGGGTCGTCGGCGGCGGAGTGGTCGGGGGCGGGGTCGTCGGGGGTGGGGTGGTCGGGGGCGGAGTGGTCGGCGGCGGGGTGGTCGGCGGTGCGGTCCCGTCCAGCCCGAAGAAGCGGATCACCTGCGCGGCGTCGACCGGAAGGTTGTGCGTGACACCCTGCATGCTGATCGCCTCGACCGGCGCCATCGGGCCGCTGCTGCCGTACCGGGTGCGGGTGTAGCCGGACTGCGGGGAGTCGGTGTACGTCGGGGTCTGGCTCAGCCCGTGCACGTTGGTCCACTGCTTGACCTGCTCACCGAAGTTCGGGTAGCGCAGCGTCTCATCGTTGGTGCCGTGCCAGATCTGCATCCGGGGTCGCTGTCCGGTGTAGCCGGGGTACGCCTCCCGGACGAGGTCACCCCACTGCTGCGCGGTCCGGATGAGTTGCCCGTTCGCGCACTGGCTGTTCCACTCCGAGGTGCCGCCGGTGGCGAAACAGGCGAACGGAACCCCGGCGAACGAGGCGCCCGCCGCGAAGACGTCCGGGTAGTCACCCAGCATGACGTTGGTCATCATCGCGCCGGACGAGGTGCCGGTGGCGAAGATCCGCGCGGGGTCGGCGGAGTAGCGCTGCTTCACGTAGTCGACCATGGACATCAGCCCGACCGGGTCGCTGCCGCCGCCACGGCGCAACGCCTGCGGCGAGTAGACGTCCCAGCACTTGCTGCTGCGGGTTGCCGACGGGTAGATCACGATGAACCCGTACCGGTCCGCCAGGGATGCGTACTGCGTGCCCGAGTGGAACGCGGGGCCCGTCCCGGTGCAGTAGTGCATCGCCAGGAGAATCGCCGGTCGGGTCGCCACCCGGTCCGGGACGTACAGGTGCATCTGCAGGTTGGTGGGGTTGGTGCCGAAGTTGGTCACCTGCGTGAGCGTCGCCGCCGACGCGGGGGTGGCGAACGTCAGCGCGGCGGCGGCCAACGTCACGGCAGCCATGACGACGCCGAGCATTTTCGTCTTGAGTGTCATCGTCGCGATCCCTTGCGAAAAAAGGCGCGTGGAAGGGGACTTGAGTCGAGGACTGCCCTTCGCCCGACCTTGACCGCGGCTCGCGTGACCATGTCAGCTTCAATCGAGCACGTTCGATTGTCAAGACTTCCGGAAACCTTTCGCCGCAGCGGTTCCGGCGGCCACCTGCGCTACCACCGGCATCGACCGGCATGATCAGCGACTACAGGTCGCGAGAAATTACCGGGACATTATCGGTACGCGCAGACCCCGGTGAGCGCGAGGTGACCGACGGCCCGACCGGGTGGTCGGGCCGTCGGTCGCCGCTCAGTAGATGTCCCGCCCTCGCTCGTCCGGCACCCCGGACTTGCGGAAGAAGTACGTGTTGATCTGGTCGCGCCACTCGGTGGCACACCGCACCTGCTCCTCCAGGCGTTCGGCGACCCGCTCGTACACGCTCGGGTCGATCATGCCGTTGAGCCGCTGCCACCGTCGCCGCATCGCCGTCACCTCCTCCACCCCCGCGAAGTGGGTGTCGTAGATGTGCTGGATGACCGTCGAGCCGCTGTGCAGCACATGCCCGTACGGCACGTGGTGGAAGAAGAGCAACAGCTCGTCGGGGCAGCTCTCGGGTGACTCGTACACCTGCGCCCAGTACGGCGGGTACTGGCCGGTGAAACCGGTGCCCGACGCGCGGCTGCGGTCCACGCCGACGCCGTCGCGGTCGGCGAAGTGGTAGGTGCCCCACCGCGTGTACTCGTACCCGTCGACGCCGGGGCCGTAGTGGTCGCCGGGGTTGACCATGAAGCCGACGCCCAGCGGGGCGGTGTAGCGCTCGTAGGTGCGCCACGAGTCGTCCATGATCTCGTGCAGGGTACGCCGCACCAGCTCCGCGTCGGCGGTCGCCGAGGGCGGGAAGGTCAGCGTGATCCACTCGTCGAGGATCGCCGTCGGGTCCCGCCGCGGGTCCCAGGCCAGCCGGCCGAACGTGTACAGGTTGGCCTGCGCCAACGGATGCCCGGTCCAGAACGGGTCGTCGCCGACGTTGGCGACGGCGACCATCCCGCCGCCCGCCCCCGCCTCCCCGGTGACCACGTCGGCGATCGTCCGCCCGCCGGGCCCCCAGGGGGCGAAGCTGAGCACCTCACTCCACCACGGGCCGAGGTGGCAGACGTGCCGTTGCTGGCCCGTGTACTCCTGGGTGACCTGCAACTCCACCGCCAACCGGGTCGCCGGCATCGCGGCGAGCACCGGTGAGATCGGCTCCCGCGTCTGGAAGTCCACCGGACCGAACTTCACCTGGACGACCACGTTGGTGCGGAAGCGCCCGTCGAGCGGGGCGAAGTGATCGTAGGCGGCCCGCGCCCGGTCGGTGGACCGGTCCCGCCAGTCCTGGTGGTGGTTGTAGACGAACGCCCGCCAGTGCACCACTCCCCCGTGCGGGGCGAGCGCCTCGGCCAGCAGGTTCGCGCCGTCGGCGTGGTCACGGCCGTACGTGAACGGGCCCGGCTGCCCCTCCGAGTCGGCCTTCACCAGGTAACCGCCGAAGTCCGGGATGCGCTCGTACACCCGCCGGGTGGTCGCGGCCCACCAGACCCGCACGTTCTCGTCGAGGGGGTCGGCGGTCGACAGGCCACCGAGGAGCACCGGCGCGGCGAAGCTGACCGACAGGTGCACCCGGATGCCGTAGCGGCGCAGCACGTCCGCGATCTCGGCCACGTCACCGAGCCGTTCGGTGAGCAGCAGCGCCTCGGTGCGGACCACGTTGACGTTGTTCACCGAGATCGCGTTGACCCCGCAGGACGCCAACAGCCGCGCGTACTCCCGCACCCGGTCCAGGTCGCCGCGCGAACGGCCGTCCCGCCAGAAGATCGAACCGCCGGCGTACCCCCGTTCGACCTGGCCCATCACCGGGTGCACAGTGACGTTGTCCCAGTGGTTCAGCATCCGCCGGCGCAGCGCCGGCCGGTGCCACTCCGGCGGGCGGGCCGGGTCGAAGGCCGCCGCGCAGAGCCGGACCACGTGGAAGAGCCCGTACAGCAGGCCGGCCGGCGCGTCGGCCAGCACGACCGTCACGTCACCGGCCCGCGCCAACACGAAACCCTCGTCGCCGAGCGTCTCGCCGTCGCCCAGCTCGACCAGCGCCGCCTCACCGGCGGCACGGGCCGCCTCGACCGACGGGTTGGGCAGCTCAGCGGCGTCGCGCAGGGCGAGCACCAGGTCGACGTCGACGTCCCAGGACGGGGAGTGCCACACCAGCCCGCCGTAGCGCGCGCAGGCCCGTGAGACCTCGTCGAGGACGGTGTCGACGAGCAACCCCTCGCCGTGCAGGAGGACGCGGCGCGCACCGAGCGACCGGAACGCCTCCGGGGGCAACCAGGCCGGGTGGACCCGCGGCCCGTCACCATCCATCGGCTCGTCGACGAACATCAACTGCTCCAGGTCCACTGACTCTTCGGCGTTCACCGGTCTCCCTCCAGCACGACGACCCGGTACGCCGGCAGTCGCGGGGTGGCGAGCGCCGACGGCGGTTCGGTCTCCTGTCGCGGGTTGTCGTCGCCCCCGAAGGGCACCGTGGCGCTCAGGGGCAGGCTCATGTCGTGAACTCCTTCCGGATCAGGTGGATCATCGGCTCGCTGACGCGCAGGAACGCCAGGGCGGCGATCGACGCGAGCAGCGTCAGCACCGCCTCGGAGAGGACCGCGGTGATCCCGGCCGCCGCGGCCAGCAGCAGGACGTTCCCGACGGTGACCGCCGGGGTACGCACGAGGAAGTGCACCGCCAGTCGGAGCACGTCCCGGGTGCGGAAGTCGAACAGCGAGGTGATCACCAGGGCGTTGGCCGCGCCGAGTGTCACCGCCACCGCGATCAGCACCAACGGCACCGTCCACCAGGTCGCCAGGCCGACCGCGTCCCGGTAGGCGAGGTTCAGGGCGAGCACGGCCAACCACAGCAGCGTCGGCACCCAGATGCGCAGCACCCCGAACGCGTTCGCCCGGTAGCCGCGCCAGAACACCGCCGCCGGGCGCAGGTCGGTCAGGTCGGTTCGCTGGTGGCGCAGGACGTACAGGGCGGCGGAGAGGGCCGGACCGACAGGTACCAGGAGGAGCGCGACCAGCGGCAGGTTGCTGGGGTCGCGGTCCAGCAGCAGCAACGGGAGCAGGCCGGGCACTGTGGTGAGCAGCAGGAGCAGTTCGACCACGAGCAGGATGTAGACGCGTGAGGTGATCCGCGACAGTGGTCCGTCGCCGAACTGTCGCCAGGTCTGGGCCGCGCCACTCACTGTCGTTTCCTCTGATCGTCCGACCGGTGCTCACGACGAGGTCCGGTCGGGCCGCGACTGGCCGCCCGACCGGACCTCTCTGATCAGCCGTTGTTCTTCTGGAACCGCTCGTACGCCTTGTTGACCAGCTCGATGTACTGGTCGGAGTTCTTGGCCTTCAGCTCCGCCACGTACGCGTCCCACTCGGCGAGCGGCCGCTGGCCGAGGGCGAACTTCAGCGTGTTCTGGGTGACGAAGTCCTTCAGCGGCGTCTCCCAGAGCGACACCTGCTCGCGCTCCTCGTCGGTCAACGGGGCCGGTGGAGGCACCATCCGCGGGGCACGCGCGTCCATCACCTTCTGGAACTCCAGCTCCTCCGGGGAGAAGAACCCGCGGACCAGGTCGGGGCTGCCGCCGTAGGCGAAGACGCCGTTCTGGAAGCCGAAGTCCTTCTGCAGGTGCTTGGGCGCCTTCGGGTTGAGGCCGAGGAAGTCGACGCCGGGGTTGAGCGTGCGCTTCCCGGAGGCGTCCTTGGTGAAGGTGGTGCCCTCGACGCCCCAGCGGGCGAACTCCAGGCCGGCGTCCGAGTACCACAACCAGTCGATGAACTGCATCATGGCCACGAAGTTCTTGCTCTCCCGGGCCTTCGTGGAGATCATGATGCCGTTCTCCAGCCGGGGGAACGGGTTGATCTCGCCGGCCGGGCCGACCGGCAGCGGGATCTTGGCCATCTTCGCGTTCGGCAGGGTCTTGGCCAGGTCGGGCCGGTGGTTGTTGACCAGCGTCTGCGCGTTTCCGGTGACCACGAAGGACTTGCCGTTGGCGAGCTTCTGCCGGGCCTGGTCGTCGGTCTGGGTGAAGCTCTCCGGGTCGAGCAGGCCCTCGGCGACGAGCTTGTGCAGGAAGGTGACCATCTGCTTGTACTGCTCGGACGCTCCGGTGTAGGTGAACTTCTTCGCCGCCGGGTCCCAGGTGGCGTGCTGGTAGTCCCAGCCCGCCTGGGTGCCGTGGGCCGAGCCGAGGATGTTCAGCAACGCGCCGGTCGGGTTCGGCTTGCTGAAGAGGTCGGAGTACGGGTAGACGTTCGGGTACTTCGCCTTCATCGCCTTGAGTACGGCGTACAGGTCGTCCCAGGTCTTCGGCGTCGGCAGGTTGAGTTCCTGCATGATGTCGGTGCGCACCAGCACCGTGTAGTCCTGCGTGGGCTTCTCGTGCAGCCCGGGCAGCAGGTAGAACTTACCGTCGGCCTGCCGCAGGTTGTCGATCTCCGGCTTGAGGTTCCACTTGGCGATCTTGTCCTTGAGGTTGGGCATCAGGTCCAGGTAGTCGCTCACCGGAAGGATCGCCCCGGAGGCCACGAACGCGTTCTCCTGCGGGTGGTACGTCTTCGGGATGATCAGCGGCGCGTCCCCGGCGCCGATCAGCAGGCTGCGCTTCTGCTCGTAGTCGCTCAGCGGCACGGCCACCGGTTCGATGGTGACGTTGGTCCGCTTCGTCAACTCGGACCAGAACAGCCAGTCCTCCTTGAGCGGGTAGAACGTGTGGTTGTTGTAGAGGGTGGAGAACGAGAGCGTCTCGCTGGCCTTGAACTGGTCGCCGACGCCGTAGTCGGCCATCGCGCCGACCCGGTTCCCGGAGAGGTCCGTCGACTCACCGGGGTCCTCGGAACAGGCGGTGGTAAGGGAGAGCGCGAGCAGACCCGCGGTGGCTACCGCCACGCGGCGCCACGTCTTGTGGAGCATGGCTCGTCCTTTCGATGGTGGGTTCGGAGGTGCCGCGGTGCGGCATTCGGCGTCATCCCTTGACCGCGCCGAGCATCACGCCGCGGACGAAGTACCGCTGGACGAAGGGGTAGACCGCCAGGATCGGCACTGTGGTGAGCACGATCGTCACGGCCTGGAGGGTGGCCGCGGCCTGCACAACGTCGGCGTCGGCAGCGCCGGACTGCTGTGCGTCGGTGGCGCCCGCGATGAGGTTGCGCAGGTAGACGGTGACCGGCAGCAGATCCTGCTGGTCCATGTAGAGGAACGCGGTGAACCACGAGTTCCAGAAGGAGACCGCGTAGAAGAGCACCATCGTCGCGATGATCGCCTTCGACAGCGGCAGCACGATCCGCAGCAGGATGCCGTACGTGTTCAGCCCGTCGACCGCCGCGGCCTCCTCCAACTCGGTCGGCAGACTCTCGAAGAACGCCTTCATCACCAGCAGGTTGAACACGCTGATGGCGTTGGGGACCACCACGGCCCAGATGGTGTTCTTCATCCCCAGGCTGGTGACCAGCACGTAGTTGGGAATCAGGCCACCGGAGAAGAACATGGTGAACAGCGCGACCCCGACGAGCATTCCGCGCCCCTTGAGCTGCGGCTTCGACAGCACGTACGCGTAACAGGTGGTCAGCACGATGGAGATGAGCGTGGCGACCACCGTGTACACCACCGTGTTGCGGTAGTTCGTCCAGAACAGCGAGTCCGACATCACCAGCTTGTACGCGGTCAGGTCGAACCCACGCGGGACGACGCTCACCTTGCCGGCGATGATGTACGCCTCTTCGCTGAGCGAGCGGGCCACGATGTTGAGGAACGGGTACAGCGTCACGACCACGACGCCGAGCAGGACCACCGTGTTGACGACGCGGAAGATCCGGTAACCCCGGCTGTCGTCCGGCCCGCGGGTCTTCGGGGCGTCGATCTTCGTACCGAAGGTCACCACAGGCTCGTCCCCACCGTGCGACGGGAGATGACGTTCGCCGACAGGACGAGGATCAGCCCGATCACCGCCTCGAAGAGGCCGATGGCCGCCGCGTAGCTGAAGTTGCTCGACTGGAAGCCCATCCGGAACAGATAGGTGGAGACCACGTCGGCGGTCGGGTACGTCAACGGGTTGTAGAGCAGCAGGATCTTCTCGAACCCGACGGCCAGGAAGCTGCCGATGTTGAGGATCAGCAGGGTCATCATCGTCGGGCGGATGCCGGGCAACGTGATGTGCCAGGTTTGGCGCAGCCGGCCCGCGCCGTCGATCCGGGCGGCCTCGTACAGGTCCTCGTCGATGGTGGTGAGGGCGGCGAGGTAGAGGATCGTGCCCCAGCCGACCGTCTGCCAGACCTCGGACGAGACGTAGATGGTGCGGAACCACTCCGGTTTCTGCAGGAATGCCACCGGGTCGCCGCCGAACAGACTGACGAGTTGGTTGGCCGTGCCCTCGATCGAGGTCAGCTGCATGACCATCGCGGCCACGATCACGATCGACAGGAAGTGCGGCAGGTAGGAGACGGACTGGACGAACCGCTTGAAACGGCGGGCCCGGACCTCGTTGAGCAGCAGCGCCAGCACGATGGGCAGCGGAAAGCAGAACAGCAGGGTCAGTGCCCCGAGCACCAGGGTGTTGGTGAACACCTCCCAGAACGTCGGGTCGGTGAGGAACATCCGGAAGTAGCGCAGCCCGACCCAGTACTCACCGAAGATGCTGCCGCCCGGCTTGAACCGGCGGAAGGCGATGATGTTGCCGAGCATCGGCAGATACCGAAAGACCAGGAAGAACAGCAGCGGCAGAATGGCGAGGGAGTAGAGCTGCCAGTCCCGGCGCAGTGCCTGCCGCCAGCTTCGGCCACGTCGCAGTGGGCGCGGAGCAGGACTGCGCGCCTCCTGCGGTGAGCGCGGCGGCGCCGGCGGCGGTGGCCGCAGGGTGGATGTCATCCACGACCTCCTATGCCGACTGGGGAACAGCCCCGATCCGAAACTTCACGATCCGAAACTTTCCGGAAACCTGCGCAACCTTTTCGGCAACCTAAGTGCCCCATCGATGCCTGTCAAGAGTCTCAATCGGACCACCAGGCATTGTTTCCTGCACACGGTGACCCTGAGATCGGCGTTCCGTCGTCGACGGGCCGCGCGACGACCCACCAATGGGCACGCCGACGGCGAGACCGACTGGCGTGAATGTCGCATCATGTTAAGGTCGGCCGAAACTTTCGGATGTTGTATGGGGCTGCGATGACAGAGCACCGCCCGCTCGGCCCACCCGCCTCCACCACCATCGCGACCATCGCCAACGATGTCGGCGTCTCGGTCGCGACCGTTTCCAAGGTCCTCAACGGACGCGGCGACGTCGCCCCCGGCACCAGAGCCCGGGTGGAGGCGAGCCTCGACCGCCACCAGTACCAGCGCCGCGCCCGGCGACACGCGACCAGCGGCGGTCGGGTGGGCCTCGTCTTCCACGAGTTCGACACGGGCTGGGCGATGGAGATCCTGCGGGGCGTCGAGGCGGTGACCTCCGCCGCCGGCATCGGGCTGTCGGTCGCCCAACTCGACGGCGCGCACCGACCGCCGGCACGCTGGCTGGAGGCGTTGCTCGCCGACCGCCCGCTGGGTGTGGTGTTCGTCCTCTCCCACCTGGCCGAGGCGCAACAGCAGCACCTGCGTCGGCAGGGCATACCGTTCGTCGTCGTCGACACCGACAGTGCGACCTCGGCCTCCGTGCCCACCGTCGGGTCGAACAACTGGAACGGCGGCCTGCTCGCCGCTCGGCACCTGCTGGATCTGGGGCACCGCCGGATCGCCGTCATCTCCGGCCCACCCGAGGTGCTGTGCAGCCGCGCCCGCGCCGCCGGCTTCCAGTCGGCCCACGAGGAAGCCGGGCTGGTGCTCGACCGCGAGCTGATCCGCTACGGCAGTTTCTCCGCCGGAGCCGGGCACGCGCACGGGCTGCAACTGCTCCAGCGGCCGGACCGACCCACGGCGATCTTCGCCGGGTCGGACATCCAGGCCATGGGGGTGCTCCGGGCCGCCCGCCAGTGCGGCCTGCGGGTGCCCGAGGACCTTTCGGTGATCGGCTACGACAACCTGCCGCTCTCCGCCTGGACCGACCCGGCCCTCACCACGATCAACCAGCCGTTGCGCGACATGGCCGGCATCGCCACCCAGATGCTGCTCGACCTGACGAGAGGGAACGAGCCGGCGACCAGCCGGATCGACCTGGTGACCGAGCTGGTCGTCCGGGAGAGCACCGCGCCACCGACACACCCGCACTGACCCCGGCCCCTGCGAGGACCCGTGCCCCACTGCGCCAACACCGTCGACGAGCTTCAGCGCTACGCGCCCGAGGTCGCCGAGCCCGACGACTTCGACGAGTTCTGGCGGGACACGCTCGCCGAGGCGGCCGCCGCGCCGGTGCTCGTCGACGTCCGTCCCGAGCCCACCGACCTGCCGCTGCTCGACTCCTGGGACGTGACGTTCGCCGGTTTCGGCGGTGACCCCGTACGCGCCTGGTACACCCGCCCCGCGGGGGTGCGGGAGCCGCTGCCGGCCGTGGTCGAGTACGCCGGCTACGGTCGCGGTCGCGGCCTTCCCCACGAACGGCTGACCTGGCCGGTGGCCGGGTACGCGCACCTGTTGATGGACAACCGGGGCCAGGCGGGCCAGTACGGCGCCGGGGACACCCCCGACCCGCACGGCGCACCCGGTGGGCCCGCGCCGGTCACCTGGGGGGTCCTCGATCCGCGGACCTACCACTACCGCCGCCTGATCACCGACGCGGTCCGGGCGGTCGCGGCGGTCCGGGCGCTGCCCGGGGTCGACGGCGACCAGGTCAGCGTGGTCGGCAACAGCCAGGGTGGCGGCCTCGCCCTGGCGGTGGCCGGTCTCGTCGACGACCTCAGCGCGGTGCTGACCACCGCCCCGTTCCTGTGCGACATGCGGCGCAGCGTCGCGCTCACCGACCTCGCGCCGTACGGCGAGATCGCCCGGTACCTGGCCGTGCACCGGGAGGCCGAGGAGGCGGTCTGGCGCACGCTGTCCTACGTCGACGGCGTGAGCTTCGCCCGCCGAGCGACGGCCCCGGCGCATTTCGGGGTCGGCCGGCGCGACACCGTCTGCCCACCGCGAACCGCCTTCGCCGCCTACAACCACTACGGCGCCGCGAACGGCAGGCCGGTCCCACCCGAACGCGAGATGCACGTCTACCCGTTCAACGGTCACGAGGGCGGCGAGGCCGTACACGTCCGGCGTCAGCTGCGCTGGCTGGGCGCGGTGTTGCGCCCAGCCCGGCACCGCCGGGCACATCCGCTCGTCGACCGGACGCCACGGCGCGCACCGACACCGTGAATGTGCTGCTCACGGCTCCAGCAGGCGCTGGACCGGAGCACACGCACGGCAGGGCCAGACGCGTACGGTGCCGTCGTCGTGGGTCGAGACGAGCCGCTCGCCGTCCGGGCTGAAGTCCACGGTCTCCACGGACGCCCCGAACCCGTCGAAGGTCACCGACTGCGCGGTCTCCGACGCGCGCCACAGGCGGGCGGTGCCGTCCTTTCCGGAGCTGAGCACCCACCGCCCGTCCGGGCTGAACGACACGTGCCAGACGGGGCCCTCGTGGCCTCGCAACACCATCGGCGCGACGCCGCTGGTGATGGAGTGGATCTGCACTGTGCCGTCGAAGCCGGCGCTGACGACCCGATCTCCGTCCGGGCTGAAGGCCACGGCCCAGACCAGCCCCTCGTGACCGGGAAGGAGCAGCGGGTCGGCCGCGCCGAGGGCGTCCCAGATCCGCAGGGTGCCCTCCGCGCCGGCGGTGGCGACCTTCGTGCCGTCGGGGCTGAAGGCGGCGTACCGGATCTCCTCGGCGACCCGATGGACCACCGGGCCGCGCTGGCCGGTCAGGTCCCAGATGCGCAGGCTCCGGTCGTTGCTGACACTGGCCAGGCGACGGCCGTCAGGGCTGAAGTCGGCGGTCCACGCCTGTTTCTCGTGCCCGCGCAGCACCACCGGATCGTCTCTGCCGGCAAGGTCCCACACCCGTACCGTGCCGTCGCTGCCGCCGGTTGCCACCCGCGTGCCGTCCGGGCTGACCGTGAGGCCGTAGACGTCGCCGTCGTGGCGGCCGAGCAGCCGAGGCTCGTCGGGCGCGGCCAGGTTCCAGACCCGCACCGTGCCGTCCTCGCCGCCGCTGACCACCCGCTGCCCGTCCGGGGTGAACGCGGCGGACCAGGAGGCCTTGTCGTGGCCGCGCAGGATCACCCGTTCGCTGCCCGGGTCCCAGACCCGCACCGTGCCGTCGTCGGCGGCGGTCACCAGCCGCGATCCGTCCGGACTGAACGCCACCGCCCAGACCCGGTTGGTGTGACCGCGCAGCACCAGCGGGTCGCCAGCGCCGTCGGCGTTCCAGATCCGCACGGTCAGGTCGTCGCTGGTGGTCGCGATCCACTGTTCGTCCGGGCTCAGCGCGAGCCCTTCCACTGTGCCCTCATGCCCCCGCAACACCACCGGAGCGGTCGACCCGGTCAGCGACCACACCCACGCCGTACCATCGCTGCTGGAGCAGGCCAGGCGGCTGCCGTCGCGGCTGAACACCAGTGTCCTGGTGGCCGTGCGCGGCCCGGTCAGCGTCGTTGCGGCGGATCGGTCGGCCAGATCCCAGAGCCGCACCGTCGCGTCGTGGCCGCTGCTGGCCAACTGCCGCCCGTCGGGGCTGAACGCCACACCCACAGCGACCTTGGTGTGCCCCCGCAGCACCACCGGTCGAGCGCCGCCGCGGGCATCCCAGACCCGGACGGTGGTGTCCTCGCCGGCACTGGCGACCAGCCGTCCATCGGGGCTGAACGCCACGCCCCACACCGGGCCCTCGTGCCCGCGCAGGACGATCGGCCCAGCGGTCGCGTCGACCTGCCAGATCCGGACGGTACCGTCCGAGCCGGCGGTGACCAGCCGCTTCCCGTCCGGGCTGAACACCGGGCTCCAGAGCTGCCCGTCGGGTCCGCCGGGGAGAGCCAGGCCCGGCCCGGAGACGCCGCGCCCGGTCCAGGTCCACACCCGCACCTCGCCGTCCGTCCCGGTGGCAGCCACCCGCTGCCCGTCCGGACTGAACGCCACGCCCAGGGCCTTCTTGCTGCTCATCGGCACGATCGCCTGGAGCCGGTCGTTGACGGCCGCCTGGCGGAGCACCATCTCGGCGTCGAGAGTCGGGCGTACGGTCAGCGCCCGCCTGGCGAGCCGCTGGGCCTGTCGCGGATCGATCTGCAGTTGGTTGCCGGCCTCGACCGTCAGCTGCCGAGCAACAGCGAGATCCCGTTCGGCCGCCGCCCGGTTCGCCTGCACCAGAGCCACCGCCGCGAGGACGCTCACCACCACAACGATTGCCGCGAGCCCGGTCAGTGCCACCCGGGTCCGCCGCCGTCGGGCCGAGCGGCGCCGGGCCTCCCGGGCCCGGCTGGCCTCCAGAAAGTCCCGTTCCAGGTCACTGAGGTCCAGCACCCGGTGGGCTCCCCAGAGCGCCAACTGAACCCCCCGGTACAGGAACCCGTCGGCGCGGTGATGCCGATGCCACTCGGCGGCGGCCTCCGTCAGCCTGCGGTGGGACCGCAACAGCTCCCGATCTTCGGTCAGCCAGCGGCGCAGCCGGGGCCACTCCTGGATCAGGGCCTCGTGGGCCACCATGACGCCCTTCTCGTCCGCGGTGACCAGGCGCGCGGCCGTCAACCGACCCAGCACCCCGGCCGCGGCCAACGGGTCGGCGCCGCCCACCAGCTCGGCGAGGGGGGCCCGACGTCGGGTGTCCTCGGTGCCGTCACCGAGGGCGGTCAGCCGCAGGAAGATGTCCCGGGCCAGCCCGCGCTGCCCCTCGTCGAACTGCGCGTACACCCCTTCGGCGGTCCGGGTGATGGCACCGTTCACGCCGCCCGACTCGCGATAGTGGGCCAGCGTGATCCGCTTGCCCTGGCGCAGGCGTGACGTTTCCAGCAGCGCGTGGGACAGCAGCGGCAGTGCCCCCGTCTGACCGCCGACGTCGGCCACGGCCATCTCCACCAACGCCGGATCCACCTGCAACCCGGCCCGCTCGGCCGGGCCGGTGATCGTCCGGCGCAGATCCTCGTCGTCCATCGGGCCGACCAACAGTTGGTGCTCGTGCAGGGCCGCCACCAGGGCCGGGTAGGCCGCGCACCGACCATAGAAGTCGGCCCGCACCCCCAGCACCACACGCGCCCTGGGAAGATCCGCCGCGGCGAGCAGCGCCGCGATGAAGCCCGATCGCTCCTCCTCGTCGCGGCAGAGCGTGAAGAGCTCCTCGAACTGGTCCACCACGATGAGCAGGTGTGCGACCGACGGACGGGAGTCGAGAATCCGCTCGATCGTCGCGCGGATGTTCGCCGGATCCTCGATCAGCTCGCTCTGGACCGTGCCGCGCGCCCGGTCCTGTCCATTCACGAGCTGAGTCGCGAGTTCCTCGACCGGGTGTTCGCCGGGGGTCATCAGCACAGTGGCCCAGGCGGGCTGGCCCTTCCCGGGATTCTCCGCCACTGCCGCCAGCAGGCCGGCGCGGAGCAGTGATGATTTGCCCGCACCAGACGGGGCGAAAACAGCGACGAACCGCAGACGGGTGAGCATTTCACACAGTTGAGCCACCATGCGCTCGCGTCCGAAGAACCATTCTGAGTCCTCCGGCTGAAAGGCCGCCATTCCCCAGTACGGCCCCCGGCTGACCTCCGTCGTCTCGGCGGACGCCACGCTGGCGATCAAACTGTGCCACCGCTCGGTCCACTCGGCCAGATCGCCGTCGCACGCGGCCACGTACGCGAGTGTCACCTGAAGGCTCGGCACGGTCTCGCCGCTGGCCGCCTTCGCCAGGGTGGTCACCGAGAAGTGGGCCCGTCTGGCCAGTTGGCGGTACGTCGGCGTCCCCGCCTTCGCCCGCAGTTTCCGCAGGTCGAGCGCGAATCGCTCCAGCTCACCCGCCTCCGGGTCGAGCGGCCGCTCAGGTCTACCCACGTTGTCCCCCGTCGAAGAGTTGTTTGTCAGTCTCACGACATGATTGGCAAACAATCCATGGGGGACTATATCTAGTTTCGTGATCGCCGATCGGTGACTGTCAGATAGCAGCCATCGTACGACGAGGTGTGCGGGCGCCTTCGACAGGCAACGCGATCGGCGGCACGGAGGAGAACGGGGAGGGCGGTGTGACGCGCGCCAGAAACGGCATCGGCGTTGTTACCGACATCACTGGTGACCGTCCTGGGATCGGGGGGCGTCACACGGTCCTGAATAGACGGGGGGCCCATCCAGATACGCACATGATCGGTCATTGAGATTCGTCGACGCTGTCAGTGCTCACCAAAGCCAGCACAAAGGGGAATGATGTCGATTAAAATCTTGCGCGTCGCGGTCGCCCTCATGGCGACGATGGCCGCCACACTGGCCCTCGGCGGGACGGCCTAGGCCACCCAGAAGGAGGGCAGCGAGCGAACCCAGGCGATCCGAGAGATCCTGAAGCTCAACCCGGGATCGAAGCAGGTCAGCAGCGACTCGGTGGAGCTTGAACCAGGCGTGATCATGAGCCTCCCTCCGGCTGAGGGCACGGACATGACCACCTACCTGACCTGCGAATGGCAGTGGCTGTGCATGTGGCAGAACAAGAGCGGCGGAGGGAACAAGCTTCGCTTCTACGACTGCGACCGGTGGTACTACCTGGAGAACTGGCACATGCCGGACGGTCGTGACTGGCGCGACAGGATCTCGTCGATCCACAACGCACAAAGTGGCGGGAGCAAGGGGCGAGCGGAATTCGTCGACACCTTGGGCAACGGGGCATGGCACACCGTCGGGCATGTTGACGTCCAGGACGGACGCGCCGACCTGTCGAAGGACATGTCCTCCGACGGCCGCACCTGGAACGACCGGATCGACAAAGTCTGGGCCTGCGCCTCCTGATCGCGGCGACGCCGGGCGGCTGCTCGGCCAGCGGTCGGAAAGTGATCGGACCGGCTGATGGGGCGGCGACGGATTCCGTCGCCGCCCCATCAGGGTGCGCCGCTGGTCAGGAGGCGGTGCAGGACTGGACCACCGGGCGGTTCCAGTTGCCGTTGGCCATTGTGGTGAAGCCGAAGGAGTTGCCGCTGCCGTTCGACCGCATGGTCATGACGTTCCCGCTGCTGTCCCAGGTCGGGCTGCCGTTCCAGGTGCTGGAGATCTTCTGGGGCGAGGTGACGGCGACCACGACGGTCCAGCTGCTCGCGCCGCTGACGGTGACCGTGCTGTTGAACCGGTCGCCCCACCGGGTGCCGTCCTGCAGGGTCGCGGTGCAGCTGCCGCCGGGCGGGTTGGTCGGCGGAGTCGTGGGCGGGGTGGTCGGCGGGTCGGTCGGCGTGGTGCCGTTGTTCAACGCCGCGAGGACCGCGTCGTACGCCGGCTTCTTCGAGCCGTTGCTGTTGAACAGCAACGGGGT
>NZ_JBEZFX010000021.1:0-31188 GCF_040649675.1 Micromonospora parva | reverse complement strand
CGCCCCGCGCCCCGCGCCCCGCGCCCCGCGCCCCGCGCCCCGCGCCCCGCGCCCCGCGCCCCGCGCCCCGCGCCCCGCGCCCCGCGCCCCGCGCCGAAGATCGTGCTCGAACCAGGAAGTAGTGGCCTCAACGACGCGCGGACACCACTACAACGATGAACGAGCACGATCTTCCGGCCGGCGCCCCGTCAGCTGGGACGGGACAGGTGGGTGGTGATCGCGTCGGCGAGCCGGTCGGGGGCGCCGTCGGCGTACCCGATGAAGAGCGACGGTTCGGTCAGCTCCAGCTCGACCAGGACCGGCTTGCCGTCCGGGCCGGGGATCAGGTCGACCCGCGCGTAGAGCAGCTGTCGGGTGCCACCGGGCACCGCCGCGAGGGTCTGCTCGGCCACGGCCAGCTGGTCGGCTCGGGCGGTGCGCGCGGTGATCTCTTCGGCCTTGTAGAGCCCGTCCGGGCCGAGATCCGGCCCGGTCAGCATCGGACCCTTGCGGATCGCGTGGCTGAACGCGAGCCCCTCCGGACCGGCCAGGAAGAGCAGCGCCGTCTCGCCCTCGGTGTCGACGGCACGCAGGTACGGCTGGACCATGGTCACCCGGCCGGCGTCGGAGAGCCGGCGAACATGCGCGGCGGCCAACTCCCGGTGTTCCGGGTCGGCCAGGTCGTAGCGGCCGGTGTCCTGGCTGCCGGCGCTGACGGCGGGCTTGAGCACGTACTCGCCGGTCTCGGCGGGTGGTTGCCAGCTCTCCCCCGGCTCGATCCAGGTCGTCGGCACTGTCGGCACCCCGGCGGCGCTCAGCTCACCGAGGTAGCGCTTGTCGGTGTTCCAGCGGACCACGTCGGCCGGGTTGACCAGCGCCGGGACGCCCGCCGCCCAGGACACGAACTCGTCGCGGCGCAACGCGTAGTCCCAGGGTGAGCGGAGCACGACCAGGTCGTAGGACGACCAGTCGACGTCGGGGTCGTCCCAGACCACGGATTGGGCGGCGACGCCGCGGGCGGCGAGCGGTGCGAGGACCAACCGGTCGTCCGGGTCGAGGTCGGCCAGCTCGGAGCAGGTGACGAGAGCGACCCGGGGTTCCCCCCGGGCCGACTGGTGATATGTGGTCAATTCAACTGTCTATTCAGCGGGACATCGTGCGGCGGGCCATCGACCGCCAGAGGTCGTTGCTCGGACGCATCTGGTCCATCAGCTCACGCTCCCAGGCGTTCTCGACGGTAACTCCCGCCTTGGCGCACGCCTCCCGGGCGGTGACGGTGTCGTCGGCGAACTGGTCGCCCCACTCACCGTCGGAACCCACCAGGACGATCCGCGCGCCACGCTTGCCGACGTACTCGATGACCGCCTTCGCGCCGCCGTGCCCGGCGGCGAACGCCTTGAGGCCCGCGACCAGGCCGTGGGGCGCCTGCTCGCCGGCGGTCTGCTCGGCCGTCAGCGTCGTATCGGAACCATCTGCCATGACGCGAAGCCTAAGCAGAGTTGCACCCGGTCGCGCGAGAACCATGAACCTTTTGTGATGCCAATTACCTACAGGTTTAAGGACGACCACAGGTTTGCTGTCCGTTTATATCAGGACTTTGCGCTCAAACCACGTGGGCAAAACGCCCCCGAACCGTCCTGAGTTGAGCCGACCTGGCTCATGCTGAAAGTTACTCTGATGTGACGTTAAAAGCGGACAACTCATCCACGTTCATGACTAGTCAGTGGATCATCGCCGTCAAGCCCCGACCGGGCGGGGTGGGGACGGGTCAGATCAGCGCGTCGAGCGCGACGGCCACGAAGACGATCGTCAGGTACGTCGTCGACCAGTGGAACAGCCGCATCGGCTTGACCGCCTCGCCGCGCGTCGCACGCCGGCAGAGCTTGTGCGCCTCGACCACGAAGATGGCACCCACCACCAGGGTCGGCACCCCGTAGATCGCGCTGAGCCCCAGCGGCCAGACGGCCAGGGAGGTGAGCACGGTGAGCCACGCGAAGATCAGGATCTCGGCGTTCACCCGGCGGACCGAGGCCACCACCGGCAGCATCGGGATGCCGGCCCGGGCGTAGTCGTCCTTGTACTTCATGGCGAGCGGGTAGAAGTGCGGCATCTGCCAGAAGAAGACCACAGCGAACAGCCCCCACGCGGCCGGCGCCAACGAGCCCGTCACCGCCGCCCACCCGATCAGCACCGGGGCCGCCCCGCAGGCGCCGCCCCAGAAGGTGTTCGCCGGGGTGGAGCGCTTGAGCCACAGGGTGTAGACGAGGTCGTAGTAGGCGATCGCGGCGAGGGTCAGCGCGGCGGCCAGCAGATTGGTGAACGCCGCCATCAGGGCGACCGACACCGCCGCCAACACCAGACCGAAGATCAACGCGCTGCGCGGCGAGACGGTGTGCGCCGGCAGCGGCCGACGCTTGGTACGCCGCATCAACTGGTCGATGTCCCGGTCGATGTAGCAGTTGAGCACGCTGGCCGCGCCGGCGGCGAGCGAGCCGCCGATCAGGACGACGGCCATCAGCCACAGCGACGGCAGCCCGCCCTCGGCGAGCATCATCGCCGGGATGGTGGTGACCAGCAGCAACTCGACGATCCGAGGCTTGGTGAGCGTCACGTACGCCGAGATGACCGCGCGTACGTCCCGCCGGGCCACCGTGCCCTCGGCCGCCCGCGCCGGATGCTGCCCGGCCGGGTTGCTCGCGGGGCGCTCGGTGATCATGCTCACGGATTGCCACCTTCCGGCATCGGGCACGGGGAGATCGGATCGGTCGGGACCGGGAGGGTCCGCATACCGACCCACACACTACGCGTCGTCGTTTTGGCTGCCCGGCCGACCCGACAACGGTGCGGGCCGTCACACCACCGGGTTGAACCGAGCATCCGGATGGTCACGTAGCGCACACCATGCGCAGATCCCCGGGCGCACGTTTAGGGACGCTCGATAAGGTCATCGGTGAGGGTTCCGCCCATCTGCCGAGGAGCACAACCATCGTGGCTGTTAAACGACCCGAGCACTCCGCACTGAACTGGTCCGACCTCGATCGCCGGGCCGTCGATACCGTCCGCGTGCTGGCCATGGACGCCGTAGAGAAATCCGGCAACGGTCACCCGGGCACCGCGATGAGCCTCGCGCCCGCGGCGTACCTCCTCTTCAACCGGGTCATGCGGCACAACCCGGCCGACCCGAACTGGCCCGGCCGCGACCGGTTCGTCCTCTCCGCCGGGCACTCCAGCCTGACGCTCTACATCCAGCTGTTCCTCTCCGGTTACCCGCTGAGCCTGGACGACCTGAAGTCGCTGCGGCAGTGGGGCTCGCAGACGCCGGGGCACCCCGAGCACGGGCACACGCCGGGCGTCGAGACCACCACCGGCCCGCTCGGGCAGGGTCTGGGCAACGCGGTCGGCATGGCCATGGCGGCCCGCCGCGAGCGCGGCCTGTTCGACCCCGAGGCCGAGCTCGGCGCGTCCGTCTTCGACCACGACATCTGGTGCATCGTCTCCGACGGTGACATCGAAGAGGGCATCAGCCACGAGGCCAGCGCGCTCGCCGGGCACCAGCAGCTGGGCAACCTCACGGTGATCTACGACGACAACGAGATCTCCATCGAGGACGACACCCGGATCGCCAAGAGCGAGGACGTGGCCGCCCGCTACGAGGCGTACGGCTGGCACGTGCAGACCGTCGACTGGCGCAGCGGCGACGCCGACCAGGGCGACTACCACGAGGACGCCGAGGCGCTCTACGCGGCGCTGCTGGCCGCCAAGGCGGAGACCGCCCGCCCCTCCTTCATCGCGCTGCGCACCATCATCGGCTGGCCCGCCCCCAACAAGCAGAACACCGGCAAGATCCACGGTTCGGCGCTGGGCGCCGACGAGGTGAAGGCCACCAAGCGGATCCTCGACTTCGACCCGGAGCAGACGTTCCAGGTCGACGAGGAGGTGCTCAGCCACGCCCGCACGGTGATGGGCCGCGGCTCCGACGCCCAGCAGGAGTGGACCACCGCGTTCGACGCGTGGAAGAAGGCCAACCCGGAGCGCACCGCGCTCTACGAGCGGTTGGCGGGCCGCGTACTCCCCGACGGCTGGACCGACGCGTTGCCGGTCTTCCCCGCGGACGCCAAGGGGGTGGCCACCCGGGCCGCGTCCGGCAAGGTGCTGGAGGCGCTCGCGCCGGTGCTCCCGGAGCTGTGGGGTGGCTCGGCCGACCTGGCCGAGAGCAACAACACCACGATGAAGGGCGAGCCGTCGTTCATCCCGGCCGCCCACGCCACCAAGGACTTCCCGGGCCACGAGTACGGCCGCACGCTGCACTTCGGCATCCGTGAGCACGCCATGGGCGCGATCCTCAACGGCATCGCCCTGCACGGCGGCACCCGCCCGTACGGCGGCACGTTCCTGGTCTTCAGCGACTACATGCGCCCGTCGGTGCGGCTGGCCGCGCTGATGAAGCTGCCGGTGACCTACGTCTGGACGCACGACTCGATCGGCCTCGGCGAGGACGGCCCGACCCACCAGCCGGTGGAGCACCTGACCGCGCTGCGCGCCATCCCGGGCCTGGACGTGGTCCGTCCGGCGGACGCCAACGAGACCGCCTGGGCCTGGCGGAAGGCGCTGGAGCACACCGACCGGCCGACCGCGCTGGCGCTGAGCCGTCAGCCGCTGCCGACCTTGGACCGCGACGTCCTGGGCAGCGTGGACGGCGTGGCCAACGGTGGCTACGTGCTGGCCGAGGCGTCCAACGGCAAGCCTCAGGTGATCATCATCGGCACCGGTTCCGAGGTGCAGCTCTGCCTGACCGCCCGGGAGCGGCTGGAGGCCGACGGCACCCCGACCCGGGTCGTCTCGATGCCCTGCCAGGAGTGGTTCTACGAGCAGGACGAGGCGTACCGGGAGTCGGTGCTCCCGCGCGGGGTAAAGGCACGGGTGAGCGTGGAGGCGGGCATCGCGATGTCCTGGCGCGGCGTCGTCGGTGACCTCGGCGAGAGCGTGAGCCTGGAGCACTACGGAGCGAGCGCCCCGCACACCGTGCTCTTCGAGCAGTTCGGGTTCACCCCCGACCGGATCGTGGCGGCAGCACACGCCTCGCTGGCCCGGGTGGGCGACATCACCGGTTTCACGACCGGCAACTGAGGGAGCGTGGATGGCATGACGGACAAGCTGAATGAGCTCACCGCCGCGGGTGTGGCGGTCTGGCTCGACGATCTTTCCCGGGTGCGGTTGAGCTCCGGCGGGCTGGACCAGCTGCGCCGCGAGAAGCACGTGGCCGGCGTCACCACCAACCCGACGATCTTCGCCAAGGCGCTGAGCGACGCCGACGAGTACAACTGGCAGCTGCGCGACCTCGCCACCCGTGGCGTGGACGTGGAAGAGGCCGTACGGATGCTCACCACGTACGACGTACGGTGGGCCTGCGACGTCATGCGCCCGTCGTACGACGGCAGCGCCGGTGTCGACGGCCGGGTCTCGATCGAGGTGGACCCGCGCAGCGCGCACGACGCGGACAAGACCGTCGCCGAGGCCAAGGCGCTGTGGTGGCTGGTGGACCGGCCCAACCTCTTCATCAAGATCCCGGCCACCGAGGAGGGCCTGTCGGCGATCACCGACACCCTCGCCGAGGGGATCAGCGTCAACGTGACGCTGATCTTCGGTCTGGACCGCTACTCGGCGGTCATGGAGGCGTTCCTGGCCGGTCTGGAGCAGGCCAAGGCCAACGGTCACGACCTGTCGAAGATCGGCTCGGTCGCGTCGTTCTTCGTCTCCCGGGTCGACTCCGAGGTCGACAAGCGGCTGGAGAAGGTCGGCTCCGACCAGGCCAAGGGCCTCAAGGGCAAGGCCGCCGTCGCCAACGCCCAACTGGCGTACGAGCGCTACACCGAGGTGTTCTCCTCGGACCGCTGGAAGGCGCTCGAGGCGGCCGGCGCGCACCCGCAGCGGCCGCTGTGGGCGTCCACCTCGACGAAGAACCCGGACTACCGGGACGTGATCTACGTCGAGGAGCTGATCGCCCCCGGCACGGTCAACACGATGCCGGAGGCGGTCATCCACGCGTACGCCGATCACGGCGAGACGCGCGGCGACACCGTGACCGGCGCCTACGACGCGGCCCGGAAGGTCTTCGCGGACCTGGAGTCGGTCGGGGTGGACATGTCCGACGTGATCGCCACCCTGGAGCGCGAGGGTGTGGAGAAGTTCGAGGCGAGCTGGCAGGAGCTGCTCGACGGTGTCAGCAAGTCGCTGGCGGCGGCGGGCACCGGCAAGGGCTCGCCGAACAAGGCGGCCAAGGGCAACGCCAAGGCCGCCGAGAAGGCTGGTGGCGCATGAGCGAGCGAATCAGCAAGCTCAGTGCAACGGTGCCTCATGGCGGCACGCAGCGAAGCGGAGTGACGGCATGAGCGAGCGCAGCGAGCGAATCAGCAAGCTCAGTGCGATGAGGCCTCATGACGGCACGCAGCGAAGCGGAGTGATGGCATGAGCGACCTGCCTGCTGGGGCGGTGGAGGGAGCCGCCGGGCTCTCCGTGTACGGCGCGGACGCGGTCGACAAGGCCGCGCCCGCCTCAACCCGGGAGGCGCTGGTCAAGGCCGGCGTCCCGGGCAAGCTGGCGGGCAAGGACGCGAGCCTGTGGGGTCCGGACGCCGAGGCCGAGGCGAAGATCCGCCTGGGCTGGGTGGACACCCACCGGCGCAGCCGCGAGCTGCTCGCGCAGTTGGCCGAGCTGACCGCCGAGCTGGCCGACCTGGATCACGTGGTGCTCGCGGGCATGGGCGGTTCGTCGCTCGCGCCCGAGGTGATCACCCAGACGCTGGGTCGTCCGCTGACGGTGCTGGACACCACCGACCCGGGCCAGGTCCGGGCGGCGCTCGGTGACCGGCTGGAGCGCACCGTCGTGGTGGTGGCCAGCAAGTCCGGGTCGACGGTGGAGACCGACAGCCACCGGCGCGCCTACTGGCAGGCGTTCCTGGACGCCGGGATGACCGAGGCGGAGGCCGGCCGGCACTTCGTCATCGTCACCGACCCGGGTTCGCCGCTGGAGGCCACCGCGACCGAGATGGGCGCGTTCACAGTGCTCGCCGACCCGAACGTCGGCGGCCGGTACTCGGCGCTCACCGCGTTCGGTCTGGTGCCGTCGGCGCTGGCCGGCGTGGAGGTCGCGGAACTGCTCGACCAGGCCGACGCGCTGGCCACGTCGCTCGGCGCGGACCAGAACAACCCGGCGTTGGCCCTGGGCGCGGCCCTGGGCGCCGCGGCCACTGTGGCCCGGGACAAGGTCGCCCTCGTTTCCGACGGCACCGGCATCGACGGGCTCGGCGACTGGGCCGAGCAGTTGATCGCCGAGTCGACCGGCAAGGCCGGGGTGGGCATCCTCCCGGTGGTGGTGGAGTCCCCGCAGAGCCCCGGTGCCACCGGCCCGGACGTGCTGACCGTCAGCTACGGGGGCGCGCTGGCCCCCGGTGACGTGCCGGGCGGCGGCGCCACCCCGGACGTGGCCGTCAACGGCCCGCTGGGCGCGCAGTTCCTGGCCTGGGAGTACGCCACCGCGGTGGCCGGTGTGGTGCTCGGGATCGACCCGTTCAACCAGCCGAACGTCACGGAGTCCAAGGAGAACACCAACAAGATCCTGGCCTCGGGCCTGCCGGCGGAGACGCCGTCGTTCACCGAGGGCGCGATCGAGGTGTACGCCCCGCAGGGCGCCCCGGGTGACCTGGCCGGCGTGCTGCGCTGGCTGCTCGACGGGTTGGGCGACGACGGTTACCTCGCGGTGATGGCGTACCTCGACCGGTTCGCCGACGCCGACACGGCCAAGCTGCGGCCGCTGCTGGCGCAGGCGAGCGGGCGGCCGGTCACCTTCGGCTGGGGGCCGCGGTTCCTGCACTCGACCGGCCAGTACCACAAGGGCGGTCCGCAGGTGGGTAGCTACCTCCAGGTGACCGGCGCGGTGGCCGAGGACCTGGCGGTGCCGGGCAAGCCGTACACCTTCGGCGAGCTGCAGGCGGCGCAGGCCGCCGGGGACCGGCAGGCGCTCGCCGGTCGGGACCGGCCGGTCCTGCGGTTGCACCTGACCGACCGGGCCGCCGGTGTCGCCCAACTACTGGACGCGGTCGGTGATCTGCGGGCGTGAGGATGGACGACGTGACTGAAGCGGAGCGAGGAGGCGGTTCCGTGAGCGCGAGGAGTGAGCCGGGGTTGCGAGCCCCGGAGTCGCGAACCGAAGGTGGCTCGGTGAACCCGCTGCGCGATCCGCAGGACCGCCGGTTGCCCCGGATCCCCGAGCCGTGCGCTCTGGTGATCTTCGGGGTGACCGGCGACCTGGCCCGCAAGAAGCTGCTCCCCGCGGTCTACGACCTGGCCAACCGGGGGTTGCTGCCGCCGGGCTTCGTGGTGCTCGGTTTCGCGCGCCGCGACTGGGGTGACGGCGACTTCGAGACCCTGGCGTGCGAGGCGGCCAAGAAGCACGCCCGCACCCCGTGGCGGGACGAGGTGTGGGCGCGGCTGGCCGGCAACATCAAGTTCGTCGGCGGGTCGTTCGACGACGACGCCGCGTTCGACCACCTCGCGTCGACGCTGGACGACCTGCGTCAGACCCACGGCATCACCGGCAACGCGGCGTTCTACTTCTCCATCCCGCCGGCCGCGTTCCCCGTGGTGCTCAAGCAGCTGGCACGGACCGGAATGGCCGACAACGAGAAGTCCGGCGGTTGGCGGCGGGTCGTGGTGGAGAAGCCCTTCGGCAACGACCTGCCGTCGGCGAAGGCGCTCAACGACCTCGTCGACGACGTGTTCACCCGCCAGGACGTCTTCCGGATCGACCACTACCTGGGCAAGGAGACGGTTCAGAACATCCTTGCCCTGCGGTTCGCCAACAACCTGTTCGAGCCTCTGTGGAACTCCAAGTACGTCGACTCGGTGCAGATCACCATGGCGGAGGACGTCGGCATCGGCACCCGCGCCGGCTTCTACGACACCGTCGGCACCGCCCGTGACGTGCTGCAGAACCACCTCCTGCAACTCCTCGCCCTGGTGGCGATGGAGGAGCCGACCAGCTTCGACGCCGACGAGATCCGGGCCGAGAAGCTGAAGGTGCTCAAGGCCATCACCCTGCCCAAGGACGTCACCCGCGACACCGTCCGCGGCCAGTACCTGCCCGGCTGGGTGGGCGGCGAACGCGCTGTCGGTTACCGGGACGAGCAGGACGTCCCCGCCGACTCCACCACGGAGACGTACGTGGCGGTGCGGCTGGGCATCCAGAACCGCCGGTGGGCGGAGGTGCCGTTCTACATCCGGGCCGGCAAGCGGCTGCCCCGGCGGGTCACCGAGGTCGCCATCATGTTCAAGAAGGCGCCGCACCTGCCGTTCAACGACGCCGACATGGAGTCGTTGGGCAACAACCAGCTGGTCATCCGGGTGCAGCCGGACGAGGGCGTGGTGCTCAAGTTCGGCTCGAAGGTGCCGGGCACCACCATGGAGGTCCGCGACATCGCGATGGACTTCCAGTACGGCGAGGCGTTCACCGAGTCCAGCCCCGAGGCGTACGAGCGGCTGGTGCTGGACGTGCTGATCGGTGACCGCACCCTGTTCCCGGACGCGGCCGAGGTCGAACAGAGCTGGCAGGTGATCGACCCCCTGGAGCACGCCTGGGCGGGCACCACCCCGGAGCCGTACCGGGCCGGTGAGTGGGGCCCACGGGCCTCCGACGAGATGCTGGCCCGCGAGGGCCGCGCCTGGAGACGAGCATGATCGGGCTGTGGGACACCACCGGCAACGAGGTGGTCAAGGCGCTCGCCGCCGAGCGGCGCAGCGCCGGCGGGGTGGCCAGCGGCATGGCGCTCACCCTCATCGTGGTCGTGGACGAGAAGCGGGTCCGGGAGGCGGAGGCGGCGGCGACGATCGCCGCCGCCGCCCACCCGTGCCGGCTCCTGGTGGTGGTGCGCTCGGAGATCGAGCGGGACCGCAACCGACTGGACGCGGAGATCGTGGTCGGTGGCCGGCTCGGCCCGTGCGAGGCGGTGGTCACCCGGATGTACGGCCGCTTGTCGCTGCACGCCGAGTCGGTCGTGATGCCGCTGCTCGTGCCCGACGTGCCGGTGGTCACCTGGTGGCACGGCGAGCCGCCGGCGGAGATCGCCACCGACTTCCTCGGGGTGGTGGCCGACCGGAGGATCACCGACTGCGCGCAGGCCGCCGACCCGGTGGAGGCGCTGCGGCAGCGTGCCCGGGACTACGCACCGGGCGACACCGACCTGGCGTGGACCCGCATCACCCCGTGGCGCACCCTGGTCGCCGGGGCGTTCGACACCACCAGCGCCCAGGTCACCGAGGCGAGAATCGTCGCGCCGCCCAGCGACCCGACGGCGGCGCTGATGGCCGGTTGGCTGTCCAGCCGGCTCGGCATCACCCCGCACCGGGTGGACAGCAACGAGTTCCCCCGCATGCGGGAGGTGCAGCTCAGCTGCGCCAACGGCGACCAGCTGACGCTGACCCGCGAGGACAGCATGGCCGTCTTCCGGCGCACGGGTCAGGAAGACCGGGCTCTGCCGCTGGTCCGCCGCCCGCTCGGCGACGAACTGGCCGAGGAACTGCGCCGGCTGGACGCCGACCAGGTGTACGCGGAGGCGCTGGGCGCGACGGCCGGCCTGCGCGGGCTGGAGCAACGCCCGCCGCAGCGGGTCCACGTCTGGAAGGATCCGGCCACCGCGCAGCGCGCCGAGGCCGGGGTCACCGCGCACGCCGGCACCAGCGGCGAGGGCTGAGCCCAGCCGGGGTACGACGTCGGGCAGGGCCGGTACCCACCGGCCCTGCCCCGCAACCTCTGGGGTTTTCGCCCCAACCACCTCGGGCGGACCGTCCCGGGCACGACAGCGACCGCCGGGCGGTCGGGAAACGAAGGCGCAACCATGAGTGAGGCGAGTGTCGCCGTCCACGCCGACGCCGACCTGCTGGCGCAGGCCGTGGCGGCCCGGTTGCTGGTGAAGCTGCTCGACGCCCAGGCCGACCGGGGCGAAGCCTCGGTGGTGCTCACCGGCGGTCGGGTCGCCGCCGCCGTGTACCGGGCGGTGGCGGCGCTGCCGGCCCGCGACGCGGTGGACTGGTCCCGGGTCGACGTGTGGTGGGGCGACGAACGGTTCCTGCCCGCCGGTGATCCGGACCGCAACGAGACCCAGGCTCGCGCCGCCCTGCTGGACGTGGTGCCGCTGGACCCGGCCCGGGTGCACGCGATGCCGGCCTCGGACGGCCCGGCCGGCAACGACCCCGAGGCGGCGGCTGCCGGGTACGCGGAGGAGCTGGCCCGCGCCGCCCGGCCCGGGCACGCCACCCTGCCGCACTTCGACGTGCTGATGCTGGGCGTCGGCGAGGACGGCCACGTGGCGTCGGTCTTCCCCGAGCACCCGGTCGGCTACGAGACGCGGCCGGTCAGCGCGGTGCGGGGCAGCCCGAAGCCGCCGCCGACGCGGACCACCCTCACCCTGCCGGCGATCAACACCGCCGAGGAGGTCTGGCTGGTGGCCGCCGGCGCCGACAAGGCTCGCGCGGTGGGTATGGCGTTGGCCGGCGCGGGCCCGGTGCAGTTGCCGGCGGCCGGCGTGCGCGGTGTGGGCCGCACCCGCTGGCTGTTGGACCGGGCGGCGGCCGCCGACGTGCCCGCCCGGCTGCGCAGCCTGCGCTGAGCGCGGCCCGCTACTCGCCGCGTCGGCGCCGCAGAGCGGCGAGCGCCTCGTTCAGCAGGGCCTCGCCCTCCTCGGCGGTGCGCCGCTCCTTCACGTACGCCAGGTGGCTCTTGTACGGTTCGGCGCGGGCCCGGCCCGGCGGGTTCTGGGCGTCCGGGCCGGCGGGCAGGCCGCAGCGGGGGCAGTCCCACTGGGCCGGCGGCTCGACGTCCGCGGCGATCCGGATGTCGACCCGGTGGTCGTTACGGCACCAGTAGGTGACGTCCTGTCGGGGGGCGGGTTGGTGCCGCTCGTCCGGGCGCATGGGTGCGGACCCGACCCGGGCTCCCCGGATAACGTTGCCACTCGGCACGGCTGCTCGCTCCTGTCGTCGGAGGGGACCCGCCGTCTTCGGGGGTGGAGCGGCGGGCGACGCGGTGCAGCGGGGAAAGCCTGCGCGCGGTCCGTCGAGTGACGAACCGCGCGCAGATTGTACGACTTACTGGGCCTGCTCAGGCGCCGCTGTTCATCTGGAGGCGCAGCCAGAGCCCGAGCCCGACGATCGCGGCGAACCAGACGACGCTCACCAGCACGGTGTAGCGGTCCAGGTTCTTCTCCGCGACCGAGGAGCCCGCGAGGCTGGAGCTGACGCCACCGCCGAACATGCTCGACAGACCGCCGCCCTTGCCGCGGTGCAGCAGGATCAGCAGGGTGAGCAGAATGCTCGTGATGACCAGCAACACGATCAACGTGTATGCGAACCAGATCGGCATGGCTGGGGTCAGTTCCTCTCGTAGCGATCCTCGCCCGGTCTGATCGGGCACGGCGGCACCGACCGGCGGACGGGCGGTGTCAAGGATACCGAGCGATCAGCGAGCGAGGTGCTCCGGGAACCGGCAGATCTGAGCGAATTCCTCGGCGTCCAGGCTGGCGCCCCCCACCAGGCCCCCGTCCACGTCTGCCTGACCCATGATCGAGGCGATGTTGGACGCCTTGACCGAGCCGCCGTAGAGGACACGAACCTGGTCGGCGGTCTCCTGGTCGAAGCGCGCCGCCAGCCGCTGACGCACCGCCCCGCAGACCTCCTGAGCGTCGTCAGGGGTCGCGGTCTTGCCGGTGCCGATCGCCCAGACCGGCTCGTACGCGACCACTACCTGCCGCACCTGCTCGGGGGTGAGCCCGGCGAGGCCCCCGTCGAGCTGGTCGGAGCAGTGCGCCACGTGGGTGCCCTGCTCGCGGACGTCCAGCCCCTCCCCCACGCAGAGGATCGGCGTCAGGCCGTGCGTCAGCGCCGCCTTGACCTTGGCGTTGACCAACGCGTCGTCCTCGTGGTGGTAGGCCCGCCGCTCGGAGTGCCCCACCACGACGTACGTGCAGCCGAGCTTGGCCAGCATCGGCCCGGAGATCTCCCCGGTGTACGCGCCGGACGCGTGCGGGGAGAGGTCCTGCGCGCCGTAGCCGATCAGCAGCTTGTCGCCGTCCACCGCGGTCTGCACGGTTCGCAGGTCGGTGAAGGGCGGCAGCACGACCGTCTCGACGTCGGTGAGCTGCTTCTCGGTGAGGCTCGCCGCCAACTTCTGTACCAGCAGGTTGGCCTCGAGGTGGTTGAGGTTCATCTTCCAGTTGCCGGCCATCAACGGCCGGCGGGTGGTGCTCGACATTCAGTTCTCCAGGGCCGCGATGCCGGGGAGGGTCTTGCCCTCGAGGTATTCCAGGGAGGCGCCACCACCGGTGGAGATGTGATTGAAATCAGTCTCGTCCAGCCGCAACGCACGGACCGCGGCTGCCGAGTCACCGCCGCCGACGACGCTGAACGCGTCGGCCTTGGTGATCGCCTCCGCGACCCCCCGGGTGCCCGCCGCGAAGGCTGGCATCTCGAACACGCCCATCGGGCCGTTCCAGAAGATCGTCTTCGCCTGGGACAGCGCGGCGCTGAAGCCAGCCACCGTCTCCGGGCCGACATCCAGGCCGAGCCGGTGGCTCGGGATGCCGTCGACCCGCACCGTGTCGTGCGCCGCGTCCGGGGCGAACGCGTCCGCGACCACCACGTCGACCGGAAGCATGATCTTGCCGCCGGACCGCTCCAGCAGGTTACGGCAGGTCTCGACCATGTCCTTCTCCAGCAGCGAGGTGCCCACCTCCAGGCCCTGGGCCTTGAGGAAGGTGAAGCACATCCCGCCACCGATGAGCAGCCGGTCGACGGTGGGCAGCAGCGCCTCGATCACGGCGAGCTTGTCGGACACCTTCGACCCACCGAGCACCACCACGTACGGCCGCTCGGGCTCACCGGTGAGCTTGGAGAGGACCTCGACCTCACGCAGCACCAGCCGGCCCGCGACGTGCGGCAGCCGGGCCGGCACGTCGAAGACGCTGGCGTGCTTGCGGTGCACGGCACCGAACGCGTCGTCCACGTAGGCGTCGCCGAACGCGGCGAGCTGGTCGGCGAAGGCGCCCCGCTCGGCCTCGTCCTTGCTGGTCTCACCGGCGTTGAAGCGCAGGTTCTCCAGGAGGGCGACCTGACCGTCGGCCAGGCCGGCCACTGTGGAACGGGCGGAGTCGCCGACGGTGTCGGTGGCGAAGTGCACCGGCGCGCCGAGCAGCTCACCGAGGCGCCCGGCGACCGGGCCCAGGCTGAACTGCGGGTCCGGAGCGCCCTTCGGACGGCCCAGGTGCGAGCAGACGACCACCTTCGCGCCGGCCTCGACCAGCGCGCCGAGGGTCGGCAGCACCGCGCGGATCCGGCCGTCATCGGTGATGGCACCGGTCTGCTTGTCGAGCGGGACGTTCAGGTCGGCGCGCACCAGCACGCGCCGACCCGACACCCCCTCGGCGAGCAGATCGTCGAGGGTCCGGATGCTCACAGCGAGCTACCGACCAGCTTGACGAGGTCGACCAGGCGGTTGGAGTAGCCCCACTCGTTGTCGTACCAGCCGACGACCTTGACCTGGTTGCCGACCACCTTGGTCAGCGGCGCGTCGAAGATGCACGACGCCGGGTCGGTCACGATGTCGGTGGAGACGATCGGGTCCTCGTTGTAGACCAGGATGCCCTTGAGCGGGCCGTCCGCGGCGGCCTTCAGGGCGGCGTTGACCTCGTCGACGGTGGTCTCGCGACCCACGTTGACGGTGAGGTCGGTGACGGAGCCGGTCGGGATCGGCACCCGCAGGGCGTACCCGTCGAGCTTGCCCTTGAGGTCCGGCAGGACCAGGCCGATCGCCTTGGCGGCGCCGGTGGAGGTCGGCACGATGTTCAGCGCGGCGGCCCGGGCCCGACGCAGGTCCGAGTGCGGCGCGTCCTGGAGGTTCTGGTCCTGGGTGTACGCGTGGATCGTCGTCATCAGACCGTGCTGGATGCCGAACGTGTCGTGCAGGACCTTCGCCATCGGGGCGAGGCAGTTGGTGGTGCACGAGGCGTTGGAGATGATGGTGTGCTTCGCCGGGTCGTAGGTGTCGTGGTTGACACCCATGACGACGGTGACGTCCTCGTTCTTCGCCGGTGCGGAGATGATGACCTTCTTGGCCCCGCCGTCGACGTGCGCCTTGGCCTTGGTGGCGTCGGTGAAGAAGCCGGTCGACTCGATGACGACGTCGGCGCCGACCTCGCCCCACGGCAGCTTCGACGGGTCCTTCTCGGCGTACGCCTTGATGGTCCTGCCACCGACGGTGATCTCGTCGGCGGTGGCCTTGACCTCGTAGGGCAGACGACCGAGGATGCTGTCGTACTTGAGCAGGTGGGCGAGCGTGCCGTTGTCGGTCAGGTCGTTGACCGCCACGACCTCGATGTCGGCGTCAGACGCCAGCACTGCCCGGAAGAAGTTACGGCCGATTCGGCCAAAGCCGTTGATGCCAACCCGGATGGTCACAGGTCCCATCTCCTCGCGTTCTGGTCCGCCGGCTTCACACAACGGGCCGGCGGGAATGGTGTGCGCCGACCGTTGGAGCCGGCCGTCGACGGTTCATCTCGGCCACCCCGCCGCGCGGTCTGAGGACCTGACCGCCCGAGGCGGTGGGGCACGACGAGGAGTGCCGGTGTCGGCCCCCTTGCCGTACGCAGCGACCCTATCCGAGCGTGCGAGACCACGCTGCGCCGGGTCGTGCTCCCGGACGCACCGTGCGGCCCCACCGTCCTATCAGACCACGAGCATGTCGGGCGTGACGGCTGCTTCCGTATCCGGGATGCCGAGGTCCCGGGCCCGCTTGTCGGCCAGCGCCAGGAGCCGGCGGATCCGCCCGGCGATGGCGTCCTTGGTCAGCGGGGGGTCGGCCAGCGCCCCCAACTCCTCCAGCGACGCCTGCCGGTGCTCCAGGCGCAGCCGCCCGGCGTCGGTCAGGTGGTTGGGCGCCTCGTCGGCCAGGATCTCCAGCGCGCGGGTGACCCGGGCGGCCGCGGCGACCGCCGCCCGCGCCGAACGGCGCAGGTTGGCGTCGTCGAAGTTGGCGAGCCGGTTGGCGGTGGCCCGCACCTCCCGGCGTACCCGGCGCTCCTCCCAGGCCAGCACGCTGGAGTGCGCGCCGATCCGGGTGAGCAGCGCGGCGATCGCGTCGCCGTCCTTGACGACCACCCGGTCCACCCCGCGTACCTCACGGTTCTTCGCGGTGATGCCGATGCGCCGGGCCGCGCCGACCAGCGCCAGCGCCGACTCCGGCCCCGGGCAGGTGATCTCCAGCGCGCTGGAGCGGCCGGGCTCGGTGAGCGAGCCGTGGGCCATGAACGCGCCCCGCCACGCGGACACCGCGCAGCAGACGTTCGCCGCCACCACGTGCGGGGGCAGACCGCGCACCGGACGGCCCCGCACGTCGAGCAGCCCGGTCTGCCGGGCGAGGGCCTCACCGTCCTTGACCACCCGCACGATGAAGTGGCTGCCCTTGCGCAGCCCACCGGAGGCCAGCACGTGGATCTCGCTGGGATAGCCGTAGACCTCGGCGATCTCCCGGCGCAGCCGCCGGGCAACCGCCCCGGTGTCCAGTTCTGCCTCCACCACCACCCGGCCGGAGACGATGTGCAACCCGCCGGCGAAGCGCAGCAGCGCGGCCATCTCCGCCCGCCGGCAGCAGGGCTTGGGCACGTCGACCCGACTCAGCTCGTCCTTGACCGCGGCCGTCATCGCCATTGTGCGTCCCCTCACGGACCTGTTCCGGCGTGTCGCCGGAGATTACGTACGTGTCTAACGATCGGCGCCCAGGACAGGCACCAGCGCGGCGCCCAGGGCAGCCGGATCATGGCGGGGAGTCCCGTCGACAACGGCGACGGGGGCGAGGACCAGGCGGGCACCCAGCGATTCTGCCGCACGTTCGACCGGTTCGGGGTCACCCACCGCCTTGGCGTCGGCGAGCACGAGATCCACCTTCAGCTCGGGCAGGTACCAGTGCAGCGCCGCGAGGTGGTCGGCGACGGAGAGCCCGAGGGTCTCCTTCTCCGCAGCGAGGTTCAGCGTGACCAGCCGCCGGGCCGAGGTGGACACGATGGCGTCGGCCAACTGCGGCACCAGCAGGTGCGGCAGCACGCTGGTGTACCAGCTGCCCGGCCCGAAGATCAGCCAGTCGGCCGCCCGGATCGCCTCGATGGCCTCGGCGCAGGCCGGTGGGGCGCTCGGGGTGAGGCGCAGCGACTCGACGCGTCCGGTGGTGACGGCCACCTGGTGCTGGCCGGTGACCGTGCGCACCTCGTCGGGGGCGGCCGGGTCGGCGCCGCGTACCCGGGCCTCGATCCCGACCGGTTGTCGGGACATCGGCAACACCCGGCCCACCGCGCCGAGCATCGCGCCGGCGTGCTCCAGCGCCGCCACCGGGTCGCCGAGCAGCTCCATCAGGCCGCAGAGCACCAGGTTGCCCACCGCGTGCCCGGCCAGACCGTCCCCGCCGGCCGACGCCCCGTCGGTGCCGCGCAGGGCCGCACCGTGTCGGGCCGGGCCGTCCGGGCCCGGGTCGTCGCCCGCCGCCGGGCCCGGGTCGGTCCCGTCGGATCGGGGTACGCCCACCGGCACGGCGGCGAAGCGGTGCTGGAACAGCCCGGCGCTGCGCCGGGTGGCCGGGTGGTCCCCGGCCAACGCCACGAGCGCCTGACGCAGATCACCCGGGGGCAGACCACCCCGCTCGGCCCGCAGCCGGCCACTGGAGCCGCCGTCGTCACCCACCGTGACCACTGCGGTGATGTCGAGGTCGAGTTCGGGAGCGCAGTGGCGCAGCGCGCGCAACGAGGCGGACAGCCCGTGCCCGCCGCCGAACGCCACCACCCGCCGGGTCGTCATTCCCGCCCCAGGTCACGGTGCTGGGCGTTCGCCGCCAGCCCGGAGTGCCGCAGTCGGCTGGCCAGCTCCTCGGCGATGGCCACGCTGCGGTGCTTGCCGCCGGTGCAGCCCACGGCGACGGTGAGGTACCGCTTGCCCTCCCGCTCGAAGCCGGTGGTGGTGGCGTTGACCAGGTCGGCGTACGAGGCGACGAAGGCGTCCGCGCCCTCCTGACCCAGCACGTACGCGCTGACCGCCTCCTCCCGCCCGGTGTGCTCACGCAGCTCCGGCACCCAGTAGGGGTTGGGCAGGAAGCGGGCGTCCAGCACGAAGTCGGCGTCCGGTGGCAGGCCGTACTTGAAGCCGAACGACAACACGGTGACCCGCAGCCGGCGGGCGTCCTCGCCGCCGAACAGCTCCTCGATGCGCCGCCGGAGCTGGTTGACGTTCAGGTGGCTGGTGTCGATGATCACGTCGGCCTGTTCGCGGGCCTCCTCCAGCAGACCGCGCTCCACGGCGATGCCGTCGGCCAACCGCCCGTCACCCTGCAACGGGTGCGAACGCCGGACGCTCTCGAACCGCCGGATCAGCACCTCGTCGTCGGCGTCGACGAAGACCACCCGGGGCGAGAACCCGCGCTCCTTGAGCTCCCGGATGGCCCCGGCCAGGTCAGTGGAGAAGGCCCGCGACCGCACGTCCAGCACCATGGCGGTACGCCGGGCCGCACCGCCCGCCTTGAACGCCAGCTCGGCCATGTCCAGCATCAGGGCCTGCGGCAGGTTGTCCACGACGTAGTAGCCGACGTTCTCCAACGCCCGGGCGACAGTGCTGCGGCCACCCCCGGAGAGGCCGGTGACCACCACGAGAGTGGTTTCCGACTCGGCCGCCGACTGCTCGTCGTCGGCCTCCGGGCCGTCGATCCGGTCACCGGCTGTGCGCGCCTCGCTCACCCGTACCCCCAAGCCGTGGCGCCGCGGCCGCCTTCGGCCGCGATTGGTCAATCAGCGACTCTATCCCGCCGTCGGGTCAGGACCGGGCACCCGTGGCCGGGCGATGCCCCGCGGACCGTGCGACGGTCGCCCTCCCGACACCGCGTACGGCTGGGTTCATGCCGATCGCGCCCGGACCGCTCCCCCGGCCGGCGCACCGGTCCGGGTGCGCCGGGCGGGCGCTGTCGGGGTCGGCTCGTAGACTCCCCGGATGGCTTCTCCCACCGACCTGCGTACCGCCTCCGATGCCCTGGATGTGCTGGGCCGGGTCTTCGGCTACGACGCGTTCCGTGGCTTCCAGCAGGACGTGATCGACCACGTGGTCGCCGGCGGCGACGCGCTGGTGTTGATGCCCACCGGTGGCGGCAAGTCCCTGTGCTACCAGATCCCGGCCCTGGTCCGCGAAGGGGTGGCGGTCGTGGTGTCCCCGCTGATCGCGCTCATGCAGGACCAGGTGGACGCGCTCACCGCGGTCGGCGTGCGCGCCGGGTTCCTCAACTCGACCCAGACCCTGGACGCCCGGCGGCGGGTGGAGGCCGCCTTCGTCGCCGGTGAGCTGGACCTGCTCTACCTGGCGCCGGAGGCGCTCGGCGTCCGGTCCACCCTCGCCCTGCTGGACCGCGGGCGCATCTCGCTGTTCGCGATCGACGAGGCGCACTGCGTGTCCCAGTGGGGGCACGACTTCCGCCCCGACTACCTCGCGCTGTCGATGCTGCACGAACGCTGGCCGCAGGTCCCCCGGATCGCACTGACCGCCACCGCGACCAGCGCCACCCGCACCGAGATCGCGACCCGACTCAAGCTCGACGACGCCCGGCACTTCGTGGCCAGCTTCGATCGGCCCAACATCCAGTACCGGATCGTGCCCAAGCGCGAGCCCCGCAAGCAGCTGCTGACCCTGCTGCGCGACGAGCACCCCGGCGACGCCGGCATCGTCTACTGCCTGTCCCGGGCCTCGGTCGACAAGACGGCGGAGTTCCTCACCGCCAACGGCATCGCCGCCCTGCCCTACCACGCAGGGCTGGACGCGGGCACCCGCGCCGCCAACCAGCAACGCTTTCTGCGCGAGGACGGCCTGGTCATGGTGGCCACCATCGCCTTCGGCATGGGCATCGACAAGCCCGACGTCAGGTTCGTCGCCCACCTCGACCTGCCCAAGTCCGTCGAGGGCTACTACCAGGAGACCGGCCGCGCCGGCCGGGACGGCCTGCCGTCCACCGCCTGGCTGGCGTACGGGCTGCAGGACGTCGTCCAGCAACGCAAGATGATCGAGACGTCCGACGGCGACCTCGCCCACCGCCGCAACCTCGCCGCCCACCTGGACGCGATGCTCGCCCTCTGCGAGACGGTCCGCTGCCGGCGGGTCCAGTTGCTCGAATACTTCGGCGAGACGACGACGACCGCCTGCGGCAACTGCGACACCTGCCTCACCCCACCGGAGTCCTGGGACGGCACTGTCGCCGCCCAGAAGTTGCTGTCCGCCGTCTTCCGCCTCGACCGCGAACGCAACCAGCGCTTCGGTGCCGGGCACTGCATCGACATCCTGCTCGGCAAGCAGACCGACAAGATCAGCCAGTACGGTCACGACTCGCTGACCGTCTTCGGCATCGGCGCCGAGCTCAGTGAGGCCGAGTGGCGGGGCGTGGTCCGGCAACTGCTCGCCGAAGGGCTGCTCGCCGTCGAAGGTGACTACGGCACGCTCGCGCTGACCGAGGCCAGCGCCGACGTCCTGGGTCGTCGCCGCACCGTCACGATGCGCCGCGAGCCGGAGAAGGCGCCGTCGAGCCGCTCGTCGAAGCCGCGCGGCTCGGCCACCGTCGTGGCCGAGCTGACCCCGGCCGCCGCGTCGCTGTTCGAGCGGCTGCGCGGCTGGCGAGCGACCACCGCCAAAGAGCAGGGCGTTCCGGCGTACGTGATCTTCCACGACGCCACCCTGCGACAGATCGCCAGCGACGCGCCCCGCACACTGGCCGACCTGTCCCGGGTCAGCGGGGTCGGCGAGAACAAACTCGCCAAGTACGGCGAGCAGATCCTGGCCGTCCTCGCCACCGACTGAGGCACGCCGAAGGGCCGGCCCCGTGGTGGGGTCCGGCCCTTCGGCTGCGTGCTGAGGTGCTGGGGTGCTGTGTGCTGGCGTGCTGTGGGTCAGCTGGTGGCGTAGCCGCGGGTGGCGATCCAGTCCGCGAGGTGCTCGACGGTGACCTCGTAGGAGGCGGTGTTCGGGTCGGCGGAGTCGGCGATCTTCACCACGTTCCCGCCATCGCGGTAGCCGACGACGCTGATGTAGTGCCCGCCCTCGAAGGAGTGGATACCACCGTCGGTGTCGGTGGTGGTGCCGGCGATGTTGGCGACCACGGCCCGGCCGTCGTCGACGGTCTTCACAACGTCGGCGCGCAGCTGGTCGGTCTGCTTGTCATCCGCGGCGGGCGTGCTGATCTCCACCGACCGGTAGGCGTCGTTCTTACCGGTCTCCTTGTTCAACACCGGGGTGATGTCGTTGATGGAGTTGGTGCCGGCCTCGGTGGTGCCCATCTCCTTGGCCATGGCGTCGACGCTGATGTCCTTGCCCTGCACGGACAGGGCGTTACGGGCGGCGGCGGGGCCGCAGTAGTAGAAGTTCGGCTGGGCCTCGTAGCGCACACCCAGCTGACGCTCACCGGCGGGCTTGCGGTCGGTCTGGGTCTGCGACGCCGGCTTGCTGGTGTTCGGGGCGGCGAAGGCGGTGGTGACGGGTCCGGCGATGGCACCGCCGGTGAAGGCGAGACCGGCAGCGGTCAGGGCGGTCTTACGGATCAGATCGGTACGCATGATGGCGTGCTCCTCTGCATCGGGGGTGTTTCCGCACGAGCACTGAACGCGGGGGGGGTGTGGCCGTGCGGGGAGGTTCGTGGGGGCCCGGCGACCCGCTGGGGTCGGCGTCGGGACAAGGTGTAACGGTTCGCGGTGGCGGGTCATTCCGCCTGCCCATCGGCCCTGTTGTGATGCCGGGCCTGGCTGGTTCCGCCTACCAGGGCTGGCCGGTGGTGCTCGGGCCTGGCTGGTTTCGCCTACCTGCGGCCGGCCGGTGGTGCTCGGCCGTGCGGGGGATGTAACCGGGGCGGCCGGGCGGGTGTTCCCGGCGGCTGCTCTCCACCGGGCCGGGGGCGCGGTGGTCTGCCAGGTATAACGACCCCGCCCGGCCCCCGATTCCACGCGCGGGGTGGCCCCGACCACCCGACACCCCCACCCAAACCCGACAAACCGCCGACCCGACGCCTGCCTCGACGGCTGGCGACCCGGACACAGCGGACACAGCGGCGTGATCGACTCGGGTTTCAGGAAGACGCGACATCCGCGCGCCTGGGACACCGCGACTTCATGGAACCCGAGTCGATCACGCCTGCTTCGCACCCGGGACACCCCGGCATCACAGGATCAGGCGTTGGGTTTCGCCTCCGCGCCGTCGACGGCCTTCGTGTCCTTGTCGAGGGCGGCCAGGATCGCCTCGGCGGTGCGTCGACCGACCCCCGGCACCTCCGTGATCTCTTCGACAGTTGCGGCCGAGAGTCGCTTGAGCGAACCGAAGTGCCGCAACAGCGCTTTGCGCCGGACCTCCCCCAGGCCGGGCACGTGGTCGAGTGCCGACTCGGTCATCCGCTTCGAGCGGCGTTGCCGGTGGAAGGTGATGGCGAACCGGTGGGCCTCGTCACGCACCCGTTGCAGCAGGTAGAGCCCTTCCGAGGTACGCGGAAGGATGACCGGGAACTCGTCGTCCGGCAGCCACACCTCCTCCAGCCGCTTGGCCAGCCCGCACAGCGCCACGTCGTCGATGCCCAGATCGGCCAGGGCCTGCGCGGCGGCTGCGACCTGTGGGGCACCGCCGTCGACGACCACCAGCTGCGGCGGGTACGCGAATTTGCGCGGCCGGCCGGTCGTCGGATCGATCAGGACGCCGACCTGCGGCTCGACCGCATCCTGCGGGGCGGCCTGGTCGTCGGCCGACTCCACGCCCACCTCGCCCGTCTCGGCCCTGGCGTCCAGGTAGCGGGCGAAGCGGCGGCGAAGCACCTCGGACATCGCGGAGAGGTCGTCGGTGGCGCCCCGGACGATGAACCGCCGGTATTCGCTCTTGCGGGGTAGCCCGTCCTCGAAGACCACCATGCTGGCGACCACGTCGGTGCCCTGGATCTGGGAGATGTCGAAACACTCGATGCGCAGCGGCGACGTGCTCATGCCCAGCGCCTCGCTGATCTCGTCCAGTGCCTTGCCCCGGGTGGTCAGGTCACCGGAGCGCTTCAGCTTGTGCCGGGCCAGCGCGTCCTTGGCGTTGCGTTCCACCGTCTCCATCAGGGAGCGCTTGTCGCCACGCTGCGGCACCCGTAGCGACACCCGACTGCCCCGGTGGCTGGAGAGCCAGTCGGCAAGTGCGTCGGCGTCCGCTGGCAGCTCGGGCACGAGCAGCTCGCGGGGCACGTCGGCCTCGCCGTGCTCGCCGCCGTACACCTGGGTGCAGAAGTGGTGCACCAGGTCTCCGGTGGTCAGGTCCTCGGTCTTCTCCACCACCCAGCCGCGCTGGCCGCGGACCCGGCCGTCGCGGACGTGGAAGACCTGCACGGCCGCCTCGAGCGGGTCGTCGGCGAACGCGACCACGTCCGCGTCGGTGCCGTCGCCCAGCACCACTGTCTGCTTCTCCATGGCCCGACGCAGCGCTGCCACGTCGTCGCGCAGCCGGGCGGCCCGCTCGAACTCGAGCTGCTCACTCGCCTCGGTCATCTCGCGTTCGATCTTGCGGACCATGGTGTCGGTGCGCCCGGCCATGAAATCGCAGAACCCGTCGACGATGGCCCGGTGTTCGTCGGCGGAGACGGTGCCGACGCACGGGGCCGAGCACTTGCCGATGTAGCCGAGCAGGCAGGGACGACCGACCTGACCGGCCCGCTTGAAGACCCCGGCGGAGCACGTCCGGGCGGGGAACACCCGCAGCAGCAGGTCGAGGGTCTCCCGGATCGCCCAGGCGTGCGAATAGGGGCCGAAGTAACGCACGCCCTTGCGCTTGGCGCCGCGCATCACCTGCAGCCGCGGGTACTCCTCGTCGAGGGTGACGGCGAGATAGGGGTACGACTTGTCGTCGCGGTAGCGGACGTTGAACCGCGGGTCGTACTGCTTGATCCAGGTGAACTCCTGCTGGAGTGCCTCGACCTCGGTGCCGACGGTGATCCAGTCCACCGACTCGGCGGTGGTGACCATCTGACGGGTGCGCTCGTGCAGGTTCCAGACGTCGCCGAAGTAGGAGTTGAGCCGGCTGCGCAGATTGCGCGCCTTGCCGACGTAGATCACCCGGCCGGTGCCGTCGCGGAAGCGGTAGACCCCCGGTAGCTCCGGGATGGTGCCGGGTGCGGGGCGGTAGGTAGAGGGGTCAGCCACGCCAGCAAGCCTAGTCCGCGGCACCGACAGCCCCCGGCAGGCGCGTGATCCACTCGGCGTCCCGGAGGTCGGGGTGTCGGCACGCCACGGACACCCCGATCTCCGGGACCGCGAGTCGATCAAGGGGCGCCGGCCCAACCACCAGATCAGCCCGCCGGCCCGGCGGTCACGCCAGTCCGGCCGTCAGACCAGCCCGGCGGCCCCGCGATCAGACCAGCCCAGCCGCCAGACCAGCCCAGCCGCCAGACCAGCCCGGCGGCGATCAGGCCAGCGAGATCTGGTCGCCGGTGACCTTGATGTTCTTCGGCGGCAGCGGCTTCGTGGCCGGGCCGGCCTTCACCGAGCCGTCCTCGATCGAGAACTTGCTGTTGTGGCAGGTGCAGTTGATGGTGCCGCCGTCGACGTTCGTCACCGGGCAGTTCTGGTGCGTACAGATCGGGCTGAATCCCTTGAACTGACCCGCCGTGGGCTGGGTGATGACCACGCCCTCGGCGGCGAGGACCTTGCCACCCCCGACCGGGATGTCGGTGGTGGTGGCCAACGACTGGGCGTTCTGCCGGTCGCCGCCGCCGGCGTCGCCGGTGCTGGGCACTGCGGGGCCCCCACTGGTGGGTGCGTCACTGCCGCTGCCGCCGTCGTCGCTGCCGCAGGCAGCCAGGACGACGGCCGCGCCGACCGCCCCGACGCCGGTGAGCAGGGTACGGCGTGTCTGGGTACCCGAACCGGTCAGCGCCTGATCGTCACTCATGCCTCGCCTCTCTCTGGCCCGCTGCGCCGGTCGGAAGCCGGCCACACTTCTCCACACGCGCAACTGTGCCGGATGGTTCATGGCGGCATCCGGCCGACCCGGCAAATGAGGCGGGGCGGGTCGTCATCCGACCCGCCCCGCCCGACGAACACGTACAGAGAGATCAGCGCGCGCCGGCCGGCACCTTGCGGCTGGCCCGCGTCTTGGTCGCGCCGTTGGCCTTGGCGGCCCGGGTGGTGGCGGCAGCCGCACCCTTGGCCTCGCCGTCGAGCTTGAGCACCTGGCGCAGGAACTGACCGGTGTGGCTCTCCGCCACCTCGGCGACCTCCTCGGGGGTGCCGGTGGCGAGCACGGTGCCGCCCCGGTGGCCGCCCTCGGGACCCATGTCGATCAGCCAGTCGGCGGTCTTGATCACGTCGAGGTTGTGCTCGATGGTGATCACCGTGTTGCCCTTGTCGACCAGCCCTTCCAGCACCATCAGCAGCTTGCGGATGTCCTCGAAGTGCAGACCGGTGGTCGGCTCGTCGAGCACGTAGACCGTCCGCCCGGTGGAGCGCTTCTGCAACTCGGAGGCGAGCTTGACCCGCTGCGCCTCACCACCGGAGAGGGTCGGCGCGGGCTGACCGAGGCGGACGTAGCCCAGGCCGACGTCGACGAGCGTCTTCAGGTGCCGGTGGATGGCCGGGATAGCGGAGAAGAACTCGGCGGCCTCCTCGATCGGCATCTCCAGCACGTCCGAGACGGTCTTGCCCTTGTAGTGCACCTCCAGGGTCTCCCGGTTGTACCGGGCGCCCTTGCAGACCTCGCAGGGGACGTACACGTCGGGGAGGAAGTTCATCTCGATCTTGATGGTGCCGTCACCCGAGCACGCCTCGCAGCGGCCGCCCTTGACGTTGAAGGAGAACCGCCCAGGGCCGTACCCGCGTACCTTCGCCTCGGTCGTCTCGGCGAAGAGCTTGCGGACGTGGTCCCAGACCCCGGTGTAGGTGGCCGGGTTGGAACGCGGCGTCCGACCGATCGGTGACTGGTCCACGCCGACGACCTTGTCCACGTGCTCCAGACCGGAGACCCGGGTGTGCCGGCCGGGCACCAGCCGGGCGCCGTTGATCTGGTTCGCCAGCACCGCGTAGAGGATGTCGTTGACCAGCGTCGACTTGCCCGAGCCGCTGACCCCGGTGACGGCGATCAGCTGGCCCAGTGGGAACGAGACGGTCAGGTTGCGCAGGTTGTGCTCCCGCGCGCCGTGCACGACCAGCTCACGGCCCGGATCCTGGGGACGGCGGCCCGTCGGCGTCGGGATCGACCGGCGACCGGACAGGTACGCCCCGGTGATCGACTCCTTGTTCTTCAGCAGCGCCGGCACCGAGCCGCTGTGCACGATCTTGCCGCCGTGCTCACCCGCGCCCGGCCCGATGTCGACGATCCAGTCGGCGGTGCGGATGGTGTCCTCGTCGTGCTCCACCACGATCAGCGTGTTGCCCAGCCCGCGCAACCGGATCAGGGTCTCGATCAGCCGGTGGTTGTCGCGCTGGTGCAGCCCGATCGACGGCTCGTCGAGCACGTAGAGCACGCCCACCAGGCCGGAGCCGATCTGGGTGGCCAGCCGGATGCGCTGTGCCTCACCGCCGGAGAGCGTGCCGGCCGGGCGGTCCAGGGAGAGGTAGTCCAGGCCAACGTCGAGCAGGAACCGCAGCCGGGCGTTGATCTCCTTGAGGACCCGCTCGGCGATCATCTTCTGCCGGTCGGTCAGCTCGATGCCGGCGAGCAGGTCGGCGCACTCCCCCACGGACAGGTTGCAGACCTCGGCGATGCTCTTGCCGGCCAACGTGACCGCGAGCACCTCGGGCTTGAGTCGGGCACCGCCGCACGCCGCGCACGGCACGTCGCGCATGTAGCCCTCGTACTTGTCGCGGGACCACTCGGACTCGGTGTCGGAGTGCCGGCGCTCGATCCACTGCACCACGCCCTCGAAGCCGGTGTAGTAGGAGCGCTCACGGCCGTACTTGTTGCGGTACCGCACGTGCACCTGGTCGTCGGAGCCGTGCAGGATCGTCTTCTGCGCCCGCGCCGGCAACGCCCGCCACGGGGTGTCGATGTCGAAGTGCTGAGCCTCGCCGAGCGCCTCCAGCAGGCGCAGGAAGTATTCCAGGTTGTGCCCGGTGGACCAGGGCTGGATGGCGCCCTCGCGCAGGCTGCGCTCCGGGTCGGGGACCAGCAGCTCCGGGTCGACCTCCTTCTTGGTGCCCAGGCCGGTGCACTCCGGGCAGGCGCCGTACGGCGCGTTGAAGGAGAAGACCCGGGGCTCGAGATCCTCGATGGCCAGCGGGTGGTCGTTGGGGCAGGCCAGGTGCTCGGAGTAGCGGCGCTCGCGGTCCGGGTCGTCTTCCGGCAGGTCGACGAAGTCGAGCAGGACCAGGCCGCTGGACAGCCCCAGCGCGGCCTCGACCGAATCGGTGAGCCGCTGCTTGGCGCTCGGTTTGACGGTGAGCCGGTCGATCACCACCTCGATGGTGTGCTTCTCCTGCTTCTTGAGCTTCGGCGGCTCGGTCAGCGGGTGCACCACGCCGTCGACCCGGGCCCGGGCGTAGCCCTTGGCCTGCAGCTCGGCGAAGAGGTCGACGTATTCGCCCTTGCGGCCCCGGATCACCGGGGCGAGCACCATGAACTTGGTGCCCTCGGCCATGGCGAGGACCCGGTCGACGATCTGCTGCGGGCTCTGCCGGGAGATGCGCTCGCCGCAGACCGGGCAGTGCGGCTCACCGATGCGGGCGTAGAGCAGGCGGAGGTAGTCGTAGACCTCGGTGATGGTGCCGACCGTCGAACGCGGGTTACGCGAGGTGGACTTCTGGTCGATCGAGACGGCCGGGCTCAGGCCCTCGATGAAGTCGACGTCCGGCTTGTCCATCTGGCCGAGGAACTGCCGGGCGTACGAGGAGAGCGACTCGACGTAGCGGCGCTGCCCCTCGGCGAAGATCGTATCGAAGGCCAGGCTCGACTTGCCCGACCCGGACAGCCCGGTGAACACGATGAGTGCGTCCCGGGGCAGGTCGAGACTGACGTCACGCAGGTTGTGCTCGCGCGCGCCACGGATGATCAGTCGGTCGGCCACAGTGCGTGTACTCCCGGGAGAAGATGAAGCGAAGGATGTGTCCCGCTCTGGGTGCTCTTGAGCGGTCGTGCGGGCGCGGAAAACACGCCTCGGCAACTCTAGCCCCGAGGTACGACAGTTTCCCTCGCCCGCACATTCCCCCAGCTCAGCCCGGTCGGCCGCCCGGCCCGCAGCCGGCCGGGAGCCCCGGCCGGTCGGCCGCGAACCACGGTCAGTAGCCCCCGGGCGTCGGCGGACGCGCCGCGCGACGTCGGGCCGAACGCCACCCGCCGCGCCGCTCCGCCGCCACCCGCGCCTCCCGCCGTCGACTCTCGTGGGCCACCTCACCCTGCAGCCGCCGCCAACTCTCCCACCGACGGGTGGAGAGCTCGCCGGTGTGCAGCGCCTCCCGGACCGCGCAGGCCGGCTCGCCGTCGTGGCCGCAGTCGGCGTACCGGCAGCCCTCGGCCAGCCCGGCGATGTCGGCGAACGCCCGGTCGAGCCCGGCCGCGCCGTCCAGCAGACCGACCGCCCGCACGCCGGGCGTGTCGATCACCGCGCCGCCGCCGGGGACGGGTACGAGAGCCCGCCAGGTGGTGGTGTGCCGACCCTTGCCGTCCACCCGCCGGATCGCCTGGGTGGGCATCATCACCGCCCCGACGAGGGCGTTGACCAGGCTCGACTTGCCGGCACCGGACGGGCCGAGCAGGCCGAGCGTGCGACCGGGGGCCACCTCGGCGCGCAGCGGGTCCAGCCCGAGGCCACGTTCGGCGCTGACCGGCAGCACCGGCACCCCGGGGGCGACAGCGGCCAACTGGCGGGCCAGCGCGCCCGGGTCGGCCGCCAGGTCCGCCTTGGTCAGTACGACCAGGGGTCGGGCGCCGGACTCGTGGGCCAGGGAGAGCAGCCGCTCGATCCGGCCCACGTCCGGCTCGGGGTGCACCGGCTCGACCACGGCGGCGGCGTCGAGGTTGGCGGCCAGCACCTGGCCGCTGGCGTCCTTGCCGGCGGTACGCCGGATCAGCGCGCCGCGCCGCGGCAGCACCGTCTCCACGGTGACCCGGCGGTCCGGCCAGTGGGTGAGCAGCACCCAGTCCCCGGCGCAGGGCAGCGCGGACGGGTCCCGCGCGGCGACGGTCAGCACCGCCCCGCCCAGGCTGGCCCGGACCGGGCCGACGGTGGTCAGCACCGTGCAGACCCCCCGGTCCACCCGGGCCACCCGACCCGGCTGGTGCTCGCCGCGGCGCGCGGCGTACGCCGCTCGCTCGGCGTCCCAGCCGAGGGCGGTCAGATCGATCGTCATAGCATCCTCATCGGTGTCGAAGCTGGTGATGGCGGAACACGCGTGCCACGTCCGGCATGATCAACCACCTCCGTCCGATGTCCCGGTGCCGCGTCTGCCGCTGACGGTAGGTCGTGCGCCGACGCGCCGAAAGCGATTTCCCCGGCGACGCCGCGGGCGGCGGACCGCTACTGTCGACGGGTGACCACGGATCCGCTGCTGCTGATGGGCGAGGTGGACGCGGCCACCAGCCGACTACTCCGTACCGCCGCGTCTTTCGACGCCGCGGACCTGGCTGCCGCGTCGCTGCTGCCGGGCTGGACGCGCGGCCACGTGCTGGCGCACGTGGCGCGCAACGCCGACGGCTTCGTCAACCTGCTCACCTCGGCCCGCACCGGGGAGGCCCTGCCGATGTACGCCTCGTTGGAGGCCCGCACGGCGGACATCGAAGCCGGTTCGGGCCGACCACCGGCCGCGCACCTGGACGACCTGCGCCGCACCGCGGACCTGTTCGCCGAGGCGGTCGCGGCGATGCCGGCCGAGGCGTGGGCGGCGACGGTGCAGGCGCGTAAGGGCCCGTGGCCGGCCGCGCTGCTGGTCTGGGGTCGGCTCCGGGAGATCGAGGTGCACCACCTCGATCTGGCCGCCGACTACCGGGCCACGGACTGGTCGGAGGCGTTCGCCCACCGACTGCTGCGCGAGGCGGCCAGCCATCACGGCACCGGTCCGACGCCCCCGTCGATGGTGCTCCGTCTCGACGGCAGCGAGCACGAGGTGGTGATCGGGGAGCGGGTCGGCGCCCCGGTCGTCGCCGGTCCCGCCCCCGACCTCGCCGCCTGGCTGATCGGCCGCGCCGACGGCGTCCCGCTCTCCGTCATCCCTGACGGTCCCCTGCCTACTCCACCGGAATGGATATAGAAACGTCATGACATACAACGGAGACGTCACGAACGGCGGCGCACCCGCGGTTCGGGAGTTGGCCGGGCTGACCATCAGCAAGCTGTCGGTGGGCCCGATGGACAACAACGCCTACCTGCTGCGCTGCACGGCCACCGGTGACCAGGTGCTGATCGACGCCGCCAACGAGGCACCCCGGCTGCTCGACCTGATCGGCGACGGTGGGCTCACCGCCGTGGTGACGACCCACCAGCACATGGATCACTGGGTGGCGCTGGAGGAGGTCGTCGCCAAGACCGGCGCCCGGGCGCTGGTGCACGCCGACGACGCGGCGGGCCTGCCGATCGAGGCGGAGCGGCTGGCCGACGGCGACACCGTGGCGGTCGGCGACTGCGCGCTGGAGGTCATCCACATCAAGGGCCACACCCCGGGTTCGATCGCGCTTCTCTACCGCGACCCGGCCGGCACCCCGCACCTGTTCACCGGCGACAGTCTCTTCCCTGGTGGCGTCGGCAACACCGACAAGGACCCGGAGCGGTTCGCGGCGCTGATCGGCGACGTCGAGCGGAAGCTGTTCGACAAGCTGCCGGACGACACCTGGTTCTACCCGGGCCACGGCAAGGACAGCACGTTGGGCGCCGAACGCCCCGCCCTCCCCCAGTGGAAAGCCCGAGGCTGGTAACCCCACCGCAAACCCAAGACCCAACGTCACCAGGGACCCCAAAGATCAACACCCCACCGTCGTAGGCGGCACCCCCGCACCAACCGGAACCACGAAGGGGGCGGGGGCCCGCCGCGCCCGGCGCAGGGATCAAGCCTGACCGCCCGGAGCCGGGCGCGGCGGGCCCCCCCCCCCCCCCCCCCCCCCCCCCCCCCCAACCCCCCCCCCCCCCCCCCCACCCCCCCCCCCCCCCACCCCCCCCCCCCCCCCCCCCCCC
>NZ_JBEZFX010000020.1:0-80737 GCF_040649675.1 Micromonospora parva | reverse complement strand
CCTCCCCCCCTCTCCCCGGGGGCGGGCGCCCGGGGCCCGCCCGCGGTTCCCCCCCATCCACCCCCCGGGTGCCCGGGGGGGGGGGGGGGGCCTTCACCCCCCCCCGCCCCACTTTGCTGCGCTGTCTCCGGCTCGGTGCTAGCCGGTGACGGTGAACGGTCGGGACACCTTCGTCGCCGACGTGGCGCCGTTCAGCGTGACGCTGGTCGCGCCCGCCTTCGCCGCACCCGCGACGCTGACCGTCGCGCCGGAGATGACGCCGTCACCGTTCGCGCGCACGGTGCTGACCGCGAGCCCGTCGCCGAAGGTGATGGTGACCGTCTCGTTCGGAGCGAACCCGGAACCGTCGACCATGATCGACGTGCCGCGCGGCCCGGAGGTGGTCAGGAGCGCCACCCTCGGCCGGTAGGTCCGCGCCTGCGCCCGCTCGGTCACCTGGACGGTGGCCGTGGCCGGCGTACGCGAGGACGCGCCCGTCGCGGTGACGGCGTACCGGCCGGGCTCGGCGTCACCGGAGGTCGGCACCGAGGCGCGAACCTTTCCGGTCGCGGAGGCCGCGACCTTCGTGGTCCGACCCGGGTCGGTGCCGACACTGACGGTCACCTGCTCGCCGGCGGCGAAGCCGCTGCCCTCGACGGTGATCGCGCCACCGGTGCTCACGGTGCCGGACGCGGAGAGCGCGATCGCCGGCTGCGACCCGCCCCGGGCCACTGTCACAGTGAAGGACCCGGTGCTGCTCGACAGGGTGTCCCACGCGGTGACGCGCACCGTGTAGGTGCCCTCCCGGGCGTAGGTGTGCGTGCCGCTCATCGCGCCGGACGCGCCGATCGTCACGTCCTGCGGAACGGTGCCGTCACCCCACTGGACGCGAGCCCGGTAGCCCGTCGTACCGGGAACACCGCCGGTCACCGTGCCGAGGTTCGCCGCGAGGGCCTGACCGGCGCTCGCCGTCTGGTCCTTCCCGGCGACGGTCGCCAGCGCCGGGGCGGGCGTGCCGTCGTTGGCCACGGCGAACACGTGGATCCGACCCGCCGAGCGAGGGTCGCCGGTCTGCGTCGGCAGGGTCACCGACACCAACGTCTTGCCCGCCGGAATCTGGTACGGCGCGGTGGCGAACAGGAACGGCTGGGCGCCGTCCCGGCTGGTGCCCTGCAGGCGGTACGCCGTCCGGGCGACGATGATGTTGCCGTAGGACGGGGTGCCGTTGGCGTTGCCGCCCAGCGTCCAGTCGCTGAACTGGATCGGAACGCTGGCCGTGCTGCCGTCGCTGAACGTCGCCGTGCCGGTGGTGCTCTGGTTGCCCTGCGTGCCGGCGCCGATGAACGAGATGCTCTTCGCGTCCTGCGGAAGGTCGAGCACGACAGTCGCCCCGTTACCGGTGGCGTTGTCCGGCCGCCCGGCCGGGATCACCGGCACTGTGAACCGCAGCGCGGTTCCGGGGACCTGCTGCGGCTGGCCCTGGGTCACACCGCCGGCCACCAGGGCGGCCCGCGAGTACGCCCACGACTTGGCGTCACAGTCCGCCGCGAGGACCCCTTCGTCACCGATGCAGAGGTTGTCGAACGCGGCGGTGAGACCGGAGGGCGGGGCGTACGCCACCTCGACGCCGACCGTCGCGGAGCTCTGGCTCTCGCCGTCGGTCACCGTGACGTTCGCCTGGTGGTAGCCCGGCGTGCTGTAGGTGTGCGACCCATCGATGCGGTAGACGGCCCGCGAGTTCACCGTCACGGTGCCGGCGGTGGCCGGCGTGCCGTCACCCCAGTCGATGGTGGCCTGGTAGCCGTTGGCGTCACCGCCGGTGACGGTGGCCAGCGGCACCGAGACGGGCACGCCGGCGGTCGCGTGCACACCCTGGGTGGCCGTGACGGTGATGTCGCCGCCCGCGAGGTCGAGGTCACCCCCGGCGAGCAGCTCCACCTCGGCGAGGTTGGTCTGCGCGGCACCGACGGTCTTCGTCACGGCAAGGCGGAACTGCGCGAACCGTCCCGGCTTGTCGATCGAGTACGGGCGGGTCTGGTTGCGCCACGGGAACACCTGGTCCGTGCGGGAGTCCACAGTGGTCCAGGTGAGGCCGTCGTTGGAGCCCTGCAGGCGCCAGTCCGCCGGGTCGCCCGCGCCGGCCCCGGAGGTGACCGTGTAGGACGTCGGCTTCTGCCTGCCACCGCGGAACGCCCAGGTGATCTGGGGGGTCGCCGAGGTGAAGGTCAGCTGCGAGGTGGACGAGTCGTCGAAGAGCTTCGACGCGTCCTGACCGCCGGTGGCGGTCGCGGTGCCGAGACCGGGGCCGGTGACGTCCTGCAACGGCTTCGGCGCCTCGCCACCCTTGGTCAGCGATGGCGGCGCGTCGTTCTTGCCGCTGCCCCACGACGACGGCTTGGGGCCCATCTGGAAGTCGATGGTGCCGCCCTTGGCGAACGCGGACACGTCCAGGGAGAGGCCGCGCTGCTTCTTGCCGTTGACCTTGACGTCCTGCACGTACACGTTCGCGACGCTGTTGTTCGGGGCGTTGACGACGATGTCGCCGGTGCTGCGGTGCACTGTCATTCTGGTGAACTGCGGAGAGCCGATGGTCCACTCGGACGACCCGGCCTGCAGCGGGTACATGCCCAGCGAGCTGAGGATGTACCAGGACGACATCTCGCCGTTGTCCTCGTCGCCCAGGTAGCCCTGGCCGATCTCGCTGCCGACGTAGAGACGGCGCAGGATCTCCCGGACCGCCTCCTGGGTCTTCGACGGCGCGCCGGCGAAGTTGTACATGTACGGGATGTGGTGCGACGGCTGGTTGCTCATGCCGAGCTGCCCCATCCGTACCGCCCGGGCCTCCACCATCTCGTGGATGATGCCGCCGTAACCGCCGGGGCGGTCGGCGTTCTCCGGGGTGGAGAAGTAGGTGTCGAGCTTGTCGCGCAACGCCTTCTGCCCGCCGAGCAGGTTGGCCAGACCCTGACCGTCCTGCTGCGCGGTGAAGGCGAAGTTCCACCCGTTCGTCTCGGTGTAGACGCCACCCCAGTCCAGTGGGTCGTCGGCACGGAAGGTGCCAGCGGCGTCACGGCCCTGGAAGAGCTTCGTCTTGGAGTCGAACAGGTGAACGTAGTTGCGGGCACGCTCCAGGAAGTAGCGCGACTCCTCCTTGAGCCGGGCGCGCTCCGACTTCGGCGTGGCCGGGTCCTTGGCCAGGGCCGCACCCATGTTGCCGATGCCGTAATCGTTGATGTAGCCCTCCAGCGCCCACGACACCGACTCCGCGGTGGAGGTCGGCGTGTAGCCGAGGAACAGGGAGTTCTCGATGCCCTTACGGCCGACCTCGGGACGCCCGGACGCGACGGTCGCGTCCTTGACGGCGGCGTCGTACGCGGCGAGCGGGTCGGGCAGCTTGACCCCGGTGAGGTACGCCTGGGCCAGGGCCACGTTGGCGCTGGTGCCGGTCATCAGGTCGGAGTAACCGGGCGAGGACCAGCGGGCGATCCAGCCGCCGTCGCGGTAGTGCTGGACGAACCCGTCGGAAATCTTGGCGGCGATGTCCGGGTAGAGCAGCGAGTAGGCGGGCCACACGGTGCGGTAGGTGTCCCAGAAACCGTTGTTGACGTAGATCTGCCCGTCGACGATCTTCGCGCCGGTGTGGGTGGCTGTCGACGTGCCGGTCGGGGCCGATACCGGGCTCGCGTACTGCCAGCGCGGCGCGGCGGCGGTGCCGGTGTTCTCCGACTGCGAGTTCGGGTAGAGGTTCAGCCGGTACAGGTTCGAGTACATCGAGACCAGCTGCGCCTCGGTGGCGCCCCGCACCTCGACGCGGCCCAGCCGGTCCTTCCAGGCGGCGGTGGCGGCGGCGTGGATCTGCTCGAAGCTCTTGCCGGTGACCTCCAGGTCGAGGTTCCTGCGCGCCTGGTCGACGGAGAGGAACGACGTCGCGAGACGCATCGTCACCTCCCGGCTCCTGGTGACGTCGAAGGTGGCGGACGTCGCGGCGCTCGCCGTCGGCGCCCGGTCGAACGCGCCGGAGACGAACATCCGGGTCTGACCGGCCGACAGACCGCTGGCGTTGTCCACCCAGCCGGTGAACGTGCCGTCCGTGCCGATGGTGAAGGTGCCGTTGTGGAAGACGAGGCTTCCGGTCGCCTGCCCGGCGGGGAAGGTGAACCGCATGATCCCGGCGTGGTCGGTGGGCGACACCTCGGCGATCAGGCCGTTCTCCAGCTTCACCCGGTAGAGGTCCGGCTGCGCGGTCTCGTCGTCGTGGCTGAAGGCGAGCGCGCGGCTGGCGGGATCACCGGTGAGTGACCGGTCGCCGGCGACCGGCATGACCGACATCTGGTTGCGGTCACCCATCCACGGGCTCGGCTCGTGGGAGATCGCGAGGCCCTGCAGCATCGGCAGATTGGCCGCGTTGTTGATCCGGTGGTACTCGTACTCCCAGGAGTCGGAGTCCGCGTCGGTCACCGGGGTGAAGAAGTTGAAGCCGTTCGGCACCGCGGTGATCGGCAGGTTGTTGCCGCGCGAGAAACCGCTCGTCGAGTTGGTGCCCCGTCGGGTGTCGACGTAGTTGGTCAGCTTCGAGCCGTCGATGGACGCCGGGTTGGCCTCCACCTCGACATCGTCGAGCCAGCCCTGGAAGCGGGTCTCCCCGGTGGCCTTGGGGTGGTCGTACGCGAGCAGGATGCGGTCGATCGTCTTGCCGCGCGCGATGGTGCCGAGGTCGGTCTGCACCAGGTTCCACTGGTCGGCGAAGAGTGCCTTCGAGGCAGCCTGACCGGGGCCGGTGAGCAGGTTGCCGTGCTGGTCGACGGGTGAGCGCCCACTCAGGTAGCTGCCGTCGGTGAAGTGCAGGTCGAGCGCGGCGTAGGTGGACGGGTACTGACCGTCCCCATCGGTGAACTCAGGGAAGATCTTGTACGACAGTCGGGTCTTCGGCCCGACCGGGATGTTCACGTCGAAGAGCTTGTTGGTCCCGTACGAGCGGCCACCGGCCAGGGCGCCGCCGGCGTAGCGCAGCGCGGCGAGCCCGGTGAAACCGGCGTCCGGCTTCGTGGTGTACCCGTCGTACGGACCGGCGCTGACCACGCTGACCATGGGCGTGGTCGGCGGGCGGACATCCGAGCCGTCGCTGATGTTCCAGTCGCCGAGCTGCACGAGCGTGTCACCGGAGTTGGCGGTGACGTTCAGCCGGTAGAAGCCGTACGCGGTCGTGTTGGTGAAGCTGTACTTGTTCGTCGCGAAGCGCCCGCGGAACTTCTCGCCGGTGCGCTTGTCCAGATCGGTCCAGGTGCTGCCGTCGTTCGACCCCTGGATGACGAAGTCCCTGGGGTCTCGCCCTGGTGCGTCGTTGGCGGCGGTCAGCGAGTAGCGGACCACCGTCGTCGGCTTGGCGAGCTGGTAGGTCACCCAACCGGTCTTCGCGAAGGTGAGCCACTTGGTCGACGGCTCCTCGTCGGTGAGGTTAGCGGCGATCTCCCTCGGCAGGTGCTCATCGCTCGCGGTCACGGCGGTGACCTGGCCGAGCTGGCTGCCGGGCAGCGTGGAGACGTTGCCGCTCAGGTTGCCCTGGATCGGCTGTCCGTTCGCGCCGACCTCGACGGTGCCGGTGGCGGGCTTGGGGTCGGCGGACTCGAACGAGGACGCGAAGTCGCCCGGCGTTGCCGGGGTCGCGGCGTTGGCCAGGGGCGCGGCGACGAGCAGGCCCAGCGGTAGCAGGGCGGCTGTCGTCGCCGCGATCAGGCGGGGCGAGCGGGGGCTCGCAAGTGGTCTGTGCGACATGAGGGACGGGGCCTTTCGACTCGAACGGGGTCGAGTACGTCGAACGTCTGGGCAGTGTGGAGCGAATGGGGGTCAGGCCCTGACATCGTTGTCATCAGAGTTCGTGAGCAACAAGATCGGGGCAGTGGACTGCCGCTGATAGTTCCGGGCGCAACACGGCCGTGTCAACGGGTTGACCGGGTCGAAACGGCCACCGCCCGCACCGGGCCCGGCGGCCGACGTGCCGGGCCTCGACGCCGTCCGAGGACGTACGCCGAGGCCCGGGCACGAATCAGCAGTAGAGGTTGGCTCCGGCGGGCACGCCGAGGATGCCGACGAACTGCTGGTACCTGGTGACACGGCTCTGCACCTGGGCGGGGTTTCCGTTGTTGCACTCGATCGAGCCGTTGATGCTGCGGATCGTCTGCCCGAACCCGGCGCCGTTGACCATCGCGTTGTGGGCGGTCATGGTGCCCGGCCCGTTCTGGGTCATCCAGTACCAGATACCGGTCTTCCAGGCCACCGCGGCGTCGGTCTGCACCAGCCACGGGTTGGTCAACAGCGGCAGGTTGAGGGCGTTACCGGCGGCGTTGTAGTTGAAGTTCCAACTGAGCTGGATCGGCCCTCGCCCGTAGTAGGCGGCCTGCCCGGCGGGGCAGCCGTACGACTGGCCGGGATCGCAGTAGTGCGGGTAGTTGGCGGTGTTCTGCTCGACGATGTGCACCAACCCGCCGGTCTCGTGGTACACGTTGGCCAGGAAGGCGGCGGCCTCCTGCCGCTGGACGGTGGCACTGCCGGTGCGCGCGAACGCCGGGTAGGCGCTGAGCGCGGCGACGAGTCCGGAGTACGTGTAGAACGAGTTGCGGCCCGGGAACATCTGGTTGAACTGGGCCTCGGTCACCACGAAGCCGCCCGGGTTGGTGGGCGGCGGGGTGGTCGGGGGCTGGCCGCCGCAGGTGTAGGGCTCCCAGTACCAGGTGCTGACGATCGGGTCGTACCCGGGATTGTCGTGCTCGGCGATGTAGTAGAGACCGTTGGTGTACCGCACGATCGCCCCGGCGGCGTACCAGGTTCCGGCCGTCCAGTTCGGGTAGCTGCAGGTCCCCCCGGTGGGTGGCGTGGTGCCTCCGCCGCACGCTCCGAGGTCCTCCCAGACGCCTGTCGTACCCGGCGGGGCCTCGTTCTGGGTCCACCACTTCGCCCGGTAGTTGCGGCCGTTGTGGGAGACCTGTGCGTCTCCCCAGTAGACGGCCGAGGCCTGCCACGATGCCGAGCAGGCCGCTGCCGACGCGGCGGTGGCTGGGATGACCGCAACCAGTCCACCGGCGACGATCAGTGCCACCAGCGCGACCAGCGCGCGCAGTCTTGTCATGTGATCACTCCTTCCTGGGACCTCACTGGCCGAAATCCGGGCGGACATCGACCGAGATGACTGTAACATCTTCTGTTCACAACCTTTACTATTCCGGTGATGACCGGGTGAGTGCGGGCCCGGCGACCGACGACCGGTACTTCCAGGCACTTTCCGGAGCACAGCGCCCCTGACCGCGTCGACCCGCGAGACCGGGATGCCGCGAGAACTCGGACCCGATCACGACATGCCTGGCCAACACCCGGATGCGCGCCTGAGTTGTTCCGGTGATTCTCCGGAACTTGTTGACGTGTTGGAATTCTCGCTGTAATACTCCGATCCACTGAGGTCAATGCGATCGGCTTCGCTGTGGTATCGGCTCCAGCTACCCACCCATCCACACCTGTCCGGACTGTGCTGCCCACATCCAGGGCGTGTCCGGGTCTGCGCGAAGGGGCACCAGATGAGCAGACTCTTCCCTCGCACGGCGCTGTGGTCCCGGCGGTTGCGCGCGGCGCTCGCCGTCCTCGCCACCGCGGTCGCCATGTGCGGTGTCGTCCTCGCGGCCACCTCGACCCCGTCGAGCGCCGCCACCTGCAACGGCTACGTCGGCCTCACCTTCGACGACGGTCCGACCGGCAGCACCAGCGCGCTGCTGAACGTGCTGCGCGCCAACGGCGTACGGGCCACGATGTTCAACGTCGGGCAGAACGTCCAGAACAACCGGTCGGCCGCGCAGGCCCAGGTGTCCGCCGGCATGTGGGTCGCCAACCACAGCTGGAACCACGCCCACATGACCTCGATGTCCCAGGCGCAGATGCAGTCGGACCTGTCCCAGACCAGCTCGGCGATCCAGTCAGCGACCGGCAGCCGACCGGTTCTGTTCCGGCCGCCCTACGGCGAGACCAACTCCACCCTGCAGTCCGTCGCGTCGTCACTGGGCATGCGTCAGGTGATCTGGGACGTGGACTCCCAGGACTGGAACGGCGCCAGCGTCAGCCAGATCGTGGCCAACGCGAGCCGGCTCCAGGCCGGTCAGGTCATCCTGATGCACGACGGGATCCAGAACACCCGCGACGCGATCCCCCAGATCATGGCCAACCTGACCAGCCGCAACCTGTGCCCCGGCATGATCTCGCCGTCCACCGGCCGCGCCGTCGCGCCGGACGGCACCACGCCGCCGCCCACCACCACCCCGCCGCCCGCCGGCGGCACCTGCACCGCGACCGCCGCGACCACGAACGTCTGGGGCGACCGGTACAACACGTCGGTCACTGTCAGCGGCGCCAACACGTGGACCGTCGTCGTGGCCATCACCTCACCCCAACGGATCTCCACCGTCTGGAACGGCACCGCCACCTGGGACAGCAGCGGCACCGTCATGACGATGCGGTCCAACGGCAGCGGCAACACCTTCGGCTTCACCACGATGACCAACGGCAACAGCAGCGCCCGCCCACAGATCCGCTCCTGCACCTCGGGTTGACATCGCCCAGGTTGAGACGTGCGCGGTGGGTGCGCCCGGCACCCACCGCGCACCTGGCGGCCCGGCGCGCGGACCAGCCGCCACTAGCCTGCACTGATGCGACACACCCTCATCCCCGGGAATGACAGCCTGCACGGCCACTTCTCCCCCGATCTCCCGCCGGTGCTCACCATCGACCCCGGCGACACCGTCACCTACCGCACGCTGGACTGCTGGTGGTCCGCCGGCCCGTACCCCGGGGGGCCGAACCGGGACCGCCCCCGGGTCGCGCAGCACCGGCCCGACCACGGACACGCCCTGATCGGTCCGGTCGCGGTCCGCGGTGCGCGCGCCGGCCAGACCCTCGCGGTACGCATCGACGCGATCACCCCGGCCACCTGGGGAACCACGGTGGCCGGCGGCTGGCCGAGCCTGTTCAACCAGCGCTACGGCGTGCAGGAACAACCTGTGGTGCACGCCTGGACGCTGGACCCGGTGACGATGACCGGCCGCAACCAGCATGGCCACTCGGTCGCGCTGCGGCCCTTCATGGGAGTGCTCGGCATGCCACCCGCCGAGCCAGGACGACACTCGACGATCCCGCCGCGCCCCTACGGCGGCAATCTGGACTGCCGGGACCTCACCGCCGGCAGCACCCTGCTGCTGCCGATCCCGGTGGACGACGCGCTGTTCTCCGTCGGGGACGGTCACGCCGCACAGGGTGACGGCGAGGTCGGCGGCACCGCGATCGAGTGCCCGATGGACGAGGTGACGTTGACCTTCGACGTACGCGACGACTTCCCGGTCACCGGTCCGGTGGCCCGCACCCCCGACGCGTGGCTGACCCTGGGCGTCGGTGCCTCCCTCGACGACGCCACCTTCACCGCCCTGGAGTCGATGCTGACACTGATGCAGCGGCTGCACGGCCTCAGCCGCGCGGACGCGGTGGCGCTGGCCAGCATCGCTGTCGACGTACGGGTGACGCAGATCGTCAACCAGACCGTCGGCGCGCACGCCGTCCTCCGCGACGACGCGCTGCGATTTCCGCACGCCGATTCTGTCGGAGGTCGCCGTTAACGTGTGGTCACTGTCGCCGCGCCGGCCGGATCTGGCCGCTCGCTGACCCTCGGAGGCCCCCCATGTCCCAGGAGACGACCTACCTCGAACTGTCCGAAGTGGACGGTGCGCACAAGTTCTACGAGGTCATCGTCGACAACGCCACGCTGACGGTGCGCTACGGCCGGATCGGCGACCAGGGGCAGGTCAAGGCGAGCGCCTATCCGGACAACGCCCGGGCCCGGGCCGCCGCGGCGAAGAAGATCGGGGAGAAGATCCGTAAGGGCTACGCGCCGGCCGTCCCCGGCGTCCGTCAGAAGCGCACCGTGTCACGGCGGCAGATCGTGAGCACCCGCTCCACCGCCCACACCGCCCCGGTGCTCTGGCGCTACGACTCCGGCGCTCCCGCCTTCGGCATCTTCGTCGACGGGCAGCACTGCATGGTCGGCAACGAGCACGGCGTCATCACCACGCTCGACCACGACGCCCAGGTGCGCGGCCAGGTCCGCCTTCCCGACGGGGTGAAGTGCATCGTCGCCGACGACGCCTGGATCTACGCCGGCTGCGACGACGGCAACGTCTACGACCTGTCCGGCAAGGTGCCCCGGGTGGCGTACGCGATCGCCCCGGAGATCGACATCTACTGGCTCGACATCCACGACGGCGTCCTCGGCGTCTCCGACGCCGACGGCGGGATCACCGCCGTCGACCACGAGGACGAGTTCCTGTGGCGACGCCCCGGGCGGGGGCGTTCGGCCTGGATGGTGCGCTGCGACGACAACGCCATCTACCACGGCCATTCGCAGGGCGTGACCGGCTACGAGTGGCGTACCGGCGGGGAGCTGTGGCACACCAGAACCGGCTCGGTGCTCTTCGGCTGGCAGGAGCAGGGCAGTGTGTTCGCCGGGACGGGCACCCGCGAGGTGGTGCGGCTGTCCAAGTCGGGTCGGCACGAGCGCACCTACCGCTGCGACGCCCCGGTCTTCTCCTGCGCCACCGCCGAGGGCGGCCGGTACGTCTTCGCCGGTGACAGCCAGTCCTCGATCTACTGCTTCGACTCGGCGGGCACCCGGCTGTGGAAGCTCGGCACCGGCTGCGGCTCGGCGTACTCCATGCAGTACCACGACGACCGGCTCTACGTCGTCACCACCGGTGGGCACCTGGCCTGCATCGACGCGAGTGAGCCGGCGATCCGCGCGGCGCAGGCCGGGGACGTGCCGCAGGTGCGCGACATCAAGGCCCCCCGTCAGGCGCCCCAGCCGGTGCAACCGACGATGGTCGAGGTGACCAGCGACGCGGGCGCGGGCGTCGTGGTGCAGTGCCTGGACGATCGGGGGCGGCTGCGGGTTCAGGTGCTGTCCGACGGTTACCGGCGCGACTGGTCCGTGCAGTTCCCCAAGGGGATCCGCGAGCCGGGCGCCCGCTACCTGGTGACCGAGGTGCGGGAGTCCAGCCGCGGTGGCTACTACCGCGCGTACGGCGACATCCGCCGGCTGCGCTGACGGCGAGCACACCGAGGGGGCCCGGTCGGGCCCGCCTCTGTCGTAGGGTGCCGGCATGGCGCACCCCGTCCGGGCCAACGGCGACGCCATCGGTGCCTGGTGGGCAGCCCCACCGACGCGGCGGGTGAGTCACCTGCCGGGCGTCGACCCGGAGTTGCTGCGGGTGGCACTCGACCCGTTGCCGGCGGCGGCGCCCGCGATCGTGCACTACCGGCCCACGCTGGTGGGTCCGCTCGGCGACCTCGTGGACGCCCTGCTCGACCAACTCGACACCGCGGCCCTCACGATGTTCCCCCGATGGCTGACCGGGGCCGACCATGTCGACAGCGAGGGCAGCCTCGGCATGGCGGCGGTGCGCGCCCTCGCGGCCCGCACCGCCGCCCGCTCCCGACACTTCGGCCCGTTCCTGGCCGACCTCGCCGAGCGAGGGCTGCGCGGTCCGCGCCACCCCGCCGGGCGGTCCCGCTTCGCCCCCGGGGTACGCGCCGCCGGGCTCGCGCGGGTGATCGCCGAGGCGTACCACCGGGAGAGTTGCCTGCTCATCGTGGCCCTGCCCGATCTGGAGGCGGACGCCGAGCGGACACTGGTGGCCGCCGCCGAGTGGCTGGTGCGGCACGGCGACGTCACGGTGTGGTTGGCCGGCGGGCCACTGCGCCATGCCGACCGGGTGCGGTCGGTGCCGCTGCTGCTGCCGCCACGATTCGCCGAGCTGACCAGCACGATCGAACGGCTTCCGGCCACCGCCGCCGAGCCGGGATCGACGGTGTTGGCCTGGCCGCCGATCGCGGGCGTGCCGCGCGGCGACAGCGCCGCCGAGCAGGCGTTGGAACGCGCGCTCGCACCGCATGACTGGGCCCGCGGCCGGCGGTGGAACCAGACCTACGAGTGGCATGTCCTGGGTACGGCGTACCGACTGGATCTGTTTTGGCCCACGGAGGGTCTTGCGGTCGAGGTGGACGGCCCGGAGCATCGTGGGCGAATCGCTTTCGCCAACGATCGGCGGAGGGACGTGCAGCTGCAACTCCTCGGGCTGGACGTGCTCCGCTTCACCAACGAGCAGGTCCTCACCGACGCGCCGGCGGTGGTCGACGGGATCCGTCGGCTGCTGGCCCGGCGACGCGCGGGCGGCACGCACCCCCACGGAGATGAGACATCATGACGAGCCCGGCGGACGTCCCGCACCTGACGCCGAACCAGATCAACGCCCTCGTGGTGCTGATGGTCGAGGCGCGCCGACTCACCAACGTCGAGCTGAAAGAGCTGGCCGGTTTCACGCTGACCGGTAAGGACAACACGAAGCTCGTCGACCTGGGCCTGGTCGACACCGATCGGACGCACCGACCGTTCGCCCACGAGCTGACCGACGAGGGCTGGCGGGTGGCCCGTCAGCTGCACAGCTCCGCGCCGCCCAAGCAGGGCGGCTCGACCACGCGGTCGCTCTTCGTCGTGCTGTCCAACCTGCACCGTTCGCTGGACCGGCTGCGGGTCAGCCACGGCGACTTCTTCAAGCAGACCGGGGCACCGGCGCTGGCGGCCAGTGAGCCTCGGCACGAGGCACCGGCCCCCGCTGCGGTCACACCGGTGCCCGCAGCGGAGGTCGAGGCGCTGGTCCGGTCGGCGTACCGTGATCTGGCCACCGCCCCGGGCGCCTGGGTCGGCCTCGCCGACGTCCGCGAGCAGCTCGCCGACACCGACCGGGATGCCCTGGACGCCGCGCTGCGGGCGATGGTCGGTCGGGAGGACGTCCGCATCATTCCGGTGGCGAACACCAAGTCGCTGACCGCACGGGACCGGGCCGCGGCCGTCCGCATCGGGAACGAGGACAACCACGCCCTGGCGATCGGCCCGGCATGATCTCCGACGACCAGCGGGCCGCGCTGGAAGCGGTGAGTCTCAACCCGGCGGTCACCCCGGACGACGTCTGGCGACCCAGCCCGCACAACGTGCCGGAGCTGCACGAGAAGGTGGCGGCCGAGATCCTGCGCGGGGTGGCGCGGGCCCGCACCGACGACACGAGCATGCCGCTCGGGGTGGCCATGCAGGGCCGCGCGGGCGCCGGCAAGACGCACCTGCTCGGGGCGGTGCGCGAACGGATCCAGCGCGACGGTGGCTACTTCTTCCTGGTCGACATGGTCAGTGGCAAGACGTTCTGGGAAAGTGTGGCCCTGGCCCTGGTGGAGGGGATGGGCCGCGCCCATGTCGGCTGGGGCACCCAGCTGAAGACCTTCCTCCGTCGGCTCACCCCGCAGCTCGGCCTGCCGGTGGAGGTCCGCGACGCGGTCGCCGGGGCCCGGCCGGTGACCCGCGCCCAGCTCGACACCTTCATCTGGGCGCTGCGTGAGCGCGATCGGGAGGTCGGGCGGGACGCCCAGGACACCGCTCGGGCGCTCGTCCTGCACGGTGCTGTCGACTTCGAGGCGCAGGACGTCGGTTACGCCCACCTGATCTCCGAACCGGGTGACCCGGCGGCGCGGGCGGCGTGGGGCTTGAGCGCCGCGATCCGCACGCCGCAGCAGGTCGTGCAGGACATCTCCCGGCTGATGGCGCTGACCCTGGACCCGACGGTCATCGCCGTGGACCAGCTCGACACGCTGTTCGCCCAGACCAGCACGTCACTGCTCAACCAGCACCAGGGGCTGGAGGACGGCCAGGCCAAGATGCTCGGCCCGATTGCCGACGGCCTGCTCAAGCTCCGCGACATCACCCGCCGCACGCTTGTCGTGGTCTCGTGCCTGCCGGACACCTGGGTGCTGATGACCCGCACCGCGCCCACCCCGGTCGGCGACCGCTTCCGCACGGCGACCCTGCCGGACCGGATCCCCACCCCGGAGATCGGGCAGGCGATCGTGGCGAAGCGTCTCGCCGCCGCCTTCGCCGGCCCACGCTTCGTGCCACCGCACCCCACCTGGCCGATCGCACCCGCCGCCTTCGCCGACGCACCCACCCTGACCCCACGCGCGCTGCTTCGCCGGGTGGACCGCCACCTCGCCTGGTGCCGGGACCGCGACGAGGTGGTCGAGCTGGACCGGCTCATCGACGGCGCCGAGTCCACGCCGGCGGTGAGCGCCGTCCGTGCCGCTTCCGGTGACCCGACGACTGACGAGCGCCGCCTGCACGAGTTGGACGCACGGTTCGCCGATCTGGTCGCGGCCGCGGACGTGTCGGCCGCCGTCGACCCGGCCGGCGAGGACGTGCACATGCCGCTGCTGCTCGCCGCCGGCCTGGCCGCGTGGATCGCCGAGCAGGCGCCGACCGGCGCCACGTACAAGTACGATCCGCCGCCCGGTCGCAAGCCCGCGCTGCACGGGCGGCTGATCGAGGTGCTCGACGAGGCCACCGAGAACGAGGCGCACTGGTGCTTCCGGGCCATCGCGCACCCGAATGCCATCGCCGTGACCGCCCGGGTCAAGGCGGCGTGCACCCTGGCCGGGTTGGACCGGGACCTGCCCCAACGGCGGTTGGTCCTGCTGCGCAACGGTCCGTGGCCGACCGGGAAGCGTACGACCGAGGTGTTGACCGGTTTCGACGCGGCCGGCGGTCTGCGGTGCGCCGTGCCGGAGGCGGACCTGCGGGTCTTCGCGGCACTGCGGGTGATGGCGGCCGAGCCGTCCACGGCGTTGCAGGAGTGGCTGGTGGCCCGCCGTCCGGCCAGCGGCACCGAGCTGTTCCGGACGGTCCTGCCCGGGCCCGACGGGACGCGCGGTGCGGCCGGGTCGACGACGCCCGACGACGGCGAGCCACCGTCGGGTGGCCCCGGCCCCGACGCCGCGGACACGCCGGTCGGCGAGGTGGCAGCCGGTCAGTCGAGCAGCTCGGCGCCCGCGCCCGCGGACCCGGTCGACCCCGCTGTCGACGAGGACGGTCGGGCCGTCGGGCTGGGGCGGACCGTCGACGGTGGTCACCCGTTCACGGTGCCCCTGGAGTCGCTGCGCCGGCACGCCGTGGTGTTCGCCGGCTCGGGCTCGGGCAAGACCGTGCTCATCCGTCGGCTGGTCGAGGAGTGCGCCCGCGCGGGTGTCTCCGCGATCGTTCTCGACCCCAACAACGACCTGGCCCGGCTCGGTGACGCCTGGCCCGACCCGCCCGACGGCTGGGGCCCCGGCGACGCCGAACGGGCCACCGACTACCTCGCGCACACCGAGGTGGTGGTCTGGACGCCCCGGGTCACCGCCGGTCGGCCGCTGAGCTTCCAACCGCTGCCCGACTTCACCTCCCTGCGGGACTGGCCGGACGAGTTCGACCAGGCCGTCCGCTCCGCCGTGGAAGCGCTCGCGCCTCGGGCCGGCGTGGACCGCTCCAGCCGGCTCGCCCAGCAGGGCAAGGCCGTCCTCACCGAGGCCCTCCAGGCGTACGCGCGAAGCGGGATGGTGGGCCTGCCCGGCTTCACCGAGTTCCTCACCGACCTGCCCGACGGGGTCAGTCGGCTGGCCCGTGCCGGGAAGCTCGCCGAGGAGTTGGCCGAGGCGCTCAAGGCGGCGATGGTCACCGATCCCCTCTTCGGCGGGGTGGGCGCACCTGCCGATCCAGGGCTGCTGCTGACGCCGTCGGCCGGGCGACGGGCCCGGGTGTCGGTGATCAGCTTCGTCGGCCTCACCTCCGATCAGGAGCGGCAGAGCTTCGTCAACCAGTTGCAGATGGCGCTCTTCGCGTGGATCAAACGGCACCCCGCCGGTGACCGACCGCTGGGTGGGTTGTTCGTGATGGACGAGGCGCAGACGCTCGCGCCCTCGACCGCCACCACGGCCTGCACCGCCAGCACGATCGCGCTGGCCTCGCAGGCCCGCAAGTACGGGCTCGGGTTGGTCTTCGCCACGCAGGCGCCCAAGGGTCTGCACAACCAGATCTCCGGCAACGCGACCACGCAGTTCTTCGGGCTGCTCAACGCGCCGGCGCAGATCGACGCGGCCCGGCAGCTCGCCGAGGCCAAGGGTGGACGGCTGCCGGACATCGGCCTGCTCAACAGCGGTGAGTTCTACGCCGCCGGGGAGGGATTCTCGTTCGTCAAGGTCCGCACCCCGCTGTGCCTGACCCACCACCCGAAGGCGCCGTTGACCCCCGAGGAGGTCGTCGCCCGGGCCCGCCCGGCTGGGTAGCCTGAGGCCATGATCTTCATTACCGCCAAGTTCCGGATCCGGCCCGAGCACGCCGACCGGTGGCCGCAGATCGCCGCCGAGTTCACCGAGGCGACCCGCGCCGAGCCGGGCTGCCTGTGGTTCGACTGGTCCCGCAGTGTGGACGACCCGACCGAGTACGTGCTGGTCGAGGCGTTCCGCGACGACCAGGCCGGTGCGGCCCACGTGCAGTCCGCCCATTTCCGCGCGGCCCAGGAGACCCTTCCGCCGCACCTCGCCGAGACCCCGCGCATCGTGAACGCCACGGTGCCGCAGGAGGACTGGTCGCTGCTCGGTGAGATGGCCGTCCCCGAGGGCCGCTGACCGTCGCCGACCCGTGCGGCCCGACCCGCCGTCAGCGCAGCCGGCGGGCGGCGAAGCGGGTCGGCGGGTCGGCGATCACGTCCTGCGCCGCGATCAGCTGGATCTCCCGGGTGCCGGCCGCGACAGTCGCCTCGAGCACGGCGTAGACGGAGGCGATGGTGCGTTCCAGCGCGGTCGCGGGTGAGCCGGTCGTGCACAGGTGCGCGAGGTACAGCGCCGCGGTGACGTCGCCCCCACCGTTCGGGTTGATCGGCAGCAGCGGTGTGGTCACCGCCCAGGCGCCCTCGTCGGAGACCGCCACCACCTCCAGCGAGTCCGGCGGCAGGTCGCCGTGCAGCACGCTGGTCACCAGGACGTGCCGTGGCCCGTTCGCGCGCACCACGTCGACAGCGTCGAGCACCTCGGCCAGCGATGTCGTCGTGCGGCCGGCGAGGAAGTCCAGCTCGAAGTGGTTCGGCGTGATGATGTCCGCACGGGGCACGACGGTGTCGCGGAGGTACTCCGGAATTCCGGGCCGGACGAACATGCCCCGGCCGGCGTCGCCCATCACCGGGTCGCAGCAGTACACGGCGTCCGGGTTGGCGGCCTTCACCGTCGCCACCGCGTCCAGGATCACCGCGCCCACCGCCGGGTCGCCCTGGTAGCCGGAGAGCACCGCGTCGGCGTCGCCGAGGACCCCGCGGTCCCCGATTCCGGCGATCACCTCCGCCACGTCCGCCGCGGGAAGCGTCGGGCCCCGCCACGCGCCGTACCCGGTGTGGTTGGAGAAGTGCACGGTCAGGACCGGCCAGACCTCGTGCCCGAGGCGTTGCAGCGGAAAGGCCGCCGCCGAGTTGCCGACGTGGCCGTAGGCGACCGACGACTGGATGGACAGGATCTTCACCGGCCCATCATCGCCGCTGCGGCCGGCGTCGCACTGACGGCCCGCCGTTTCTGTCGGGTGGCCCACTCGCCGCCCGCCCGTGGGCACGACGCGAACGGGCGGCCCGGACCGTGCCGTCCGGACCGCCCGAGTGGGCGTGCGGTCAGCCGCTCAGGCTGGCCGCGGTCGTACGGTCAGCCGCCGAGGCTGGCCGCGGCCGAGGCGATCGACGAGGCGAAGTAGCTCACCTGGGTGTAGACGCCGGGGTAGTTGGGCCGGGCGCAGCCGTTGCCCCAACTGACGATGCCGACCTGGATCCAGGCGTTGTTGGCGTCGCGGCGGAACATCGGGCCACCCGAGTCGCCCTGGCAGGTGTCGGTGCCGCCGCTGGCGTAGCCGGCGCAGATCTCCTGGGCGGGGATGAGGTCGCCGCCGTAGTTGGCGTTGCACACGGAGTCGCTGACGAACGGCACCGTCGCCTTGAGCAGGTACCGCTGCTGGCCGCCGCCCTCCCGCGCGGCACCCCAGCCGGCGACGGTGAAGGTGCCGCTGTCGTACGCGGTGGTGGTGGCGATCGGCAGCGTGCTCAGCCCGGTGACGGGGCTGGCCAGGCGGATCAGCGCCCAGTCACGGCCCGCGCCGTTGTAGCCGGGGGCCCGGTAGACGTAGTTGGACCGGACGGTGATCCGGCTGGACGACTGGAGGTCGACCGTCCCGAGCGTCGCGGTGATGCTGGTGTTGGTGCCGGTCGAGCCCACGCAGTGCGCCGCGGTGAGCACCAGCCGGGGGCTGTACAGCGCCCCGCCGCAGCCCATCGAGAGACGCACCATGAACGGGAACTCGCCCTGCGCGGCGCGGGTGCCGCCGACGACGGTCGGCGTCACGGGGCTGTCGGCCGCGGCGGCCGGCGCGGTGAGGGTGAGGCTGGCCGCGGTCACCGCGGCCAACGCGGTGGCCAGCAGGCCAGTGAGGGTACGCCAGCGAACCATGCATTCCTCCGCATCAGGGTGGCGCGCCTCGTGAGCGCACCGCAGTCGAGATAGCGGTCATCATATTGAGAGTTATGGATCTCGCGGGTCATCCTCTCTGGGTCGTACCACCGGCGTTATGGATCTCGCCCGGTGCGCCGCAGGGCCGCGGTGCGACCGGTTGTCAGCCGCCCGGGGTGCCGGTGCTCTCCCGGCGGATGAGGCGGAACGGTGTCTGCACGCTCAGCGGCCCCGCGACCTCCGCGCCCTCGATGCGGGCGACGAGACGGCGTACCGCGAGACGGCCGATCTCCCTCTTGTCCGGGGCGATGGTGGTGAGGGTCGGTGCGCTGAACCGCCCGTCCTCGATGTCGTCGATGCCGACCACCGCGACGTCCTCGGGAACCCGGTGGCCGGCCTCGGCCAGCGCCCGCAGCGCGCCGATGGCGACCAGGTCGTTGTAGGCGAACACCGCGTCCGGCCGGTCACCGCGAGCGAGGAGGTCGTGCATGGCCCGCCTGCCGTCGAGCCGGCCGAACGCGTCGGTGCGGGCGACCAACAGCGGTCGGTACGGCAGGCCGGCCGCCGCCAGGGCCTCCCGGTAGCCCCGGACCCGCAGGTGGGCCGACTGCCGGTCGCCGCCAGCGGTGGCGCCGATGAACGCGATCCGGCGACGGCCGATCGCCACGAGATGCCGGATCGCCGCGTGGCTGGCCGCGACGTTGTCGATGGCGATGTGGTCGTGCGGCACGTCGTAGACGCCCTCACCGATCAGCACGAGCGGCCCGCCGGCGGTGCGGGCCAGCACCTCCTCCCGACCGATGCGCACCGGGCTGAGGATCAGGCCGTCGATGACGCGCTGCCGGGTGCCGTCGAGGAGCGCCAGCTCCGCCTCCCGGTCGGCGGCGGTGTTCTCCATGACGAGGGTGTAGCCGAGCCCGGCGGCCTCGGAGATGGCGATCTCGGCGAGTTCGGCGAAGTAGGGGTTGGTCAGCTCCGGGACAGCCAGGGCGATCAGGCCGGTGCGACCGCGGCGCAGGTGCCGGGCACCGAGGTTGGGGCTGTAACCGAGTTCGTCGATCGCCTGCTGCACCCGTTGTCGGGTCCGCTCCCCCACCGGGCGGTACCCGTTCACCACGTTCGAGACAGTAGCCAGCGAGACACCGGCGCGCTGGGCGATGTCCTTCAGGCTGACGCCCATCCACCACCCTTTCGCGACGTCGACCGGCGGGCCGGCCGGGCATCGACGAACAAGCATTGACGGGACGCCCAGCGCGGCTCTATAACGTTATACAGGCGAAGACAGATGTCAATATGCCGACCACCGTCGGCGGGTGGAGATCCCACCCGACGTCCGTCGCTGACGCCCGTCCCCCGTCAATGACCACCCGATGCCCACCACCCACGCGCTTCGGGCCTGGCTGCACCGCCCGTGGCAACCCGCCCCCCTCGGAGACGGCATGACACGTCACGTCCCCATCCGCCCCGCCCTGCCCCTGCTGCTCGTCCTCGCGGTGGTGGCCGGCTTTCTCGCCGCGCCCTCCTCGTCGGCGTCCGCCGCACCGGCCAAGACGCCGCCACTGACCACCCCCTGGACCAGCCAGGCCCTCGCCGGCACCCCACTGCCCGAGTACCCGCGACCGCAGATGACGCGGCCGGACTGGCTCAACCTCAACGGCGAGTGGCAGCTACGCCAGTCGACCACCGACGACGCCCCGCAGTTCGGCACCAACCTGCCCGAGCGGGTCAACGTGCCGTTCCCGGTGGAGAGCGCCCTGTCCGGCATCCAACGGGCCGCCAACGACAACCGCAACTACCTGTTCTACCGACGCACCGTCACCATCCCGGCCAACTGGTCGGGCCGGCGGACCCTGCTGCACTTCGGCGCCGTCGACTGGCAGAGCACCGTCTGGGTCAACGGTGTCCGGGTCGGTGCGCACACCGGTGGCTACGACGCCTTCACCTTCGACGTGACTGCCCAGCTCACCGCCGGGGCGAACGAGATCGTCGTGAAGGTCTGGGACCCCACCGACACCCGGCAGAACGGCAGCCTGCCCGCCATCGGCAAGCAGACCAAGACACCCGGCGGGATCTTCTACACCCCCAGCTCCGGCATCTGGCAGACGGTGTGGATGGAGCCGGTGCCCGCCGCCTCGATCAGCAGCGTGGACCTCTACCCGAACCTGAGCACCAACACCGTGCGGGTCCGGGTCTTCACCAGGGGCGACGTGAGCGGCCACAGCGTGCTCGCCGAGGCGCTGAACGGCGCCACTGTGGTCGGCTCGGCCACCGGCGGCTTCACCGAGTTCACCGTGCCCGTGCCCAACGCGCGCCGCTGGTCACCCGATGACCCGTTCCTCTACAACCTCCGGGTGACGGTGCGCAACGCCGCCGGCGCCGTGGTGGACCGGACCACGCACTACTTCGGCATGCGGGAGATCACCACCGGTCTCGTCAACGGGGTGCTGCTCCCCAAGCTCAACGGCCAGTTCGTGTTCCAGGTCGGCACCCTCGACCAGGGCTTCTGGCCGGACGGGCTCTACACCGCGCCGACCGACGCCGCGCTCGCCTTCGACCTGCAGAAGCACAAGGACCTGGGCTTCAACATGGTGCGCAAGCACATCAAGGTCGAACCGCAGCGCTGGTTCTACCACGCCGACCGGCTCGGCCTGCTGGTCTGGCAGGACATCCCGTCGCTGACCGCACAGGACGTCGACCCCACCGACGCGCAGCAGGCGCAGTTCGAGGCCGAGGCGCGCGAGATCGTCGACGAGCACCGCAGCTCACCCGCCGTGATCGCGTACACGCCGTACAACGAGGGCTGGGGCGAGCGGTCCCTCGCCGACACCCGGCGGGTCGCGCAGAACATCAAGAACCAGGACCCGACGCGTCTGGTCAACCCGCACAGCGGCCACAACTGCTGCCAGTCCCTCGGCAACCCCGGCAACGGCGACATCGACGACTGGCACGTCTACCTCGGGCCGGACTCCCCCGTACCGTCGAGCACCCGGATCGCCGTGCTCGGTGAGTTCGGCGGCCTGGGCCTGCACACGCCGGGGCACGAGTACAGCCCGAACGGTCAGTTCTTCGCCTACGAGTGGCAGGCCAACTCGACAGCGCTCACGGACCGCTACGTGGGGCTGGTGCAGGGCAGCCAGAACCTGATGCTCGGCAAGGGGCTCAGCGCCTCCGTCTACACCGAGATCACCGATTTGGAGGGTGAGCTGAACGGCTTCCTCACCTACGACCGGCGGGTGATCAAGATGGACCAGGCGCGGGTGCGCGCCGCCAACACCGCACTGATCAACGCCTCGAAGACCATCGGCAGTTCGGGGCCCGTCGCCCTGCCGACCAACACCCGCCGATCGTTGCAGGTGACCACGCCCGGCTTCACCAACCGTTACCTGCGCCACCAGGACGGCCTGGCCTACACCGAGGTGGTCGACGCCGCGAGCCCCAGCCTGCTCAAGGCCGACGCCACGTACACCATCCGCCCCGGCCTGGCCGGCACGGGTTGCTACTCGTTCGAGTCGGTCAACTTCCCCGGGCAGTACCTGCGCCACCAGAACTCCCGGGTCCGCAACTCGCCGGACGACGGCTCCGCGTTGCTGCGCGCCGACGCCACCTGGTGCGCCCGTACCGGGCTGACCGGCACCGGTGTGTCGCTGGAGTCGTACAACTTCCGAGGTAAGTACCTGCGGCACTACAACGCGGAGGTCTGGCTCAGCAACGGCACCGGCGGCGACGCGTACAACACGCCGACGTTGTGGACCGCCGACAGCACCTGGAGCATCGCCGCTCCATGGGCGCCCTGACCGGGTCGTCACGACCCGACGTGCGGGGGGTTCCGGCCTGGGCTGGAACCCCCCGCACCGTTGTCACCGGCCCGGCGGCGTCACTCGTCGTCCCGGGGGTCGTTTCCCCGGTCATGAGGGGAATCGGCGAGTCGATTGCACCGTCCGACCGGGTCGGCTTTTCCGGGCAAGGGCCGTGCCGCAAGTTGCATCCCGCCAGGTTCGCCCGGCTGTTGCAACACGCAATCAGGCCAAGCAATAAATAGACGACAACCAATCTTGACTTGTACGCCTGGCCAGCGCACCGTAAAGGGCCAGAGGCAGATGAGCGCCATTATCGGCATCGCCGAAGTGGATCGCCAAATGGGGGCGCTGCCGGTTTCGCGCCGCGTGCGTCAGGAGGCTTTCCATGCGTCTGAATCCCTTCAGTAGGGTCTATCTCACCGACCCGGCTGGCGTGTGGCGGCGCATTCTCGACGATCCCGCCGGCGCGCACTACGCCGAAGATCTGGACCTGTGGTTGATCAGCAGACACGCACACGTCCGGCGGGCCCTCGCCGACGCCGCGACATTCGCCAATGCCCTCACCCTCGTTCCGGTCTACGAGGTCTGCCCGGCGGCACTGAGCGTGATCATGCAGATCGACGCGCCACCCACGACGGCCGCCGCGGACCCACCGACGCACCCACGCACCCGCCGGGCCCTGCGGGCGACCTTCGCGAACACCGCCGAGCGGGTCGAGGCCGAGTACGGGGCGATCGTCCGGCGAAGGGTCGAGCAGCTGGTGTCCCGTCTCGCCGCCCGCCAGGGCGAGCAGGTCGACCTGGTCCCGGACTTCGCGACCGAGCTTCCCCTGCTGGTGGTCCTGGACATCCTCGGGGTGCCCGACGCGGACATCGGGCGGATCCGGAGCTGGGCGGACGGTCAGATCGCCCTCATCTGGGGGCAGCCCGACCCGGCCGAGCAGGTACGCCTGGCGCAGGGCCTGCTGGAGTTCTGGCACTACTGTGAAGAGCTGGTCCGCCGACGGGTGGACAGTGGACAGCAGGGCGACGACTTCATCAGCCGGGCCCTGACCTACCGCGACGACGACGACAGCGTCCTGACGGTGCCCGAGGTGGCGAGCCTTGCCTTCAACCTCCTGGTCGCGGGGCACGAGACCACCGCCGGGTTGCTCGCCCACACTCTCGACCAGGCCCTGTCCGACCCCCGGCGGTGGTCGGCGATCGCCGAGGATCCGGGGCTCGTCCCCGCCTTCGTGGCCGAGACGCTCCGGTTCGCGCCGGCCATCGACGGCTGGCTCCGGGTGACCACCCGCGACGTCACAGTGGGTGCGGTGACGATCCCCGCCGGGGCACGCTGCCTGCTGTTGATCGGCGCGGCGAACCGGGACCCGGCGGCATTCCAGGACCCGGACCGGTTCGACCCACACCGACCCGATGTGGGCAACCACCTGTCGTTCGGTCACGGTCCACATTTCTGCATCGGCGCGGGATTGGCACGACTTGAGGCCGGCATCGCCATCAGCCGACTCGCCCAAACCATTCCCGGCCTCCGACTGTCGCCGGAGCAACATCGTTCATACAAACCCAATGTCGCGTTTCGTGCGCACCGCAGACTGCTCGCGACAATCGATATCCCGGCGTCCTCGGACGAGCCGGTGGCACGCGGTGGCGCGACGGCCGAAGTGCGCGCCGGCTGAGCGCCGGCGATGTCGACCTACCGACGGGTCGAGGGGTGGGGACGTGCGAGGGTTGTCCGCTCCGCCCGGCGCATCTCCGTGCCGGCACCGGTCCGGCCCGCGCCGTTCGCGCTTTGCCCGACGATCCATGCCGGTGAACGTCTTCACACCCACCGCATCATGGGTTAAGAATTGCTCTCTGCGAATGTCCCGCTCATTGGCCGGCCTCGATCCCTCATCGGTCGCTGAATGTCCGTTCCACGAAGGTGAGCGCATGGAGCACACGTCCCCGTCGAGCTCGGCTCACTCCGCGGCCAGTCAACGGTTCCGGTGGGAGTTGCGCAACTGTCGCGTCAAACGGGGCCTGACCCAACGGGCCCTGGCGGATCTGGTGCGGTTCAGCCGGGAGACGGTCGCCGCGGTCGAGTCAGGTCGCCGGTTCGGCAGCCACGAGTTCGCGCTGCGCTGCGACGACGTGCTCGGCACCGGCGGACGACTGGCCGCGCTCTGGCCGCAGGTCGCGGCCGAGCAGTTGGCAGCCGATGGTCGCCGGGGCCCGCGCGGGCCGGAGCCGGCCCGGCTGGATCGGCGGGTGCCGCGTCAGCGTGGGCGGCGCGACGCGCGGGACCCGGAGGCCGTCGTGGACGCGATCGACGAGTTGCGCGAACTGATCGGCCAGGTGCTCAACGGCCAACCCGAACCGGACGACCCGCAGCGGCGGCACCCACCGGTCGGGCCCCCCGACAACCAGCGCTGACCCGGCGGATCCGCCACGACCGCGCGGCGTCACCGGTCGCTGACGTTGGGTACAGATGCTGGTACGGGCAGTTTGTACCACGGCCAGGTCTGGTCTACGAGCGCGGCTTCCGGCCGAATGGGACTTGCATTCGGCAACGTGCGGATAGACCGTCATCGACGAGTCGTGGGAGTCAATCTTGGCGTCGAGCACCCGGTCCCACGCGGCCAGACCCTACCCGACGCGCCGACGCGGCTGGAAGATAGCCGGTCGGATGCGCCTCATCGTGGCAGCCCCGCTCATCGCGGTGATCGGCTTCGCCGGTCTCGCACTGACCGAGAGCGCACGCCAGACGGCCCGTGCCAGCGACCTCCAGCTCCTGACACAGGTCGGTGCCGAGGCCGGCGACCTGGCCCACCGGCTGCAACGCGAACGCATCGCCGCCGCCGACCTGCTCACCTACGCCCGGCCGGAGCAGCAGGACGCCTTCGTCGCGGAGGTGGCCGCCACCGACGAAGCCGTCGCCCGCTACCGCGCGCAGCGAGGCCGGCTGTCCGCCGACAACGACGCCAACCCCGAGCTGATGCGGCGCATCGACGCGGCGCTGAACGGCCTCGCCCCGCTGCGCACCCAGGTCCGCACCGCCACCCACGCGTCGGTGTCCGCGATGACCTTCAGCTACCGCATCGCCATCGCCGACCTCATCAACCTGCGGGAGAACGTCTCCCACGGCGTGGTGGACGCCCAACTCGCCGACGGGATCCGCGCCTCGGCAGCACTGTCGAAGACGGCCGAGGCCATCGGTCAGCAGCAGGTGGCGGTGCTGCGCGCCGTCGCGGGCGGCGAGCTGACCCCGGCCATGCAGCAGGACATCACCGCGGCCCGCACCAGCTACACCGAGTCGAGCCTGTCGTTTCTGGCGCTGGCCCCACCCGAGTGGAGCCTCTGGTGGGAGCAGGCCGGCACCGGCAAGGAGGCGCTCGCCCTGCAACGGATGCAGGACGAGGTGTCCCGGGCACAGCCGGGTTCGCAGCTGAAACTGGAGACCGACGACTGGGTGTCCACCACCCAGACGCGCGCCACCCGCCTGGCCGACCTGCGCGCCCGGGTCGACGACGCGGTCCGCGACGACGTCCGGGCCGCGCACGCCGACCAGCGCCGTCGGGCCGTGGCCGAGGCGGCCGGCGTCATCCTGGCCCTGATCCTGACCGCGTTGGTGACCTGGGCCGTCGCCCGGCAGATCACCCGACGGCTACGCCGCCTACGGGACGCGGCAAACGCCGTGGCGTTCGAACAGCTTCCCGCCGTGGTGGCCCAGCTCCAACAGCCCGGCAGCGCCACCGTCGACCCGCAGAAGCTGGCCCACCAGCAGTCCAGTGCCGCCCTCGAACCGTCCAGCGACGACGAGATCGGCGAGCTGGGCCAGGCCTTCAACGCCGTGCACCAGGCGGCTGTGCGGACCGCCGCCGAACAGGCCGTCATGCGCGCCAACACCGCCGACATCTTCATCCACCTGAGCCGCCGCGAACAGCGGCTGGTCGACGCCGTCCTGGCCCAGGTCGACCTGGTGGAGCGGGACGAGACCGACCCCGACCGGCTCGACCAGCTGTACACGCTGGACAACCTGGCGACCCGGATGGGCCGGATCAACGCCAGCCTGCTGGTGCTCGGCGGTGTCGGCGTGGGTCGTGTACGCCAGCGCGACGTCCCACTGCAACAGGTGCTCCAGGCGGCCCTGTCCCAGATCGAGCACTACGCGCGGGTCCGGCTCGGCATGATCGACGGGGACGTCGCGGTGGCCGCCAAGACCGTCGACGAGGTCGTGCACCTGCTCGCCGAACTCATGGACAACGCCACGACGTACTCGCCACCGGGCAGTGAGACCTGGGTGAGCGGTCGGAGCCTGGGCGACCGCGTCATCGTCCAGATCAGCGACGAGGGCGTGGGGCTGTCCGCACAGCGGATGCAGCAACTCAACGAGCTGCTGGCCCACCCACCGGCCATCGACGTCGCCGCCGTACGGGCGATGGGGCTGGTCGTGGTGGGTCAGCTCGCGGCCCGGCTGGGCGCCACCGTCCAACTGCGACGCGGCCCCCGACGCGGCGTCCTCGCCGAGGCGACACTGCCCGCGGCGATCATCCGGTCCCTGCCACCGGAGGAGTACCTGCTCGCACCCGGACGCCTGTCGCGGCGAGCGGCGCGCACGGCCAACCCGCCGCCGCCGTACCAGCCGCGCCCCGAACCCACCGCCGGACGCCCGGCGGCGGAGCGGACCCTGCCGGCGGCGCCGGTGTTCCGGTCGGCTCCCCCACCGCCGGACCGGGGTGACGCACCCACCGAGGAGCTCCTCATCTTCGAACAGGTCAACCACTGGTTCCAGAGCGACGTCGTCGACGTCCCGAACGGTCAGAACGGCCGGCAGTGGTCCAGCCCCGCCGACGACGCCTGGCGTACCGCCGCCCAGGCGCAGACCCCCGAGGTCGCCACCACCACCCACTCCGGCCTGCCCAAACGGCAGCCGCAACGGCACCTCGTGCCCGGCGGTGTGACAGTGCCCCAGCAGCAGCAACGGTCCGAGTACCGCGACCCGGCGCAGGTGGCGACAGCGATGGCCGCGTACGCGCGGGGCGTGGCGAACCGACGGCGCACCCCGATCAACAGCGGCAACTCATGACGCGACAGGAGAGCACGTGAGCGACCAACAGGATCTCGGCTGGCTGCTGGACAACTTCGCGGCGCGCGCGGCCGAGGTCAGCCACGCGATCGCCATTTCCAGCGACGGCCTGATGGTGGCCGCCACCCGCGACCTGCCACCGGACCGGGCCGACCAGTTGGCGGCCACGGGTAGCGGGCTGGTCAGCCTGCTGCGCGGGGCGGCGGCCTTCTTCGACGCCGGCGCGGTGATCTCCAACGTCACGCAGCTCGAGGGCGGGTTCATGTTCTCGATGGCTTTCAACGACGGCGCCTCGCTGCTGGTGCTCGCCGCCCCCGAGTGCGACGTGGGCAAGGTCTCCTACGAGATGACCGAGCTGGCCAACCGGATCGGGGACGCACTGACCCCGGCTGCCCGAGCGGCGCTCGCCCGCACTCGCTGACCACCCCGGCACCCCCCACGCCGGAGACCCCTTCCCCTTCCTCTGGAGTCAGACATGCCTCTCACCACGCCTTGGCGCAGCCGTGCCCTCACCGCCGCGCTGCTCGCGGCCGTGCTGACCACCGGTACGGCCTGCGGCGACGACGCGCCGGGCCCGAGCGCCGGCGGCTCGATAAAGATCGGCCTGCTCGCGTCGCTGTCCGGGACGTACCAGGCCGTCGGTACGGAGATCCGCGACGGCTTCCAGCTCTACCTGGACACCCACGACGGCAAGTTGGGCGGCCGGCAGGTCGACCTCATCGTCGCCGACGAGGGCAACGGCGCCCAGACCGCCGTCCCGGCGGCGACCAAGCTGCTCAAGCAGGACCGGGTGTCGGCGCTCACCGGCATCGTCGGCGGCGGCTCGGTCGCCGGAGTCACCCCGGTGCTCAACGAGACCAAGGTGCCACTGGTCGGCTCGAACGGTCGGCCGGAACTCAAGGACGTCTCCCGCATCTGGCACACCTCGTACCTGTCCGACGAGCCCGGGGCGGCGATCGCCCAGCACGTCCGCGACAACGTGAAGGGCTCCGTGTACGCGATCGGCCCGGACTACCAGGGTGGTTGGGACGAGCTGCGCGGTTTCACCGACGCGTTCAGCAAGATCGGCGGGAAGCTCGCGAACGCCGACGGCAAGACGACCTTCACGCCGTTCCCGGCCACCACGAACTTCCTCCCGTACTTCGCCCGCATCAAGGCCTCCGGCGCGGCGGCCGTCTATACCTTCTACGCCGGCAGCGCCGCCGTCGACTTCGTCAAGCAGTACGCGCAGTCCGAAATCAAGGACATCCCGTTGTACGCGGCCGGGTTCCTCACCGAGGGCGGGGTGCTCAACGCGCAGGGCGACGCCGCCCGGGACATCTACTCGGTGCTCAACTACTCGCCGGACCTGGACAACGCGGAGAACCGCGCCTTCGTGGCGGCGTGGAAGGCGAAGCACGACGGTTCACCGACGACCTACGCGCTCGCCTCGTACGACGCGGCGGCGGTGCTGGACCGGGCGATCGGCGCGGCCGGAAGCGACCCGACCCCCGAGGCCATCAACACGGCCATCGGCCAACTCGGCCAGATCGCCAGCCCGCGCGGCACCTGGCAGTTCTCCACCACCACGCACTCCCCGGTGCAGAAGTGGTACCTGCGGCAGGTCCGCCAGGACGGCCGGGCGCTGTCCAACACCGTCGTGGGTGACCTCGCGACCGTCGGCCGGTGACAGCGGTGGCGGTCGGCACGAACCGGATCGACCCGTACCTGATCCCGGCGTTGGACGGAGTCGCCTACGGGCTGCTGGTCTTCGTCGCGGCGTCGGGCCTGGTCCTCTGTTTCGGCGTCGCCAACATCCTCAACCTGGCGCACGGCCTGCTCTACGCGATCGGCGGGTACACCGCCGCGGCGCTGCTCGACGGTGGTTGGGCGAGCCTGGCGTTGGCGTTGGCGGTCGGGGTGCTGGCCGCCGCCGCGGCGGGGGTTCTGTTGGCCGGTCTGCTCACACCGGTCGCCACCGGCAGTCACCTGAGTCAGGCGCTGCTGACGTTCGGGGTGGCGCTGGCCGGCGGCAGCCTGCTCGTCGCCGGCTTCGGGCCCGACGACCCGCAGGTCCAGGTGCCCGCCACGCTGGAGGGGTCGGTGATGGTCGCCGGTCACCGCTACGCCGCGTACCGGTTGGTGTTCATCGTCGTCGCGGCGGTGCTCGCCGCCGCGCTCTACCTGGTGGTGCGACGCACCAGGGCCGGGATGCTGGTCCGGGCGGCCGTCGACGACCCGGAGATGGTCGCCTGTCTGGGCGTGAGCCCGGCGCGGATCCGGGCCGGTGTGCTCGCCGCCGCCGGTGCGCTGGCCGGCGCGGCCGGGGTCCTCGGCGCGCCCATCATCGGCCCCGGCACGGACACCGCCGACACCGTGCTGCTGCTCTCCCTGGTGGTCGTCGTCCTCGGTGGTCTCGGGTCGATGGCCGGCACCCTGCTGGCCGCGCTCGCGATCGGCGAGATCCAGACGCTGGGCGTGGCGTTGCTGCCGGCCGCCGCACCGTTCCTGCTGTTCGCCGCCATGGCGGCGGTGCTGGCGGCGCGGGCGCGCGGCCTGGCCGTCAGGTGGCGGACGGCATGAGCGGCGAGGTGATCCGACGGGCACGCGGTGCCGTCGCGGCGCTCGTCCTGGTGGGCCTGGTCGTGGCGCCCTGGGTGGTCGACGACTACACCACGGCGCTGCTCGCCCGGACGCTGGCGCTGGCCCTGGTCGGGGTGAGCGTGGCGCTGCTCACCGGCGTCGCCGGCATGCCCACCCTCGGGCAGACCGCACCGTACGCGGCGGGCGCCTACGCCTGCGCCGTGGTCGGCAGCCGGGTCTCCGACGTCGGCGTGGTGCAGCTCGTCGTCGCGGCGGGCGCCGGGGCGCTGTTGGCCGCGCTCATCGTGCCGCTCGTCGTGCACGCCCGGGGGGTGATCGTCCTGATGATCACCCTGGCCATCGGCGAACTCGTGGTCGTCGTCCTCGGGCGCTGGCGGTCGGTGACCGGTGGCACGGACGGGCTGGCCGGTGTCCCCGCGGTCCGCCCGTTCTGGGGGCTCCCGGCGCTCGCCAGCGACCAGGGCCGCTACCTGTACGCCCTGGTCGTCGTGGCCACGCTTGTCGGCGCGGTGCTGGTGCTGCTGCGTACCCGCGCCGGGCTGGTACTGCGGGCCGGCCGCGACGACGAGACGCGGTTGCGCGCCAGCGGTCACCGGGTGGCGGTGCACCTGTCCGGCGCGCACATCGCGGCCGGGGCGATCGCCGGAGCCGCCGGGTCGGTCCTGGTCGTCGCCCAGCAGTACATCTCCCCCGCCGATTTCGGCTTCGACACGTCGGCGCTGCTGCTGCTCGGTGTGGTCATCGGGGGCACCGCCTCGGTGGGCGGCGCCCTGGTGGGCGCGGCGCTGGTCATCGCCGTCCGGGACTGGTTGTTCGGGGTGCTGCCCGGCCACGCGCCACTGGTGCTGGGCGCACTGTTCGTGGCGACTGTCTACCTGCTGCCCACCGGGGTCAACCGGGCCCGGTCTCGGCTGTCGGAGGCCGCTGCGCCACAGCCGGACCCGCCCGCCGCCCAGGAGCGGGCCACCGTCGGGGAGGTGGGCGGATGACCGGCCTGCTCGACGCCCAGGAGGTGAGCGTGCGGTACGGCTCACTCGCCGCGCTCGACGGCGTGGACCTGTGCGTCCACGACGGTCAGCGGCACGCGCTGATCGGCCCGAACGGGGCCGGCAAGAGCACCCTGCTCGACGTGCTCGGTGGGTCCACGCGGCCGCAGCGCGGCACGGTGCGGTTCGCCGGACGGGACATCGGTCGGCTCGGCCCGGCGGCCCGGGCGCGGCGGGGCATCAACCGCATCCACCAACGACCGGCGGTCTTCGCGACGCTGACCGCGGCGGAGAACGTGGTGGTGGCCGCGCTGCCACGGGTCATCCCCCGCCGCCGGTGGTGGCCGGCCGGACGTCGGCGCGCCGCGCAGCAGCTGGCCGGTCCGTTGCTGGAACAGATGGGGCTCACCGCCGTCGCGGCGGTGCCCGCCGGGCACCTCGCGCACGGGCAACGACGCCAGTTGGAGATCGCCATGGCCCTGGCCGGTCGCCCCCGCCTGCTGCTCCTCGACGAACCGGCGGCCGGGTTGTCCGCCGTCGAGGTCGGCCGACTGGTCGAGCTGCTCCAGGCGTTGCCCCGGGCCGTCGCCGTGCTGCTCGTCGAACATCGACTGGACCTGGTGTACGCCCTCTCCGACACGGTCACGGTGCTGCGCGACGGTCGGACCCTGGCCGCCGGCACACCTGACGAGATCCGTACCTCGCCGCTGGTGCGGCAGGCCTACGCGGACGGGGTGGCGTAATGCTCACTGTGGATCGTCTCTGCGCCGGCTACGGCGGGGGAACCGTCCTGCACGAGGTCACCCTGCGGGTGCGCCAGGGCAGCATTCAGGCCGTGGTGGGCCGCAACGGGGCGGGCAAGAGCACGCTCGTGCACACCATCGCCGGGCTGGTCCGCCCGTCCAGCGGTCGCATCGAGGTCGGCGGGGTGCACGTCGCCGGCCGGCAACCGCACCGCATCGCCCAGGCCGGCGTCGGTCTGGTACCGCAGGGCCGGCGGGTCTTCTCCCGGTTGACAGTGGCCGAGCACCTGCACCTGGCGGCCGCGCCGTGGCGGGCCCGCACCTCCGGCGGCGAGGGCTGGACGGTCGCCCGGACCCTGGACCTGCTGCCGAGGCTGGCGGCGCGGCTGCGACACCGCGGCTGCGAACTCTCCGGCGGCGAGCAGCAGATGCTGGCGATAGCCCGTGCGCTGCTCGGCCAGCCCCGGGTGCTGCTGCTCGACGAACCGTGCGAGGGCCTCTCGCCCGATCTGGCGGCGCGGGTCCGCGAGCTGGTCAACAAGCTCGCCGCCGACGGCCTGACCGTGCTGCTGGTGGAGCAGCAACTCCAACACGCCATCGAGATCGCCGACCGGGTGGCGGTGCTGGAGTACGGCCGGATGGTCTACGACCGGCCGACAGTGGAGGCCCGCCGCGATCCGGCCCCGCTGGCGGCGATGGTGAGCATCGCCGCCGTCGCGCCGCCCCCACCCAACCGACCGACCCCTCGGCTGTGGGCCGACACCCCGTAGGCACCCGACAGTGCTCGAGTCACCCGACCCTTCTCGGAGAGGTAGACACCGATGACAACCGTCACGAGCGACGACACGTACACGTTCGACAACGGCGCACCGGACGCCGTCGCGCAGATGCACGCGCTGGAGTCCTTCCTGGATCCGATCACCACGCGACGGTTGGCCGGCCCGGTGCTGCGACAGGGCGCGAGCTGCTGGGAGGTCGGGGCGGGCGGCGGCTCGATGGCCCGACGGATCGCCCGCGCGGTCGGCGACGACGGTCACGTGCTGGCCACCGACATCGACCCCACCCACCTGGTGGCCGAGGGCAACCTGCGGGTACGCCGGCACGACGTGCGCACCGAACCGCCACCCGGTGACGCGTTCGACCTGATCCACGCCCGGCTGGTGCTGCTGCACCTCCCCGATCGCCGCCGGGTCCTGCGCACCCTCACCGGCGCGCTGGCGCCGGGCGGGTGGCTGGTGGTCGAGGAGTTCGACTGCACCGCACCGCAGCGGGTGCTCACCGCACCGACCGACGACGCCGCGAAGCTCTTCGCGCAGGTCATGGACGCCATGATGGGTGTCCTGGAGGAGCACGGCGCCGACCTGGGTTGGGCGCAGGACGTGCACACCGAGATGGCCCTCGCCAATCTGACCGACCTGGACACCATCACCCACTCGCAGAGCTGGGCCGGCGGGTCGACCGGAACGTCGCTGTACGAGACCAACTCCCGCCAGTTGGAACCGGACCTGCTGGCCGCCGGGCTGTCGCCCCAGCAACTGAACGCGTTCCGGCGGCTGCTGCGTGACCCCGGGTTCGCCGTCATGTCGTACCACTTCGTCTCCACGCGGGGCCGCCTGCCGAGCTGAGCAGGTGAACCACCGCGCGGAGCGCGGTCGCGCCGTCCGTACCTCTCCCGCCGCAGCACCCCCCGACTGCCGGCCGGACAGCCCGCCGACGGCCTCGACCGCACCGGCCGGGCTCCCCCGCGAGGGAGCCCGGCCGGCCCGCCCCCGCGCCCCCGCGCCCCCGCGCCCCGCGCCCCGCGCCCCGCGCCCCCGCGATCTTGCAGTTTCGGTTGCCGAGAGGCGTGGAATGACCCCTATGTCGGGACAGAAAGTGCAAGATCGCGGCATGGGGGTGGGGTGGCCTCGTGGGGCCGGGGCCTCGCTCGCTCAGCGGGGGATGGTCTCCTGGTCGGCCAGGACAATCAGGTCGTCGGGGCTGGCCGACAGCGGCGCCGTCGCCCCGTCGAGCCACACGAGATAACCCACCGGCGGACCTGACCGACCCCACCGGGCACCGGTGATCGTGGCCGACTTCCCGTGATGTGGCTGCGGAAGCAGGCGTACCCGGGTGCCCGGCGCGTGTCCGTCGTCGGCGACGATGAGCAGCGCGTCGAGGATCTGCCGGGCACCGGCGACCGGCAGCCCCGGAACCCACGGCTCGCCCGCGTGTCCCAGACGCGGCGTCATCATCGTGCTCAACAGCGCGGTCTGCCGGACCGCCTCCTGGCGGACCTGCCCGTCCACGCTCCGTTCGGCGGTGGTCAGCGCCCTCTGGATGCGCGACCAGAGGGCCATCGGCTCCTGGTCGAGCAGGCGACGGGCCTCGCGGTCGATGTCGGCGCAGGCCGTGTCGAGCGCGGTGTCCTCGCCGAGTTCCGCGATCCAGGCGAGGTCCCCCACCTCGGGTAGCAACCCTGGCGACTCCGCCACGACCACTATGTACAGCATCGCGAGCAGTTCCTCGCGGCCCTCGCCGTGATAGAGCGGGCCGACTCCGCTGCCGGTACGCCCCCGGCTGGGCGGGAACCGCTCGACGAGATGCCGCGCCCGGCCGTGTGGCAGGATCGCGGCCCGCCTGCTGTCCGACAACCGCTCCGCGAACGACCGCCGCTCACGACGTTCGACGAGCAGTTGGCGATGCGGGTCGAACCCGATCGGATAGATCGTCCGCCCGTACCTGGAGAGGGTTTCGCCGGGCCGGAGGCCGACCGACTCCAGTTGCCGGGCGGCCTCCGAGTAGGCGACGCCGGCCCGGACGGCATGTTCGCGGATGGCGCGCTTGCGGGCGCGTCCCGGGGCTGGGGTCCGTCGGGGGATGGAATCAGACATGACGCCTCCGGTGCAGCCCCACGCACTCCACCGAACAGGCGGCGCGACCGGCACGCCGGGAGTCGACAGATCGGCGCGGAGTCGGAGACTCTTGGCCCCGGGCATGCGGTTGGGCGTGGGCCACCACATCGGGCGCTGGCAGGCGCTCTGCCGTCGTCAGCATATCGTGCCGCCGACCGTCGGCGTGGCGGTGCGGGCCCCGGCCGCCCTCACCCGCGCGCCCGATGTCAGCCCATGTCGGTGGCGTGTCAGGGCGGTGTCAGCCGGCCCGCGCAGACTCGGCGCATGACAGCTGACCTGGTGATCGAGGCCGAGGGCCTCGTGAAGACATTCGGGAAGACGAGGGCGCTTCAGGGCGTGGACCTCGCCGTACCCCGCGGGACGGTGCTCGGGGTGCTCGGCCCCAACGGCGCCGGCAAGACCACCGCCGTGCGCATCCTCTCCACCCTGCTCACCCCGGACGGCGGAACCGCCCGGATCAGCGGTTTCGACGTGGTCCGGGACGCCGAGCGCGTTCGGCAGAGCATCGGCCTCACCGGCCAGTACGCCTCGGTCGACGAGGACCTGACCGGCCGGCAGAACCTGGAGCTGTTCGGCACCCTGCTGGAGCTGGGCCGCTCGGGTGCCCGGCGACGGGCCGCCGAACTGCTCGACTGGTTCGACCTGACCGACGCCGCGAACCGGCCGGCGAAGACCTACTCCGGCGGCATGCGGCGGCGGCTGGACCTGGCCGCCAGCCTGGTCGGCTCCCCCGACGTGATCTTTCTGGACGAGCCGACGACCGGGCTCGACCCGGCCAAGCGCGAGGACATGTGGGACGTGGTCCGGTCGCTCGTCAACAATGGCTCGACGGTGCTGCTCACCACCCAGTACCTGGAGGAGGCCGACGCGCTCGCCGACGCGATCACGGTGATCGACCACGGCCGGGTCATCGCGCACGACACCCCGGAAGGGCTCAAGCGGGTGGTCGGCGGGCAGACCCTGGAGGTTCGCCCGTCCGACCCGGCGCACCTGCCCCGTACCGCGGAGATCCTGACCCGGGTCGGTTCCGGCGCGCAGGCCGACGAGATCCGCAAGGGCGTGCTCGCGGTGCCGGTCAGCGACGACGCGGCCCTGACCGAGAGCGTCGCGCGGTTCGCCACCGCCGGCATCGCCGTCACCGAACTCTCCCTGCACCTGCCGAGCCTTGACGAGGTGTTCTTCACCCTCACCGGGCGTACGGCGTCCGACGACGACACCACCCGCCCCACGGAGGTCGCGGCATGAGCACCCTCACCGACACAGCGCCCACGACCCGCCGCGGGCTGTCGACGACCGCCCCGAACCCACGGCCGTTGCGGCTGGTCCGGCACTCGTTGGCGCTCGCGAAGCGCAGCCTCATCAAGACCTGGCGTACGCCCGAGGCGCTCATCGACGTCACAGTGCAGCCGGTGCTGTTCCTCGTCATCTTCGTGTACATCTTCGGCGGCGCGGTCGCCGGCTCGACCCACGACTACCTGCAGTTCCTGCTGCCCGGCATCCTGGCGCAGACGATCGCCACCGGCGCCATCGCGATCGGCGTCAACCTCAACACCGACATCGCCAAGGGCATCTTCGACCGGTTCCGGTCGTTGCCGATCCCCCGCTCCGCGCCACTTGTCGGCGCGGTCCTCGGCGACGTCGTCAGGTACGTCATCGTCACCGTGTCGACCCTCGCGATCGGCTACGTGATGGGTTTCCGGATCGAGACCGACCCGTTCCGGGCGGTCGCCGGATGTCTGCTCGCGGTGCTGTTCGCGCTCTGCCTGAGCTGGTTGCCGGTGCTGGTGTCGATGAAGGTGCGCACGCCGGGCGCCGTCCAGGGTCTGATGTTCGCGCTGATCATGCCGCTGAGCTTCGCGTCGAACGTGTTCGTCGACGCGGACACCCTGCCGGGCTGGATGCGGACGTTCGTGGACGTCAACCCGATGACCCACCTGGTGGCGTCGGTACGCGGGCTGTTCCTCGGCACCCCGCTCGGCTCACACGTGTGGTGGACGCTCGCCTGGTGCGCCGGCTTCGTGGCGCTGTTCATGCCGTTGGCGCTGCGGGCGTACCGCAAGAAGATCTGAGTCAGGCGAGCAGGTCGTCCATCAGTTCGCGGATCCGGTTGACGGCCGCGGCGGGCGGCCGCTCGCGCCACCCGGTCAGCAACGGCTCACGCTGCTCCTCGTCCCCGAGGATGGCGTTGAGCCGTTCGCTGATCCCGGTGGGGAAGAACATCTCGATGTGGGTGCCGATCCGCTTGGCGAGGACTGACAGTTCGCGGGCGGTGTCGGCGTCGCCCCGGTACGCCGCGAGTTCCGCGCCGCCCGACGCCCACGCCCCGATCACCGGCAGGTCCCGTGAGTTGAGCGCGTCGTCGCGGGTGAGCGACAGCATCGCGGTCGCCTGGACGGCCGGGTCGTCACCCGACGCCGGTCGCGCCTCGGCAACCCGCAGGCAGAGGACGGCCGCCGCGGCCCGGAGCATCGCCCGCGGCTGTGGCTGCGGCCCGGCCCAACCGGCGAGGATGCGGGTCATCTCGTCGACGTGGGTGAGCGCCTCGTCGTAGCGCCCGCGCTGCCAGGCGAGGTGCCCCAGGCCGAGCACCGCCTGCGCGGCGTCCATCTGGTCGGCCTGGCCCGGTGTGGCGGTCTCGCCCAGTCGCCGTTCCGCCTCCGCGTCGCCGGTGAGGGCGAGCTGCACGTCCAGTCGGAGCCGGATCGACCGCGCGTCCTGCGCGGCGCCGACCAGCTCCATGTGGTGCACGCTGCGCGTCAGCCACTCGGCCGACCGGGCGTCTCCGCCCGGGACCAGGAACTGCCCGACGGCACCTGCCGCCATCGCCATGCCCCAGTGGTCGCCGACCACCTCGAAGCGGTGGTACGCCTGCTCGGCGTCACTGATCGACGCTTCCGGCTGGCCGCCGTTCTCGCGTACCGCCGCGCGTGCGAACAACCCGAGCCCCTGCACGTACGGGTCCGGGTGGGCGACCAGCTCGGTCGCGTTCTTCAGGCTCTGCTCCAGGTCGGACGTGTCGAAGCCGGGCAGCGCCGCCGCGAGGGCGGTCAGCCGGGAAGACACCTCGGCGGGTCGTTCGGCCTGGACCAACCGCAGGGCCCGGCGGGCGAGCACGGCGGGCCGCAGGTCGGCGCTGATGCCGGCGTTCACGCTGATCACCACGCACGTCCAGGCCAGCCGGTCGGCGTTGGGCAGTGGCCGGCCGCTGGCCGCACCCCGCAGGATCGCCGACCGCAGCCGCCGCCGGGGGTCGTCGATGTGCAGCAGTCCGCGCGCCCAGCCCAGGACCTCAAGGTGCAGGCCGCGCACCGACCAGAGGTGGAACAGCGCGGTGGCGACGTCGACCGAGGCGGGCTCGTCGTCCTCCCGCATCGCCCAGCGCAGGCCCGCGACCAGGTTGTCCTGCTCGGCGGCGCACCGGTGCAGCGCCTCCACCTGGTCAGGTCCGATGAAGCGGCCGGCGAGCGCGACGGCCTGTTCCCGCGCCCAGCCGACCAGGCCGGCCATGGCCCGGCCCCGGTCGCCGGCCGCGTCCAGCCGGGCTTCGCCGTACTCACGGACCGTTTCGAGCATCCGGTAGCGGGGCGGACCGTCCCCCTCGACCAGGGTCAGCAGGGACTGCTCCACAAGGGTCGCCAGGCCGCGACGGACGTCCGGGACCTGCGCGACGGCGGCGGCGAGGTCCGCGGTGAACGGCGCGGGAATGACAGCTACCCGCTGGAGCAGGTCGCGGTCGTCCTCGGCGAGCAGTTCCCGGCTCCAGTCGACCAGCGCCCACAGGCTGGCGTGCCGCTCGGGTAGACCCCGCAGGGCGTCGTCGAGCAGCGCGAACCGGTTGGTCAGCCCGGCGAGCACGTCGTCGATCGGCATGTGCCGCAGTCGCGCGGCGGCCAGTTCGAGCGCCAGCGGCAGGTTGTCGAGCCGGTGGCACAGGACGAGCGCCCGTTCGGTATCCCAGGTGGGCACGGCGCCGCCGGCCCGTGCCCGCGACTCGACGAGCGCGAGCGCGTCGGGGTCCGGCAGCGCGGTCAGCCGGTGCACCAACTCGCCGACCAGGCCCAGTGGGGCGCGGCTCGTCGCGAGCACCGCGACCTCCGGCGAGGCCGCGGCCACCAGGTCCGCGACGACGACGGCCACCGCGTCGAGCACGTGCTCGCAGTTGTCCAGCACCAGCAACCCGTCCAGGTCCGGCGCGACGGCACGCAGCCGCTCCCCGGGGTTGAGGACCCGACGTTCCAGACCCAGGTTGCCGCCGGTCGCCGTGGTGTCCGCGCCACCGAGCGCGGCGAGCACAGTGGGCAGCACCTCGTCCGGCGAGCGCAGGCCGGCGAGTTCGATCACGCGCACCGCCCGTCCGGCCGCCGCCGTACGCCTGGCCACCTCGGCGGCGAGCCGGGTCTTGCCCGCCCCGCCGGTCGCCACGATCGTCACGACGGGTGCCTCGGTGAGAGCGCCGGTGATGGTCTCGACGTCCCCCTCCCGCCCGACGAGGGCTGCCATCGGACGACGCCACGCGGCGGGCAGCGTGATCCGCGCCGGTTGCCGGGGTGGCGTGGCGACGGGCGGGGCGGTGAGTTCCCCGCGCAGCAACGCCAGGTGGGCGGCGGTGATCACCGGTGACGGGTCGGTGCCGTACCGGTCGGCCAGCTCGGCGCGCAGCCGCTCGACCAGCTCCAGCGCCTCCGCCTCCCGCCCCTGGGCGGCCAGCACCCGCACGAGCAGGGCGGCGGACGGCTCGTCCGGTGGCGTACGCGCGACGAGCCGGCCCAGGTCGGCCTCGTCGAACGGGCCCACGCCGGCGAGTGCCGCCTCGGCGCGCAGCGCGGCGACGTCGGCGAACAGGCGGGTGTCCTCGGCGCCGACCAACTCCGGCACCTCGGGGAACAGGGCACGGGCCTGATCGGCCAGGCCCCGGGCGGCCCGGACGTCACCGCACCGGAGCACGGTGCGCGCCTGGTCGGTGAGCGCGCGCGCCTCGACCGCGTCGACGGTGATCTCCTCGGCGGGCAACCGGTATCCGCCCGGCACCGCGACCACTGGCAAGCCGAGGCGGCGTACCCGGGACACGAGCGCCTGGACGGCGCCTGTCGCGTCGTCGGGTGGCGCGCCGTCCCAGACGGCGTCCACGAGCAGGGTGACGGAGACCGCCCGCCCGCGCGCGTCGACGAGCGCGCGGAGCACCGCCGCGAGCCGTTCACCCCGAACGGGCTGGCCGTCGACGGCCAGGGGGCCGAGGGTCGCGATCTGCACGGACCCAGCATCCCCCACGTGCGCACGGACCCGATGACCACCGGTGCGCCCGGCTGGTCACGCGCCCACGACCGGCTTGACAGGTGATCGTTTGGTTAGGTTAGCCTAACCTCATGCAGAACGAGTTGGCGTCGGCCAACGGAGCTTGCCGCCTGTCCGGCGTCGACCTCCGTCTGGGTTATCACGGTGTGCCGGTGGTGCACGGTGCCGTGATCGACCTCCGCGAGGGCGCCGTCACCGCACTCGTGGGGCCCAACGGCAGCGGCAAGTCCACCCTGCTGCGGGCCCTGGCCCGGCTGCACCCGATCGAGGCCGGCACGGTGCACCTCGCCGACGGCGTCACCGCCGCCGGTCTCGCCGCCCGGGAGTTCGCCCGGCGGGTCACCCTGCTCGCCCAGAGCCGGCCGGTGCCCAGCGGGGTCACCGTCCGCGACGTCGTCGGCTACGGCCGCCACCCCTACCGGGGGCGCTGGCGCACTGAGGACCCGGACGGTCCCGCCGCCATCGCACGTGCCATGGACGTCACCGGCGTCGCCACGATGGCCGATCGCCCGGTCGACGAACTGTCCGGAGGCGAGTTGCAGCGGGTGTGGTTGGCCACCTGCCTCGCCCAGGACACCCCGGTCCTGCTCCTCGACGAGCCCACCACGTTCCTCGACCTGCGGTACCAGGTGGAGATCCTCGACCTGGTCCGTGACCTCGCGGACGATCACGGCGTCGCCGTCGGCGTCGTGCTGCACGACCTCAACCAGGCGGCGGCCGTGGCGGACGAGGTGGTCCTGTTGCACCAGGGCCGGGTCCGCGCCACCGGCACCCCGGCCACCGTGTTCACCGAGGACGCCCTCACCGAGACCTACGGCATCCGCATCGAGGTGACCACCGATCCGGTCAGCGGACTGGTCACCACCCGCCCCGTCGGGCGGCACCAGATCCGCGCCCTGGTCTGAACACCCCTCATCCCCAGCAGAGAAAGACCGTCATGACCCGTACCCGTTTCACCGCCCTCATCGCCGTCGTGGCCGCGCTGACACTCGGCGCCTGCGGCACCACCGAGAACGCCGCCGCCCCCGAGGCCTCCGCCCCGGCGTCCGGTGGCCCGGTCACCGTCACCGACAGCCGGGGTAAGGAGATCACCCTCAAGGCGCCGGCGACCAAGGTCGTCGGCCTTGAGTGGGGCGAGGTCGAGCTGCTGGTCAGCCTGGGCGTCATGCCCGTCGGTGTCGCCGATCCCAAGGGCTACGGCACCTGGGTCACCTCCGCGAAGCTCGACCCGACCGTCAAGGATGTCGGCGTCCGCGGCGAGCCCAGCGTCGACTCGATCGTCGCCCTCCAGCCCGACCTCGTCGTGATGGAGGACGACCGGGGCGGCGCCATCGTCAGTCAGCTGGAGAAGTTCGTGCCCGTCCTGGTCGCCAAGGGCAGTGACGCCACCGACAACCTCGGCCGGATGCGCACCGACCTCAACATGATCGCGAAGGCGGTCGGCAAGACCACCGAGGCGCAGAAGCTGCTCGCCGACTTCGACACGGCCATCGCCGACGGCAAGAAGAAGATCGCGGACGCGGGGGCCGCCGGCCGCCCGTTCGCCATCGCCGACGGCTGGAAGGAGGGCAGCACCGTCAGCATCCGGATGTTCGGCCAAGGTGCGCTGGTCTCCCAGATCGGCATCCAACTCGGCCTCACCAACGCCTGGACCGGCAAGACCGACGAGGTGTGGGGTCTGGGCCAGACCGACGTCGAGGGCATGACCGTCCTCAAGGACCCGAACACGCACCTGTTCTACAACGCCTCCGACGGCGAGGACGTGTTCGCCGACGGGCTCGCCGGCAACGCCATCTGGACGTCGCTGCCCTTCGTCAAGCAGGGCAACCTGCACAAGATGCCCAACGGCATCTGGACCTTCGGCGGTCCGCTCTCCGGCAAGCAGTACATCGACGAACTCGTCAAGACGTACGCGGTGTGAGCGTGCTGAACGCGCCCCCACGCCCGGAGCCGGCCACCCGGCCGGCTCCGGGCGGACGCCTCGCCGCGCCCCGCGTCGCCGGTGTCTTCGTCGCCGCGGCCCTGCTGCTGCTCGTGGTCGCCGCGGTGCACCTCACCCAGGGCACCTCGAACGTCGGCGCACTCGACCTGCTGCGGCTCGCCACCGGCGCCGACGACGAGGCGGCCCGCGTCCTGGTCGCCTCCCGGTTGCCCCGGCTGCTCGCCGGGCTGGCCATCGGGGTGGCGCTCGGTTTCGCCGGGGCGGCGTTGCAGTCGATCGCCCGCAACCCGCTGGCCTCCCCGGACACCCTCGCTGTCAACGCGGGCGCCCACCTGGCGATCGTCGCCTTCGCCGCGTTCGGCGTCTCGCTGCCCGCGCTGCCCGCCGGCGGCCTCGCCTTCTGCGGCGGGCTGGCCGCCGCCGGCCTGGTGATGGCGATGTCCTCCGGTGGGCAGGCCGGCACCACCCGACTGATCCTCGCCGGCTCGGCGACCGCGCTGGCGCTCGGGTCGGTGACGACACTGCTGCTGCTCCTGTTCGAGCAGGCCACCATCGGGCTGTTCGCCTGGGGGAACGGCTCGCTGGTGCAGAGCGACCTGACCTCGCTGACCCAACTCGCCCCGGTGATCGTCGGCGCCGTCATCGTGCTCGTACTGCTCGGGCACCGCCTCGACATTCTCGCCCTCGGCGACGACACCGCCACCGTGCTCGGCCTCGACGTGCGGCGCACCCGAGTCACCGTGCTGGTCCTCGCTGTGCTGCTGTCCGCCGCGGCCGTCACCCTCACCGGCCCGGTCGGCTTCGTCGGCCTGTGCGCCCCGGTGATCGTCCGGCTGCTCGCGCCAGTGGTGCCGGGGGTGCACCGGCACCGCGTCCTGCTGCCGCTGTCCGGCATCGCCGGGGTCATCATCGTGCTCGGCTCCGACGTGCTGCTGCGGGCCGTGCTGGGCGGGCAGGCCGGTGTCGACATCCCCACCGGCGTGGTCACCACAATGCTCGGCGCGGCGATCCTCATCTGGCTGGCCCGCCGGCACCGCGACGCGGGTCCCACCCGTCGTCCGCCCGGTGGGCACGCGGCGGTCCGCTCCGCCACCTTCCACCGCGGCGTCGTCGCCCTCAGCGCCGTCCTGACCGTCGCCGCCGTCACCGTCGGCATGCTCGCCGGGGACACCTGGGTGCTGCTCGGCGACGTGCTCAACTGGGTCAACGGCAGCACCGGGCCGGCGTACACCTTCGTGCTGGACCAGCGGTGGCCGCGCGTCGCCGCGGCGGTCCTGGCCGGCGCGGCGCTCGCGGTCGCCGGCACCACGGTGCAGGCGGTCTGCCGCAACCCGCTGGCCGAGCCGGGCATCCTCGGCATCACCGCCGGGGCCGGGCTCGGGGCGGTCGGGCTGCTCACCTTCGTGCCGTTGGCCGGTGTGTGGGCCGTCTCCGGCGTCGCCGGGCTCGGCGCGATGGTGGCGTTCGCGCTGGTCTACGGCCTGGCCTGGCGCGGCGGGCTGAGCTCCGACCGGCTGGTGCTGATCGGCTTCGGCGCCTGGCAGGGCGGCCTGGCGGTCATCACGTACCTGGTCGTCGCCTTCGACCCGTGGAACACCGGGAAGGCGTTGACCTGGCTGTCCGGCTCCACCTACGGCCGGATGCCCGCCCAGGTGCTGCCGGTGCTGATAGCCCTGCTGGTGTTCACCCCGGCCGTGGTCGCCGCCCGCCGGGAACTCGACCTGATGGCACTGGACGACGACACCCCCCGGGTGCTGGGTGTCCGCCTGGAACGCACCCGGTTGATCGCGCTCGGCGCGGCGGCACTGCTCACCTCCACCGCCGTCTCGGCCGTCGGGGTCATCGGCTTCGTCGGCCTGGTCGCCCCGCACGCCGCACGGGCACTCGTCGGCGGCCGACACTCCCGGGTGCTCCCGGTGGCCGCCCTGCTCGGCGCGGCGCTGGTCAGCATCGCCGACACCCTCGGCCGGACGGTCATCGCTCCGGCCCAGATCCCCGCCGGCCTGGTCACCGCCATGATCGGCACCCCGTACTTCATCTGGCTGCTGTGGCGCTCCCGCGCCGTGGCGAGCACCACCCGGTAGCACGCCGACCCGAGTCGAGAGAGGCACCATGACCGAGACCCTGCCCATCGCCCCGTGGCGCGTGTTCACCGTCACCGTCCGCGCGGTACGCCGACTCAGCCCGTCCTTCACCCGGGTGACCTTCACCGGGGCGGACCTGGACCGTTTCGCCGACAACGGCTACGACCAGCGGATCAAGTTGGCGCTGCCGCTGGCCGGTCAGCGCGCGGCGACCCTGCCCCACGGAGCGGACTGGTACGCGCAGTGGCGGGCCCTGCCGGAGCACCTGCGCAACCCGATCCGTACCTACACGGTGCGGGCGGTCCGACCACACCTGGCCGAGGTCGACGTCGACCTGGTGCTGCACGGCGACGGTGGCCCGGCGACGCGCTGGGCCCGGCGGGCCACCGTCGGCGACGAGATCGCACTCGTCGGGCCGGACGCCGGCTACGACGGCAACCACGGCGGGGTCGAGTTCCGACAGTCGGCCGGCAGCACCCTGCTGTTGGCCGGGGACGAGACCGCCGTGCCGGCGATCAGCGGCATCTGTGCCCGGCTCCCGGTGGACGCCCGCGGCACTGTTGTGCTGGAGGTGCCGGAAGCGGCCGACGTGTTGCCGCTGGTCGCGCCGCCCGGCGTCGAGGTCCGCTGGCTACCTCGGGGCACCGGCGGGTACGGCAGCCGGCTGGTGCCCGCCGTCACCGCCGCGGCCGGGGAGCTGCTGGCCAGCGAGGCGTCGAGGGCCGCCCAGCCCGTGCCGGACGTGGACGTGGACACGGAGATCCTGTGGGAGGTGCCGGAGGAGGTGCCCCCGGTGCCGCTGTACGCGTGGCTGGCCGGGGAGGCCGGCGTCATCCGTACCCTGCGCCGGCACCTGGTCGCCGAGCGGGGGCTGGACCGGCGGGCGGTGGCCTTCATGGGCTACTGGCGTCTCGGCCAGGCCGACGTCAGCTGACCGCGCCGCGCACCGGCCGGGCAGGCGCGAGGTGCGTCGGAGGCCGTGAGGCGCGTACCGTTTCGGGTCGGACTTGGGGCGGGCCGGCTGGAGCCGGCACGGGATACGGGACGAGACAACGACGCATGACGGTGGACAACATTACCGAAAACGGTCAGCACGGTATTGACCGGAGCCGGCTGGAGGCCTGCCTCAGCGTCTTCGATGAGTTGGAGGCACTTCCCTCCGACCATCCCGACGTGGTGCGGGTGCAGCGGGCCACCGCCCGGCTCTACAAGGTGATCAAGCAGCGGCGGCGGGAGGAGCGGCGCGACGCCATCCTCGCCGCCGACCGGGCGGTGACGGAGGCCACCGCCACCGGCGCTCCCGGGCGGATCGACGACGAGACGCAGGGCATTCCGTTGGCGTCCTCGGTGGCGGGCGAGACGGCGGGCTTCCTGCACAACCCGCGCGGGTGCTACGTCTGCAAACAGCGCTACCGCCAGGTGGACGCGTTCTACCACCAGCTCTGCCCGTCCTGCGCCGCGCTCAACCGGGAGCGCCGCGACGCCCGTACCGACCTGACCGGCCGGCGCGCGCTGCTCACCGGCGGACGCGCCAAGATCGGCATGTACATCGCGCTGCGGCTGCTGCGCGACGGCGCGCACACGACGGTGACGACCCGGTTCCCGCACGACGCGGTCCGCCGCTTCACCGCGATGCCGGACAGCGGGGACTGGCTGCACCGGCTGCGCATCGTCGGGATCGACCTGCGTGACCCCGCCCAGGTGATCGCCCTCGCCGACGACGTCAGCAGCCAGGGCCCTCTCGACATCCTGATCAACAACGCGGCGCAGACCGTCCGCCGGTCCCCCGGGGCGTACGCGCAACTGATCGCCGCGGAGGCGGCGGCCCTGCCGGACGGTCCGCTGCCGGAGCTGCTCACGTTCGCCAAGCCGGACGGCCCGGGCGGCCCGGTGGGCAGCCTGACCGCCGGGCCCCAGTCGACAGCGCTCACCCCGCACGCGTTGACCGCGCTGGCACTGACCAGCGGCTCGGCCTCACCGGACCGGATCGCGGCGTCCACCGCCATCGACGCCGGCGGGCTGGTGCCCGACCTCGACTCGGTCAACAGCTGGGTCCAGCGCGTGCAGGAGGTCGATCCGGTCGAGCTGCTCGAGGTGCAGCTGTGCAACGTCACCGCGCCGTTCGTGCTGGTCAGCCGGCTGCGCCCGGCGATGGCCGCCGCGTCGGCCCGGCGCAAGTACGTGGTGAACGTGTCGGCCATGGAGGGCCAGTTCGGCCGCGGTTACAAGGGGCCGGGGCATCCGCACACCAACATGGCCAAGGCGGCGTTGAACATGCTGACTCGCACCAGCGCCGAGGAGATGTTGACCGACGGCATCCTGATGACCAGCGTCGACACCGGCTGGATCACCGACGAACGCCCGCACCCGACGAAGATGCGGCTGGCCGACGAGGGCTTCCACGCCCCGCTGGACCTGGTCGACGGCGCGGCCCGGGTGTACGACCCGATCGTCCGCGGCGAGCAGGGCGAGGACCTGTACGGCTGTTTCCTGAAGGACTACGCGCCCTGCGCCTGGTGATCGACCGATGATCGCCTCTGCACCATGAGGAGAAGAGACATGTCAGCTGACAGTGCATCGTGGCCGACGCTTGACGAGCTGCTGCGCGAGGAGAGCGAGCTGGAGCTCGCGGGCCTGTCCGAGACCGACGCGTACGAGCTGGGGATGCTCGCCGTCACCGCCGCCACCGAGCAGCGGCTGCCGGTCTCGGTGGGCGTGTGGCGGGCCGGACGGCAGCTGTTCCACTGTGGTCTGCCGGGGTCGACGGCGGACAACGACGCGTGGCTGCGCCGCAAGGGCCGGGTGGTGATGCGGTTCGAGCACTCGTCGCTCTACATGGCCCGACTGTGCCAGGACAAGCAGGTGACGCTGGCCGAGCGGTTCGGCCTGCCGGCCTCGCGGTACGCGGCGGCCGGGGGCGCGCTGCCCCTGCGGGTGCGCGGCACCGGCGTCGTGGGCTGGGTCGGTGTCTCCGGGCTGCCGCAGCTGGACGACCACCGCTTCGTGGTCGACATCCTCCGCAAGCTCCCCCGCTAGGGCCGTCCCGGCGGCCTCGCGACGAGGCCGCCGGGCACCATCCAGCGGCCTCGCGACGAGGTCGCTGGGCACCGCTCAGTGGGCGCGACGGTTGGCCCGCAGTGCGCCCAGCAGCACGCTCGGCCGGGCCAGTGAGCTGGGGTGCTCGCGCATGGAGACGACGTCGTTGAACCGTCGCGCGGTCGGCACGTCGGTGACTGTCGCGGCGATGACCTGCCGGCTGGCCCAGCTGGAGAGCCGGTGGCCGCGAGGGTAGGGCCCGTCGACGTGGGGCAACGCCAGGTCCGCCGAGGTCGACAGTGACCAGGCGGCGTCGACCACGACCTTCTGGAGCGCGAGGTAGTGGCGCGCGGGCGCCCGCAGGTCCGGGTGGGACCGGAGGTACGTCGACAGGCACGCCGCGTGCAGGGCCGCCGCCGTCATGCCCTGCCCGTACACCGGGTTGAACGACGCGACCGCGTCGCCGACGCTGACCAGGCCGGCCGGGAACCGCTTGAGCGCGTGGAAGTCCCGTCGCCGGCTGTCGGCGTGGTGGTAGGTCTGGACGTCGCCGATCATCTCCTGGTCGGCGACCTCGCCGAACTCCGGTGGGAACTGCTCCCGCAGGCGGCGGACGAAGTCCTCCGCGGTGCGGCCCGGACGGTCGTCGCCGTAACCGGCCATCATGGCCATCCACCGGCCGTCCTCGATGGCGAAGAACGCCGCCCCGGCCACGTCCAGCCCCGTTCCCGGTGTGTTCAGGGCCAGCACGACGGTGGAGGCCGGGGTGGGCTCCGGACGACGGAACAGGGCGGTCGCGTAGTTGAGGTGCACTGTCATCCGCCGGGTGACCGGTCGCTCCCAGTCGGCCCGCTCCAGCCAGTCGGACAGTTTGCTGGACCGCCCCATGGCGTCCACCACGAGGTCGCCGCGCTCGACACCGGGCACCCTGGCGACCTCGCACCGGACCCCGGTGACCGCGTCGTCGTCGAACGTGAGGCCGGTCGCACGGGCGGTGATCGTCTTGACGTTGGGCAGTCGGAGCACCTGCTTTCGGATCAGGCCCTCCAGCAGCGGCCGACTGCCCGCCAGGCTGTCGGCGTCGTCGGGGACGACGACCTTCAGCCGCCCGTCGAGGTAGTTGCGTCGGGCCGTGGGCGGCGCCTCGATCGCGCCGCGTGCCAGTGCCTCGTCGCGGAAACCGGGAAACAGCCGCTCCAGCTGGAAGAGGCCGCCGGGCAGCAGCGCGTGCAGCTGCGTCCCCTGGGGTACGCCGGGACGCGCGCCGGTCACCTGCGGGTCGTCCCGGTCGATGATGACGACGGTGTCGGCGTGGTCGGACAGCACCCGGGCGGCGAGCAGACCGGCGACGCTGCCGCCGACCACGACGGCCCTTCCCATCGTCGGTGCCGGCTGGTCAGGGGGTCGAGCCGCGTTCAGCTCAGCGAAGACCCGGGATGGGGAGAGGGACATCGTGCTCTCCAAGGGGGTAACGAGGTGTGTGCCCTCCCCGGTCACTGCCCGCGTCCGTGCGCGGGGCAGGCCGGTGGACGGTCGTTCGACGTGATGCCCGCCGATCGTCGCACAACCAAACGAACGGCAACGACCTGTGTCTGCCAGCTGACGCCGTGTCGACCGACGCGTCCAGGGGCTCGGTGTACGGACGGGGCGTCCGACCCGGGTCGGCGGACCGTGCGGTGTGGACCATCGCGCCACACCCTGACACGATACTTGCGCTAGCAGTGCAAATACTTCGTCCGTCAGGTGGAGGATCGATGCACACATCTCGCCGGAGACTGCTCTCCGTGCTGGTCGGGGTCGGGGTGGCCCTCGCCGCCAGCCTGTCCGCCGTCGCCGTCCCCCGCGCCGCCGAAGCCGCCGCCGCACCGACGTACCGTCCGGTGATCTTCATCCACGGCAGCGCGGGGTCGGCGGCCCAGTTCGAGTCCCAGGCCAAACGGCTGGCCAGCAACGGCTACCCGATCGACATCATCGAGGCTCACGAGTACGACTCCCCGAACGTCGCGGCGGTCCTGCCCCAGCTGTACGCGGGACTCGACGCGCGGATCTCCCGCCTGCTGGCGGCCAGCGGCGCGGACCGGGTCGACCTGGTCGCGCACTCGCTGGGCACCTTCGTCACCCAGGGCTACCTCACCAGCTCGCCGGAGCGCGCCGCCCGGGTCGCGCACTACGTCAACCTGGACGGTCGCACCGCCGCCGCCCCGCCGGGTGGTGTGCCCACCCTGGCGATCTGGGGCGAGGGCGACCCGACCCGCGCCATCGTCGGCGCGACCAACGTGCACCTGCCGGACCAGTCGCACACCCAGACCGTGTCGTCGGCGGAGTCGTTCTCCGAGGTCTTCCGGTTCCTGCGGGGCCGCGCGCCGCACACGACGCGGATCGTGCCCCAGCTCTTCGGCACCGCCCTGGTCTCCGGACGCGCCGTGCTCTTCCCGAGCAACGTCGGCGTCACCGGTGCCACGCTTGAGGTCTACCCGGTCAGCCCGCTGACCGGCGGCCGGCTGTCACACCGGCCCGCGCATCGGCTGTCGCTCGGTGGCGACGGCTCGTTCGGCCCGCTCCCGGTGCTCGCCACGGCCCGCTACGAGTTCGCCATCGTGCGCCCCGGCGCGGCGACGCACCACTTCTACTTCCAGCCGTTCCTGCGCTCGGACTCGTTCGTTCGCCTCGCGACCAGCGTGCCGGGCGAGGGCCTCAGCGCCCTGGTCGACACCAGCGACCGGCACACGGCGCTCACCATCCAACGGCAGAAGGAGTGGTGGGGCGACCAGGGCGACGCCGGTGACCGGCTCTGGATCAACGGCAGGGATGTCCTGAACGCGGCGAACACCCCGCGCGCCAAGCGGACGATCGGCATCTTCGCCTTCGACGACGGCAGCGATGGCGTGACGGACCTGACGGCCCCGCTGCCGGAGTTCTTCAGCCAGACCTTCATCACCGGCATGGACGTCTTCATCCCGGCGACGCCGGCACACCTCGGCCTGGTGCGGATCACCGTGGGTCAACGCGGTGGTGGCCATGAGGTGATCAACGTGCCGAACTGGAAGTCGAGCACCGACCGGGTGACGGTCACGGTGGACGACTTCTGACGGCGTCCCCCGGGGCGGCCCGGCCACCTCGAACCGCGAGGATGGCCGGGACCCGCCCGGGGGGTTGTCAGACGGTGGCCGGGACGCGCACCCGCTGTCGTCGTCCGACGGCGAAGCTGACCAGCCCCAGGACCAACCCGACGACCGCCAGGACGACGCCCACCCGGGCCGGCGCGAGGTAACCGAGGCCGGCGGCGATGGCAACGCTGCCCAGGGCGGCGCCGAGGCTGTTCGCGATGTTCATTGCCGACTGGTTGAGCGCCGCGCCCATCAGCTGCGCTCCCGGTGCGACGGTGATCAGGCGCGCCTGGAGGACCGGACCGAGATAGAGGCTGGTCGCGCCGACCAGGAACGCGCCCACGAACAGACCGACGCGGGTCGACGCCACGAGGCTGAACACGGCGATGCTCACGATCATCGCCACGAAGCCGATGACCATGCTGCGCCGCAGGTCGCGGTCCGCCAACCAACCGCCCAGGGCATTGCCGACGGTCATCCCGAGACCCACCGCCACCAGGGCCCACGGCACCGTCGCGGCGGAGAGACCGGTGACGTCGGTGGTGACCGGCGCGATGTAGGTGTTCACCGCGAAGAAGCCGGCGAAACCGACAGCGCCGGTCGCGGCGACCAGCCAGACCTGCGAGGTCCGCAGCGCCCGCAGCTCGGCCGCCGGCGAGCCGTCGACCGCCGCGGCGACCTCCGGCACGACCGCCAGCACCGCCAGCAGGGTGAGCAGGAAGAAGCCGGCGATGACCAGGTACGCCACCCGCCAGCCGGCCGCCTGCCCGAGCCGCGTGATGAGGGGTACGCCGACCAGGTTGCTCACGGTCAGACCACCGAGCACCGTGGCGAACCCACGGGCCTCGTTGCCGGGGCCCATCAGGGTCGCCGCGAGCAGACCGGCCGCACCGAAGTACGCGCCGTGCGGCAGCGCCGCCGCGAACCGTGCCACCAGCACCAGGTCGAAGGTGGGGGCGAGCGCGGAGGCGACGGTGCCGACGGCGAACAGCACGAGCAGCCCGAGGACGAGCTTCTTGCGGGGCAGGCGCGCGCTCAACGCGGCGATCAGCGGCGCGCCGACGACCACACCGAGCGCGTACGCGGTGATCATCCATCCGGCGCGGGCGACCGCGTCCGACGACGACTGCGCGTACTCGTGCGGAAGCAGACCGCGGGCGATGTCGGGCAGCAGCCCCATCGCCACGAACTCGGTCAGGCCGACCGCGACGCCACCCAGTGCCAGCGCGGCCAGTGCCGCCAACCGCCGACCTCTGCTCAATTCGATCACCGAAAAAATTTAGCAACAGCGTTGCGTAATAGGGTGGTGAGATGACTCGCGTCACTGCCGACGTCACCTTCCTGCGCGGCTACAACCAGGCACTGGTCATGGCGGTGGGGCGTACCGCCGGCACCTTCGAGCGCGCCACGGTGGTCGAGGCCACCGGCCTGACGCCACAGGCGGTCTCCAAGGTCATCGCCCGGCTGACCGCCGACGGCCTGATCCGCCCCGCCGGTGTCCGACGTCCGGGCATCGGCAAGCCCGCCGTCGTCTACGAACTCGTCCCGGACAGCCGGTACGCCATCGGCGCGCACGTGGCCCGGCGCACACTGCGGCTCGTCCTGGTCGACCTGGCCGGCACCGTGCACCACTCGGCGGTCAGCCCACTGCCCCGCGACTTCACCCCGGAGCAGCTCCTCGACGCCCTGGCCACCGGCGTCGACACGATGGCCGGCGTCGGCGACCTACGGGGCCGGCTCACCGGGCTGGGCATCGGCATGATCGGCCCACTCGACCACGCCAACGGCCTGGTCCGCGACGCCCACGGCCTACGGCACTGGCACGACGTACCGCTGCGCGAGATCGCCGAGAAGCACCTGGGCCTCCCCGTCCACCTGGACAAGGACGTCACCGCCGGGATCACGGCGGAGGCCTGGCGGCACGGCGCGACGTTCGGCGACGCGGCCCTCATCATGGTCGAGTCCGGCATCGGCGCGGGCTTCCGGCTGGGCGGCGCGACCCACCGTGGGGCGCACACCAACGCGGGCGAATTCGGCCACACCGTCGTCGACCTGACCGGGCCCCGCTGCGTCTGCGGCCGGCACGGGTGCCTGGAGATCGTGCACCAGCACGCCGCCGAGGCCGGGGACGTCGCACACGCCGCCCGGGTGCTGGCCGTGGGCGTGGTCAACCTGCTCCAGACCCTCGACCTCGCGCACGTGGTGCTGGCGGGCGCGGACCTCCTCCGGCACCCGCAGACCTACCTCTCGGCGGTCACCGGAGCCGTGCAGGCCGACGCACGGCGTGCGGCCTGGCTCAGCACGAGGGTGACAGTGTCCAGCCTGGGCGCGGACGTGATCGCCGCGGGAGCCGCGATACAGGTCCTCGACCAGCACTACGGCATCCCGGCGCTGGCAGCGAGCTGACCGCCGACCACCGGCGCCGCTACGAGTCCGGTGTACCGGTGTCCGTGTAGGCGCAACCGCTGGCCGGGCCCTCGCTGAGCGCGATGACCCTGTCGAGCCGCTCGCGCGCCTGCTGGAGTTGGGTGATCTGCCGCTCGATGCGGTCGCGTTCGGCGCGGAGCATGGCCCGCGACTGCGGTGTGTTGACCTTCGCGTCGACGCAGGGCAGCAGGTCCAGGATGGTCCGGCTGGACAGGCCGGCGGCGTACAGCATCTGGATCAGGCGTACCCGGTCGATGGCCTCGTCGAGGTAGTGGCGCTGGCCGCCACCGCTCCGGGCGGCGGTCAGCAGGCCCTGCTCCTCGTAGTAGCGCAGGGCTCGTACCGACACCCCGGTCTTCGTGGCGAGTTCCCCGATCCGCATGGACCCCTCCCCCGGCTGGTGACGCCAGTCACCCAACCTCGCCCCTCACATGAACGTCAGGTTTCACCGTAGCTCGCGTACGGCTCGTCCCCAACCGGCCCGGAGGCCGTCAGGTGGACCCGCGACGGCGCGGTGCCTCACTGGCAGACGCGCCACTCGCCGTTTTCCTTGACCAGCGTCATCACCTGGCTGAACTGCGCGCCGGTGACCTCCTGGACCGCCTCGATGTGGGCGGTCGCGGTGACCCGACCGTTGTAGTTGCTGACGTTCACCCCGGTGATCTCATAACTGCGGACCTTCAACTGCGCGCCCTGGACCCGGGCGAAGTAACGCAGCACACCGCCGGCAGGGCGCCGACGACGATCAGGACGGTTCGAAGCGTCCGGTTGGGCCTCGGGCCGGGCACCATCATCGGCTCGTACGTCATGGCCCGGAGGGTAGAGCCGCCGGACAAGCGGTGCGTCCGCCGCCGGACGCCGGTTGGTTCAGCCGCCGGCGGCGGACGGCCCCGGCGTCGGTGCACCGTCCGCTACCGCGCGGGCCGGCGGCGCCGCTCGAAGATCCGTGGGTACGGGTAGTGCGCTGCCCTTGATGAACTGGGCCCAACTGGTGTTCCAGGCCGTCCAGCCGTTGCCCGGCTGGAGCCGGACCTCGGTGCCGGTGACGGTGACCAGGTCACCGACCTGGGTGACGCCCATCAGCCAGTCGGCGTTGGCCGGCGAGATGTTCGTGCAGCCGTGCGAGACGTTCCGGTGTCCCTGATCCGACACCGACCAGGGCGCCCCGTGGATGAACTCGCCGCCCCAGGTGAGCCGTTGGGCGTCAGCGACGTCCACCACGTAGCCGCCGTTCGGCTCGCCGCGCGTGTCGAACGTGGTCTGCTGGTGCTTCTCCATGATCACCATCTTGCCGCTGGACGTGGGGGTGCCCCGCTTGCCCAGGCTGACCGGGATCGTGCGGATCAGCTTGCCGTCGCGCAGCACGCGCATCTGCTTGGTGGCGTTGTCGATGTCGAGCGCCACCTGCCGTCCGATCCGGGACGTCGCGGTGCGGTCGGCGTCACCGATGTGACTCCCGCCGATCGGCAGACCCGCCAGGCCGGCCCGGACACTGATGGTCGTGCCCGGCCGCCAGAGGTCGCGAGCCCGGTAGTAGACCTGACTGCCGTCGTCCACCCAGGACCACACCCCCGGCTGGGGTGGGTTCGTGGTGACGAACAACCGACGCTGCACGTCGGCGCGGGCCTCGCGGGCGATGGGTGGCTCGAAGCCGATGGTCACCGGCATGGCCGTGCCGTAGGTCCGCTTGTCGGCGATGGACAGCGTGCTGGTCACCTGCGGCTTCGTCGACGCCGCCGCAGTGGTGAAGGTGGTGGTGCGGGTGGTGGTCCGCCCGGAGTCGGCGGTGGCGGTCACCATCGCGGTGTAGGTGTGCCGCGGCCGCAGCGCAGCGGTCGGCACCCAGGCCGAGCGGTCCTCCCGTGGCTCCGCACTGACCAGCGCGCCGGTCTCGTCGACCAGGCGTACGGCGGTGATCTTCCCGCCCGTGACGAGCGGCACCACCTCGGCGCTGAGCGGCACGTCCCGGGACAGGTCGGCGGGCGCGACGGTCAACTCCGGCGCCGGGGCCACGCGCTCGGCGGGGCGGGCGGCAGGCTTCCGCTCGGCGGTGCACCCGCCGAGGACCAGAGGTGTCGCCGCGACGGTCACCGCCACCAGCGCCATGCGCCTTCGTATCCCCATCCACCGTCCCCCGGCCTTCGTGTTCTCCGTGGCGGCAATTCTCTCCGCGTCGACGACGCGGTGCGCTGTTTCTCGGGAATCACGCAACGAAGGTGGGACCGTCCGGCGGAGACGGCCGCCGGTGCGCCGCCCTTTCGTGACCCGCGGGACAACGAAGCGTGATGGTGCCATGGAATGCTGCCGACATGCGGAGAAGACGACGTCAATGGATTCTGCTACCGCTCCCCCTCCTCCTGCTGACCGCCTGCACCCCGGCGGATGAGCCGCTGGTCGCTCTCGCCGTCCAGGATGGCCGACCGGTCGGCGTGCTGGTCACCTGCGACGACGATTTCGCTCAGCTCGACGTGTTCGAGAACGACCACCCCAACGATGCGTCCGCTCACCCCTTCATCAGGTGGAAAGTCACCGGCCGGCCCACGACCGAGGTCGTGGAGGTCGCCCTGCTGGGCCAACCGCCACAGGGCTGGGAGGTCGCTGACCCTGTCGACCTTCCGGCGGCCGAGGCAGGCATGGACGTGGACGTCGAGCCACTCACCGAACTTCGACCCGAGGTCACCTACAGCGTCAGCGGGTCGAGTCGCCGTGACGCCATCTCGGTGGACTTCACCCTCGCGGACCTGCCGCGCATCGGGCCGGACCAGGTGCTCGCGCCGCACGGACGTGACTCGACGAAGGTCGTCTCCCGGGACGCGTTCCTGCGCAAGGCGCGCGACAGCTGCTGACCGGGCCCCGCCGACCGGCCCGGAAGGTGGAGTGCCGCCGCAGCCGCCGATTACAGTTTTTCGAAGAGAGACAGAGAATTGAGACGGAGTCGACATCGAAACGACTCCACAAAGCCGAACAGGCAATCGCTGAGCGCTATTTAAGCGAGAATTAATCGTTTCAGTAGGAAACGAGCAGGGGGCCGACTCGTATTCTTCGGGCTCGGAAGAAAGGTGCGCCCCCATTGATGAATCACCCATCCACCCCTCGACACCGCCGTTGGGTCACCGCCCTGCTGGTGGTGAGCGTGGCGCTCGTCGGCGGCTGCAAGGAAACGCCGGCCGCTCCTGGCGCGTCCGGCCCGTCCAGCGGCACCGGCACCGGCTCGCCCGGCCCGGCCGCGCCGACGGCCACCGCACCGGGCGACCCGTCGGCCACAGCCGGCGCCCCGGGCCCGTCGGCCACCCCGTCCGCGCCGGGCACACCGGCGACCCCGGCGACCAGCACCGCCCCACCCACCGTCTCCGGCGGCTGGATCACCATCGACGCGGCCGCGCAGGCCGCCGCGACGAAGGCGTTCTTCGCCCGCAAACCCAAGCCGGTGACCGGAAACCCGGTCACGGTGCCCGAGTTCAACGTCGGCTGTACGACCAGTCACCACAACAGCGACGACCCGATCGTGCTGCCCAACCTGGTGGGCGCCTCGCACAACCACACCTTCTGGGGCAACAGGTCGACAGACGCCACCTCGACCGCCGAGTCGCTGCGGGCGTCGAAGGCGACCACCTGCAACTCGCCGGACGACCAGTCCGCCTACTGGGTGCCGACGATGTACCAGAACGGCAAGGTCGTGGACCCGAAGGAGGTGACCGTCTACTACGGTTCCCGCCTGAAGGACCCGAGCAGAACCCAGCCCTTCCCGTTCGGCCTGCGAATGATCACCGGCGACGCCAAGAACCAGGTCGACACCCCGGACAAGCAGGGTAACCATTTCTGGTGTGCCGGCATCGGCGGCGAGATCGGCCGCAGCGCCGACAAGACGTTCCCGGTCTGCGCCAAGACCGCGAACATCGTCCGGCAGATCACCTTCCCGGACTGCTGGGACGGCAAGCACCTGGACAGCCCCGACCACAAGGCACACATGGCCAACGGGGACCACACCGGAGCCTGCCCGAAGAGCCACCCGGTGCCCGTGCCGTCGGTGTCCTTCGTGATCTCGTACCCGTTGAGCGCGAACACCGACGGCATCACCCTCGCCTCCGGCACGTCCTTCTCCATGCACGCGGACTTCTTCAACGCGTGGCGGGACGAGGCGCTCGCCGCACGGGTGCGCAACTGTCTCGACCAGGGCGTGAAGTGCGACTCGGCAGGCAACTTCTGAGCTGACCTGGCCCGGCCGACCCTCGCGGGTCGGCGATCGTCGAGGTCTCCGGTGGACGGTTCAGCGATCCTGCCGAACCGGACACCGGAGACCTCCGGCCAGCCGGGTCAGAAGGTGGCGATCGGGTTGACCGGGCTGCCGGACGTGCCGGCGAAGCGGACCGGCGCGACCGCCAGTTGGAAATCCCACTGGTCGAGTTCGGTGGCCGTGGCCGCGCACGCCTCCAGGTCGCAGTTGTCGAGCAGCCACAGGCCCATCGCCACCAGGCTCACGGCGTGGACCGGCATCAACACGGCGTCGTACCCCGACGGCTGAACGTCCTGCGGGGTGTCGGCGCCGATCAGCGCGACGCCGCGTTCGTGCAGCCACGGCAGGCAGGACGCGTGCCAGCCTGCCTGGGTGAAACCGCTGGCCGCACCGTTCTCGTGCCGGAAGCGGCCGTAGCCGGTGCGCAGAAGTACCGCGTCGCCGGGACGCACCCGCACGCCCTGGCGACGCTCGGCCTCGTCCAGATCGTCGGGAAACACCCCCTGCCCCGGCGTCAGCCACGGCACATCGCGGGCCGCCGCCACGTCGAGCAGGACACCCCGGGTGACGATCCCGTCCGCCGCCGCCGTGACGGCCGCCCACGCCGAACCCGTCGCGGCGTCGACAGACGAGTGCGGCCGTCCGTTGTACAGGGCGCCGTCCCAGAAGATGTGGCACGGCGAGTCGAGGTGGGTGAGGGTGTTGCCGTGAAACGTGATGCCGAGCCGCTCGGACGAGAAACCCCAGTGCCGGTCGGCGTGGAAGTGCGCCGGCATGTTCTCGGCGCCCGGCATGTCGGCGGCGCACGGGCAGACCGTCGTCGACCGGTCCATGTCGCCCGGTACGGCGACCTCCCACGCGCAGGACACGCTTCTGCCGTGGCGTACGGCCCGCGCCGCCGCCAGCCGCACGTCGTCGGTGATGTGGTTCAGCGTTCCGCGCTCGTCGTCGTCGCCCCACCGTCCCCAGTTCGACAGCGTGTCGAAGTATCCGAGCACGTCGTCCTGCGTCGGGATCGGTCGCCCAGTCGTCATCCCCGCATCGACTCCTCCGGTCACGTGGTGCGCGGCACCGCGGGTCAGGGTATCCGGCCGCGACACAGGCACAGGCCGGGTGGCGGCACGGGTCCGGCCAGGGCGTCGGTCGACTAGGGCTCGGCTCGGGCGGACCGGCACTGTTGCTGCACTGCTGGATTCGGCAGCTCGGCATCCCTGGTCCAGCCGAGGAACCGGCGGTGCAGCACCCCGGCCGGTGTCCACGGCATGTCCTCGGTCGCCTGCACGAGGTAGGACCCGAGGTAGAGGGCCAGCGACACTGGCGCATCCGCGTACTCCGCGCGTAACTCGCGCTTGCGGGTCCGGCAGGGCCAGGGCAGGCCGCAGCCACCGCAGCTCCAGATCGGCATGACCGGGCCGTGCACGGTCACCGCACACCCGCCAGGAAGCGATCCGTGATCGCCCGTGCCTGCCGGCTGGTCGCCCAGTCGACCTGCCAGCACGGGTACGGCGTGAGCCGAGCCCACCACGCCCGGCAACCAACACACATGCCGTCCAGCCCTCGGACGTGCACCGCGAGGATCGTCTGCTCCTGGCCGCCGTTCATTCCTCGTCCACCTGCGGCCAGTGCCCTCGACTGATCGGGATCCGGTGCCGGCCGCGACAGGGCAGGTCGGCTCCGCAGCGGCAGACACGCCGCCAGAGCTCCCACGACCACACCGGCCGATGCCGCCGGGCAAAAGTCAACGCGGTGGCCGAGAGGTACTCGTCGTACGAGACGCGCCGGCCGCTCACGGTTGACCGGCTGAACGAGTTGGCCGCGCGTCGGGTCACCGGAGGTCCTCCGGCCGGCGCGCGCTGAGCTGGTCTGCTGATTCGTGATGGCCCGGGCACCGCCGCAGTTGCCTCGCGTGGTCGAGTAGACGCTGCTGCGCCGCTGCCTGCTCAACGTCCTGGTAACGCTGCCCGGTCCCGGGCGGTGGCGGCGGCTGAGGCCGCCGAAGCAGCCACCGCATCAACGCACGCAGCTCAGACCAGATCGACACAGACTCGCCCCCTCGATCGACCAACAGGGGCGGCGACGAGACTTTGTCAGGTCTCAACCAGGCACAGACTCGCCGCCGCCAGTGACCGGGACGCTACGAGTGGTCACCGGCTGCGGCAGGGAGAGTTTGTACCTCGGGGAGAGTTACCCGATCATGCCGATGGCGAGAGCCAACTCTCGGGCATCCTCACCGACCGTGCCCGGCCGGTTCGACAGCTCCAGGGCGACAGTGCGGGCGTACGGGTTGTGTCGTACCGTGTCGACGCTCTCCCGCAGTGCCCGGCCGAGCAGGTGCACCGCCGCTACCTCCCCCCGGTCCAGCATGTGCGCCCGAGCGGCATCGATCAGCGCGGCGGCCCGGCGGGTCTGCGAGGGCAACGCCCGATAGTCGGTGGTGTCGGCCCGCCGCACCGCCTCACCCGTGCGACACAGGTCCGTCTCGATGGAGACCGCGTACGCCGCACACGCCGCCGATCCGAACATCAGCCACGGATGGACATAGCCGTCACCGAGCCGGCTGGCGGCCGAGTCGGCGGCATCCCACGCCCGCCACGCCCGACCGGCCCGGCCAGCCTTGCTGTGGCCCAACGCGATACCGAGCTGCACCTGACCCCACCGCGCCAACTGCTCGCCACCCGCCGCCGGGTCAACCAGACCCGCCGCCTCGACCAGCACCTGCTCGGCGGCGTCCACCTGATTCGCGCCCCGATAGACGTGCGCGTAGTACCAGGCAGCCACCGCCATCGCCGCCGGGTCGTCCGCGTCCTTGGCCGCCGACATCGCCCGGTCGGCAGCCAGCCACACCAGCTCCGGCAACGGCTGGTGCGCCAGATACAACTGCACCAGGTGATACACCCGCGCCAACTCCACCGACGCCAGCCGACGGTCCCCGCCGTCAAGCATCCGGGCACTCCGCTGCGCGTTCGTCAGCAACCCCGGAAGCACCGCCGCCACCGCCGTACGCTCGGTCGTCGACCGATGCCACAGCCCCCACGCCTGATCCACCAGATCGCGCATCACGGCAACCGGCGTCACCGCGCCCACCGGCGCCGACGCTTGCTGCATCACCGCAACCACCTTGCCGACCTCAGAATGCCCAGCCCTGGTCACCGACGCCACCGGCAACGACTGATCACCGGTCAGCTGCGCAAGATCCGGGATGTCGAGCACCTCGGCCAGCCGTAGCAGCATGGGCAGGCGGGGCGGCAGTAACCGGCCATTCTCCAACGCCTTGACCCACTCCGCGCTACGCCCGACCAGCCCGCCAAGAACCGGCCGAGTCTTTCCCGCACGCTCGCGATACATCCGTAGGCGCGCACCAAAGGTCGCGGAGTCGCTCATCATCGCCTCCCAGGTAGCGGTCTGGGCAGCGGACCACCAGCCGTTACGCCTACGGACCACCACAGTCGACGGTACTCCCGCCTACTCGGAATCGATGGAACACGCGGCAACGTCAGCCCCAAATGAACCCGCGCGACTTCGGCAGGCTCGCGATGTTCGCTTGAGCGGTGCGCGTGTAGGGATGTTCCGGCCCAAGGACACGGGTGTAGTCCGACACGACGGCGCTGAGGATCAGGCGGGCCCGCTGACGCCGCCCGGCGGTTGCCAGGGCCAGGCCGAGGTTGCGCCGGGCGTTGAGTGACGACGGGTGATCGATGCCGAGGACGCGCTCCCGGTCCACGACCGTTCGCTCGAACAGCGCTAGTGCCTCGGTGTGACGTCGACCGGCGAGCAGCGCCCGTGCCAGGAACAAGCGGAGTCGGATCGCCCGCGGGTTGTCATGCGGTAGAACATCGTCCGTACGTCGCACGAGATCACGGAGCTGGTCGATCGCCTCATCGTGTCGACCAGCGGCGGAGTACGCGGCCGCGCGGTACTGCGGCCACCAACTGTGGTGGATGTCGGCCCGTTGCTCGTCGGTCTCGAGTGTCGCGTTCTCCTCATGCAGTCGGACGCCTTCGTCGGCCCGTCCCGTCCGCACATAGCTGCGTGCCAGCTCACCCCGAGCGTTGATCGTCGATCCATGGTCAGGGCCATAGACCCTCAGGTTCTCGGCGAGGTTCTCCTCGAACAACGGGACGGCTTTGGCGAAGTCGCCCATCGAGCGGTAGGTGCTGGCGAGATTGATCCTCGCGCCCATGGTGGATGGCGCGTCCTCGCCGCAGACACGAATGCTCTCGACGAGGTTGTACCGATGGATGGTCAAGGCGCGGTCCAGTTGACCCCCGGATTCACAGCAGTAGCCCAGGCGGTTGCGGGCGCTCACCGTACTCGGATGGTCGAGGCCGGCCAGGCGTATCCGGTCCGCCAGGGCCTGCTCCGCGTAGGGGACAGCCTCATTGTGACGGTCGGAGGCCACATAGGCGTCCATCAGTGCCTGTCGAGCCATGGCGATGGAGTCGTCGTCAGACGGCGCGAGCGTCCGGTGCTCGGTGAACACCGTGATGCCCGTGGCAACCGCGCGGCTGAACTCCCCCATGCTGGTCAGCCGTTCGACGCTCCACCGCCGCAGCCGCAACAGCTCGACGCGCATCTCATCGTCCTCGCCGTCACTCACCAGAACCGTTTGCGTCTCGGCCCAGACCTCGGCGATGTGGTCCACCAGGTCGACGCCGGACGAGGGTTGCGCTTCCGTGGCACGGGTCAACAGCGTCAAAGCATCCCGGACCACGTCGCGGATTCGTCCCTCCGCTCGGGCCCGCGCCAACACCACCTGGCGGGTGAGCCGATGCATCGCCACCCGTGTGCCGGTGACGTCAAAGCCAACAACGGAGGCGTTCGCCAGCCCGCCCAAGGCCTCATCGACGCTCGCCGGCTCAGTGTGGAGGTTGCGCAGTAGGTCACGACGAACTCCCGCCTCCGACAGCACGGCCATGAGATCGATCAGACGGCGGACCAGCCCGTTCGGATCGCTGTCCTCAACCTCGTTGACGGACAGCAGCGTGGCTTCTTCCAGAGTGCGTGGATAGTCGTCACCGGGCACACGGGGAAGCAGCGACCTCAGTGGCATCGATCGAAAACCGGCCAGGTACTCGGCGAACGACCACCGGTGGCGGCGGATCACGGCACCCGCCTGCGCCAGTGCGAGCGGCAGTTGACCCAACTCTCGCGCGACCGGCGCGGCGGCCCCCGGGTCGTCGAGGCCAGCCCGCGAGCACAAGAACGTCACCGCCTGCACGGGCGTGAAGACCTCGACGTGCACCGTGACGCCGAAGACAGCGAACTCCTGATTCGTTGTCGTGATGAGCGTGTGGACATTTCCGCGCTGCGGCATCCACCGAGCGATCGCGTCGGCATCCAGCGCGTTGTCGAACACGATCACGGACCGTTCCGGTTCGTTCTCAAGCCAGCGGAGTGCGGTGCGCGCGGCCGGCTCGGTGTCGACAACCTCGTCCACCACGCCCGCCTGCCGCGCGAAGTCAGCAAGCGACGTGACCACGGCAGCGACGTCGTCCGCGACGACCCAGACCACCCGGGGGACGTTCGCGCGCAATTGGTCGCGCACGTGCGTGGCCGCGAGATGCGTCTTCCCGACCCCACGCCCTCCCATCAGTACGCACACCTTGCTGGTCGCCAAGACCGTCCCGACCTCAGCCAACAACTCCGCACGACGCAGGTGCGACACCGGCTCACGCGGGACGTCACCGACGACGAGCGGGCCGCGTGAACCCCGATTGCCCCTCACCGCCGCAGCGGGCGGGGTCGACACAGACGAGGCGGGCGTTCGTCGCAATTGCAGGAAAGCGGCAACGGTCCCCAGAACGGCGAGGGCCGCGCTCAACGCGCCGATGGCTACCTCCGCATCCACGGCATCTACGGAACCACAACCGGTAGCGACTCGGGTACATCCGATCGATCACCGTCGTGGCGGTTGACGCGGCACCGCTCATGCTTCCCGACGCCCAGCCTCTCGGCGTGCCGCCGGGCCGGACGCCTGGATGGCGTCCGGCCCAGCGTGCGGGGTGGAGCTACTAGAGCCGGGCAGCGCCCGCCTCGGTGGCCTCCTGTACGGCCGAGGTACGGCGTACCTCGGCGCGCTCGTCGCCGGCCTCCTCGCGGTCCGGTGCGGCCACCCGCGCCGCCCGGTTGGTGGTGGCCGCGGCCTGGTCGCCGGTCACGCCGCCACGGATCCGGTTGTTCGCGGCGACCTGGGCGGCCGGGTCGTTGGACGTCACCGCCAGCTGACCGTTGATGATGTTGTCGTCGACCGTGACGCCACCGGTCGTGCTGGTGACGCTCACGTCCCCGCCCCAGTAACCGCCGGAGGCGCAGCTGTCGAGGGTGCCGTTCGGGCCGAGCTGCACACCACCCAGGTTGCCGGCGAAGGTGGCCCGGCCCTGGACGGCACTGCCACACACCACGCTGCCGGTGGCGCTGTTGAGCACCGACAGCGTGCCGTCGACGAACGAGTCGTGCAGGTCGGTGTAGTAGGTGCCGGTGCTGCTGACGTTGCGCTGCACCTGGGTGCCCCGGTCCAGCCGGACCTCACCGGCACTGACGTTGACGTGCCCGCTGACCGTCGAGGCCTCGGCGAAGAGGAAACTGTCGATGGTCGTGGAGCCCTTCGGCCGGACGGTGAGAGTGCCGGTGCTCGCGTCCTTCAGAAAGATCCCGTAGCCCCCGGCGGCGAGCACCACCTGGCCGGCGACTGTCGTCTCGGTCGCGTCCAGGTACCCGTCGGCCGCGACGCGTACCTCGCCGCTGATCCGGCCACCGGTCACCACCAGGTTGCCGCCGGCCGCGACGGTGACGTTGCCGGTGATCGTGGTGCCGGTCAGCGCGCAGGACTCGCCGGCGGGCACGAGCAGGTCGTTGGGCACGGTGACCGCACCGCCGGTACCGATGCAGTGGGTGACCAGGTCGGCGTGTGCGGTGGGCGCCACGGCAAGCACCGAGGCCGCGATGACGGCGCTCACGGTGGCCAGCTTGGCGACGGTACGTCCGGGCATCGTGTTTCTCCCTGTCGATGAGGTTCGAGGACTCATGCGCCGACGTCCGATCGGGCCGCGGCCCGGACGATGGCGCCCTGCTGCCGCCGGTCGAGCGTGCCACCCGTCACCAGCGCGGTGGTGACCGCTTCGACGTGTCGGACGAATTCGGCGTGGCCGGGGTAGTCGGCGTGTTCGTCGATCAGATCGTTGATGGTGCAGCCGTTGCCGGTGTCGACGTTGCGGACACCGGTGTCGTCACCGTCGATGACCACCGTGGCCCGGGTGTCGGACTCCGGGCAGGCGTCGGTGCCGTCGGCCACCACGGTGAACGTCGTCGACTGCTCGGCGGCGGCGTTCCCGGCGGTGTCGGTCGCCCGGAAGCGCACCGTGTGCGCCCCGGTGGCGCGAACGGTGACCGGAGCCGAGTAGGCGGTCCACGCACCGGTGTCGAGCGCGTACTCCACGCTCGCCACACCCGAGTCGGCGTCGGTGGCGGTGACGGTCACCGTCGCGCCGCCGACGTACGCGCCGTCGTCGTTGCGGTCACCGGTCACCGTGGCGGTGACGGTGGGTGGGGTGGTGTCGGCGGCCTGCGGCTCGACGACGGTGAAGTGTTCCATCTGCTCGGCCGAGGTGTTGCCGGCGACGTCGGTGGCCCGGTAGTGCAGCATGTGCATCCCGACCGCGGTCACGACGATCGGGTTCGTGTACGCGGTGAAGGCCGCTCCGTCCAGCGCGTACTCGATGGTGGCGACACCGGATCCGGCGTCGGTGGCGGTGAGCGTGGCGGTGGCCGTACCGACGTAGTTGCCGTCGTCGTCGCGGTCGCCGGCCAGCGTGGCCTTCACCTCCGGCGCGGTGGTGTCCTGCTCCCCGGCCTCGACGATCCGGAACTGCACCGAGCCGACCTCGCTGGTGTTGCCGGCCTGGTCGGTGGCGCGGAACTGCACCGCGTGGTCGCCGACCGCTGTCACCCGCACCGGTTCGGTGTACGGGTGGAAGCTGGTGTCGTCGACCTGGTATTCGACTGTCGCGACCCCCGAGTCGGCGTCGGTGGCCGTCACCGTCACGGTGGCCGCGCCGAGGTAGTTGCCCTCCTGGTCCTGGTCGCCGGAGACGGTGCCGGTCACTGTGGGCGCGGTGGTGTCACCGCCACCACCGCCGTCGGTGACCACCAGCTCGCCGACCATCGAGCTGTGGCCGGGGATCGAGCAGAAGTACCGGTACCGGCCCGGGGTCAGCGTCACTGTCGCCTGGTGGCGGCCGTCGTTGGCGTCGAACGGGCTGGCCAGGATGTTGACTGTGACGTCGTGGTTGTAGCCCTCGGTGCTGGTGTCGAAGGTCAGGGTGTGCGGCATCCCGGTGGTGTTGCCGGTGGCCGCGCTGTTCTCCCAGATGATCGTGGTCGCCCCGGCCACCGCCGTGGTGGGCGCGGACTTGTAGCGGGTGATGCTGTCGTCGGCGGTCCAGGTCAGCACCTGGTCGGCGGCGACGCGCGGGGCGGCGGAGGCGGGCACCGCTGCCAACGGGATCACCGTGAGCAGGAGCGCCGCCAGCGCGGCCTTCAGTCGTCGGGTCATCGTCTCTCCTAGAGTTCCCGCACGCGGATGTTGCGGAACTCGGCCAGGTCGTTGTCACCGTGGTTCTGCAGGCCGATGAAGCCGCGCAGGAACTGCCGCAGGTCCGTCGGTGGGTCGCCGGCACGCGACGACTGCTTGCCGGGTGTGTTGTCGAACTCGTTGATCACGACGCCGTTGCGGATCATCGTGTAGTGCTGCCCGACGGCGCGGATCTCGTAGTCGTTCCACTCGTTCTTCGGGGTGACGCCGGCCTGGGCGAGCGGCACCGGGTCGAAGTTGTAGACCGAGCCGGTCTTCTGCGGTTCACCGGTGTCACCGTCGTAGATCTGGATCTCGTGTCCGCAGTAGATCGCCATCCAGGCCTGCGAGGTCCGGGCCGAGCCGACGGTGCCGCAGCTGCCCGGCGGTCGCTGGTCGAGGGGGGTTCGCAGGTCCGGGAACCGGATGAAGACGCCGGTGTTGGCCCGGCCGGTGCCCGGGGCAATGTCGCGGAACTGCACCTTCAGCGAGAAGTCGCCCAGCTCCTTGGTGTGCCAGAGCATGCCCATGCCACCGCTGGAACGCAGCGACCCGTCCGGTTCGATGCCGAACTTCCCGTCCGGCGCCTGCTGCCAACCGCGCAGCGACTCGGCGGTGCCGTCGAAGAGCGGCTCGTACCCGGTGTGGCCGTCCCGGCCGATCTCCGACGCGGCGGCCAGCCGGGTGAGGGTGCCCGACTCGCGGGTGTTGAGCAGGTCGTCGTCCTGCAACGCGCGGGCCACAGCGGTCACGTGCCGGACGAAACCGTTGTGGTCGGCCCAGGTGCTCTCGTCGTCGATCAGGTCGTTGGCCGTGCAGCCCTGCCCGACCGTGCGACTGGGCACCCCGGTGTCCGTGTCGCCGAGCCACACCGTCGGCCGGTCGTCGGGCACCGCGCAGCCCACCGTCACAGTGGTCTGCACCGTCGCCGTCTCACCGTCGGCGTAGGTGACGGTCAGCTTCGCGGTGTAGGTGCCGACCCGGGCGTACACGTGCCGGGGGTCCGCCTCGGTCGACGTGGCGCCGTCGCCGAACTCCCACCGGTGGCTGACGCCGCCGGAGCGGGAACCGGTGAAGGCCACGGTCAGCGGCTTGTTCTGCACGGCGACCGACGTCGCCGCCGGTGCCGGGGTGGGCGCCCCGCCGGTGTAGGTGATCCGGATCAGTTTCTGGTTGGCGTGCAGGCTGAAGAACCCGCCGCCGTAGTCGAGCAGGTAGAGCGCGCCGTCCGGGCCGAACTTGGCGTCCATCCAGCTCTGCAACCTGGTGTCGCCGTTACCGCCCGGGATGATGGCCCGCAGCGACTCGGCGTACACCGGTGGGGCGGCCTGTGGCACGCCGGCCGGGTCGACGGTGACCGCCACCCGGTTGGCGGCGTTCGACTGGTCGCCGATGAACCACTTGCCGTCCCAGTGCTCCGGCCACGCCACGCCGCTGTCGGTGTCGACGAGGTCGCGGTGGTACGTCGGACCGGACATGATGGCCTGGCCGCCGCCGCGCAGGTACGGCTGGGTGTAGGTGGCGTCGGCCGCGACGTAGGTCGGCAGGCCGCTGCCGTCGGTGCGCTTCGGGAAGACCGGGCCGCCGCCGTCCGGCGAGTACCAGATCATGTTGTCCCGGGCCGCCGGGATGTCCTCCAGCCCGGTGTTGCGCGGCGAGGTGTTCTTCAGGTTGTCGCAGTCGTACCAGCCGGTGAGCACTGTGGCGTCGGTGTTGCTGCGGTCGCGGTACGGCTGCCGGTTGCCCATGCAGTACGGCCAGCCCTGGTTGCCGGCCGAGGTGATGATGGTGGCCGTCTCGTACTTCGCCGGGCCGAGGGTGGGGCTGGGCGACGAGGCGTCCGGGCCGACCCAGCCGGCGGTCAGCCACTGGTGCTTCGGGTCGACCTGGAGGCGGGCGATGTTGCGCACGCCCATCACGTAGATCTCCGGTCGGGTCTTCTCGGTGCCCGGCGGGAACAGGTTGCCCTCCGGGATGGTGTACGTGCCGTCCGGCTCCGGGTGGATCCGGATGATCTTGCCGGCGAGGTCGTTGGTGTTACCCGACGTGCGGCGGGCGTCCTGGAACGAGATCCCCTCGTACTCCTGGGTCCAGTTGTTGCCGGCGTAGCCCTGCGACCCCTCGGAGGAGTTGTTGTCGCCGGAGCCGACGTAGAGGTTGCCCTTGGCGTCGAACGCCATGCCGCCACCGGCGTGGCAGCAGCTGTGGACCTGCACGGGGAACTGCAACAGGTCCTTGCGGGTGGCCTGGTCGATGGTCTGCGCCTGACGGTCGTAGGTGAACCGCGAGATGGTGCGCTGACCGACCCGCTTCACCCGGTCGACCGACTCGTGCGGCATCCAGTAGACGTAGAGCCAGCCGTTCTCGGCGAACGCGGGGTCGGGCACGATGCCGAGCAGGCCCTCCTCGTTCTTCACCAGCTCGGAGCCGCTGCCCCGGTTGCCCATCACCTCCAGGGTGGTGAGCAGCTTGACCTGCTTGGTCCGCGGGTCCCAGGAGTGGATGGTGCCGCAGCCCAGGCCGACGTTCGGGTTGTTCCAGTCCGCGATCGGGCCGCTCGGGCAGGCCGCCTTGCCGACGTAGAAGACGGTGCCGTCGGGCGTGATGGTGAGCCCGTGCGGCTCGCCGATCTGGTCCAGCTGACCGGTCTGGTTGGCGGCGGTGAGGCGCTCCACCTTGTAGTTCGACGCGATGGTGGCCTGGCAGTCGCCGCGTACCCGACCGGTGGTCCAGTTCAGCGCCCCGGTGAGGTGGGTGCGGAACGCCTCCTCCCCGTAGCTGCCCTCGGTGTGGCCCATGCCGGTGTAGAACGACCGGCCGCCGTCGTAGTCCCGGCACCAGGACACCGGGTGGAACGGGCCGTTGGCGGCCGCCCCCGGGTTGTAGTGCCGCTCCTCGACCTGAGCGAGCGTGTGCACCGTGCCGATCGGGTTCGGGTCCCAGTTCTCCCAGCGGTCGGACCGGGTGATGGTCATCGGCAGCGACGCGGTGGCCGGGTGCTTGCGGTCCAGGATGTTCACCACCGCGCGGTTCACCGCGGGCGGCTCCGGGGCGGTGGTGCTGCCGGTGAACAGGCGCAGGTCGGCGAGTTGGACCAGCGGCTCTCCGCTGTTCGCCGTGACGTTGAGCCGGTAGCGGGTGAACTCCTGCGGCGTGGCGATGTCGAACCGGCGGGTCTGGAAGCGGTCCGGGAAGATCTGCCCGGTGCGACGGTCCAGGTCGGTCCAGCTCTGCCCGTCGGTGGAGCCCTGCAGGGTCCAGTCCTTCGGGTCCCGGCCGGCGGAGTCGTTGGCCGAGGTGAGCGCGTACCCGGTGACCCGCTTCGGCGCGGCCAACTCGTACGCCACCCAGCCGGTCGGGGTGCGGACCAGCCATTTCGTGTTGGCGTCGCCGTCGGTCAGCTTCTCCTTGGTCTCGTTGGGCGGGTTCTCGCCGCTGGCGGTCACCCGGGCCACCGGCTCGGCCACCGGGATGGCACCGGCCGGGCGGGTGCCGATCAGGCCGGTGAACCAGGTCGAGTCGACCTGGGCGCGGGCGGCGTCGGCGATGCCGACGAAACCGCCGCCGGCCTTCATGTAGCTCTGTAGCGCCGACTCCTGGTCGCGGTTGAGCGCGGCGCCCGTCGCGGAGAGAAAAACCACGCTGCGGTACGCGGACAGCCCCGCCATGGTGAACACACCGGGGTCGGTGGTGGCCGTGACATCGATGTCATGACCGGCAGCAAGCTGTTTGATGGTGTCGACCGCACGGGACACCGGGTCCTGCTGCTCGGCCACCGGCCCGTGGAACACCAGGACAGCTGTCCTCTGTGGTTGCGCCGCCTGCGGGGCGGCGGCCGTTCGTGGCGCGGCGGCGGCCGCGGCCGTCGTCGTCGCCGGGAGCAGTGTCGCGAGGGCCGCTAAGGCGGCGAGGGTTCGTCGTAGGTTTCTGGTCATGCCCGTCCCCACTTTCGGTTCGGTCAGCTTCCGTGCGTGTGGGTGTGGCCCTGGAACCGGTGGATGGCCTCTTCGGCGCCCGGCGGCATGCTGCCGTCGGCGTTGCGCACCAGGAAGATCCCGGCCATGCCGCCGTCGGAGTGCGTCTGCACGTGGCAGTGGTACATCCAGGCGCCGGGTCCGACACCCTCCCCGGCCAGCACCTGGAAGCCGAACGAGCTGCCGGGGTTGAGGTCCTTGTTGTCGACCACCAGGCTGGGGTCGCTCGGCCCCTCCAACATCCCGGTGCGGTTGTCCGCCCACCGGTGCGCGTGCAGGTGGAAGGTGTGGAACAGGTTGCCGTGGCCGATGGCGATCCACTCGACGCGCTCGCCCAGGTTCGCCTCGAACATCGGGGTCGCCGGTGCCATCTTGTTGTTGATCATCATGTCGTGGAACACGGCGGTGAACTGCTTCGACGGCAGGATGTCGCCCCGCCGCCGGACGATCAACGCGCCGTAGAGTCCCTTCGCGACACCGCCGGTGCCGTGGTCGGTGCCCATCGCGTGATCGTGGTAGTGCCAGTAGCCGGCGCTGCCTGGCATGTACCGCCGGCCCGCCGCGGCCACCATCTCGTGCGAGCGCCAGACGTACGTCCGGGTCTCACCGGGGTTGTTGAACGAGGCGTTGAACGGGCTGCCGTCGGATTCGGTGCTGTAGTCCACCCCGTGCGGGTGGATGGAGAGCCGCTGGTCGGTGGTGTTGACCAGGGTGATCTCCAGGGTGTCACCCTCGTACATCTCCAGGATCGGGCCCGGAACGGTGGCCTGACCGGGTGCCAGGCCGTACCCGAACAGGTTGCCGGGCAACTGCTCGGCGTAGATGGTGATCTTCTTGGTGACACCGGCGGCGGCCCGGGCGGGGCTGCCGCCGAACGCGCTGCCGATCGCCGGGGCGGACGCGCCCAGTGCCCCGGCGGCGAGCGCACCGGTGGCGATCAGCGATCTACGGGACAGGTGGCGGTGAGGGCCACCAGCGTGATCGTCCATGGGTCTCCGTTCCCGACCGGGCGAAGACGCGACGAGGGCAGGGTGCATCGACCCGAGCACGGGGGCGGTGGCACGACTGAGGGTGAGGCTCGTCGCGTACTTTGCTCGGAAGACTCAAAGCTTTCGATGGATGACAGCAACTTATGTAATCCATCGACGAAAGTACAGCTCTGATTGCAAAAAGATTACCTTGACATCACGATGTCTGTCGATTGACATGAAGCTGACACACAAGCGGACGCCGGGCTGCCGTCACTGCGGCAACCCGGCGTCAGCCGTCCGGAAGATGTGGATCAGAGCTGGTGGCGGTCGTCCGCAGGCAGGCTCGGGGCCTGCGGTGGCTCGGGCGCCTGGTCCGGCTGGCCGAGCTGTGCGACGTGGGTCGGGTCGAGGACCCGGGAGAGGAACGCGCGGGTCCGTTCGTGCTTCGGCGCGCCCAGCACCTCCTGCGGCGGCCCCTGCTCGACCACCACCCCACCATCCATGAAGACGACCCGGTCGGCGACGTCGCGGGCGAACGCCATCTCGTGGGTGACCACCATCATCGTCATGCCGTCCTCGGCCAGCTTGCGCATCACGGTGAGCACGTCGCCGACGAGTTCCGGGTCGAGCGCCGAGGTCGGCTCGTCGAACAGCATCAGCTTCGGCTCCATCGACAGCGACCGGGCGATCGCCGCGCGCTGCTGCTGCCCACCGGAAAGCTGGGCCGGGAAGGCGTCGGCCTTGTCGGTCAGCCCGACGCGCTCCAGGTTGGCCCGGGCGATCCGCTCGGCCTCGGCCCGACCCCGCCGGAGCACCCGACGCTGGGCGATGGTGAGGTTGTTCAGGACGGTCAGGTGCGGAAACAGGTTGAACGACTGGAAGACCATGCCGATACCACGGCGAACCTGGTCGATCTCGACGTCCGGGTCGGTCATCTCGACCCCGTTCACCCAGATCGTGCCGGCCGTCGGCTGCTCCAGCAGGTCGACGCAGCGCAACAGTGTCGACTTGCCGGAGCCGGACGGCCCGATGACGCAGACCACCTCGCCCTGGCCGACCTCGAAGTCGATGCCCTTGAGCACCTCGAGCGGACCGAAGGACTTGTGCAGGTCGCGGATCTCCACGGCGGGGCGGGAAGGCGTGGTCGTCATGGGGTCACCGAGCCTTCGCGTAGCGGAGTTCGAGGCGTCGTACCACCTGCGACAGCGGCAGGGTGATCACCAGGTAGGCCAGGCCGGCCACCAGCAGTGGCGTCGCGTTCACCCGGTCGTTGAGCATGTCCCGACCGAACTTGGTGATCTCGATGGTCTGCGCCGTCACGCCGAGCACGTAGGCCAGTGACGAGTCCTTGGTGAGCAGGATGAGCTCGTTCGTCAGTGGCGGGATCACGATCCGGAACGCCTGGGGGATGACGATCGTGCGCATGGCGGTGAAGTGCGACATGCCGAGGGTCCGCGCCGCCTCCATCTGCCCCTTCGGCACGGCCTGGATGCCGGCCCGGATGGTCTCCGCCATGTACGCCGCGGCGGTCAACCCGAGGCCGATCGCTATCGAACCGAACACCCCGCCCGGAATCTCGCGCTCCGGGAAGGCGATCGGGATGCCGTACCCGACGAGGAAGAGCACCAGCAGCGCGGGCAGACCCCGGAACAGCTCGATGTACGCCGTCGCCACCCAGCGGTACGGCGCCACCCGGGACAGCCGCATCAGCGCCAGGATGGTGCCGAACACGAGGCCGAAGGCGAACGCGCCGAGCGTGTAGAGGACCGTGTTGCGCAGCGCCACGGTGATGATCGTCGGGAACATCGACGTGATGATGTCGACGCGGAAGAACGCGTCGGCCAGCCTGCCCCAGTCCGCGGCGAAGGCCACCACGGCGATGACGGCGATGAAGATCAGGTACTGGATCCCGAGGGACAGCCGCTCCCGCTGGCGGCGTCGCAGCTTCACGTTGGCTCGTTGCCTTCCCGGAGGTCTACCGACACGGAGGGCGCGCGGGACGCGCGCCCTCCGGTACTACGTGGTGCTCAGGCGCTCGGCCGGCTCTGCGGCTCAGGCGTTCGGCCGCTTGCCGATCCACTTCTCGTAGATCGTGTCGTACGTGCCGTCCTGCTTGGCCTTGGCCAGCACCTCGTTGATCTTCTTGAGCAGCTCCGGGTTGGCGTCCTTCTTGACCGGGAAGCCGTACTGCTCGCCGGTGTCGAACTCGGCGGCGACCTCGAACCCGCCCGGGTTCTTCTTCAGGTACTCGGTCCAGACCGGCAGGTCGTTGATGGCGGCCTCGACCTGGCCGTTGGCGACGGCCTGCTGCAGGGCGGCGAGGTCCTCGAACTCGACCAGCTTCAGGCCCTTCTCCGCCTCGAGCTTCTTGGCGTAGTCACGACCGGTGGTGGCCGCCTGGACGCCGAGCTTCTTGTCCCGGAGGTCGTCCAGCGACTTGTACGTCTTGCCGGTCTTCACCAGCATCGCCTGGGTGGCGTCGAAGTAGGGATCGGAGAAGTCGATGACCTTCTTCCGCTCCTCGGTGATCGTCATGCCGGCGGCGGCCGCGTCGCACTTGCCGGTGTTGAGGTCCTGGCCGGACTTGATCCCCTCGAACGGGGTGTCGATGATCGTCTGCTCGACGCCGAGCTCCTTGGCGACCAGGTCCATGATCTCGACGTCGAAGCCGGTCACCTTGCCGCTCGCGTCCTTGGACTGGAACGGCGGGTACGGCAGGTGGGTGCAGACGGTCAGCTTGCCCGCCGCGACCAGCTTGACGCCGCTGGCCTGGACCTCACTGTCGTCCTTCTTCGCGCAACCCGCGGTCAGTGCGAGGGCGGCGACGGCCACGACGAGGCCGGCCTGACGGACGGCGCTTGGGAACCTCACGGCTGTGTCCCTCCGATTCGGCTTCCCTTGCACAGAAAGCCAATCTGGTTCATAGACTTTGCGATAAGCGACCGTACCCGATCGGGCGCGTCGCCCCCAGATCACGCCGTGGTCACCCGGGCGACGCGACACCTGGGTCACCGCCGGCGAACCGGACACTCACGCAGCAACCTGCCTCAACCACCGGTTCCCTCGGCCGCCCCGTCCGGGGTGAGGGCCCCACCGTGCGGGTCTGTGTCCAGGAACACGTGCTGGTGGCCGTGGCCGGCGTCGACGCTGACCTGGTCGAGCTGGGTCGCCGCCACCGACCAGATCGTCGCGGCCTCGGCCGCCTGCCGGGCCGCGACATCCAGCACGGCCGCCCGCTGCGCGGCCGGAACGCCGGCGGCCAGCGCGTACGCGTCGACAGCCAGCGACGCCTGCTGGACCGCTGCGCGCAGCCCGCCGCGCGCCACGTTGGTGGCGGTGGTCCCCGACGGCGGGTCGGCGAACGGTTCGGCCGCCCGGCGCATGACCTCCTGCCACTGGCGGGTCTGCGCGGCGTCCGGTGCGCGTCCGCCGGTCGTCTCCGTCTTGATGGCGGCCAGGACCGGGGCGACCTGGTCGCGGACGCGCCGCGCGGTCTCGGTCAACTCCACGATCTGCTGGGCGTCCCGCTTCGCCTCGGCCTGCTTGATGCTCGCGATGGTCGCCTCGGTGGCGTCCGGACGGCCCACCTGGTAGCCGACCAGTCCACCGAGCAACGCGGTAACCAGTGCGATCACGCCCGCGACGGCCGCGTACCGCGCGGTGCGGCGACGACCCACAGCGGCAGTGTCCAACTGGTAGGAGGGTCGGCCGGTGCGGCGCGCCATCGCATCTCCTCACATCGATGGGGTGGGGCCAAAGATTAGCCGCCCCTCGTGACGTCAGTCGATAGCGCCGCCGATACCCGCACCGGCACACCCGTGTCGGCGGGAACCGCTAGACCGGATAGCCCCACTCGACCAACGGCTTCTCCAGCACCCGTTCGATGGCGGTGACCTGCGCCGGGCTGAGTTCGTCCCGGTACGCCTCCGCCCGGCCCACCGTGAAGTCGTACCGGGAGAAGCCCTTCTCGAAGGCGGTCGACCAGCGCAGACCGAGGAAGTCGAGCATCCGGGCGACCTGCTCACGTGGCTGCTCGACCAGGTCCTCGTAGCGCACGTCGAGCCACTGGTCGGCCGGGTGCCGCAGCCGGGCCTGGGCGAAGGCCTCCATCAGCATCTTCCACCCGAGCGCGGCGAGCACCGGGAACGAACGGCCGGACTCGATCCACTCCTCCCGCAGGTCGGACGGGAGCGGGCCGTAGATCCAGTTGTCCGGCCCGCGCCACCCGTCCCACCAGCCCATCTGGAGCCACGAGTTGGCCACCGCGCGGCCGTCGCGGACCACGTTGACCACCCGCAGATCCGGGTACGCGGCGTGCAGCAGACCGGTGCGCGGCCACCCGGTGACGTGCTGCACCAGCTGTTGACAGCCCTGCCGGGCGATCCGCTCGTCGAAGAAGGACCGCAACCGCCGGGACACGAACGGCGTCAGGTCCTCGGCGACCAGGTCCCGGCACGGCCGGGAGAAACCGGCGAGCACCTGCCGGTCGAGCAGGTGGTACGCCTCCGACGGCGCCACCCGGAGCCGACCCCGCTCCAGCAACCGTCGACTGTGTCGCAGCGAGGTCATCCCCGCCGGGCGTGGTGCCGAGCGCCGGTAGAGCAGGCCGTTGAACCGGCCCTTGGGGTTGAGCCGGGCCAGTTTGTCGTCCAGGCCGGAGACGAAGCCGACAGCGGGATGCCGGGAGAGCAACTCCTGGACCAGTGTCGAACCGCAGCGACCGGTGCCCACCACCAGTGAGAGCATCGTTCAGCCTTCCTGCCGGGTGGCGGGTGACGGGGAGACGGCCGGGTCCGCGGCGCGGCGGACGGCTGACGAGGTGGCCGCCGGGCGGCGTAACGGGTAGCCGAAGCGGGTCAGGGCCACGGCGGTCAGCCCGGTCACCACCGCGTACGCGCGGGTGGTGAGCCCGGTCAGCCACTCGGTGTCGGCGACCACCTCGACCAGCCCGGTGCGGTGCCGCGAGGGGTTGCCGGCCACCGAGTGGGTCGGCCGGAGCCGCACCGTGGCCGGCGTCGGGAACGGAAGCTCGTCGGGGGTCGCGCCGACGAAGCCGGCGATCTGGGCGGTGGTGCCCGCCGGGTCGGCCACGAAGTCCTCGTACCGCACCCGCAGGTAGCGGGCCGGCGCACCGCGGCGACCACCCCACAGGCGTACGGTCGCGGTGTTCCAGACCAGCCAGAGCAGCGCGGCCTTGCCGACGGGTGGTCGGCTCATCAGCTGGTCGTCGGCCGGACCGTCCAGGAGGCGTCGACGACGCCAGGAGTACGCGGTCGCGCGCGGGTCACGCACCACGTGCAGGACGTACAGGTCGATGCCGGGCAGGCTGCCGAGCAGGGCGCCGTACGGCGGCAGCTTGGAGGAGTCGACGATGACACCGTCGGACCGGCCGGGCAGTGCGTGTTCGGCGATCGAGGCGTAGAGCCGGGCCAGGTGCCTGTCATCGGGGTGGCCGGGGACCGGCGGCTGGCCGCGACGGTGGCGGCGCAGCAGCGCTGGCAGCCGCCGCAGCCGCAGCCGCTGGGCCAACCGGGCGGCGATCCCGGCCGGGTCGGCGTCGCTCAGGTCGGCGCGCACCCGGGCCCAGAGCGGGCAGTCGACCACCGGGGAACCGCAGCCGCACTGCCGGTTCTCCAGGATGCCGCGCCGCCACAGGTACCGCAGCTCGCCGGCCGCGAAGAAGCCCGGCAACTGGCCCAGGACTGTGGTCACCAGGGTGCTGCCGCTGCGACCGCTGCCGGCGAGGTAGAGCACCCGTACCCGGCTCACCGGGCCGCTCCCCCACCGGCCGTGGCACGACCGGTCCGCCGCCGCGCCGGCAGCGCCGCGGCGGCCTCGGCGTACAGCCCGCGAATGCGCTCCAGGTGCCGGTCCGGCGCGAACTGGGCGGCGATCTTCGTGCGGCCGGCCCGGCCCATCCGGTACGCCCGCTGTGGGTCGGCCAGGATGTCGGTCAGCGCGGCGGCGAGGGCGGTGGGCTCGTCGGCGGCGACGATGCGCCCGTCCACCTCGGACTCGACCAGCTCGGGCAGCCCACCCAGATCGGTGGTCACCACCGGGACACCGCAGGCGAAGGCCTCCAGCACCGCCATCGGTTGGTTCTCGTGCCACCGGGACGGGACGGCGACCACCGCCGCCGACCGGATCAGCTCGTGCAGGCGGGGCTTGTCGAGCCGACCGTGGAACCGGACCCGGCCGGGCACCCGCCGGGCGGCGAGCACCTCCAGCTCCGGGCGGGCCGGGCCGTCCCCGGCGACGTCCACGCCGACCCCGTCCGGCAGCGCGGCGGCGGCCTCGATCAGCACGTCGACGCCCTTCTCCGGGGCCAGCCTGCCGGCGAAGACGACACCGCCGCCGGGCGTCTGCTTGGCGGTGACACCGGTCAGGTCGACGAAGTGGTTGACCACCCGCAACCGGTCCGGGTAGACGCCCGCGCGGCGCATCACGTCGGCCAGGAACCCACTCGGGCTGACGAAGAGCTGCACCGGGTCGTACGCGTTGAGCCGCCGGTGCAACCAGGACTCGACGGCGAGCAGTCCGCTGCGTGACAGCGAGCCGTCCTTGCAGCGGCGGCGGGCCGCCTGCAACGGGCCACCGGTGACGCACGCCTGGCAGGGCCGGCCCCGGTCCAGCAGTTGGTAACTCGGGCAGGCGAGCTTGTAGTCGTGCATGGTCAGCACGCACGGCACCCCGGCGGCGCGGGCCGCGGCGAGCACCGACGGGGAGAGCTGGTGGTAGATGTTGTGCAGGTGCAGCACGTCCGGCCGGAAGTCGTCGATCACCTGGGCCAGCCCGCGCCGGCTCGTCGGCGACCACAGCATCCGCCCGACGGCCACCGCCCGGGGCCGCACCCCGCTCGGCGCCGGCTCCAACTCCACTTCGGACGGGAACCGCGCGGCGTACGGCAGCGGCGACTCGTTCTCCGGGTGGCTCATGCCGAAGTAGGCGACAGTGTCGCCGGCGGCCCGTTGCAGGTCGGCGAGATCGAGCAAGTACCCCTCGGCACCGCCACGGCGGTAGAGGAACTTGTTCACATGCAGCACGCGCATCGACTCGGCCTGCTCACGTCGATCGGGCGAATCGGGCCCCGAGGTGATGACCGGGATCCGCCCGCCCCGGCCACGGCCCACGGTATGCAGGCCGGGTCAGCGAGTCCAGTTCACATTAGCCATGTGGCTGAACGGGTGATCTTCGTCTGCCCGTGCGGTCCGCAGCCTGGCCTCCCGCCATGATCTCCCGATAGCCTGGCTGCCGCCGGTCGTACCCGCTCTGCTGCGGGGCCGGGCCGGTGCCCCGACAAGGAGGACCCGTGGCAGCCGACGACGAGGTCTCCGCGCTCGCGTACACCGCGCGGCGGGTCCGGCGGCACCTGCGCTGGGCGCGTACCGAGGGGATCGGACGGCTGATCGAGGAGGACCGCCTCAACCCGGTCGACCGGATCGGCACGGCACTGGCGAAGCGACGCTGGCGGCGGCGGGCCGGCAGCACGCCCGGCTCGGCGATGCCGGTCTACCTGGTCGGCCTGCAACGCTCCGGCACGAACATGCTGGTCCGCGGCCTGGACGCCACACCCGAGGTCGAGGTCCGCAACGAGAACGACAGCACCCTCTTCCACCGCTTCCAACTCCGCCCGGACCCGGTGCTGACCGCCGTCATCCAGCGCAGCCGTCACGCGTACGTGCTGGTCAAGCCGCTCTGCGAGAGTCACCGGGTGGACGAGTTGCTGGCCCTGCCGGGACTGACCCCCGGGCGCGCGCTCTGGGTCTACCGCGACGTCGACGACCGGGCCCGCTCCGAGGTCGCCAAGTTCGGTGACGCCAACCTGCTGGCGCTGCGGGCGATCGCCGACGGCAGCATCGGGCGACGGTGGCAGGGGCAGCGCCTCGACGCCGACGCCGTCGAGCTGATCCGGGCCCACGACCCGCAACGGTTGGATCCGCACAGCGGCGCGGCGCTGTTCTGGTACGTCCGCAACTCGCTGGTCTTCCGGCTCGGCCTCGACCGGCGCAGCGACGTGTTGCTGTGCCGCTACGACAGCCTGGTCGCGGACCCCGCCGCACAGCTCCGGCGGCTCTGCGCCTTCCTCGACTTCCCGTACCACCCACGGCTGCACGCGCACATCGGCCCCCGCCAGTCGCACGGTCCGGCGGAGCACCGGCGGCTGCCGATCGACAGGCGCGTGCGGGCCCGCTGCGACGAGCTGACCGACCGGCTCGACCGCGCCGCGGCCGACGCCCGACCCGAGACCACGAAGGCGGCCGACAGTGGCTGAGACCGGAACCCGTACCGCGCCGATCTTCCTGGTCGGCTGCCAGCGGTCGGGCACCACGATGGTGCGTCTCGTCCTGGACTCACACTCGCGGATCAGCTGCGGCCCGGAGACCCGGTTCCTGCCCGACCTGCGACGGATCGTCGGCCGGGACTGGGAACGGCTGGCCCGCTTCGGGTTTCCGCGCGAGGACTGGCTGCGCCGGATCCGGGACTTCTTCGGCGGTGTGCACGCCGACTACGCCGCCGCCCGGGGCAAGGCCCGGTGGGCCGACAAGACCCCGCTGTACGCGATGTCGCTGGACTTCGTCACCGAGGTCTTCCCGGACGCCCAGATCGTGCACCTCATCCGGGACGGCCGCGACGTGGTGGTCTCGCACCGCAAACGGTTCGGCTACTGGTCCGCCGTGAAGTGCGTGGTGAAGTGGCCGCGCTACATCCGGGCCGCGCGGGCGGTCGGCGCCACCCTGCCGGCGGACCGCTACTACGAGCTGCGCTACGAGCAGGCGGTCAGCGAGCCGGAGAAGACGATGCGGGCCTTGTTCGAGTTCCTCGGCGAACCGTGGGAGGACGGCATCCTCGACTACGACAGCAAGCAGCACGACGTGGCCCAGAAGTACACCACCGAGGCGGAGCGACGACGGGCGGCGGCGAGCGTCACCGAACCGATCTACGGCTCCCGGGTGGGCACCTACCGCCGCGAACTCGACCCGTTCCTGCGCCTGCTGGTCTGGGTCTTCTCCGGTCCGACCCTGCGCGCCCTGGGTTACCGGTGACCCGCCCGAGCCGGCGGCGCGCGATCGCCACCGTCGCCATCGCCGCCACCCTCCTGCTCACCGCCGGCTGCACCGGCGGCGACAACGATCCGCCGCCGGCCGCCACCCCCTCCGCGACGGCGGCACCCGCAACCGGCGCGCCGGCGCGCACCGGCGAGCAGGTGAGCAACCCGTTCGGCGCGCACTGGGACTGGTCGCGGTTTCAGCAGTTCGGGCCGTACCTGCGCCGGCTCGCCGGTTCGGCGACGTACGAGGAGATCTCCTGGTGCGAGATCGAACGGACCCCCGGTAAGGCGGACTGGGCCGGGCTGGACGAGATCGCCACACGCAGCCGGGACCTGGGCATCACACTGCACCTGAAGATCCGCACCGGCGTGTGCTGGGCGACCGGTGGCACCGCACGCTACACCCGGGGCGCGGCCAACAAGACCGAGTCGGCGATGCCCACCGACCTCGGCGCGTACCAGCGGTTCGTCGGCGAGGTGGTGCACCGCTACGGCCCGTACGGGGTGCGGGAGTACGCGATCGAGAACGAGGTCAACGCGCCGAGCTACTGGGCCGGCAGCCCCGAGGACTACGCGCGGCTGGTCCGGGCCGCCGCCGAGACGATCCGCGCGACCGACCAGAAGGCGCGGGTTGTCGACTCCGGCATCAGCAGTGTCGCGTACGGCATGGGTGTCGCCGACCGGCTGCTGCGCGCCGGCCGGGTGCCCGAGGCCGTCGCCGCCTATCAGGCGTACTTCCAGCGTCGGGTCGGCACCCGGGGGCAGCAGATTCCGGCGGTGACCGGGGAGGCGCAGCTACGTCGGGCGCTCGGCACCGAGACCAACAGCCGCAACCTGCGTTTCCTGGCGGTGACCGAGTCGCTGCTGACCGACCGCACCGTCGACGTCCGGCAGGTGCACTTCTACGAGCACTTCAGCGGGGTGGCCCCGCTGCTGGACTACCTGCGCGCCACCACACCGCCGGGCACCCCGATCCAGGCGTGGGAGGTCGGTCAGTTCTGGCGCGACGGCGACGGCGACCCGGCCAGCCGGGCCACGGAGATGGTCAAGACGGTCACCCTGCTGGCGGCCGGTGGGATCGGTGAGATCAGTTGGTTGCCGTTGGCGTACAACCCGAACAACGCGGCCGGCAGCGAGGTCCGCTACGGCCTGCTCGACCCGGACGGCACCGAACGGGAGGCCGGCCGGATGCTGGCGGCCCTGGCCGACGCCGCCCGGGACGCCACCGTCACGCCGCTACCCGCCTCGGTGGCCGGCAGGCTGAACGGGGTCGCGTTCGTCCGGGGTGGTCAGAGCACGCTGGTGCTCTGGTCGGCGTCGAACACGCCGGTGACGGTGCCCGCGGCACCGGGCGCCCGGGCCGGGGCGGTGGGTTCCCCGCTGGGCGTGGCCGGCGGCGGCACCACGATCACCGACGTGCCCGTCCTGCTCCGCGCCGACCAGCCGGTGGACCGGGTCCTCGCCGCCGTCCGCTAGGGCCTGTTTCATAAGGGCGGCCGAGCCGAGGCGGAGTCCGGGCGGCGATCCGGCAAGGCGCGGTTTCGTCCGGATACCGGTGTCGTATCCGGACGAAACCGCAACGCCGCCGGTCG
>NZ_JBEZFX010000019.1:71884-82524 GCF_040649675.1 Micromonospora parva | reverse complement strand
CGGAGTCCGGGCGGCGATCCGGCAAGGCGCGGTTTCGTCCGGATACCGGTGTCGTATCCGGACGAAACCGCAACGCCGCCGGTCGTCGTCCGGGCTCGCCGCAGGCCGGCCAGTCCTTATGAAACAGGCCCTGGACCGGGCACCGACCTAGCCGGCCAGACTGGAGGCGCGCGTGTCAGTCGACCTTGAGGCAACAGTGGCCCGGCCCATCTCCCTCGCCGAGGTGGTGACCGCCGCGCGAGCCACCCTGGCCGAACTGCTCGGCATGACCACGACGCCCGAGCTGATCATCGTCACCGACCGACGGTACGAACAGGGACGCCGCGTCGATTCCGGACGCCGCCTCGGGGCGGCGGAACTGCGGGCCACCACCATCGGCGACCGCATCGATCGCACGCCCGACGGCATGCCCGGTGCGATCCACCTTGAGGTCGATGTCGCGGGCTTCGAGGACAGTGTCTGGCTCCTGGTGATCGACCACGAACCGGAGACCGACGGTGGTCCGGAAGCCGTCTTCAGCCCGTACCGCACGTGCGTGAGTGTCGTCGTAGCGCTGGCCATGGCCCTTGCCGTCGCCGACCTCACCGGCGGACAGTTCACCGACGACCAGATCCGGCTGCTGCGGCCGGGCCACTCCGACCCGCGTCAGGTGGTCACCGCGACTCGACTGCCGCCGGAGCCGGGGGACTTCGCCGAAAGATGCGAGCGCTACCTTCGCCAGTTCGCGCATCTCCGCGGGTGGCCGCGCGACGTGTCCATGCGCCCCTGACGGCGTCGCCCCGCCACCCGAAAGATCGGAAAAGGCCGTCTCCGACTCGCGGAAACGGCCTTTGACCTGGGGTGGAGCTGAGGGGATTTGAACCCCTGACCCCCTCGATGCGAACGAGGTGCGCTACCAGTCTGCGCCACAGCCCCCCACCGGCGAACCGGCTTCGGTCCCACCCGGCTTACACCGGGCGGGCCGGCAGCAAGGCTAACAGGTTGCCGGCCCCCACCGCGAATCCGCCCCCTGCGTGGCGCTCCCGCAGACCCGAAGATCGACTCGGCTTCCTGAAAACCGGGGCATCCCGGACGCCACGACACCGCGACTTTCAAGAACCCGAGTCGATCAAGCCAGCCGGCACCGGGCAGGCAAGGGCTGGGGACCGACCCAGGCCGGAGACCAACCCAGGCCGGAGACCAGCCCAGGCCGGAGACCGACTGGGCCGGGGAGGCCAGCCCGGGGGTCAGGCGCCTCGGCCGGCCTCGTAGGGGCGGCCGCGGAGACCGCCCGACCGCCGGTACGAGACCGACCCGCCGTTGACCGCCGCCGGCAGGTCGCCCTGCCGGTCCAGGCCCATGGCCGCTCGGCGTACGCCCTCGCGCTGGGCTGCCAGGCGGCGTTGCGCCTCCCGGCGGGCCGCTGCCCGGCGGGCCTGCTCCCGGCGCACCTCGGCCTGCCGGGCGGCCAGCCACGCGGCCTCCCGGGCGCGGGCCCGGCGGCGGCGACGCCCGGCGAGGGCCTGACCCCGCAGGTGGACGACGTACAGGGCCAGAAGCAGGAAGGTGACCCCGAAGCCGACCCAGAAGCCGGGGCTGACGAACAGCACGCCGATCAGCTCGACGACGTTGAGGAGCAACAGGGCGGCGAGCACCCGGCGACGCCGGTACACGGCGGGGGTGTGCTGTCGGCGCGGCGGTGGCCGGCGTCGGGATCGCTTCGGCGCGGGCGGTACGGACCGCAGCCGCCCGGAGCGACGGGCGGCCGGCGGCGCGGAGACCGGCGCACCCAACGTGCCGGTAGTCGCATCCTCGCTGAGGGTGACGACCAGTGAGCGCGGCGGGTGGACGGGTCGCCGTCCCGGCACAGTGCGGCGCCGTCGGCGGCGCTGGAGCACCCGCGCCGTCGACTGCGCCCGCTCCGCCACCAGCCGCTCGGTGGCGTCGTACCGGCGAACCAGCGCCGGGGCCAGGGCGAGCAGACCGGCGGCGGCGAGGACGGCGAGGAGCACCGAGGTCGGCACCCTCACCCCTCCCGTCACCGAATTCGAAGCAACCGTCATCCGACCGCAGGATCTTCCACCAATCACGCGTGGGCGCGTGGATCGTCCGGCCGGGGAGCGCTTGCCGCAGCTTGCAGTTACTTGAGGTTACGGCGCGCCGACCGGGATGCCACCGCGCCGCGCCGATCCCGTCCGTGGGACGAGTGGGAGGATGTGGCGAAATCCTCCTACCCCGCGTTGGCGCGTACCCGGTGCCAGCGGGCCAGCAGGCCACCTTCGGCGGCGATCTCCTCACTCGTCATCGCGTACCCGATGTGGTCCCGCCACGCGCCGTCGATGTGCATGTAGCGCACGTGGTACGACTCCTCGCGGAAGCCCAACTTCTCCACCACCCGCCGGGACGGTTTGTTCTCCGGACGGATGTTGACCTCCACCCGGTGCAGCCCACCCGGGCCGAACGCGTGGTCCACGGCGAGCGCGAGCGCCGTCGGGATCACCCCCCGTCCGGCCACCCGCGCGTCCACCCAGTAGCCGACGTAGCCGGAGCAGAGTGCCCGCCGCACGATGCTGCCCACGTTGATGTGCCCGACCAGCCGATCCCGGTCGCCCTCGCGCAGGCAGACCGCGAACGGCATGCCCTCACCCTCGCGGGCCGAACGCCGCTGGTCACGGTGCACCCAACGGAACGCGGCCGGCGAGTTCATCTCGTCCCAACTGCCGGGCAGCGAGGACTCCCAGGGCGCCAACCAGGCCCGGTTGGCGCGCCGTACCTCCGACCACGCGGCCGCGTCGGAGCGCCGGTAGGGCCGCAGCAGCACCGGGCCGTCGGCCAACTCCACCGGCCAGCCCGGCGACCGCGCGGGTCCGAAGAGACTCACCCGCACAGTCTCCCGCGCGGGACCGTGTCCCGCGCAAGTGGCCCCGCCGGGCCGCGCACACCCACCGCTACGGCCCGACGGTCGCGCGCCCGGTGACCACCGGGTCGACGGACCCGCCGGGAGACCTCACCGGCGGCGGTCCAGTAGCAGGACGTCCACCGTGGAGCCGGCCGCGGCCGTGGTGACCCGCTCGCCGAGCACCAGCAGCCCGTTCGCCTCGGCCAACCCGGAGAGGGTGAACGGGCCGCCGCTGAGCGGCTGGACCGTGTACCCGCCACCGCGTCGCTCGGCGACGTGCGCCGGCCGGAACTCGCGCAGCCCCGCCGGCGACGACACGGTCTCCAGCAGGTGCGCCCGCACGCTGGGCCGGAACACCGGCTCGGCCCCGGCGAGCAGTTGGATGGCGGGACGGGCCAGCACCTCGAAGCCGATCAGCGCGGCACCGGGGTCACCGGGCAGGCAGACCACCGGCACCTCCTCGGCGCCGACAGTGCCGAACCCGAGCGCGGTGCCGGGGTAGAGCGCCACGTCGGTGAAGGTGACCGGCCCGGCCCGGCCGCCCTCGCGGCGGGACAGGATCCGGCGCACCATGTCCCCGGGGCCGGTGCCGGTGCCCCCGGTGGTGATGATCAGGTCGGCGCGCAGCGTCTGGTCCTCCAGCAGCCCGCGCAGCCCCTCCGGGTCGTCGTCGCAGATCCCCACCCGGTACGCCAGTGCGCCCACCTCGGCCGCCGCGGCGGTCAGCGCGTGCGAGTTCGCGTCCACCACCTGACCGGGCTGGCTGCCCCGGCCCACGTCGACGAGTTCGTCACCGGTGGCCACGATGACCACCCGTGGGCTGGGCCGGACCACCACGTGTCCGATGCCGGTCGCCGCGAAGACCGCGACCAGGGCCGGGGACACGTAGGTGCCGGCCCGGGCGAGCAGGGTGCCGGCGGGCAGTTCCTCACCGGCGCGGCGTACCCCGTACCCCCGTTTGGGGGTGCGGAAGATCTCCACCGCGGCCATGCCCTGGTCGGTCCACTCCACCGGGACCACGACGTCCGCGGCGACCGGCAGTGGCGCCCCGGCGGCCACCGAGAAGCACGAGCCGGGGGTGAGCCGGACCGGTCGCCAGCTCGCCGCGCCGAGATCGCCGACCACGTTGAGCCGGATGGTGCGACCACCGGGCGTGCCGGAGGGGGCCGGGACGTAGCTCGGCCCCCGACCCCCTCCGGAAATGTCCTCCCAGCGCGCGGCGTAGCCGTCCACCGCCGCCTGGTCGAAGGCAGGGAAGGCGTGCGGCGCGACGACGTCCTCGGCGAGGACGTTGCCGTGCGCCTGGGTGAGGTCGAGGTCGAGTGGTGGCAGCGCGCGCAACCTGCGCAGCACGCTGCCCAGGTAGTCGGCGAGCGGCGTCAACTCGTTCGCGGCCGCCTCGGCGTCGGCCGTCGCGGTCATGTACCAGATCCGCCTGCCGCGTCGGCCTTGACGAAGTCGGCCAGCCAGGACCGGAACTCGGTGCCCAGGTCGTCGCGCTCGGCGGCGATCTGCACCACCGTCTGGAGGTAGCCCAGCGGCATGCCGGTGTCGTAGCGGGTGCCCCGGTAGACGATCGCGTGCACCGGGGTGCCCTCGCTGCGCAGCAGCTCCATCGCGTCGGTCAGCTGGATCTCGCCGCCGCTGCCCGGCTTGGTCCGCCGGATCGCGTCGAAGATCGTGCCCGGCAACACGTAGCGGCCGAGTACCGCGAGGTTGCTCGGGGCGTCCTCCGGCTGTGGCTTCTCCACCATCCCGGTCACCTTGACGACCTCACCGATGTCGGTGAGCTCCGACTCTGCCGGCTCGACGGAGGCGATCCCGTACCGCTTGGTCTCGGCCGGGTCGACCTCGAAGAAGGCGAGCACCACACCGCCGGTGCGGGCCTGCAACTCGATCATCGCCGGCAGCAGCGGCTCCGACGGCTTCACGAACTCGTCGCCGAGCAGCACCGCGAAGGGCTGGTCACCGACGTGCGACTCGGCGTACCCGACGGCGTGGCCGAGCCCGAGCTGCTCGGGCTGCCGCACCGTGTAGATCTCGGCCAGCTCGCTGGGCCGACGCACGGCCGCCAGCCGCTCGGAGTCGCCCTTCTCCTCCAGCCTGGCCTCCAGGTCCGGACGACGGTCGAAGTGGTCCACCATCGACGTCTTACCCCGGCCGGTGATCAGCAACACGTCGTTGATGCCGGCCTGCGTGGCCTCCTCGACGATGTACTGCAACACCGGCCGGTCCACCACCGGAAGCAGTTCCTTGGGCACCGCCTTGGTGGCCGGCAGGAACCGGGTGGCCAGTCCGGCGGCCGGGATGACGGCCTTGACCGCCAGGGGACGGCCGGTTGCGGCGACCGTCGACGAGGGATTCGCTGAGTGCTCCGACATGCCGCGAGACTATCGGCCACGGCTCTGCCGCGGCGGGTGTGGCCCAGAAGACGCGCCGCCACCCGACCCCGGCCGCGTCGCGTCCGGGCCGGCCCGCGCCCCACCCGGGGCGCTGTCCGGCGTGTCGTCGGCCGCATCAGGTCGGGCGTGCGCCGGGCCCACCACCGATTCCGGTACGCCCAACGTCGGGTCGGACCGGGCGGACCCGCCCGGCTCCCGGGTGGCCTGCACCGGCTGGCCGGCGCGCGGCAGTCCGTCGGGTGGGCTCACTGCACCCGCGAGAACCGGGATCTCCCGGGTCGGCAGATCCGAGCGCACCTCGGCGACCCGGTACGTGTCGCGGCCCGCCGCCTTGGCCGCGTAGAGCGCGTCGTCGGCGGCCTCCAGCACCTCCCGCCCGGTGCTGCCGTTGTCCGGGAAGACGGCGATGCCCACCGACACGGTCACCAGGACCGGCCCGGCGTACGCCTCGACGGCGATGGGCGTGTCCCGCACCGCCGCACCGAGCCGTTCGGCCACTATCGCCGCGCCCCGCGCGTCGGTCTCCGGCAGCAGCAGCACGAACTCCTCACCACCCTGGCGGAATGCCAGGTCGACCTCGCGAATCTCCCCGCGCACCCGTCGGGCGAACTCGGCCAGCACGGTGTCCCCCGCAGCGTGCCCGTACGTGTCGTTGACGTCCTTGAACCGGTCCAGGTCCAACGCGAGGACGCTGAGCATCCGCCCGAAGCGGCTGGCCCGTTCCACCTCCCGCCGGATCGACTCACGCAGGTAGCGGTAGTTCCACAGCCCGGTGAGCGGGTCGGTGAGGGAAAGCCGCTGCGCCTCCTCGTGCACCCGGACGTTGTCCACCGCCACCGCCGCGTGACCGGCGAAGGTGCGCAGGGTGGCCAGGTCGTCGTCGTCGAACTCGTCGGCGCCCAGCCGGTCGTAGAGGGCCAGCACCCCGAGCGCGGTCGCCGCGCCAGCCTCATCGGCCGCCGCCGAGGGGCCACCGGGGGTGGCCGGGGCACCGCCGCCCGGGGCAGCGAACGGAACCGCGACGTACGTGCGGCAGCGTGGCTCACCCGTCGGTGCCTCGGTCGGCTCCGCCCTCCCCCGCTGCGGTTCGCCGGTGGCGGCGACCGCACCGACGATGCCGGCACCGACCGGCACCCGCAGCGTCTGCGGCCCATCGGTCTCCTCGTCCGGCCAGCGCCCGTCCAACCCCTCGGTGCACTGCGCGACGAGTACCCCGCCGGTCTCCACCAGCAGCACGGCACCGGCCCGCGCGCCGGTGGCCCCGATGGCGCTCCGCAGGATCACCCGCAGGATGCGTTGCAGGTCGTGCGTGCTGGCCAGGGTGTCGCCGAGCACCGCGAGATGCCCGCGCAGCTGATCCCGGTTGCTGGTCAGCGCCGCGACGTAGGAGCCGGTCTCCCGGGTCATCCGGTTGAACGCGGCGGCCAACCGCCCCAGCTCGTCGCGGCTGCGGACCGGCACCCGGGCGGTCAGGTCGCCCTGGGCCACCCGGTCGACCGCACCGGCCAACTCGGCGAGCGGCCGGGTGGTCACCCGGGCCAGTCGCCAGGCGGTCAGCACGGCGAGCAGCCCGGCCAGCACGACCACCCCGAGCAGCGTGGCGTTCAGCCCTGGTGGCCGTTCACCGGGCACGGAGAGCACCAGTGGCAGCGGCTGCGCGTCGGAGGGTCCGAGCCGGCGCACGTAGCGGCCGTCGTTGGTCTCGGTGACCTGCTCGCCCCGGACGGTGACGGCGGCGGCCAGCACCGCGTCGCGTACGTCACCGGATTCGGTCGTGTGGGTGACCCGAGCGGCGCGCGCCCCACTGTCGAGCAGGGTGACCGCCACCCCGGTCACCGCGGCCAGCCGCGCCACGAAGGCCGGGTCGACACGTTGCGCGGCGGTCACCGTGCCCAGCCGGGCGCCGGCGCGGTCGTGCAGGTCGACCTGGGCGGCCAGCGCACGGACCGGGCCGGCCGAACCGTCGGTCGAAACTGTGCCGGAGCCCCCGTTCGGGCCCTCGGTCGCGCCTCCGTTCGGGCCCTCGGTCGCGCCTCCGTTCGGGCCCTCGGTCGCGCCTCCGTTCGGGCCTTCGGTCGAGCCGGCGCAGTCCCGCCACGGGGTCGACGGCGCACCGGGCGAGACGTAGGTGACCCGGCCGGACACGTCGGTGATCAACACTGCGGCGGCCAGGCCCCGGCCGACCAGTTGCGCGGCGGCCACAGCCGGCTCGGCGGTGAGCGCCACCGCGTCGGCGGTGGCCCGGAGCTGCTGGCAGAGCGCGTCGACCGAGGTCCGCACCGTGGACGCCGCCACCGCCAGGCGCTCGGTGGAGCGGCTGCGGTCGACCGCCGCGACGGTGGAGGCGACGAAGAGCGCGCCGAGCAGGACCGGCCCGAGCACCACCACGAGGAAGGCTGCCGTCAACCGCCCGCGTAGCGTCACTCGGTCCCCCCGGAAGTTCCGCCTCCGTTGCTTGCGATGCTGACACAGTGCAACCGTGGGAGAGGCGTTGCGTCAGGAGTGTTGCGTGCCGGAATTTTCTGATGAAGCGGAAGTGACCCGGGTGGCGAAGCGGAACAGCCGCGTCGAGCTGCTCGCCCGCCGCCGGTCGCTGCCCGCCGCGACGAGGGCGGCCGCCGCCGGGCGCGTGCAGGCCGAGCTGGTCGCTCTGGTACGCCGGCTGCGCCCGCATCGGATGACGGCGTACGTGCCGGTCGGCGCCGAACCGGGCGGCGCCGACCTGCCCGAGGTGCTGCGGGAGGCGCTGCCGGCGGACGCGGAGTTGCTGCTGCCGGTGCTCCTCGCCGACCTGGATCTGGACTGGGCGGCCTATACCGGGCCGGCTGCCTTGATCGCGGCGGGTCGGGGTATCCGTGAACCGACAGGCGCCCGTCTCGGGGTGACCGCCGTGGCGGAGGCGGAGCTGGTGGTCGTACCGGCTCTCGCCGTCGACCACCACGGTCGGCGGCTCGGGCGCGGCGGCGGCTCGTACGACCGGGCACTCGCCCGGGTGCCCGAGGCAGCCCTGACGGTGGTGCCCCTGCACGACGGTGAACTCGTCGAGGCGCTGCCGGTGGAGCCACATGACCGTCGGGTGCGCGCGGTCGTCACCCCCGCCGACGGGGTGCGTACGCTTGACGGCGGCCCGGGTGCGGCGCACGGTGTCGCGCCCCACACGTCCGCTGGACGAACCCGGGGCGAATGACGCACCATTGGCACTCGAATACGTCGAGTGCCAACTGGCTGAGCCCAGATCCGGAGGAGAACGTGCCCACGTACCAGTACGCCTGCACCACGTGCGGTCACCAGCTCGAGGCGGTGCAGTCCTTCTCTGACGAGCCGCTGACCGAGTGCCCGGCGTGTGAGGGGCGGCTGCGCAAGGTCTTCAACTCGGTAGGCATCGTCTTCAAGGGTTCGGGCTTCTACCGCACCGACTCGCGGGCGTCCGGCTCCGAGACGACGGCCGGCGGCACGGCCAGTAAGCCGGCCAAGTCCGAGTCGTCCTCCGGTGACAGCTCGTCCTCCTCGTCCTCGTCCGGGTCGTCCTCGTCGTCTTCGGGCTCGCCGTCGACGTCCGGGTCGTCCTCGGGCTCGTCGTCCTCTTCGGGGTCGTCCTCGGGTGGATCGGGCGGCGGCAAGACGGCGGCGGCAAGCTCCGCATCCTGATCGCCGAAGGCCCGACCCCACCCCGGGTCGGGCCTCCGCCCCCACGCGTCAGGCCCCCAATCCCACGGGTCGGGCTTCCGACGCCACCGGTCAGGCCCCAATCCCACGGGTCGGGGCTTCCGACCCCACCGGTCAGGCCTCCATGCCCGCAGGTCGGGCTCCCGAGCCCACCGGTCAGGCCTCCATGCCCGCAGGTCGGGCTCCCGAGCCCACCGGTCAGGCCTCCAAGCCCTCGGGTCGGGTTCCCGAGCCCACCGGCCGGCCTCCAAGCCCTCGGGTCGGGCTCCCAACCCCACGGGTCGGCCTCCAAGTCCCCGGGGTCGGGCCTTGATCGACTCGGTTTTCAGGAAGTCGGCCCATCCAGGTCGCCTCGATAGGCCGATTTTCTTGATGGCGAGTCGATCAAGGGTGGTGCCATAGCAAATCGACCCGGCGGACGGGCGTTTTCCACAGGCCGGGCGGTTGTCCACAGGCGTCGGCCGTGGGTCGGCCGAGGTGGACGGTAACTGCCTAGCCTGCCGTCCATGGGTGCCGCTGCGGCGCTCGGGGACGGGAGGCGGCAGAGGCGATGGTCGATCCGAATTCCGCGCGGGCGTTGCGCCCGCTGCGCCAGCTCGCCCTGCCCCGCTGGCGCACCCTGCTCCGAGCCGGTCTGGTCGCGGCGCTGCTCGGCCTGGCCGCCGCAGTCCTACAGACCCCGGCCGGATGCCCGCCGACAGTCGTGCCCGCTGACGCACCATCCGTGGCCGACGACCCGCCCCGGCAACTGCCCTCCACCGCACCATCCGCGGCAGACGAGCCACCCCGGCGGGTCGACGAGGACCGCTCGGCCGCCTCCGGCGGGGCATCCCCTCCCGACAGCACCGGAACGGCCGGACCGACCTCATGAGGGTCCGGCCGAGCCGTCGGGGTCAGTCCCAGTGCGGGGGGCGTTCGGCGAGCAGCCAGTCGTCGTTGTCGCCCGACCGCTCGCCCCAACCACGGTCGGTGTCGTCTGAGGTCTGCTCGGGCAGCACCACGAAGTCTTCGCTCAGGTCGACGGCGCGGTCGTCGTCTCCGCGTGCGCCGTGCGTGCCGGGGTCCTCGGTGCTCACGAGCGGCAAGACTAGCGCAGCTCATGCCGGCGGACCGGGCCGCGGACCGAAGCCACGCCGACCACAAACAACCAGACTGCCGAGCCCTGCCGACCAGAAACAACCATGCCGCCGATCGAGGGACTCCCCCAGAACCCGCCAGACCGACAACCGTGGCACGCCGGCCAGAAACGACCGGGCCGCCGGCGGCGTTGGTAGCGTCGGACGGCGTGACGACCCCCAGCGGTGGCAGCACCCCGGACGACTACTGGCGACGGCCTGACACCGGTGACGACGCGCTGGCGGACCAACCGCCCACCGCATCCGGTGCCACACCACCGACCGGGTCCATGACCCAACCGCCGGCCGAGCCCACCAACCCACCTACGAGCGGGCCCACCAGCCCATCGCCGACGGGACGCACTCCTGCCGGGCCCACCGGCGCACCGCCGGCCGGACAAACCGGACCAACAGCCGGGCAGACCGGCCCCACGTTGCCGGACGGCGGCACTCCCAGCGGACACGCCGGACCACCACCTGTCGGCCAGGCCGGCCCACCACCGGCCGGACAAACCGGACCACCAGCCGGGCAGACCGGCCCCACCTTGCCGGACAGCGGCACTCCCAGCGGACACGCCG
>NZ_JBEZFX010000019.1:0-71786 GCF_040649675.1 Micromonospora parva | reverse complement strand
CGGACCACCACCGGCCGGGCACGCCGGACCACCACCGGCCGGGCACGCCGGACCACCACCGGCCGGGCACGCCGGACCACCACCGGCCGGGCACGCCGGACCACCACCGGCCGGGCACGCTCCCGGTGGGTACTCCGGCCCGCCGCCGAGCGTGCCGCCGCCGGCGGGTTGGCGTCCGCCCGTACATCTGCAGCCGGCGCCGCCGCGGCAACTGCCCCCGCAGGACATGGTCGACCTGGACGCGGCCGAGCAGCGTTCGCAGCGGGTCACCTACGGCTTCGGCGCGGCGGCCGGCGTGGTGCTGCTGGTTCTGCTCTGCCTGCTCTGCTCGCGAGTCATTTTCTGATGCCCGCCCTCCGGGCAGCAGCCCGGCAGCCGCAGCCCGGCAGCCGCAGCCCAGGAGCCGCGGGCCAGAGGGACGCAGCTCAGCGGCGGCAGCCCAGCGGGCCGCGAGTCAGCGGCCGCAGATCTGGAGGCGCACACCAGAGGGCCAGCAACTCGTGCCCCGTTGGAGGTTCCCGGCAAGCTGGACCGCGGTGAAGTCGCCGGTCCTGGGTGTTGTACCGCCGCACAGCCACGGCCACCAACCCCGCACAACCCATCTCGCAGCTATCCCTCACGAGATCTTGGACAGTTTCCGTCAGCACCGAACGGAAGCTGTCCAAGATCTCTTAAAGGGTGGTGCCCCACACCGTCTCAGCGCCGGAGTGGCCGGTCAGGTAGACGTAGACCAGGGCGGCGATGGCAAGGGCCACGGCCGCTACCGCCAGTACCGGGGTGACCAGCGCGGGCAGTCGCGGCACTCGGGGATGCCCACTTGTCGCCACGAGCAGCAGGATGGCCACGATCCCGAGCGGCAGCACGATGCGGAACAGGATGTCTCCGTAGCGGGAGTGCTCGAAGATCTGGTCGAGGATCGGTCCCTGGAAGCCGCGGGCCACCAGCGCGTCGGTGAGCGCCTCACCCGACTTGACCGCCACGTAGGCGGTCACCGGAGCGGCCACGGCGAGGAGGCCCAGGGCCCAGTCCAGCCGGCTGCGCCACCGCGGCAGCCCCACGTACGCGACGGCGAGCACCGCCAGCAGCGGCACGAACACGACGACCGCGTGGACCACCAGGACGTGTACCGGTAGACCCAGGATCTCCTCGAACATCGAACCCTCCAGGTGGATCATGGTCAGGGGCGGCCAGCCTATGGTCCGCCGATCGTCCCCCGGCTCTCGATCGGACACACGCGCGCCGGGTCGATCGGGTTCATCCTTCGGGCCGTACTTCCGATCTTGCCTGGCTGTGTCGGTGGCCACCCGCAGCATGCGACGGTTGTCGATGCAGGCCGGGCGTGCTGTCATTGGCGAGTGTCCGGTACCGAGGAGCTGCTGCGGTCGAGGGGCCTGCGGGTGACGCGGCCACGCCTCGCGGTGCTCGACGTGCTGGCCGGCGGCGGCCATCTGGAGGTCGACGAGATCACCCGCCGGGTCCGTGAACGGCTCGACTCGGTCTCCACCCAGGCGGTCTACGACGTGCTGGGCGCGCTGTTCCGGGGCCGGGCTGGCGCGCCGGATCGAGCCGGCCGGCAGTCCCGCCCGCTACGAGGCGCGCGTGGGCGACAACCACCACCACGTGGTCTGCCGGGGCTGCGGTGAGATCGCCGACATCGACTGCGCGGTGGGCAGCGCCCCGTGCCTGGAGCCCAACATCGCGCACGGCTTCGAGGTGGACGAGGCTGAAGTGACCTTCTGGGGCCTCTGCCCGGACTGCCGGGCCCGCCGCTCCGCCGACGTCTGATCGGTGCTCCGAGCGCGGCACCGACGGCACGTGCGCGGCGGGGTCGATCCGAGCGTGGCAGTCTTGAGCGGTGGACACCGATGACCTCGGCCTCTTCGGTCCGGGTTCGGTCACGTGGAAGGTGCACGAGGAGCCGATCCTGATCGTCGCCGGCCTGCGCTCGCTCTACCTGCAGGCGTTGCACCCACTGGCCATGGCCGGGGTCGCACAGAACAGCAACTACCGCACCGACGCGTGGGGTCGACTGGTCCGCACCGCCACCTACGTGGCGACCACCGTCTACGGCACCACCGCCGAGGCGCAGGCCGCCGGGGCCCGGCTGCGCCGCGTTCACGACCGGCTGCGGGCCACCGACCCGCGCACCGGTGAGGAGTTCCGGATCGACGACCCGGACCTGCTGCGCTGGGTGCACGTGACGGAGGTCGAGTCGTTCCTGAGCACGGCCCGGCGGGCCGGGCTGCCGCTGAGCGACGACGAGGTGGACGGCTACTACACCGAGCAGCGGCGCGCCGCCGCCCTGGTCGGTCTGGACCCGGCCACCGTCCCGGGCACCGCCGCCGAGGTCGCTGACTACTACGAGGCGGTACGGCCACAGTTGCGGATGACCCGGGAGGCCGCCGAGACGGCGGTGTTCCTCACCGCCCCGCCACTGCCGTGGAAGCTCAGCCTGCCGGTCCGGTTGGGGCTCACGCTGGGCCCGCCGCGCTGGGCGTACCTGGGTATCGCCGGCACGGCGTTCGCGCTGCTGCCGACGTGGGCACGCCGGATGTACGGGGGACTCGGCCTATCGACCACAGCAATGTCGGCGGACCTGACAGTGCGCGCGCTGCGGCTGGCGTTCGCCGCCGTCCCCCGCCGCTACCTGGAGGGGCCGTTGATGCAGGCGGCCAAGGAGCGGGCCGCGCGGCACGCCGCCGCCTCGCTGGCCGGCTGATCCGACCGGCGGAGATCAACCGTCGGCCGGCCGGTCCATGGCCGCCCACGGCTCCTTGCCCGGGGCCTGCGCGCCCGCCGGGCAGTGCCGCCGGAAGTCGCACCAGCCACAGCGTGGGCTGGGCGCCACCGGGAACGCCTCGTCCGCGTCGGCGCCGTCGGCGACCGCCCGTTCGGCGGCCATGATGTCGCGGGCTGTGTCTTCCGCACGGGTCAGCTGTCGGGCCAGCGATTCGACGGTGTGGTCGTGGCCGGCGACCGTGCCGGTCGGTAGGTGGTGCAGCTCCACCCGGCGGCACGGTCGGCGGAACACCCGCTCGGCGGCGTACGCGTAGAGCGCCAGCGCCTGTGAGCCCCGGGCGTCGTCCGCGTCCAGCCCGCTGCGACCGGTCTTGTAGTCGACGATGACCAGCTCCGGCCCTTCCGGCCCGGGCCGCGAGTCGATCCGGTCGGCGCGACCGTTGAACGCCAACACGGCGGTCTTGACCGCCACCACCCGTTCCACACCGAGCGGGTCGGAATCCGGCTCCAGCGTCTCGACGTACGCCTCCAGCCACCCCAACGCCCGCCGGTAGGCGGCCCGCTCCTGCTCGTCGTCGCGGTAGCCCTCGCGGACCCAGGTGCCCTTGAGCAGCGTGGCCAACGCGTCGGGGCGCCGCCGGTCGGCGGGCAGCGCGTACCAGTTCTTCAGGGCGGTGTGCACGCTGGCGCCCAGCGAGTTGTGCGCCCACGGCGGACCCTTGGGCGGGGCGGGCCGGTCGACGTAGGAGTAGCGGTAGCGACGCGGGCAGTCCGCGTACGCGCCGAGTTTGCTCGGGGTGCAGACGAACAGCCGCTCCGGCATGCCCTCGAAGCCGAGCTGTTCGGCGTCGCCGGCCCGCTGCCGAGGGGCCCGGCCGCCGGCCGCCGGCCGCCCTGCTGATGAGGATCGTCGCACGCCTGCGATCCTGCCATCCGCCCCCGACATCGCGCGCGTGCCGTCAGGTCATGTTCACGTACTGCGTCACGAAGGCGGCCACCGCGTCGGCGATGAGCTGCACGGCGATCGCGGCCAGCAGCAGGCCGGCGATCCGGGTCAGCACCTCGATCCCGCCCGGCCGGAGGATCTTCACGATGCCGCCGGAGAAGCGCAGGACGATCCAGACGGCGACCATCACGGCGAGGATCGCGACGGCGATGGCGCTGAACTCCCCCAGCCCGTCGGCCTGTTGGACGAAGAGCATGGTGGCCACGATGGCACCCGGGCCGGCCAGCAGCGGCGTGCCCAGCGGCACCAGCGCGATGTTGGAGGTCACCTGCTGGCTCGGGTCGTCGGCCTTGCCGGTCAGCAGCTCCAGGGCGACGAGCACCAGCAGCAACCCACCGGCCGCCTGTAGGGCCGGCAGGTCCACGTGCAGGTAGTCGAGCAGGGTCTGCCCCGCCACCGCGAAGATCACGATGACGCCGAGCGCCAACGCGACGGCCTGCCAGGCGGCCCGGTTGCGGTCGCGGGCGGGCAGCGGGCCGGTCAACGCCAGGAAGATCGGCATCATGCCCGGCGGGTCGGTGATCACCAGCAGGGTCACGAAAACCTCGCCGAACAGCTTCAGATCCACGTGATCAAACTAGCCGCGCCGCGATGGGCGAAATACCCGGATCAGCCCGAAGCGACCTCGGTCACCCCGTCGGCGACGATCCGCTCGTACGCCTCGACGCCGGTGCTGAACGCGCCGAGCTGAACGGTCTTGTGGGTGCCGTGAAAATCCGAGGAACCGGTGACGAACAGCCCCAACTCGGCGGCGAGCGCCCGCACGTGTTCCCGCTCAGCCGGGCTGTGGTCCTCGTGGTCGGCCTCGAGCCCGGCGAGCCCGGCGGCAGCCAGTTCGGCGATCAGCTCGTCGGGCACCACCCGGCCACGTCGGGTGGCGCGCGGGTGGGCGAAGACCGGCACCCCGCCGGCCGCCCGGACCAGTCGGACGGCCCGGAACACGTCGATGTCCTCCTTGGGCAGCCGGTACCGCTCGCCCAGCCAGTTCGGGCCGAACGCCTCCCGGACACTGCCGACCAGGCCGGCGCGGATGAGCGCCTGCGCGAGGTGCGGACGCCCCACCGTGCCGCCACCCGCGCCGGCCAGGATGTCCGGCCAGCTCACGTCGATGCCGTCGGCCCGCAACAGGGCGACCATCCGTTCGCCGCGCTCTTCCCGGGCGGCCCGGACCCGGGCCAGCTCGGCCACCAGCTCCGGATGCTCCGGATCGAACAGGTACGCGAGCAGGTGCAGCGGCACCTCCGGCTGCGCGCCGGACCAGCGGCACGACAACTCCGCGCCGCGAACCAGACGCAGCCCCGGCGGCAGTGCGTCGACTGCCGGCGCCCAGCCGGCGGTGGTGTCGTGGTCGGTGATCGCCAGCACGTCCAGCCCGGCGTCGAAGGCCGCGCCGACCAGCTCGGCCGGGGTCAGCGTGCCGTCGCTGGCCGTCGAGTGGGCGTGCAGGTCGATCCGGGGGGCGGAGCCGGTACGCGAGGTCACCGCCCGACGCTACCGAGGAAACAGCGAGCCCGGCTCACATGGGGTCGCCCGGGTCAGAAGCCCTTCACCAGGATCGGCTGGTCACCGGTTGACACGCCGGGCACCGCGGCGGGGCCGGCGGGCTTTCCCGCCCGCACCTGGCCGACGTCGAGCTGGACCAGCTGACCGGTGCCGTCGAGGTAGGAGGCGTTGGTCCCGTCGGTCCAGATGACCACCCCGGTCATCGGCGGCCCGGCCGCCACTGCGGTCGCCGCCGGCCCGAGCCGGTGCAGGTCGACCAGCAGGGACCGGTCGGTGCCGCCGATCCGTCCGTTCACCAGCAGCCACCGCCCGTCCGGCGAGACGCCGCCGACGCCGTCCTGACTCAGGTCGGGACCGCAACCGGTGCGTACCTGCTCCAGGCGCCGTGTCGGGGCGAGCACGGCGAGGCAGGTCCGGCTGGGATCGGTGGTGGCGACCTGGCCGACGAGCCGCCCGTCGGGTAGCTCCCCGTAGACGTTGAGGCTCTTGCGGTCGAGGAAGTCGGGCAGCGGCCCCGCACCGGGCCGCCAGAGGGTGTGACCGGCGCCGGTCGGGTCGAGGCGGACCAGCACGCTGTCGGCGACGAATCGGACGGGCTCCGCCCCCGCTGGCACCGGGGTGCGCACCGCCCCGATGAGTTGGGTGCCGACCACGCCCGCCACCAGCAGGTCGCCGCCGTCGCGCCAGGCGACCTGGAGGCTGTCCGGGGCCAGCACGATCCCGCCCGCTCCGGCCAGCAGCACCTGCACTAGGCCGTCGTCCTGCACCACCCACAGGGAGCGCCCCGCGGTGGTCGGCGCGCCGACCACCAGCCAACCGTTGCCGCTGGGCAGTGGCTGGGCGCGTTCGGCCGCCCCGACGTCGGGCAGTACGAGTCGCCGCCCGGCGGCGCTGACCAGCGTCTCGCCGGCGGGCGGAGCGGCCGATGTCTCGGGCGAGGGGGCGGAGCCGGGAATGCTGGCCTTCGGGAGCGGTCGGTTGGTCGGGCCCGGGTCACCGATCACCACGATGGGGGCCCCGTCCCGGCTGGTCTCGGCGCCGAGCTGGGCGATGCCGGCGCTGAGCAGCACGGTGGTGACCGCGGCGAGGGCGACGCCGGCTGCGGCGCGTCGACGCCGGATCCGGTTCGCGCGGCGGATGGCCTGACCCGCCGGATCGACGCTCAGTGGGCGGGTACGCGCGACCTGGTGCGAGAGGCTCTCCCGCACCGCACCTTCCAACTCGTCAGGCCGCACCTGGTATGAACGCGGCGGGACGTCCGTCAGGTTGTCGGGCCGGCCGGGGAGTTCAATCACTGCTGCTCCCCGGAGCCCGTGCCGACGGGCACGGCCGCCGGGGCGGTGGGCAGCACGACCTGCGGGGTGATCGCACGGGGCGCGGCGGGGCGCGGAGCGGCCGGGCGGGGTGCGGGTCGGCCAGTCGACCGCCCCGGCCTGGGTGCGGCGGTGGCATCGGTGACCGAGGGCTGCCCGGTCCGGGTGTCCGGGCCTGTCGTCCGGCCAGCGGCACGTGTGGCGCCCGATCGACTCCCGGCAGCAGGAGATGGGCCGGCGGCAGCAGACCGGCCGGCGAAGCCGGCGGCGGCGAGTTCTGGCGCGTCCGCGCCGAGTCGTCGCCGCAGCGTGGCCAGCGCCCGGGAGGTCTGGCTCTTCACCGTGCCCGGTGAGATGTCGAGCAGCGCGGCGGTCTGCGCCTCCGTCATGTCCTCGTAGTAGCGCAGCACCAGCACTGCCCGCTGCCGGTTGGGTAGCTGCCGGAGATGCCGCCAGAGCAGGTCGCGGTCAAGTTGCTGCTCGATCTCGTCGACACCGGCCCGCTCGGGTAGCACCTCGGTCGGGCGTTCGCCGTGCCAGCGCCGCCGCCACCAACTGGTCGAGGTGTTGACCATCACACGCCGGGCGTACGGCTCGACGGCCTCGATCCCGCCGAGCCGCTTCCACGCCAGGTAGGTCTTGGTCAGCGCCGTCTGGAGCAGGTCTTCGGCGGTGGCCCAGTCCCCGGTGAGCAGGTAGGCGGTGCGTAGGAGCGCGGCGGAGCGGGCCGCGACGAACTCGCGGAACTGCTCCTCCAACGAGTCCTTGCTCGCCACCGCTCACCTCCGCACCCCTGCTGTCCTGGCAGAGTGCCACGTCAGAGGCGCTTCGGTCCATGACGAAAGGTGCGCACTTGCTCCGATGTTCGGTCAAAAACCTTCACGCACCGTCGTCGGCCTTGGCCTCGTCGGCTTCCTTGCCGAGCCGCGCCTCGACCGCCTGCGGCTCGTACATCTCCTCGACGACGCGCAGGTAGAGCTCGTTCGGGTTGGGTAGGTTCTTGATCTCGCGGAGCGCCTGCTCCTGACCGGCGGACTCCAGCACGAAGGTGCCGTAGTTGAGCGCCCGGCCGGTCGGGGTCTGCTCGTACTTCATGTCGGTGACCCGGACCAGCGGCATCATCGCCACCTTGCGCGTGACGATGCCGTTGACCACCATGACCCGCTTGTTGGTCAGGATGAAACGGTCATACCACCAGTCCGCGACCTTCCAGGCCACCCACCCCATCACCGCGAACCAGAGCAGCACGGCGATGGTGGTCAGCGCGCCGACGTCCTGGCCGGCGAGGAAGCCGGAGAGGTAGCCGAGCACGAAGGTCGCCGCGATGCCGATCAACAGCGGGTTGGTGAGGTGGATCCAGTGCCGCTTCCACTCGCCGCGGTAGCGCTCGGTGGGGAAGAGGTAGCGCGCCACCAACGAGCTGGGTTCGTCTTCCAGTGGCAGCACCCGCCGAGGGGTCGAGCCGGTCGCGTCGGCGCGCAACCCGGCCAGCTCGTCCTCGGAGATCTGCGGCGGCTGGTAACCGGCCTCCGGATCCCGGATCCATCCCCGACCGGAACGACCCTGACCGGCATAGCCGGGCCCGTCGCCGTAGCCGACGTCGTCCGAAAGGGACGGACCGTCGGACAGGCCGGGACCGGCCCCGTAATCCGGGCCGTCATCTGGCCCGATCCGCGGGATCGGCTCGGTGTCGCGCTCGCGGCGCTCCCGGTCGGGGTCGTCCGGGTCGAAGGGTGGACCGGAGGGGCTGCCCATCGGCGGCTAGGCGACGAGGCTGGTGAAGAAGTCGCCAAAGCCCTGGGCGATATCCATGATCCCGCCGCCGAGCGACTTGAACACGTCCGCCGCAGAGTTTGGCCGGTAGGCGACGAAGAAGATCAAGAATGCGATTCCGGCCCAGGTGAGGACCTTCTTGACCATGGCGGGCCATCCTCTCGCGCGGCGCCGGGTCCCATTACCGCAGCGGCACCCAGAGTATCAGTGTGGTGTCGTACAGTGAATATCTGCGTCCGTTCTCCGTCAATCCGGGAGAGTTGTCAAGCTCTCCCGGGTAGATACGGGGACGGTGCGCCGTACACGAGCTCGGGCGGAGTCCACTCGGTCAGGTCGTGTAGCACGACATCTTCCGCGAGCAGGTGACCCGCACTCGCCGGCCAGGCTATCGCATGGAGCCACATTCCCCGAGCCTCGCCGGCGTACGCGCTTCGATCCGTTGGCGAATTCACCAACCACAGTGGAGTGGGGTGCCCGCCGACCTTGATCTTCGCCTGTCCGACGTGGTCAGGATGGCCCGATCCGGGGTCGGTCAGCGCGTCGACCAACTCCGGTCCCGGATCCGGGCCGGTCAGACCGGCGAGCCGGGTGCCCAGACCCACACCGGGTTCCTCGGCCACAAAGACCAGATCGGCCGGACCACCGCCGAGTGGCGCCGGGCCCGCGCAGGCCAACGCTGTCGCCCGCACTCCCGTCCGGTCGTCCCCGGCGTACGCCACGCCGGTGAGTGTCCAACCGGGCGGCAGCGGCCACGGGCACCACAACGGCGTCATCGGCGGGTCGGCGGTCGCGGTGATCCGTTCCACCACGCTCGCCACGATCTCCGCTCCGATGTGCTCGGGCACGTGCAGCGGCGGCACCGGGCCGCAGTGCACACACCTTGAGTCGGTGTTCATCAGATCCGGCGCCCGTACCGGGCCCCCGCATCTCGGACAACTCACCGCGACACTCACATCCCCACCGTCTCCCCGGACCGCTGGCACGTCAAGCCGGAACGTCCGATTCGGCACCGTACGTGGGTCAGTCCGGTGGCGTGCCGGCGTGCGCGCGGATCCAGGCGTGCATCGCGATTCCGCTGGCCACGCCGGCGTTGATCGACCTCGTCGAGCCGTACTGGGCGATGGAGTAGAGCTGGTCGCACGCGGCGCGGGCCGGCGCGGAGAGGCCGGGACCCTCCTGGCCGAACAGCAACACGCAGTCGCGTGGCAGGGTGCCGGTCTCCAGCGGACGCGACCCGGGCAGGTTGTCGATGCCGAACACCGGCAGGTGCCGCCCGGCCGCCCAGGCGACGAACTCCTCGATCGTCTCGTGGTGCCGTACGTGCTGGTACCGATCGGTCACCATCGCACCGCGCCGGTTCCACCGTCGTCGTCCGACAATGTGCACCTCGGCGGCGTTGAACGCGTTGGCGTTGCGCACCACAGTGCCGATGTTGAAGTCGTGCTGCCAGTTCTCGATCGCGACGTGGAAGCCGTGCCGGTGCCGGTCCAGGTCGGCGACGATCGCCTCATGCCGCCAGTAGCGGTAGCGGTCGACGACATTGCGCCGGTCCCCCTCAGCCAGTAGCTGCGGGTCGTAACGGGGGTCGTCCGGTGGGTTCCCCGGCCAGGGGCCCACGCCCACCTCAAGCTGGTCGTCGGTCACGGTCATCAGAGGGTACGGACCGCGTCGGCGCCGGCCGCGACGACCTGCCGGTCAGCCCAGGTCGAGCGCGGCACCGAGCCGGTCCAGGAAGCGCCGGTCCGCCGGGCTGGCCGGTGGGTCCACCCGACGCCCGCCGGTGCCGGGCACCGCGCGACAGACCCGGGCCGCGACCGACTGCACCCACTGGCGGTACGCGGCCGAGTCGGCCGGGTCGGCCCGCCGACGGAGGACCCGGCTCGCCGCCCGACAGGCGGCCAGCAGGTCCACCAGGTCGGTCAGCCGCTCGGCGGGTTGCGGGGGGCCGTCGTGACGGGCGTAGATCGCGGCGACCACCGCGCGGACCAGATCACTGTCGGAGGCCCGGCCGGCGGCCACGGCGTCCAGGCCGGCCAGGCCCGCCGTGACCCCACGCTCGATCCGGCCGGGACCGGGCGCCGCTGCGGCCACGAGAACCCGGCCGGGCAGGCCGGTGAGCAGATCCCACTCGGCGGCGGAGTAGACAGCGGTGGTCAAGGGCGTGGCTCGGCGGCCGGCAGAGGACGGCTCTCCCGCTACGGAGTGGCTCATCGGAACCTCCGGCGTCAGCATATGCCCCGAGACGGGCGCCGGGCCCCTTCCCCAGCAGACCCGCGGTCGGGGAAGGAGCCCGGTGTCCGGCGACGGTCGAGCCCGCCGCGACGCTCAGCGCGGCTCGGGGAAGCTGGGCCGCTCGGGGTCCACGCCGTCGGGCACCGCAGCTTCCGCGTACTCCCGCTTGGGGACCATGACCTTGCGCCGGAAGACGCAGACCATCGTGCCGTCCTGGTTGTAGCCGCGCGTCTCCACGGACACCACGCCACGGTCGGGTTTCGAGCCGGACTCACGCTTGTCCAGCACCGTGGTCTCGCCGTAGATGGTGTCGCCGTGGAAGGTCGGCGCGACATGCCGTAGCGACTCGACCTCCAGGTTGGCGATCGCCTTGCCACTCACGTCCGGCACCGACATGCCGAGCAGCAGCGAGTAGATGTAGTTGCCGACCACGACGTTGCGCTTGAACTGGCTGGCCGTCGCGGCGTAGTGCGCGTCCATGTGCAGCGGGTGGTGGTTCATGGTGAGCAGGCAGAAGAGGTGGTCGTCGTACTCGGTCACGGTCTTGCCCGGCCAGTGCCGGTAGACCGCGCCGACCTCGAACTCCTCGTAGTAGCGACCGAACTGCATGCTGGTCCCTTCGACGGGCGGCGATGGAGTTCGGCACAGCATGCCTTACCGATGGTTAAGGCGACCGGCGGGGCGCGGTGGCGGCGGAAATGTCACACCTGTCACACGCCCGGGGGGAGACGCAATGAGCGGCGGGGCCCTCCCCGGCACCCGCCGCCCACGCTCTGATGTGAGGAATTCTGCCCTACGCCTGCGTAGGTTCAACAGAGATCGCGGTCACATTTATCTTTTTGTAACATTACTCTCCGTCACCAATCGGAGGTTGATCAGCGATCTCTGCAGGCCGGATACCTCCTTGTCAATGCCCAAGTTACCGATTCGTAGTGCTCAATCGGGTGGATCTCCCTGGAAACGCTCCCATTACCGCAGGTCACGCAAGTGCGTCGTGCACTTGCGATCCGCAGCTCGGGTGTGAACAGACGTACGTCGATGACCCGCAGCGCCCCCCGGCAGCCCCGAGCACGTTTCGTGCCCCATCGCCCGGGAATTCGATACGGTCAGCCCTGGTTCTACGGGACGTAGATAAACCGCGGTGATCGGAGAGTGCAATGGCAACCGTTGAGCTGACCTCGGCGAACTTCGACGAGGTGACCGGCAACGACGGCATCGTCCTGGTCGACTTCTGGGCCGACTGGTGTGGTCCGTGCAAGCGGTTCGCCCCGGTCTACGAGCGCTCCTCGGAGAAGCACCAGAACATCGTCTTCGGGAAGGTCGACACCGAGGCTCAGCAGGAGCTGGGCGCCAAGTTCGACATCCGCTCGATCCCGACGATCATGGCGATCCGGGACGGCGTCATCGTCTTCGCCCAGCCGGGCGCCCTGCCCGAGTCCGCACTGGAGAACCTGATCGAGCAGGTCGAGGCGCTGGACATGGACGACGTCCGCAAGCAGCTGGCCGAGCACAACCACTGAGTCGTCCCGCTGACGACACACGAGGCCGGGCCCGACACGGGCCCGGCCTTCGTCGTACCCCCACCCGCGCGCATGATCACCTGCCTGGTCAGGCCGAACTGGCCGTCGGAGGGACCCGAAGCAGTCGGTACATCCCGTATCGTCACGACCCGATGGAGAACCTGACCACCCGCGGGCGCGTGACCCGGCTGGGCGCGACCGCACTGGGTCTCGTCCTGCTCGTCCTCGGCACCTTCTGGGGCAGCGACGACGACTTCCCGTTCGGCCCGTTCCGGATGTACTCCACCTCGAACCCGCCGAACGCACCCGCGCCCGACACCCGCGTCGAGGGGGTGAACACCTCCGGGGCGGTGATCGACCTCGACCAGAACGCGACCGGCATCCGCCGCGCCGAGATCGAGGGTCAGCAGGCCCGCTACGCGGCAGACCCGACGCTGCTCACCGAGGTCGCCGACGCGTACGCCGAACGCCACCCGGACGCCCCCGCGCTGGTCGAGGTCCGCATCGTCATCCGCTGGCACGGCATTCGCGCCGGCCGACCGACCGGTCAACACACCGATGAGACGGTCGTCCGCTGGCAGGCCGCCCGATGAGCCGCTGGTTGACCGAGGCGGTGCCCCGGGGCCGGGTGGCCGCGTTCCGCACCCTGATCTACCTGTTCGTCGCCGCCGACCTGGTGATCTTCACCCCCTGGGTACGCACCCGGGTCAGCGTGCCCGGCGACCTGTACCAACCGCTCCTGATCGGCCGTCTGCTCCCACTGCCGACGCCGACCGAGACGCTGGTGACGGTGATCTTCTGGGCGTTGCTGCTGCTCGCCCTCCTCGCCGCCACCGGACGGGCGCCCCGACTGCTCGGCTGGGCGGTGTGCGCGCTGTACCTGGAGTGGATGATCATCGCGATGAGCTACGGGAAGGTCGACCACGACCGGTTCGGGCTGCTCGTCGCGCTGGCCGTGCTGCCCACCGCCGGTCGCGCCCGCCACGGCGACACCACCCGCACCGAGGCCGGCGGCTGGGCCCTGCGCGTCACCCAGATCGCGGTGATCTGCACGTACTTCCTGGCCGCCTTCGCCAAGCTGCGCTTCGGCGGTCTGGACTGGCTGACCGGCTCGGTCCTGGCCCGCGCGATCATCCGGCGCGGCACCGACCTGGCGGACCTGATCGCCCAGGTGCCGTACCTGCTCATCGTCGCCCAGTTCGGCATCGTGGCGTTCGAGCTGCTGAGCCCGGTGGTCTTCCTGCTGCCACCCCGTTGGCGACTCGCCATGGTCGGCTTCTTCTACTCGTTCCACGCGGTCACCATCGCGACCATCACGATCTCGTTCGCACCGCACCTGGCCGCGATGACCAGCTTCCTACCGCTGGAACGGGTACGCCCGCTGGTCTGGGCCCGTCGGCTCGTCGGCCGCCACACGTCCGGTTCGGCACCGACGGACGCGCCGGAGACGAGCCCGGCGGACACCGACACCGGGCCGGTGCCACCCGACCGGGGTCCGGTGGGAGCCGGCGCGGAGCGGGCGTTCGACGATCAGGCTCCGGTGCTCGGGCGACCGGCCGGGCCGTAGAGCCGCTCCCGCGCCTCCTGCGGCAGGGAACAGGCCGCAGTGCCGCCCGGCAGGCGGTGCCGGTTACGCGCCACCCAGCGGTACACCGGCCAGGCCGCAGCCCGTACCGGAGGGATCCGCAGGCCGGCACCGGCGACCCGCCAGAGCGGACCACTCGCGGCGAGCAGCTTCGCGATGGCGTCCGGGCCGGCGGCACGCGCGCCGTCCGCGCCGACCCACTGCACGGCCTCCTCGCACTCGGCCACGGTGAGGCCGAGCGCGTCCAGGTCGGCGAACTGCCACGGCACCACCCTCGCGGTGGTGGGGATGCGGCGCTCGATGAACTGCGCGCAGCTCGTGCAGAACGCGCAGTCCCCGTCGTAGACGAAGGTCGACGTCTCCATGGCGTCCATCCTCCCCTCTCCGACCGCCCGGACGCCCACCGGTGTACGGCGGGTCACTTGCGCTCGCCTCGTACACGTGTTCGAATAGTGCCCATGCGCTGGGACAACCTCACCGCTCCCCCGGTCGAGGGAGACCCCGAGCGGGCAGCGCCAGCGACGCCACCCCTGCCGCTGGCGCTGCCCGGCGCCGTCGCCCGCACCTTCGACACCCCCGAGTTCGCCGGGATGACCTTCTACGAGGTGCAGGCCAAGTCCATCCTCAACCGGGTGCCCGGGCAGTCCCGCGTCCCGTTCGAGTGGACGATCAACCCGTACCGGGGCTGTTCTCATGCATGCCGTTACTGCTTCGCGAGAAACACTCACACTTACCTCGATCTCGACGCCGGCGCGGACTTCGACCGGAAGGTGATCGTCAAGGTCAACGCCGGCGAGCTGGTCCGGCGGGAGCTGGCCGCGCCGAAATGGCGGGGTGCGCACGTGGCGATGGGCACCAACGTGGACTGCTACCAGCGCGCCGAGGGCCGCTACCGGCTGATGCCGCAGATCATCGCCGCGTTGCGGGACTTCGCCAACCCGTTCTCGATCCTCACCAAGGGCACGCTGATCCTGCGCGACCTGCCGCTGCTGCGTCAGGCCGCCGAGGTGACAACGGTGGGCATCTCGTTCTCGGTGGGGTTCGTCGACGAGCACCTCTGGCGCACCGTCGAGCCGGGCACACCGCACCCCCGCCGCCGGTTGGACGCCGTCCGGGCGCTCACCGACGCGGGTCTCTCCGTCGGCGTGCTGATGGCCCCGATCCTGCCCGGCCTCAGCGACAGCGACGAGTCGATCGAGGCCACCGTGTCGGCGATCGCCGCCGCCGGTGCGACCAGCGTGACCGCCCTGCCCCTGCACCTGCGTCCGGGCGCCCGGGAGTGGTACGCGCACTGGCTCGCCCGCGAGCACCCGCACCTCGTGCCCCGCTACCGCGAGCTCTACCGGGCCGGCGCGTACGCCCCGCAGGCGTACCAGCGGGAGTTGACCGCGCGGGTGCGGATCGCCTCCCGCCGGCACGGGCTGCACCGCGGGGAGCGGGGCGACAACCGCACCCTGCCCGAGCCGCCGCCACGGTCGGCAGCCGAGCAGCTGACACTGCTGTAGTCGGAGCTACAGTCGGCGGGTGCGTACCGCTCAGCAGATCCTCGCCGACTCCGCCGTGATCGCCGTCGTGGGCGCGTCCCGCGACCCCAACAAGGCCGCACATGGCGTGCCATTGCAGATGCAGCGACACGGCTGGCGGATCATCCCGGTCAACCCGTCGGTCGATGAACTCTTCGGGGAGCGGGCGTACAAGACTCTCGCGGACATCCCGCACCCGGTCGACCTGGTGAACGTGTTCCGGCCGGCGGCCGACGCCGTGCAGGTCGTCCGCGACGCGGCGACGATCGGCGCCCCGGCGGTCTGGCTGCAGTTGGGCATCGTCTCGGCCGAGGCGCGGCGGATCGCCGAAGAGGCTGGCATGGACTACGTGGAAGACCGCTGCCTGGCCGTGGAACGCGCCGTGAACGCGCTAACCCGCCTGACCTGACCCCCACCCCCGCGATCTTGCACTTTCGGTCGGCGTTTCGCCCCGTCAAGCGGGTTATGTGACGACAGGAAGTGCAAGATCGCGGAGGTAAAGGGGATCAGATCTTGTACTCCTTGAGGAGGCCTCGGCTGATGATGGTCTTCTGGATCTCCGAGGTGCCCTCGCCGATGAGCAGGAACGGGGCTTCCCGCATCAGCCGCTCGATCTCGTACTCCTTGGAGTAGCCGTAGCCGCCGTGGATGCGGAACGCCTCCTGGACGACCTCGGCGCAGTATTCCGAGGCGAGCAGCTTGGCCATCCCGGCCTCGACGTCGTTGCGCTGGCCGGCGTCCTTGAGCCGGGCGGCGTTGACCATGAGGGCGTGCGCGGCCTCGATCTTCGTGCCCATCTCGGCGAGCTTGAACGCGATCGCCTGGTGCCTGGCGAGCGGCTGGCCGAAGGTCTTGCGCTGCTGGGCGTACTGCACCGCCAGCTCGAAGGCGCGGATGGAGATGCCGCAGGCGCGGGCGGCCACGTTGACCCGGCCCACCTCGATGCCGTCCATCATCTGGTAGAAGCCACGGCCCACCTGGTCAGCGCCGCCGAGGATCGCGGAGTCGGGCACCGTCACCCCGTCGAGCACCATCTCGGTGGTCTCGACGCCCTTGTAACCCATCTTCTCGATCTTGCCGGGGATGGTCAGGCCGGGAGCGGTCTCGCCGAAGCCCGGCTCCTTCTCGAGCAGGAAGGTGCTCATGTTGCCGTAGACGGACTCCGCGCCGGTGTCGGTCTTGACCAGTGTGGCCACCACCGAGGAGTACGCCCCGTTGGTGAGCCACATCTTCTGCCCGTTGAGCACGTAGCTGTCGCCGTCACGGACGGCCCGGGACTTGATCGCCGAGACGTCGGAGCCGGTCTCGGGCTCGGACATGGAGAACGCTCCGCGCACCTCGCCGGTGGCCATCTTCGGCAGGAGGCGGGCCTTCTGCTCGGCGGAACCGTGCTGGGAGATCAGGTACGCCACGATGAAGTGGGTGTTGACGATGCCGGAGATCGACATCCAGCCTCGGGACAGCTGCTCCACCACGAGCGCGTAGGTGAGCAGCGATTCGCCGAGCCCGCCGTACTCCTCGTCGATGGTGAGGCCGAAGAGCCCCATCTCGCGCATGCCGTCGAGAATGTCGGTGGGGTACTCGTCGGCGTGCTCCAGCCGCTGCGCGTGCGGGATGATCTCCTTGTCCGCGAAGTCCCGAACGGTCTCCAGGATCGACTGTTGCACATCGGTCAGGCCGGGCGTCTGGGCGAGTCGAGCCATCACAGCCTCCGGGGATCCGCGCACTACTCGTGGGTAACTGAACGCTGGGTCAGTATCGGTCTCTCGGGTCGGCGAGGCCAAGGTGACCAGTCCACACAACCGCTGTGAAAAGGTTCACCGCTGCGGGTAGCGTCCGGCAAGAGGGACTTTTCCGGCACCGGCAGGAGGAGGACAGCTGTGAGCCACCCGCCGCCGTCGGGACCACCCGGCGACGAGCCGCCGCCGTCGCCCTACGAACCACCAGCTGACCAGTCGCCGTACGCGCCACCGCCGGCCGGCCAACAGCCGTACGCGCCGCAGCCGGACCAGCCGGCGTACGAGCTACCAGCGGAACGTTCACCGTACGGGCCACCCGGCGACCAGCCGTCGTACGGTGACCAGCGGCCGCAGCAGTCGGCGCACTGGAGCCAGCAGCCGCCGTACCCCCCGCAGGGCCCCTACGGTCAGTACGGCCCGCCGCCGTCCGGGCCGGGGCAGCGCACCAACGTGCTGGCGATCCTGTCGCTGGTGTTCGCCTTCGTGTTTCCGCCGGCCGGCGCGGTCCTCGGCCACGTGGCCAAACGGCAGATCCGCACCAGCGGCGAGGACGGCGACCAGCTCGCCACCTGGGGGCTGATCCTGGGCTACGTCTTCACCGGGCTCACCGTGCTGGCCTGCTGTGGCTGGCTGGCGCTGGTGGCCTTCGCCAACAACGGCGACAGCGGCGGCTACTGACCGACGCGCGGGTGCGGAGCGTTCCGGTCAGCGGAAACGGGCCTCGCGGACGCTGTTGCCACCGTCCACCACCAGCATCTGCCCGGTGATGTACGAGGCGGCCGGCGAGCAGAGGAAGCTGATCGCCGCGGCGACCTCGTCCGGCGTGCCCGGTCGCCCCACCGGCGTGCCCAGCCCCTGCTTGATCTCGGCCATGGTGGACGCCGCTGTGTAGATGGTGCCGGGCGCCACCGCGTTCACCGTCACGCCGTCGGCGATCATCTCCATGGCCAGGGCCCGGGTCAGCCCGACCACCCCGGCCTTCGCCGCGGCGTACGCGGCCTCGGTGGGCAGGGCGTTGACCGGGCCGGCAGTGGCCGCCAGGTTGACGATCCGACCCCAGCCCCGCTCGGCCATTCCCCCGATGAACGCCCTGCTGCACAGGAACGCGGTGGAGAGGTTGCGGTCGATCTCGCCACGCCACTCGTCGTAGCTCAGCTGGGCCACCGGTCGCAGCACGCCCTGGCTGGCGCGACTGGCCAGGCCGGCGTTGTTGACCAGCACCTCGACGTCACCCAACTGCTCGGCGACCGCGTCGGCCAGTGCGCCGACCTCGGATTCGTCGGTCAGGTCCGCGACGAAACCGGTCACCCCCAGCTCGGTCGCCCGCTCGTGGATGCGTCGGGTGGTCGACACGATGGCCACCCGGGCACCGAGGTCGGCGAGTCGCCGGGCTGTCGCGTACCCGATGCCGTCCGGGCTGCCCGCCCCGGTGACCAGGGCGACCCGCCCGTCGAGACGCATGGTCACCGGATCGGCGAGCGCGACCGGCTCGTCGCTGCCCGAGCTGCCCGCCGGGGCGGCCGTCCGGGCCCGCCGGGCCGCGCCCGGACGGCTGACGTCCCGTCGGGGTCGACTGCCGGAGCGGTCCGCAGCGCGCGCGTCGAATGCCATGCCAGGGATCCTGCCCGTTACGACCGGCCCGGGCAACGCGGCACCCGGAAGCAGGGGCATCGGGTTTGGGTGGCTGTGGCTACCCTGTCTCCGCACCCCGACCTGACGGAGAGTTCGCATGACAAATCCCCCGCCGCCCGGCAACTGGAGCGATCCCACCTGGTCGGCCCCGCCATCGAGCCCCACACCCGACCCGACCCTGGTGGCCGGTCAGCCGGTGCCCCCGCAGCCTGGCCCGGTCGACCCGTACGGTCCGACAAACCCGTACGCCCCGGTGAACCCGTACGCCCCGGTCGACCCGTACGCCGGCGCGCAGGCGCCCGCCACCCAGCCGATGGCCGAGTACGCCCCGCCCGGGTACGCCCCGGCCGGCTACCCGCAGCAGTACCCCGGCTACGGCTACCCGCAGCCGCCGAAGACCAACGGACTGGCCATCGCCGCGTTCGTGCTGGCCATGATCGGTTTCACGTCCTGCATCACCGCGCCGATCGGCGCGATCCTCGGGCACGTCGCGCAGAAGCAGATCCGCATCAGCGGCGAGGGCGGCGCGGGGATGGCGAAGGCCGCCATCATCATCGGCTGGATCCTCACCGGGTTCCTGGTGCTGGTGCTCGCCATCTACGCCGCCGCGATCATCTACGCGATCGCGACGAGCAACGACAGCGGCAGCTACTGACCGGCGGGCGGGCCGGCGTACCGCCGATTGTCGAGCCGGGTCGACAAGCCGGCGGCCGCCGTCCCGGCCCGGCCCGTCACTGCGCCGGCGGGGTGAACGACGAGGTACGGCTCATCCCGGCGGCCCGGCCCTTCGCGGCGACCACCAGCGCCATCTTGCGGGACGCCTCGTCGATCATCTCGTCGCCGAGCATCACCGCGCCGAGCTTGCCGCCGGCCTCCGAGGTGTAGTGCTCGTACGCGTCGAGGATCAGCTCGGCGTGGTCGTAGTCGGCCTGCGCCGGCTGGTAGACCTCGTTGGCGGCGTCGATCTGGCCGGGGTGCAGCACCCACTTGCCGTCGAAGCCCAGCGCGGCCGAACGCTTGGCCACCTCACGGAACCCGTCCACGTCGCGGATCTGCAGGAACGGGCCGTCGATGGCCTGCTTGTCGTGCATCCGGGCGGCCATCAGGATCCGCATCAGGATGTAGTGGTACGGGTCGCCCGGGTAGTCGGGGATCAGCGCACCGACCACAAGCGACTTCATGTTGATCGACGCCATGAAGTCGGCCGGGCCGAAGATGATGGTCTCCACCCGGGGCGAGGCGCCCGCGATCGCGTCCACGTTGACCAGGCCGGCGGCGTTCTCGATCTGCGCCTCGATGCCGATCCGGCCGACCTCCAGGCCGAGGGTCTTCTCGATCTGGGTGAGCAGCAGGTCCAGCCAGTGCACCTGCTCGGCGGTCTGCACCTTCGGCAGCATGATGCAGTCCAGGTTGGCGCCGGTACCCTCGACGACCTCGATGACGTCCCGGTAGGTCCACGGGGTGGTCAGGTCGTTGACCCGGACCACCCGGGTCTTTCCGGCCCAGTCACCCTCGTTGAGCGCGGCCACGATGTTCTTGCGCGCGTCCGGCTTGGCCAGCGGGGCGACGGCGTCCTCCAGGTCGAGGAAGACCTGGTCGGCCGGGAGCCCCTGGGCCTTGCCGAGCATCTTCACGCTGGAACCCGGTACGGCGAGGCAGGACCTGCGGGGGCGACCGACTGCGGCCATGGATGCGCTCCTTCCAGCGTCCGGCGGGCACGCCGACGCCACCTGACGACAGATCCGAAACCTTAACGATCCCAAAGGTCGTTGTGACGCCACGGTAACCTCGCGCCATGACCGGGGTGAATGGACCTGTGGAAGATCTCACTGGGCGTCGACTGGTGGTGGTGACCGGGGCCAGCTCCGGCATCGGGTTGGCCGCCGCCGTGCACCTCGCCTGCCGTGGCGACCAGGTGGTGCTGGTCGGGCGGGACCCGGCCCGGCTGCAGGCGGCGGCCGAACGGGTCCGGGAGACCTCCGGCGAGCGGCCGGAGCTGTTCCGGGCCGACTTCGCGGTCCTCGACGACGTACGCCGACTGGCCGCCCAGCTCCGGGCCGCGTACGACCGGATCGACGTGCTCGCCAACAACGCCGGCGCGATCGCGCTGCAACCACTGAGCACCGTCGACGGCTTCGAGATGTCGATCCAGGCCAACCACCTGGCCCCGTTCCTGCTGACCAGTCTGCTCGCCGACCGGGTGGGCCGGGTGGTGGTGACCGCCTCCGGCGCGCACCGCTTCGGCGCACTGGACCCGGACGACCTCAACAGGCCGCTGCGTGACTACCGGCCGATGGGCGCGTACGGCACCAGCAAGCAGGCGAACATCCTGTTCACCGCCGAGGCCGCCCGGCGCTGGCCGGACATCTCCGCGTACTGCTTCCACCCCGGGGTGGTTCGCACCCGGTTCGCCAACGACAGCAGGCTGGTCGCATTCGGCATGCGTTTCATGCCCTTCCGCAGCCCGGAGAAGGGCGCCGAGACGCTGGTGTGGCTGGCCAACCAGGACCGCTCCCGGCTCATCAACGGGGGTTACTACGTCGACCGCCGGCCGCGTCGGCCCCTGCGGAAGGCGGCCGATCCACAGCTCGCCGCCCGGCTGTGGGCGGCGAGCGCCAAGGCCGTCGGTCTGGACACCTGAGGTGGCCGGCCGGCTGACACTCGTCGCGGTCGTCGAGTTCACCGTCGGGGCGGAGGCCGCCGGGCGGCGTTACGAGGATGCCGTGCTGGCCCTGTTGGGGCGGCACGGCGGTTGGTTGGAGCGGCGACTGCGCGGCACCGACGGCCAGACCGAGGTGCACGTGATCCGGTTCGACTCCCGGGCCGGGTACGAGTCGTTCCTCGTCGACCCGGACCGGGCGGCCCTGCGCGGCGAGCTGGGTGAGGCCGCCCCGACGACCCGGGTCATTGAGGTGCGGGAGGGCTAGCCAACCGCGCGGGAGACGCGCCCCGGCGCGCGGCCCGACCGCCACCCAGCACCACCACCGCGACACCGGCCAGCAGCAACGCCATCCCGAGCAGCGCGTACGGGCGGGGCACCTGACCCAACCAGGCCCAGCCGAGCAGTGCGGCGCCGGGCGCTTCCAGCAGGATCAGCACGCTCACCGTGGTCGCCGGGATCTTCCGCAGGGCGTAGTTGAACATCGAGTGCCCGAGCAGTTGGGCACCGGCCACCAGAGCCAGGATGGCCAGCCAGGTACGCCCGTCGAACCCGGTCAGTCGTACGCCACCGACCAGGCACAGGGCCAGCAGGATCAGCGCGCAGATCCCGTAGCAGATGGTGGTGTAGGTGGTGGTGCTGATGCTGGTCCGGGCCCGTTCGCCGAAGGCGGTGTAGACGGCGGCGAACATGGCGCCGGTCAGCGCCAGCACGTCGCCGAGGACGGCCCGGCCGGAGACACCCACGTCCACACCGGTGGCGATCGCCGCGCCGCCGACCGCCACCGCGATGCCGACCCACACCACCCGGGGCAGCGGTCGCCCCTGAGCGCGGGCGATCAGCCCCTGCCAGACCGGCTGGGTGGCGACCAGCGCGGTGGACGTGGCGACCGTGGTGAGCTGGGCGCTCGGCACCCAGGTCGCGAAGTGCCCGGCCAACGCGACCCCGGACAGGACGCAGAACAGTCCCTCCCGTCGGCCCGCGCCCACCGTCAACCGGCGGAACTCGGCACGACGCCGGGCCAGCGCGACAGGGCTCAGTACGGCCACCGCGAGCAGGTTGCGCCAGAACGCGATGGCCAGGGCGGGGGCAGCGGCGTACGCGATCAGCGGCGCTGACGACGACACGGCGACCACTGCCAGTCCGACCGCGCCGGTGGTCAACGGATCCACTGTCGGTCGAGGTGAAGGTGGGGGCACGGGACGTAATCCTCACACGTATGACGGTCGACACGGAGGGTCATCACTCCGTTACGATCACGCGGGTCCGCGCCGGCGACCCTCGACCGCCCGGAGGCGTTCCCCCATGTCCAGCTACCAGGCGGTGCTGTTCGACTTCTTCGGCACCCTGACCCGTTCGGTGCAACGCGGTGCCGCGCACGCCGGCACCGCCGAGCTGCTCGGGTGCCCCACCGACGCGTTGTCCGAGGTGCTGAACCGCACCTACTACGAGCGGGCCAGTGGCCGGTTCGGCAACGCGGAGGCGACCCTGCGCTGGGTGTGCGCCCAGGTCGGCGTACACCCCAGTGACCAGGCGGTGCGGGCGGCCGTGGCGTCCCGGCACCTGGCGGTCCGCGCGGACACCTGGCTGCGGGCCGACGCGGTGCCGGTGCTGGCGGCCCTGCGCCAGCGCGGCCTGCGCACCGGCGTGATCAGCGACTGTACGCACGAACTGCCGGCCTTCCTGCCGCAGCTGGCGGTCGCCCCGCTGCTCGACGTACAGGTCTTCTCGGTGCAGGTCGGCCGGTGCAAGCCGGACCCGACGCTCTACCTGACCGCCTGCCAGCGGCTCGGGCTCACCCCGGGCGACTGTCTCTACGTCGGTGACGGTGGCAGCCAGGAGTTGACCGGCGCCGAGCGGGCCGGGATGACAGCCGTCCGGCTCGCCGCACCGGATCTGGCCACCCACATGGTGTTCAACGCCGACCGGGACTGGCGCGGCCCGACGCTCGGGACCCTGGGTGAGGTGCTCGCCCTGGTCGACCACGACGCGGCGGTGGCGGGCGTCGGCGGTCGGGCGGACTGATCCGTTGATCAGCGGCGGCGGACCCGGTGCAGCCGGAACGGCTTACGGGTGGCTCGCACCGCCGGAGTCGCCCGGGGCGGCTCGGCCTGCGCGTCGGCCGGCAACTCCGCGCCAGCCAGCGGCGTACCGGCCGGGACGAGGCGGTTCACCGCGCAACCGTCGGCGGCCCAGCGGGCCACCAGGTCGGCGGTCGGTCCGGGCGCGTTGAGACGCTTCGCCGCCACCAGCGGGGCGGTGGTGTCCCACGCCTCGGTGCCCGGCTGCAACCGGCTCACCCGGGCCGGCCAGGTGACGATCCGACCGCCGTGGTCGCCGCGCAGGGTGACCTGGGCCTCGGTCGCGTCGGCCAGACCCGGCGCGGCCTGCTCACCCGGCCCGCTGACCACCAGGAGCGCGCCCTCCAGCGGGGCGCACCAGAGCGCGAGCGCCGGCCCACCGGCAACGCTGACCCAGGCCACGGCGGCCTTCTTCATCGCCTCGTCGACCAGTGGGGTGCCCCCGGGGGCGTCCTTGTCCGTCACACCCGCATCCTCCCGCATCGGCGCCTGCGCTCAGCCCACGAACGGCGGCACGGCGATCTCGCCGCGGGCCACCGGCATCACCTGACCGGTGACCGTCGCACCGACCGCCGCGCCGTCCGCCGCGGTGACCGTGCAGGCCAACGCGGACGGGCGGTTCATCTCCACGCCCTGGCGGACCGCGTACTCCGACCGCCCCTCGCCGGGCAGCAGACCACTCGCCACCAGCCAGACACCCAGGCCGAGCGCCGCCGAACCGGTCGCCGGGTCTTCCGGAACGCCCATCCCCGGCACGAAGACCCGGGCGTGCGCGGTTTGCGCTGCCGCGTCCCAGGAGAAGACGCTGACGTGCGACACCCCGTACCGTTCCGCCGCCGCCGCGTTCACCCGGGCGCGGGCCACCGACTCCGGCCGCACCGGCAGGTACGGAAACTCCAGCCCGCAGCCGGCGACCCGGGGCGCGGGCCCGACGTGGTCGTCGGCGGCCAGCCCGGCGATCTCCAGCAACGGCTCCGGATCCAGCTCCGGCCCGAGGGTCGGGGTGCCACCGGTCAACGTCGCCCCGGACGCGGTCACCTCGATCGGCAGCACACCGGCCCCGCATTCCTGGGTGACCTGCCCCACACCGAACATCCCCCGCCGGCACGCGGTGACCGCCGCGCCGACGCTGGGGTGCCCGGCGAACGGCAACTCCTCCACCGGGGTGAAGATCCTGGCGCGGTAGGTGGCGCCGACCTGGGTCGGTGGCAGCACGAACACCGTCTCGGAAAGGTTGAACTCCAGCGCGAGCGCCTGCATCTGCTCGGTGGCCAGCGCCTCCGCGCCGAACACCACCGCCAGCGGGTTGCCGGCGAAGGGGCGATCGGTGAAGACGTCCACGATCTCGTAGGCCAAGGTCGACATGTTGATAAACAGTAGGCGCTTAGGCTGGTGCGCGTGAGCACGCCGACCCGGGTCTACATCGCCCGTCTCGCCGGAGTCGCCGTCTTCGACCCGAACGGTGACCAGGTGGGGCGGGTCCGTGACGCCGTGGCACGGCTCCGGGCGACCAAGCGTCCCCCGGAGGTGGTGGGGCTGGTCGCCGAGATGCCGATGCGTCGTCGGATCTTCCTGTCCATCAACCGGATCACCTCCATCGACGCGGACGCCGTCGTGCTCGGCTCCGGCACCCTCAACCTGCGCCGGTTCGAGAAGCGACCGAACGAGCTGCTGGTGCTCCAGGAACTGCTCGACCGGCGGGTGCAACTGGACCCGGGCGGCCAGCCGGGCGCGGTCGTGGACGTCGCCATGGAGTGCACCAGGGGTGGCGAATGGTCACTGACCCGCGTCGCCGTCCGCGAGCAGACCGGTCGGCTCAGCCGCCGCGGCCACCTGCACCAGGTCGAGTGGGACCGGGTGCGCGGGCTCAGCGGCATCGCCGACAACCGGGGTACGGCGAACCTGCTCGCCGTACTGGAGGACATGCGCCCCGCCGACCTGGCCAACGCGTTGCAGGACCTGCCCGACGCGCGGCGCAACGAGGTCGCGGCCGCGTTGAACGACGAGCGACTGGCCGACGTGCTCAGCGAACTGCCCGAACACGACCAGGTGGAGATCCTCGCCGCCCTCGACCGGGAGCGGGCCGCCGACGTCCTGGAGGAGATGGACCCGGACGACGCCGCGGACCTGCTCAACGAACTGCCCCCACCCGAGCAGGACGTGCTGCTGGACCTGATGGAGCCGGACGAGGCCGACCCGGTACGTCAGCTGCTGAAGTACACCCCCGGCACGGCGGGCAGTGTGATGACCTCGGAGCCGGTCATCCTGCCGCCGGACGCCACCGTCGCCGAGGCACTGGCCCGGATCCGGGAGCCCCAGCTCTCCCCCGCCGTCGCCGCGCAGGTCTTCGTGACCCGGGCGCCGCAGAACACCCCGACCGGCCGCTACCTGGGCATGGTGCACTTCCAGGCGCTGCTGCGCGAACCGCCGGCCGACCTGCTGGGCAAGGTGGTGGTCAACGACATCGACCCACTTCGTCCCACCACCCCGCTGCCGGAGATCACCCGTCGGATGGCCACCTACGACCTGGTCGCCATGCCGGTGATCGACCGCAACAATCGGCTGGTCGGCGCCGTGACTGTCGACGACGTGCTGGACCACTCGCTACCCCGCGACTGGCGGGACCGTGACGCGCTGACCGCCTCGGGCAGCACCGACACCGCGCTGGACGGCACAGATGGCTGACCAGCGGCGGACGGAGCGTCTCGACCAGCCACGCGAGCCCCGGGGTGTCAAGCTGCCCCGGTTCGACGCGGAGGCGTTCGGCCGGTGGTCCGAGGGCATCGCCCGGGGCATGGGCACGGCGAACTTCATCGTCGTGATGACCGTGGTGATCACGATCTGGTTCGTCTGGAACACCCTCGCCCCGGCGGACCTGCGCTTCGACCCGTACACCTTCACCTTCCTGACCCTGGTGCTGTCGTTGCAGGCCAGTTACGCGGCCCCGCTGATCCTGCTGGCCCAGAACCGGCAGGCCGACCGGGACCGGGTGGCCCTGGAGGAGGACCGGCGGCGGGCCACCGCGCAGAAGGCGGACACCGAGTACCTGGCCCGGGAGATCGCGGCCCTGCGGATCGCCCTGGGTGAGGTCGCCACCCGCGACTTCCTCCGCTCCGAGCTGGCCCGGCTGGCCGAGGAGCTGGACGAGATGGGCCAACGCCGGCAGCGCCTGGAGCGCCGCCAACAGGAGAAGGACAACCGGCAGGAGCGGCGTGCGCACCGCCCGAACGACGGTGTCGGCCTGGACGAACCCCGCGACGACCTGGACGGCGACCTCACCCGGGACGCCCGGCCGGACGGCACCGCCCCGCGCCGGTCGGAGGGCTGACCAACGGGTCATCGATTGGCTCACACCGCCCCGGGCAGCGGCGGCAACGGATGCCCCTCGACGTAGCATTGCGGGCATGTCAGCACCCGTGAGCACCGTCGAGGACGCGATCCAGGCCGCCCTGGCCACCGTCAACGACCCGGAGATCCGCCGGCCCATCACCGAGCTGGGCATGGTCCGCTCCGCCACGATCGGCGCCAGCGGTGTCGTACGCGTCGAACTGCTGCTCACCGTCGCCGGCTGCCCGCTGAAGGACAAGCTGCGGACCGACATCACCGCCGCCGTCGCCGCGGTGCCCGGCGTCACCGGCGTGGAGATCGACTTCGGTGTGATGACCCCGGAGCAGCGGCAGTCGTTGCAGTCGCAGCTGCGTGGCGGCGGCGCCACCGAGGAGCCCGTCATCCCGTTCGCCCAGCCCGGCTCGCGCACCCGCGTGTACGCGGTGGCCAGCGGCAAGGGTGGCGTCGGCAAGTCCAGCGTGACTGTCAACCTGGCGGCGGCGCTCGCCGCCCGGGGGCTCTCCGTCGGGGTGGTCGACGCGGACATCTACGGCCACTCGGTGCCCCGGATGCTCGGTGCGGACGGCCGACCCACCCGGGTCGAAGACATGATCATGCCGCCGCAGTCGCACGGCGTGAAGGTCATCTCCATCGGCATGTTCACCTCCGGCAACGCCGCCGTCGTGTGGCGCGGCCCGATGCTGCACCGGGCGCTGCAGCAGTTCCTGGCCGACGTCTACTGGGGCGACCTGGACGTGCTCCTGCTCGACCTGCCGCCGGGCACCGGTGACGTGGCCATCTCGTTGGCCCAGCTGCTGCCCAACTCGGAGATCCTGATCGTCACCACCCCGCAGACCGCCGCCGCCGAGGTGGCGGAACGAGCCGGGGCGATCGCCCTGCAGACCCACCAGCGGGTGGTCGGCGTCATCGAGAACATGTCCTGGCTGGAGCTGCCGGACGGTTCCCGGATGGAGATCTTCGGCGCCGGCGGTGGTGCGGCGGTGTCCGAGTCGCTGAGCCGGACCATCGGCGCGCAGGTGCCGCTGCTCGGTCAGATTCCGCTGGACACCCGGGTCCGCGAGGCCGGCGACGCCGGCAACCCGGTCGTGCTGGCCGAGCCGGAGTCCCCGGCCGCGCAGGCACTCGGCGCGATCGCCGACCGGCTCGCCGTGCGCCGCGAGTCGCTGCTCGGCAAGCCCCTCGGCCTCAAGCCCGCCGGTCGCTGACCAACAACGACCACCGCCAGCCCGTCGGCCGCTGTTGGCCGGCGGGCTGAGTCGTCTCCACGGACATGGCCAGCGGGGCAGCCGGCGGCGGGCGGCCGGCGGGCCGGGGGCGGGCCGGGGGCGCACATGATCGACTCGGGTTTCCGGAAGTCGCGGTGTCCGGCGCCGGTTGACGGGCCGACTTCCGGAAAACCGAGTGATCAGAGCAGCCGTCCGGCCCGGGCGGACATCAGCCGGCCGAGCCCTGGCAGCGCGGGTACCAGCCGGTCAGGTGGCGTCGTCGTAGCTGACGCGGGGGGCCGGCGCGGAGGGGCTGCTGGTGGCCGTGCCGGAGCGGGCCCCGTCGGACCGCAGGTCGGCGGCGTTGGCCACGTCCTTCAGGTCGTCGTGTACGCCGCTGACGTCCGCGCGCAGGTTGTCGTAAACGCCCTGCAGCGGCTTGCGGATGGCCGCCTCGTCCTCCTCGCTGAGGAGGTGCTTGCGGATGAACGCCTTCGGGTGCAGGTCTTCCAGCTGGATGTCGGTGCCCAGCTCACGGCTCAGGTCGCCGGTGGCGTTGCGGGCCATGTTGCGCAGGTTGCGCACCAACCGCAGGCCGTCGGTGATCACGGCGGGGAGCCGGTCGCCGAAGATCAACAGCGCCAGGAGCAGCAGCGCACCGATCTCCCACCAGTTCAGGTTGTCGAGCATCCCGCGGGCCTCCTCACGGCGTCAGCAGCAAGACTACGCACGCCAGACGGCTTTCGGGCAAGGGGTACACCGCTGTTCACTTCGCATCCGCGGCGAGAGTTACCGAGGTGTTCTGCCGGGCGGAGCCCCGCCGATACTCGACCGTCACGACCGATCCCGGCGCGTACTTGCGGACCAACGCGGTCAGGTCCGTCGGCTCGGTCATCGGCCGTCCGTTGATCTTGAGGATCACGTCGCCGACCTTCAAGCCGGCACCGTCCGCTGGCCCGGACGGCTCCACCTCGGCCAGCCGCAGGCCACCCCCGACGACCCCGGTCGGGCCGTCCGCCCGGGCGCCGATCACCGTACGGCGGGCCTTGCCGGTGCCGATGATGTCCTGGGTCACCCGCTTGGCCTGGTTGATCGGGATGGCGAAGGCGAGCCCGATGTTGCCCGCCTCCTGCCCCTCGGCGACGAGCGACTTGATGGTGGAGTTCACCCCGACCACCCGGCCCGCGCCGTCGACCAGTGGGCCGCCCGAGTTGCCGTGGTTGACGGCGGCGTCGGTCTGGATGGCGGCGTAGTAACGCACCGGCCCGCCCGGCTCGCCGGCCTGCATCGTCCGGTCCAGGGCGCTCACGATGCCGGCGGTCACCGTGTTGGCCAGCGACAACGGCGAACCGATGGCGAGCACGGGGTCGCCGACCGCCAGCGCGTCGGAGTCGCCGAACTCCACGGGCCGCAACCCGGGACGACTCACCTTGATCACGGCGATGTCCGACTCCGCGTCCTGCCCCACGATGGTCGCCGGCGCGGTGCTGCCGTCGTTGAAGACCACCGAGGCCTTGCCGGTGCCGCCGGCCACCACGTGGTCGTTCGTGATCACATGGCCGTCGGCGGTGGCGATGAATCCGGAGCCCTCACTGGTCCCGCCGAGGCTGCTCACCCGTACGGTCACGACGCTGGGCAGGACCCGCTCGGCGACCCCGGCCAGCGACTCCGGTTTGCGCTGCGCCAGTGCCGGCGCCTCGGCGGGCGCAGCACCGAGAACCGCGGCACCGGCGCCGCCGCGCACCGCGAACGCGTAGCCCAGCGCACCGCCGAGGGTGCCGGCCAGGAGCGCGGTGATCACGGGAATGAGCAGCAGCTGGCGCACCGTCGGCCGGCCCGGCGCATCGGGGTCGGTGACCGGCTCGGGCTCGGTGCCGGGGGCGACCATTCCGGGCACCACCACAGCTGTCGGTGCCGCCGGGTCGCGCCACGGGTCGGCGAGGGCGTCGGACCACCAGGGCGACGCGTCGGCCGGGTTGGGCCCGCCCGCAGCCGGTGCCGGCCAGCCCGGTGCCGGTCCGACCGAGGACGCCGGCACCGCAGAAGACGCCGGCCAACCCGCAGCCGGTCCAGCCGAGGACGCCGGCCCCACGGGAGCGGGTGACCAGCCCGGTGCCGGCCCCACGGGAGCCGCCGGCCAGCCCGGTGCCGGCCCCACGGGAGCCCCCGGCCAGCCCGGTGCCGGCCCACCTCCCGGCGAGGCGAGGGGCGCGCGGTCAGCCCCCGGCATGGTCGGCCCCACCGGCGGGGCTCCTGCCCCGGGCGGTCGCGCCGGATCCGGAGTCTCACCGCCCCGGCGCCAGTCCCAGCCGTCGGTCACGTCGGTGCCTCCCAGTCCGTCCCCGGATCCCGCGCCGCGTCGCCCGGCCACGGGCCGGTCTGGTCGCGGCTGACGGGATACCGCCTCCAGGATTGCACGGATGGGCGCGGTGCAGTCAGCGGTTGCCCCGGTGATCGCTTCCGGCGGAGGCGCGGCTGCGCCCCACGACGGTCGCCTCTACGCTCACAGTGCCAACCCGCCCCCGCACCACGCACCGCCCCCGGAGGTGCCCCATCGCCACGGTCGCCGGTTCCGGCAGTTCGACGACGCACGCTCAGCAGTTCGCGGAGTCGTACGTCACCGAGGATCTCGTCCTGCGTACCGCCCGCAGCCTGGCCCGGGAAGTGGGCCTCGACGCGGTCACCCCCGGCGCGGGAGCGGCGTTGCGGCTGCTGGCCGCCGCCGGCAATGCCCGTGCGGTGGTGGAGATCGGCACCGGTACCGGGGTGAGCGGCGTCTGGTTGCTACGCGGCATGCGTGCCGACGGCGTGCTCACCACGATCGACGTCGAGGTGGAGCACCAGCGGATCGCCCGGCGCATCTTCGCCGAGGCGGGCTTCGCGGCCGGGCGTACGCGGATCATCACCGGTCGCGCGCTGGACGTGCTGCCCCGGCTCGCCGACGGCGCGTACGACCTGGTCTTCGTGGACGCGGAGGCGACCGGCTTCCACGCCTGCGTGGAGGCGGCGCTGCGGCTGTTGCGGCCGGGGGGCGTGCTGGCGCTCAACGGCGTGCTGGCCAGCGACCGGATCGGCGACCCGGCCGCCCGGGACGCGGAGACGGTGACGGTTCGCGAGACGATCAAGGCGGTCCGGGAGTCGGAGCACTGGATCCCCGCGTTGCTTCCGGTCGGGCACGGGCTGCTCGCCGCGGTGAAGTGCTGACCCAGGCCCGCGCCGGATCGAGCCGGGTCTCCGACCTCACGCCCTAGGGCCTGTTTCATAAGGACTGGCCGGCCTGCGGCGGGCCCGGACGACGACCGGCGGCGTTGCGGTTTCGTCTGGATACGACACCGGTATCCGGACGAAACCGCGCCTTGCCGGATCGCCGCCCGGACTCCGCCTCGGCTCGGCCGCCCTTATGAAACAGGCCCTAGTTGACGTCGGCGAGCCAGCGCAGCAGCGACCGGACGCCCCAGCCGGTGGCGCCGCGGCTGACCTCGGCCTGGTCGCCGTCGGCCCAGGACGGGGCCGACATGTCCAGGTGCAGCCAGCGGTCGCGGAGCTCGCCGGTGAACTCGCGCAGGTAGAGCGCGGCCAGCACCGAGCCGGCACCCTGTGCCGGTGCGCTGTACAGGTCGGCGATCTCGCTGCCGAGGTACTCGACGTAGTCGGTGTGCAGCGGCATCCGCCACGCCGATTCGCCGGCCGCCTCGGCCGCCGCCAGCACGCCGGCAGCCAGCTCGTCGTTCTCGCTGTACAGGGCGGCGGTGCGCTTGCCCAGCGCCACCGAGTTAGCGCCGGTGAGCGTGGCCAGGTCGAGCAGCAGGTCCGGTTTGAGCTGCTGCACCGCGTACGCCAGCGCGTCGGCGAGGACCAGTCGACCCTCGGCGTCGGAGTTGGTCGTCTCGCTGGTCGTGCCGCCGTAGTGCCGGATGACGTCCCCCGGGCGGAACGCCGAGCCGCTGACCATGTTCTCGGCGAGCGGGGTCAACGTGGTGACCCGGACCGGCAGTCGCAGCGCGGCGGCACCCAGGGTGGCGGCGACGACAGCGGCCGCGCCGGCCATGTCCTTGCGCATCAGCTTCATCGACGCGACCGGCTTGATCGAGATGCCGCCGGTGTCGAAGGTGATGCCCTTGCCGATCAGCACCACGTGCGTACGCGCGTTGGCGGGGTGCCAGTCCAGTTCGACGAGCCGGGGTCCACTGGCGGAGCCACCGCCGACGGCGAGGATCCCGCCGAAGCCCTCGGTGGTCAGCTCGGCCGGGCCACGGACCCGCAACCGCAGATCCGGAAGATCGGCCGCGGCGGAGGCCACCTGGTCGGCGAACCACTGCGGGGTCTTCACCGAGGAGGGGGTGTTGGTCAGGTCCCTGGCGAGATGGGTCATCGCGGCGGTGGTCCGGGCCGTGGCGACGCTGTCCTCGTACCGGGTCGGATCGCTGAGCAGCAGGTCGACGCCGGTGAGCGCCGGTCGGTCGCCGGCCTCGGTGAGCCGGAACCGGTACGCGGCGAGCAGCAGACCCTCGGCCAGTCCGCGCACGGCGGCCTGGGTCACCTCGGCCGGCAGCGCGATGGTGATATGCGTCTCAGCCGAGGCGGCGCGGGCCACTGTCGCGCCGGCCGTCCGCCAGGCCGCCTCGTCCCCGCCACCGATGCCGAGCAGCACCAGCCGGCCGGGGGTACGCCCGGGGCGCAGCTGGGTGTGGATCTCGCCGGCTCGGCCCGTCAGTCGGGCCGCTGGCGCCAGCGCGGCGGCCTCCTCGGCAGTGCCGTCCGGGGGTGCCACGGCGGTCGACAGAGGCGCGGCCGAGGTATCACCGCCCGCCGTCGAGTCGGCGGGTCGGACAGGCAGGACGAGAGCGTCGAGCCGGTCCGGCTCGGCGATCAGACGGATGGCGAGCACGCGGAACCGAACCTCCAGGAAAATGTCGCGGACCGGAAGCGAACCCACCTGCCCGCAGCGTTGAAGACCCTGAGCCACCGGCGATTCCGGTGGCTCAGGGTCCGAAGAACGGTCCGGGCGGCTCACGCCGCCCGGAGCACTCCTTACTCAGCCGGCCGCTGCCTTCAGTGCGTCACCGAGCGCGTTGGCCTCGTCGGGAGTCATCTCGACGACGAGCCGGCCACCGCCCTCCAGCGGGACCCGCATGACGATGCCCCGCCCCTCCTTGGTGACTTCCAGCGGACCGTCGCCCGTCCGCGGCTTCATCGCCGCCATGTTGTCTCCCCTCAGACCTACACCAGGGTCGGTGGGTTGCCCCACAGCCACTTCGTCACGACCACCCGCAACGGTCACGGGGGTGTCGACAAACGATTTTCCCTGATGAACACCGCCGGACCCAAACCGGAGCAGCATTGATGTAACAGCATCTAGCTTATCTTGAGAAGGCCTGTCACAATGTGCGGTCATGCAGGCACGGTCGGCACTCTTCGACCTGTACGGCGACCACCTCCGTCCCAGGGGTGGCCGGGCACCGGTTGCTGCCCTGGTCAAGCTGCTGGCGCCGCTGGGAATCGCGCCGCCGGCAGTTCGCACCGCCGTGTCCCGGATGGTGCGCCAGGGTTGGCTCGAGCCACTCCGGTTGGTCTCCGGTCCGGGATATTCGATCACACCGAAAGCCGCCCGGCGACTCGACGAGGCAGCCGCCCGGATCTACCGGACCGGCCGGGTCACCTGGGACGGCCGGTTCGATCTGCTGGTGTTGGAGGCCCCGGGCTCCCGACGTGACCGCCAGCGGCTCGCCGCCAACCTGAGCTTCCTCGGCTACGGGACGCTCGACGAGCAGACCTGGGTCGCCACCCGCCCCGGCGAGGATGTCGACCTGCTCCTCGCCGAGACGGGCATCCGGTTCGAGCGGTTCACCGCCTCGCACTTCTCCGGCACCCCCGGCGCGATGGGCGTGGTCCGGCGAGCGTGGAACCTGACCGAGATCGGCCACGCGTACGAACGGTTCGTCGCGGACCAGCGCCCGCTGCTCGCCCAGATCACCGTGCGCAGCACCGACGAGGAGGCGTACGCGGCGCGGTTCCGCCTCGTGCACGCGTGGCGTACGTTCCTCTTCCAGGATCCGCAGCTGCCCCCGGCGCTGCTGCCCGAGCGGTGGCCTGGCACCGCCGCGGCCAGTTTCTTCGACCGGCACGCGGCCCGCCTGCGGCCGGCCGCCGACCGGTACGTCGAACAGTGCCTCGACGCCGGCAACCGCATCGTCCGACAGAAGGGTCGTTAGACACGTGACCGAGCCGCTGCTGGTCGACCGGACCGACTCCGTCGTCACCCTCACGCTGAACCGGCCGAACGCGATGAACGCGCTCGACGTGGCGCTCAAGGAGGCGCTGCGGGACACGCTGGCGCAGTTGGAGACCGACAGGTCCTGCCGGGCGGTCGTCCTGGCCGGGGCAGGCGGGTCGTTCAGCGCCGGCCAGGACCTGCGCGAGCACGTGTCGACGCTGGAGAACAGCTCCGCCGACCCGCTGGGCACCGTTCGGGCGCACTACAACCCGATCGCCGCCCGGCTCGCCAACCTGCCCAAGCCGGTGATCGCCGCGGTCCGTGGGATGGCCGCCGGAGCGGGCGCGTCGCTGGCGTTCCTGGCCGACATCCGCATCGGTGGTCCGACCACCAGTTTCCTGATGGCCTTCGCCAAGGTCGGTCTGGCCGCCGACACCGGCGCGTCCTGGACGTTGCCCCGGCTGGTCGGGCACGCCAAGGCGGTGGAGCTGCTGATGCTGGCCGAACCGGTCCGCGCCGAGGAGGCCTGCCGGTTGGGTCTGCTCAACCGGTTGACCGACGACGACGAGCAGGTGCTGCCCGTCGCCCAGGAACTGGCCGCCCGCCTCGCCGCCGGCCCGACCGTCGCGTACGGGGCGATCAAGCGGCAACTCTCCATCGCCGATGCCGGCACTCTCGCCGACGCCCTCGCCGCCGAGGCGCAGGCCCAGTCGATCTGCGGTGCCACGGCCGACCACCGAGCGGCCACGCTCGCGTTCGTCGCCAAGCAGAAGCCGGTCTTCGAGGGACGCTGACCCGCCCCGCTAGTCGTCCTCCTCCGGGTCCTGGTTGGCCTGCTCGCCCAGCACGAACGCCTGCATGGCCAGCTCGTCACCGGCCGGCGAGACGAAGGCGGGCAGCTCACGCGGCCCCAGCTCCTGCACGTAGGACCAGAACAGTCGGACCGCCTCGGCGGGCGTGTCGGCCTCGATCGGCAGGTCGAGGCTGACCAGCCAGGTGCGCCGCGCCGGGGGCGGGCCGAGCTGGTCGGTCAGCGCCCGGAAGGCCGCCGGCTCCAGTGCGGTGACCGGCCCGTCGAGGGTCAGCAGGTCGGCCGGCACCGGCTCGTCGAAGGCCCGTCGGGTGTACGCGACGACGAGCGTCCCCGGCTCGCTCGGCGACTGCGGGTCGTCCGGGTCCTCGCGGTGGCGTTGACCCGGCGCGGTGACCCGACCGAGGGCCACCAGCCGGGGCGGCGCGTCGACAAGCACCGCCACCTGGTCTCCCAGCCCCGGCCGGACGGCGTCGGTCAGCCCGGTCAACTCCAGCGTGTCGTGGTGCACGAGCCGCTCGGCGTCGTACCGCTCGGCGGGCAGCAGCACGGCCCAGGTGCCCACCCCGTCGGCGTTGCCGGCCGCACCGGCCCGGTACGCGGTCTCGGTCGTCATGTCTGCCATCTCATCACGCCGTCGGTGCGACGGTGACGTGACAGCCGACGATGTGATCGTCGACCATTCCGGTGGCCTGCATCAGTGCGTACGCGGTGGTGGGGCCGACGAACCGGAAGCCGCGCTTCTTGAGCGCCTTGGCCATCGCCGTCGACTCCGGGGTGATCGGTGCGAGCTCGGCGAACGAGGCCGGGCGGGCCGGGCGGGGCTCCGGCGCGAAGGACCAGAGCAGCGCGGACAAGCCCTCGGGCAGCTCCAGGGCGGCGCGGGCGTTGGCGATCGCCGCCTCGATCTTGGCTCGGTTGCGGACGATGCCGGCGTCGGCGAGCAGCCGGGTCACGTCGGCGTCGCCGTAGCCGGCGACGCTCGGGAGGTGGAACTCGTCGAAGGCCAGCCGGAACGCCGGACGCTTGCGCAGGATGGTCAGCCAGGACAACCCGGACTGGAACGCCTCCAGCGTCATCCGCTCGTAGAGCGCGTCGTCGCCGTGCAGCGGTCGCCCCCACTCGGTGTCGTGGTAGACGGCGTAGTCGGGGGTGCTCGACCCCCAGGCGCAGCGGGCCAGCCCATCAGCGCCGATCACCAGGTCAGTCACCTCGTACACGCTAGGGCATCGGTCCGACACCCCATTGCCACCGGCCGTCCGGCTGCCTATCGTGCTTGTTACCGACCGGTAGGTCGAGGTCACCCGACGGTGCGCCCCCGACCGGTGACGGCGAGCGGAGGCCACGGTGAAGGAATTCCCGGACATCATCGCCTGGTCGATCCCGGCCTTCGTGCTGCTCATCGTGCTGGAACGGGTCTCCTACCTGCTGCACCGCGACGACGACGAGGTCGGCTACGGCGGCGCCGACACCGCCACCAGCCTGACCATGGGGCTGGGCAGCCTCGTCGCCGACCTGCTCTGGAAGGTGCCGATCGCCGCCGCGTACGCGCTGCTCTACGCACTCACCCCGCTGCGGGTCGCCGAACTCTGGTGGACCTGGCCGCTGGTTCTGCTCGCGCAGGACTTCTGCTACTACTGGTCGCACCGCAGCCACCACGTGATCCGCATCCTCTGGGCCTCCCACGTGGTGCACCACTCGTCGCAGCGGTTCAACCTCTCCACCGCACTGCGCCAGCCGTGGACCGGCCTCACCAGCTGGGTGTTCTACCTGCCGCTGATCGTGGTCGGCGTCCACCCGGCCGTTGTCGCGTTCTGCGGCTCGGTCAACCTGCTCTACCAGTTCTGGATCCACACCGAACGGATCGACAAGATGCCGCGCTGGTACGAGGCGGTGTTCAACACCCCGTCGCACCACCGGGTGCACCACGCGTCACAGGGCAGCTACCTGGACCGCAACTTCGGCGGCATCCTCATCGTCTGGGACCGGCTCTTCGGGTCGTTCGCCCCGGAACGGGAGCGCTGCGTGTACGGCCTGACCAAGAACGTCGGCAGCTACAACCCGGTCCGGGTGGCCTTCCACGAGTACGCCTCGATCGCCCGCGACCTGCGCGCCGCGGCGAGCTGGCGGCAGCGCGCCGGGTATCTCTTCCGGGCCCCGGGCTGGCAACCGGCACCGGGCCGCACAGTCAGGGCAGCCGGCCCTGCTCGACCAGACGGGCAAACCTCTTCAGTGCCTGGGTGAGGCCGAGCTTGGAGCCGGGCCAGAGCACCGGCCAGGCCAGTCGACCGGCCCGCCCGCCCGGCAGGTGGAACCACTCGTGCCAGACGACCTGGGTGCGGTCCCGGCCCAGCTGGGTGCAGCGCAGCACCCCCGGGCCACGCAGCAGCTGGCCGTGGTGCACCACGCCGATCTCGTACGGCTCGTCGACCCGGACCACCCGCATCTCGTCGCGCAACGTCGCCCGGCCGAGCGCGGTCACCGCCTCGATCCGGCTGCCCTCACGCCCGTCGCCCTCGACCACCCGGACCCGGGTGAACGGGATCCAGTCCGACTGCCGTTCCCAGGCGAGCAACGCGGCGAAGACCCGCTCCGCCGGGGCGTCCACGATCACCGTGGCGGTCACCTCGCCGGCACCCGGCTGGGCCGCCTCCCGAAGATCGTCAGCGCCCGCCGGGTCGGTCACGCCGACTCCGACCGAACCACCGCGTCGCGCTGCTCGGTGCCGTCGGCGGACGCGGCGGCGGTCTGCCCACGATCGGCCGACTCGTCGACGGCGGGCGCCACCCCGTCGGAGTCCGCCGCGGACGAGGTGGCGGCGGGCACCGGACCGGGGGCCGTCGAGCCGACCGGGGCCGAGCCGGCCTCGGCGGTCAGCGGCGCGTCCTTACCCGGCTCGGCGGTCTCACCGGGCTCGGCAGCCTCGGTCGGCTCTGCCGCGTCGGCGGTCGCCACCTTGCTGGTGGACTGTTCGCGGGCCTGGCGCAGCGCGTCCGCGTCGTCGGTGCGTCCCTCACGCAACGCGATGACCTCCGACTCCAGTACGCCGATCAGCTCGGACTTGTAACCGATGTCGTAGGCGGCACGGCGCATCGCCTGATCGACCTGGTCCATCCGGTACCCGCGCAGCCCGGTGTCGAAACGGACCGCCCCCACGTCGGATTCGCGTAACGGGCGAGTGCCGGGCAGCGCCACGGCCTGCGAATCCGGCTCGGCCGGCACCAGGCCGGGATCACGGCCGCTGACCAGCACCGTCACGCCGAAAATCACCGCCGCGACGGTCAACGCCACGACCAGGAGGAGCAGAAGCTGACCCATGTACTGATCGTGGCATGGCAGCCGGCCCGGAGCGACCCCGCCACCCGCCTCGATCACGATCGACGCCGCCGCCCGCCCGGAATCGCGCACGGGCGACCGACTAGCGTCGGGACCGGCCGACGCGGCGGCGACGGCGCGAACTTCCAGGAGGCGGACATGGCCGGGGCGCTTCGGCTCGGTGGGCACACGTTCGCCCCCGGCGAGCTGGTGGTGATGGCGATCATCAACCGCACGCCGGACTCGTTCTTCGATCGAGGGGCCACCTACGCCGCCGACAGCGCGCTCCGCGCCGTGGAGCGGGCGGTGGACGAGGGCGCGGCCATCATCGACATCGGCGGGGTCAAGGCCGGCCCCGGCGCGGAGGTGGGCGTCGCCGAGGAGATCCGGCGCACGGTGGACACCATCGCCGCCGTCCGGGCCGCGTTTCCGCAGGTGGTCATCTCCATCGACACCTGGCGTGCCGAGGTGGCGACGGAGGCCGTGGCGGCCGGCGCCGACCTGCTCAACGACACCTGGTCGGGCGCCGACCCGGCCCTGGTGCGGGTGGCCGCGCGGACCGGCGCCGGCCTGGTCTGTTCGCACGCCGGCGGCCTGACGCCGCGGACCAGGCCGCACCGGGCCGCCTTCACCGACGTGGTCGCCGACGTGGTCGCGACGGTGACCGGGCTCGCCGAGCGCGCGGTGGCGGCAGGGGTACGCCCCGACGGCATTCTCATCGACCCGGCGCACGACTTCGGCAAGAACACCCGGCACTCGTTGGAGATCACCCGTCGGCTGGACGAGCTGACCGGGACCGACTGGCCGGTGCTGGTGGCGCTCTCCAACAAGGACTTCATCGGCGAGACGTTGGGTCTGCCGGTGGCCGAACGGCTGGAGGGGACGCTCGCCGCGACGGCGGTCTCGGCCTGGCTGGGCGCCCGGGTCTTCCGGGCCCACCAGGTCGGCCCGACCCGCCGGGTGCTGGACATGGTGGCCTCGATCCGGGGCGACCGCCCGCCCACCGCGACCCGCCGAGGGCTCGCCTGACCGGTTGTCGCCGTAACCGACCTCGTTCGGGCGGACGGGCCGACACGATCGCCGGAGGCCGGTGCGCTCAGGTCCAGCGGAGGATGTTCCTACGCCAGGCGTAGAGGATGCCCAGCGCGAGCACCGCCACGAACACCGCCATCTCGACCACCGTCACCAGGCCGAAGCCCGGCCGGTCGAAGACCACCGCCCAGGGGAAGAGGAACACCGCCTCGACCGCGAACAGCACGTACAGGTAGGCGTACACGTAGTAGCGGATCTGCATCTGCGCCCAGTCGGCGCCGACCGGATCGAGCCCGCACTCGTAGCTGGCCCGCTTGCCCGGCGGGTCGGCCGGACGCGTCGGGCGTAACACCCGGTTGGCGGAGAACGCCGTAACGAAGAAGAGGACGCTGGCGAGCAACAGCAGCCCGAGCGTCGCGTACGAGCCCAGGTATCCGGTCACAGTCGGCAGCCTACCGCCCGCCCCGGACGCGCTGTCCCCAACACGTTACGGATTTGTTTCCGGATGGGACTAGTGCACTGTGGCAACTGTTACCGAATATTGGACACCCCACCCACGGCACCGGAGGACAGATGGCCCGCGTGAAGGCACCGCCCGGCAAACGGGCGGAGGGGCGGCGCCGCACGCCAGTGCTGGCGCTCGCGCTCGGCCTGTTCGCGGCGCTCGCCCTGGGACCTGCCGGCGCCAGTGCGGCCACACCGGATACGGAACCGGTCCTCAGCTCGGCCGGCCCGGTCAACGAGCCGGGAGACGGGCCCCCGACCACGCCGGCGCAGGAGCCCACCCCGACCGAGGATCCGGGCGGTGAACCGGGGCCGACCGAGCCGGCCCCGGAGACCACCGCGCCACCACCGGAGACGACGCCACCAGCACCGGTGACCACCGCGCCGGAGGTCCCGCCGGTGCCGACCACCGTCGCGCCCGCGCCGGGCGGCACCACCCGACCGCCCAGCCCGGCTCCCCCGGTGCCGCCGACACCTGTGGCCCCGCCAACGCCGCCGGCTCCCGCGACACCCCCGGCTCCGCCGGTCCACCCGTCCGCGCCGGGTTCGGCGGCACCACCGCGGAGCCCGCTGGGCGTGCAGGTCACCACCGGTGACGTCACCCTCGGCGAGGCGTACTGGAACGCGGCGCGCACGGCGGCCACCCTGCAGGTCACCGTGCGGAACACGGGTACCACCACGCAACGGATCCGGCTCTCGTACACGCTGCCCGTCGGGCTGAGCGACGCCGGCACCAAGGGCTGCGTCGCCGCCGGTGGTGGCGCGTACCGCTGCGGGGCCTGGACGGCGGAGGCGGGCGTCCGGTTCAGCACGGTGCTGCGCCTGCGGGTCGCCGGCACGGCGTGGAAGCAGATGCCGCTCAGCGGCTCCGTCCGGGTCATCGCGGACGCACCGGGAGTCGCCGGCGAGGCGACCGACGACCAGGGCTTCGCGGTGCTCTTCCCACCCGGTCCGCCGGTGCCCGGGATCGCGCTCGCCGCCGACGAGGTGGCCTTCGACATCAGCGGCAGCCCCGGCACCCTCACGCTCCGGCTGGGCAACACCGGCACGGTGGACGCCGCCGGACGGGTCGAGGTCGTCCTGCCGGCCGGGGTGACGGTGCCGACCCCGCCGTCCGGTTGTGTGGCGGTCGACCCGTCGCGTACCCGCTGTGACGCCGGGATGGTGCTGGCCGGCACGACCGCCGAGGTGCGGCTGCCGGTGGAGGCGACACCGCAGGCCCAGCGGGAGGCTCCGCTGTCCGGTGCCGTGATCGGTCAACTCGATCCTCGCAGCGGCCCGACCCGTCGGGTGCAGATGAGCTTCCGGATCACCGCGGCGGCCGCCCTGGCCACGCCGGTGGTCTCCCCTCCCGCACCGACCGGCTCGCAGGGCGTCCTGCCGGCCGGCGCCGCGAGCGGAGACGGCGGGTTGACCTCGGTGCAGCGCACCGCTGTCATCCTGATCGTGGTCTCCACGCTGTTGGTGGTGCTGGCCCTCACGCTGGCCATGACCTCGCTGCGCCGCCGGTTCGGCGGCCCGCCGCCCGAGCCCGCCACCAACCCCGCCGACTGATCGACGGACGACCCCGGCCCCGCCCGGCCGGGGTCATCGACGCGTCCGGGGGTGATCTGAATTACGGCGGGCGGGACGTAATACCGCAAAGGCGGGCATTTTTCACCACCGTCTGGTCCCAGTCGGCGGACCTCCGGCGATAGTTAGGGCTCCCTTAGACGTAGGCTCTCAGGTGAGGAACGACAGCGGCCGGACCAGCCTGGGGCGGTGCGGTGAAGCGTTGCGTCAAGGAGGTTCCGTGGCCGGGCAAGCCCCGCAGTCGCGAACGAAGGTGGCACAGTGACCAAGCAGATCCGTCAACTCGACCGGGTCGTCATCCGGTTCGCCGGCGACTCCGGCGACGGCATGCAGCTGACCGGCGACCGGTTCACCTCGGAGACGGCGCAGCTCGGCAACGACATCTCCACGCTGCCAAACTTCCCCGCCGAGATCCGGGCTCCCGCCGGGACCCTGCCGGGTGTGTCGAGCTTCCAGGTGCACTTCGCCGACTACGACATCCTCACGCCGGGTGACGCGCCCAACGTGCTGGTGGCGATGAACCCGGCGGCGCTCAAGGCCAACCTGGCCGACCTGCCGCGCGGCGCGGACATCATCGTCAACACCGACGAGTTCACCAAGCGCAACCTCGCCAAGGTCGGCTACCAGACCAGCCCGCTGGACGACGACTCGCTGGCCGGCTACGTCGTGCACCCGGTGGCGCTGACCTCGATGACTGTCGGCGCGCTCGCCGCCCACCAGGTGTCCAAGAAGGACGCCGAGCGGTCGAAGAACATGTTCGCGCTCGGCCTGCTCTCGTGGATGTACTCCCGGCCCTTCGAGTCGACCCTGCGCTTCCTGGAGCGCAAGTTCGCGGCCCGTCCGGAGCTGGTCGCCGCGAACGTCGCCGCCTTCAAGGCCGGCTGGAACTTCGGCGAGACCACCGAGGACTTCGCGGTCCGCTACGAGGTCAAGCCGGCGAAGATGCAGCCGGGCACGTACCGCAACATCACCGGCAACGCGGCACTCTCGCTGGGGCTGGTCGCCGCCGGGGTCCGCTCCGGGCTGCCGGTCTTCCTGGGCGCGTACCCGATCACGCCCGCGTCGGACATCCTGCACGAGCTGAGCAAGCACAAGCGCTTCGGTGTCCTCACCATGCAGGCCGAGGACGAGATCGCCGCGGTCGGCGCCGCACTGGGCGCCTCCTACGGCGGGTCGCTCGGCGTGACCACCACCAGCGGCCCCGGTGTGGCGCTCAAGAGCGAGACGATCTCGCTCGCGGTGGCGCTGGAGCTGCCGCTGGTGATCGTCGACGTGCAGCGCGCCGGCCCGTCGACAGGCATGCCGACCAAGACCGAGCAGGCCGACCTCAACATGGCGCTCTACGGTCGGCACGGTGAGGCGCCGATCGCGGTGATCGCGCCCCGCTCACCGTCGGACTGCTTCTTCGCGGCGCTGGAAGCGGCCCGGATCGCGCTCACCTACCGCACCCCGGTGATCCTGCTGTCCGACAACTACGTCGCCAACGGCTCCGAGCCCTGGCTGCTGCCCGACGTGGAGTCGCTGCCCGACCTGCGGGTCGAGTTCGCCACCAAGCCCAACGGCGAGGACGGCACCACCTTCCTGCCCTACCTGCGTGACCCGGAGACCCTGGCCCGGCCGTGGGCGATCCCCGGCACGGCGGGCCTGGAGCACCGGATCGGCGGTCTGGAGAAGGCCGACAAGACCGGGGACATCTCCTACGACCCGGCCAACCACGACTTCATGGTGCGCACCCGGGCCGCCCGGATCGAGACGATCCCGGTGCCGGACATCGAGGTGGAGGACCCGGACGGCGACGCCCGGGTGCTGGTCCTCGGCTGGGGCTCGACGTACGGGCCGATCGGCGCGGCGTGCCGCGGCGTGCGCCAGCGCGGTCTCTCCATCGCCCAGGCGCACCTGCGGCACCTGGCACCGATGCCGGCCAACCTCGGCGAGGTGCTGCGCTCGTACGACAAGGTGGTCATCCCGGAGATGAACCTGGGCCAGCTCGCCCACGTCATCCGGGCCCGCTACCTGGTCGACGCGATCAGCTACAACCAGGTCCGCGGCCTTCCGTTCACGGCCGCCGAGCTGGAGACGACGCTGGAAGAGGTGCTGAAGAATGTCTGAGCCCGTCGCCGTCAAGCTCACCGCGAAGGACTTCAAGTCCGACCAGGAGGTGCGCTGGTGCCCCGGCTGCGGTGACTACGCGATCCTGGCGGCCATCCAGCAGTTCATGCCGGAGCTGAACATCCCCCGGGAACGCACCGTCTTCGTCTCCGGGATCGGCTGCTCGTCGCGCTTCCCGTACTACATGAACACGTACGGGATGCACTCGATCCACGGTCGGGCCCCGGCGATCGCGACCGGCCTGTCGGTGTCCCGGCCGGACCTGTCGGTCTGGGTGGTCACCGGCGACGGCGACGCGCTCTCCATCGGCGGCAACCACCTGATCCACGCGCTGCGGCGCAACGTCAACCTCAAGATCCTGCTGTTCAACAACCGGATCTACGGTCTGACCAAGGGTCAGTATTCTCCGACGTCCGAGGTCGGCAAGATCACCAAGTCCACGCCGGCCGGCTCGGCGGACGCCCCGTTCAACCCGCTCTCGCTCGCCCTCGGCGCGGAGGCCAGCTTCGTCGGCCGGACCATCGACTCCGACCGCAAGCACCTGCAGTCGGTGCTGCGGGCCGCCGCGGAACACGAGGGCTCGGCCTTCGTGGAGATCTACCAGAACTGCAACATCTTCAACGATGGGGCGTTCGACCAGCTGAAGGACCCGTCCACCCGGGACGACTACCTGATCCGCCTGGAGCACGGGCAGCCGATCACCTTCGGTGCCGACGGGCGGTTCTGCGTGGTGCACCCGCCGGGCGGTTTCGGCCTCGAGGTTCGGGACACCAGCTCGGTGCGCCCGGAGGAGATCGTCGTGCACGACGCGACGGTGACCGACCCGGCGTACGCCTTCGCGCTGTCCCGGCTGCCCGGCCTGGACCTGCGCAACACCCCGATCGGGGTGTTCCGCTCGGTGGACCGGCCGTCCTACGACAGCGTGGTGCAGGGTCAGCTGGCGGCCGCCAAGGCGACTGTCACCGAGACCCCCGAGCAGCAGCTCGCCGGTCTGCTGGGCAGCGGCGACACCTGGACGATCGTCTGATCGTGCGACAACGGGAAGGGCCCGCAACCGGTTGGTTGCGGGCCCTTCCGTTTCGTTACCGCTGGAACAACCGGATCAGAAGACCAGGTTGAAGGCGCCCCAGCCGGTGCCGACGACCTTGCCGCTCGAGTCGATCCACTGGCCGTAGCCGTTGGTCGTGTAGAGCCGCATGTCGCCCTTGCTGTTGACGCCCAGCATGTCCATCATGTTGTCGCCGCTCCAGTCGCCCGGAACCATGATGTTCTTGAAGCCCTGCCAACCGCTGCCGATCTTGGTGCCGAGCGGGTTGGTCCAGCCGCCCTTGCTGTCGGACTGGTACATCTTCAGGTCACCGGTCGAGGTGCGACCGATCAGCACCTCACGCCCGTCGCCCTTCCAGGCCCCGGGGGTGAGGAACAGGTTGAAGCCGTTCCAACCGTTGCCGATCTTGGTGCCGAGCGGGTTCTCCCAACCGCCCGCACCATTGCTGGTGTAGCGGATCAGGTCACCGTTGGACTTGCGCACCAGCAGGCTCGGCCGGTTGTTGCCCAGCCAGTTGTTCGTCACCATGAGCGCGGTGAAGCCCTGCCAACCGGTGCCGACCTTCTTGGCGCCTCCGACGAAGTTGCCCTTGCCATCGGTGTTGTAGAGGAACAGCTCACCGTTGGGCTTCATCGCCATGATGGAGGGCTTCTTGTCGCCGTTCCAGTTGTAGACCCGGAAGACGCGGCTGTAGATGTTCCAGCCCGTGCCGATCTGGCGAGCCATGTAGAAGCCGCCGTACCCGTTGTTGGAGAAGCCACTGCCGTAGTACAACCCCAGGTTGCCGGCGGAGTCGCGGGCGAGCAGGTCGGTGTGACCGTCGCCGGACCAGTCCGCGTTGACCAGCGCCGGACGGGTCAGGTCCGCCTTGATCGAGTTGTTGTAGTAGCTCAACCGCTCGTAGTAGCCGGGCGAGGAACCACACGGCTCGAAGCCCCAGTCGGTGATGCCGACCTGGACCCCGTTGACGAGCAGCGGACCGCCCGAGTCGCCAGCGCAGGTGTCGCTGCTGGGGGCGGCCTTGGTGCCCGAGCCGGCGCAGATCATCCGGTTGGCAAAGTAGAGCCCGTCGGCGTTGCAGTCCGCATCGGACCGCATCGCAACGGTCGCCTTGCGCAGCCGACTGTCCGGCTGCTGCTCACCCGACGTGGTGATGCCGTAGCCCGCGATCTGGGCCGAGGTGCCGGCCGCGTACGGCTTCTGGTCGCCCTGGGCGCTCAGCGACACCGCGGTATACGCGCTGGGCAGGTTCTGCTTCAGCGTGAGGACCGAGACGTCGTCGACGATCGGCGCGTTGGGGTCGTTGTACTGCTGGGCGATGTTCCAGCCCGGGTGGGTCCAGGTTGAACTGACCTCGGCGACGTACCCGCTGCCACCGACGATCTGGCCATTGCTGTCGACCAGCCGGTCGTTGCCGGCGATGACCCGAGTGGTGCCGGGACCGTCGGCGGTGCAGTGCGCGGCGGTCAGCACCTTGTTACGGGCGATGATCGTGCCGGTGCACCAGTACCAGTAGAAGTCCGGGCCGTCCTGGAGGGTGGTGACGATACCCACGATGTACGGAAACTCGGAGGCACTGGCCAGGGTCCCCTGGAAGACCTTGGGAGAGGCACCCGTGCCGGACTGGAAGGCCCGGCCCTGGGCGCCCGGCTTGGGAAGCGTGAGCTTCCCCTTGTGCAGGTTCGGCAGCTTGCTCAACCGGTCCGGTCGCGAGCTGCTCGCCGCGTCGTAGACGCCGCCGCCGGTGGGGGCGGCCTGAGCACTGGTCGTGGGTGCCACGGCCGCCACGCCCGTGAGGGCGAGGCCCGCCACGACACCGGCGTACCACCGCCGTCGGGCTCCTGCGGATGTTGCCACTTCAGCCACTGATTGCTTCCCGTCGTTCGATTAACGAGGCACTCGGAGCTGCCCGGGATGACCTGCGGGGGACGCGACGGGTGAACGACGAAACACACATGGGCGAATCCGCCCGAACTGAAGATTTTCCCCGTCGTGCCTGCGCCAACGACGCTGCGCCGACACGTCCCGGCAGCGACACCCATTGACAGCTCTAAGCCGGGACACCGTAGCAAGGGTTCGGTCAGGAAGCTGCCCGGTAAGGGGTTTTCTCCATGATCCGAAACCGGACCGCGACGAAACCGATGGGGTCAGGGCAGCCACGACTCATCCGGACGGGTTGCGGCCCTCAGCCACCCGGTGCACAGAACTGGATGTCCCGGGCCGGAGGGTGGCCGTCCGGTGTGGACCGCCACCCTCCGCTGCGACGAGGCAACCGACAGTCAGCGGGCGGCACCGGCCGGTGGCCAGAGATTGTCGATCTCCTTCTCGGCCTGCGCGAGGCTCGCCTCGTGCAGCGGGATCAGCTCGGCCATCGCCGGCACCGACGGCGCCAGGGTCAGCTCGGCACTGATGAAGCGCGGCCGCAGGCCGGTCAGCGACAGGCCGTGCGGGAGCCACGGCTCCGCGTGGTCCCAGCCGTTGCGCGGGGCTCCCTCGCCGTATCCGCCACCTCGGCTGGCGAGCACCACGAACTCGCGGTCACCGAGCAGACCCTCCTGTGTCGTCGGGTCGTACGCCAGCCCAGGAACGATCAGGTGGTCGACCCAGGACTTGACGCTGCTGGGCGCGCCGTAGTTGTAGAGCGGCAGCCCGAGCAGCACCACGTCGGCCTGCTTCACCTCGTCGACCAACCGCTCGCTGAGCTCCCAGGACTCGCGCTGGGCCGGCGTGTGCTGATCCGGCGGCGTCATCCGGGCCAGCCCGCCGGCCGCGTCCAGGTGCGGGAGCGGGTCGGCGCCCAGATCCCGGTAGGCCACGGTGCCGCCCGGGTGGGCCGCACGCCATGCGTCGACCGCGCGGGCGGTGAGCCGCCGACTGACGGACCAGTCACCTCGGATGCTCGAATCAATATGCAGCAGGTGCATTATTCCTCCTCCAGGAATCGTCTGCGAAGCACCAACTATTTATAGCAAGCCGATGTTCCGTCAGCTCGGTAGACTGGGTCACATGTCCGCCCAGCCGCTCGACTCCTCGGAGCACCGCTCGGGCGCCCTCCTGGACCACCTGGCCCGGCGGATACGACTGCGGTCGGAGTCGGTGCTGGCGCCGCTGGGGCTACGCCCCCGGCACCTGGTCGCGCTCACCGTGCTGCGGGCCGGCGGCGGCACCGGTCAACAGGCGCTCGCCGCCACCCTCGAGATGGACAGCACCAACATCGTCGGGCTGCTCAACGACCTCGAAGCGAAGCAGCTGATCGAGCGCCGACGCTCCCCCGAGGACCGCCGCCGACACGTGGTCGAACTCACCGAAGATGGGGCAAAACGCCTCAGCGAGGCCGAATGCGCCCTGGCCGGCGCCGAGGACGAGGTGCTGGGCGCGCTGAATCCCGTCGAGCGGGAGACGCTCTACGAGTTGCTCAACCGGGCCGCCACCGGCACGGTCAACTGCGCCGAGGTGATCTGCGGCACCGACGACCCCCGCTGACGCTGCGCCCCTGCTGACGGTGCCGCACCTCAGCGGCGCGGCTGTCCAGCAGCGGTCACGCCGACGGCGGGGCGGTCACACCGGCCAACAGCGGTGCCAGGATCAGGCGGTAGTGGCCGACTGCGGGCGGTCGTCGCGTACGTGCACCAGCATGTCGCCGGTCTCGATCACCGCTCCGGCCCGGTCGGCCAGGGTGACCACCTTGCCCCGCCGCACCAGGGCGATCACCAGCGATTCCAGCTCACGCGGTGAACGGCCCACCTCGTCCCGCTCGGCGGAACGCATCGCCAGCGCCATGCCCTGGCCGGGGGTGAGCAGGTCCTCCACCACGTCGATCAGCGGCGGCGCCGAGGTGGACAGGCCGAGCAGCCGGCCCGCCGTGGCCGAGGAGACGATCACGTGGTGCGCACCGCTCTGCTTGAGCAGCGGGGCGTTCTCCGCCTCCCGGGCCGCCGCGATGATCCGGACCTGCCCGGCGGTGAGCTGCCGTACCGTCAGCGCGACCAGCACCGACGCGTCGTCGCTGTCGGTCGCGATGATCACGGCCTTGGCGCTCTTGACGTGTGCCTCGTTCAGCACCGACGACCGGGTCGCCGAGCCCTCGATCGCCACCAGCCCGGCGGAGGTGGCCTGCCGCAGGGCGGCGGCGCTGCGCTCCACCACCACGATCCGCGAGCGGTCCAGACCGTTCTCCATCAGCGCGGAGACCGCGCTGCGCCCCTTGGTGCCGTAGCCGCAGATGATGACGTGGTCCTTCACGGCTCTCCTCCACCGCGACAGGCGACGGCCGGTCCGGTACTGCTCGGTCAGAACTTCCAGGGTGGTACCGACCAGGATGATAAGGAAGATCACTCGGGCCGGGGTGATGAAGAGGACGTTGACCAGCCGGGCCGACGGCGCAGCCGGGGTGATGTCCCCGTAGCCGGTGGTCGAGAGCGACACCACCGCGTAGTAGAAGCAGTCCAGGAGGGTGAGGCCGTCCTCATTGACATCGCGGTAGCCGTCCCGGCCGAGGTAGACCGCGGCGACCACAGCGAAGACCAGGCCCAGGGCGGCGGCGAGCCGGAGGCTCAGCGCGCTCAGCGGGCCCCGACGCTGCGCGGGAAAATGGATCACCGTCGAACCTGCTCCCCCGCCGTCGCCTGCACGCCCACAACATAGCGGGTACACCGGCGCCCGCACGTCGGGGTCGCAGCGGACAACCTGCGGCCCGCCCGCACCCGACTACCGGACGACAACGACGACCCGGTGCAGGCCGGCAGACGGAGGGGGCGCGACCCTCGTGACGACGAGCGGCGGACGGCGAACCGAGGCCGACGACGAATACACCGAGTACGTCCGGTCCCGGATGGCGCAGTGGCGACGCACCGCCTACCTGATGTGCGGGGACTGGGACCGGGGCGACGACATCCTGCAACGGGTGCTCACCGAGCTGTACCGAAACTGGCCCGAGGCCCGCCAGGCCGACCACCTGGACGCGCTGGTGCGCACCATGCTGCTGCGGCGGCTGATCGACGAACGGCGGTTGCGGTGGGCGCGGGTCCGCCTCGGCGGCGCGCTGCCCGACGCGTCCACCGCTTTTCCCGACCCGAGCGACCGGATCACGGTGGTGGGCGCGCTGCGCCAGGTACCGCCACGGCAACGCGCGGTGCTGGTGCTGCGGTACTTCCAGGACCTCAGCGTCGAGGAGACCGCCCAGGCCATGGGCTGCTCGACGGGGACGGTGAAGAGCCAGACCGCCAAGGGCCTGGCCACCCTGCGCACCCTGCTCACCCCCACCCTGACCGGCAACTGAGAGGAGCGACGATGCTCGACGAACGCCACATTGGCGACCTGATGCTGACCGAGATCGAATCGGCCGAGCGGCCGTCGGAGGTGCTGGACGTGCGGCGGGCGATGCGCACCGCACGGCGGCAACGCCGCCTCGCCCACGGAGCCGGCGCCGCGCTGCTGGCGGTGGCGCTGACCGTCGGCGGGCTCACCGTCCCCGACCTGCTGACCCCGGACCGGTCGCCGGCCCCCGCACCGGTGGGCACCGCGGCCGGCGAGGGCCGGACCGGGCTACCGGCCGCGCTCACCACGGTCGACCCCCAGCGGGCGTACGTCCGGTTCGGCTGGCTGCCGGACGGGCTGCGGAATCTCCAGTACCAGGCCGGACTGCTGCTCTCCGGTCCGGGCGTGTACCTCAGCGCGTCCAACGCCCCCGGCAGTGGCCAGTGGAAGGGCGTCGCTGTCACCCTCTATCCGAAGGGGCTGCAACCTCCGGCCCCACAGCGGGACAGCGGCGAACCGGCACAGCCCGGCAAGACCACGCCCGGCCCGGAACTGAACGGCGGCACCAGCACCTTCGCCTCCTACAGCGGGGCCGAGCAGCCGGAGGCGATCCTGCGCTGGCGGTACGCCCCGGACGGCTGGGCACAGCTCAAGGTGGTGGGCGTGGGAGCCGACGTCCGGAGCACCGCGGCCCAGGTGGCCAGGGCGCTGCGGTTCGGCGACGAGCCGACCCCGATGCCGGCCTCGGTGGCGGGTGTACCCGAATCGCTACAGGTGATCACGGTCGACGTGCAGGAGTCGCTGGACGAGCCGAACGACTGGTACGCGTCGACCACCTGGGCACCACGGTCGAGCACCGGCGATCCTGGCCAGCAGCGGGCTCGCACGATGACGGTGAGCGTCTCCCGCTACCGCAACATCACCGATCCCACCGACAACAGGTACGTCGAACCGAACACCACCGTCGCCGGACACCCGGCACGGTTCGGCGGACAGAACGGCAACGAGTCGCTGACCGTCTACGACGTGAACGGGGCGAACGTGACGATCGACGACAGTGCCCTGCTGCCCACCGGCGGCACCAGGGCACTGTTCCCGACGGTCACGCTGGTGCCCGAGCCGGCCAGCTGGCGCACCCACCTGGGTCGGTGACGTGTCGGGCCCGCGCCGTGCGGCGGCGCGGGCCCGCACGGGCAACCGTCGGGTCCGGCAGCGGGCATGATGGGGGTGTTCCCGGACGACGACCGCGAGAGTGAGGCCCGCATGTCGTTACTGCGACGAGTGATCGGTGGGGTGTTGCGCCGCCACCGCCAGCGTCAGGGCCGCACACTGCGCGAGGTGGCCGCGTCGGCCGACGTCTCAGTGCCCTACCTCTCAGAGGTCGAGCGGGGCCGCAAAGAGGCCTCGTCGGAGGTGCTGGCGGCGATCTGCCGAGCGCTCGGCATCAGCCTCGCCGACCTGCTCGGCGAGGCCCGCGACGACATGCGCCGAGTCGAGCCCCGCCTCCCGGCCGCGCCGCGCGCCGCGCTCACCCACCTGGAACGGGTCGATGCGACCCGGCGGGAGATCGGCAACGCCACCCTGCTGGTGGGTCCCCGTGTCAGTGGGTTCGTCCTGCACCGCGAGCCGATGGCGAGCGATCCGACCCTCAGCGTTCCCGAAAAAGCGTCAGCTGGTGGCTTCCGCCCCGGTCCGCGTACCCCCGCCCTGGCCGACGACGCGCGGACCCGGCTGGGCCTGCGGCAGCTGACCGCCGCGTAGGCCGCGCGGGTTCTGCCGTCGGCGGATCTGCCGCCGGCAGAATCACTGGGTCAGCCACCGCCGTCGTGCCCACGCTGAAGGGGCCGGTCCACCGGGCGGTCACCACCGCCCGCCGGCACCGTGGGAGGCGACGGCACATGATGAGGTACGGCGTACAGATGCTGGATGGTGGGCAACCGACCTTTGGTGATCACGTGTTCGAGCGGCTGCTGCGGGAGCGGATCGTCTTCCTCGGCACCGAGGTGACGGAGGAGTCGGCCAACCAGATCTGCGCGCAGATCCTGCTGCTCGCCGCCGAGGACGCCGACCGGGACATCTACCTCTACATCAACTCGCCGGGCGGTTCGGTGAGCGCGGGAATGGCGGTCTACGACACGATGCGCTACGTCCGCAACGACGTGGCGACGCTGGCGCTCGGGTTCGCCGGGTCGATGGGGCAGTTCCTGCTCTGTGCGGGCGCGGCCGGCAAGCGGTACGCGCTGCCGCACTCACGGATCATGATGCACCAGCCGTCCGGCGGGATGGGCGGAACCGCCTCGGACATCACCATCCAGGCGGAGAACATGCTGCACGTGAAGCGGACGATGCAGGAGCTGATCTCCCAGCACAGTGGACGCACGCTCGACGAGATCCAGCGCGACTGGGACCGGGACCGTTGGTTCACCGCCCAGCAGGCCCGGGAGTACGGCCTCATCGACCACGTGATCACCCGAGCCGAACAACTGCCGACGCTCTGATCGAGAGGACCTGCCCCGACAGGATTCGACCTGGGCCCGCGCCTGGCCACCCGGCCAGGCGAAGCCCCGGAACCAGTTCGAGCCCGCCCACCTCAGCCGGTACGATCGCGATCTTGTTCGTACTGCAGGGAGCCCGTGAGATCCTCGTGCGGCCGCCCCGGCAACTCCCATGCTGAGAGTAGGTGTCGTCAATGGCATGCCGTATCGGTGAGATCGTGCTCAAGTGCCGCGACCTCGACGTGCTGGCGCGGTTCTGGTCCGAGGTCCTGGACTTCGTCGAACTCGATCGCGAAGAGGGCGTCTACATCGAGATAGGCCCGCGCGAAGGGTTCGGCGGCCCGCAGCCGACGATCTTCCTCATCCGCAACGACGATCCGAAGAGCGGGCACGCCCGGCTGCACATCGACGTCAACCCCACCGACCGCGACCAGGCCGCCGAGCTTGAGCGCCTCCTGGCCGTCGGGGCCGTACCCGTCGACATCGGTCAGCCGGCCGATGCCTCGTGGCACGTGCTCGCCGATCCGGAGGGCAACGAGTTCTGCCTGCTCCGTAGCCGCCTCGACCCACTCTGACGGCGCTCGCCCACGCTGCGCCACCCGGCGAGCGCCGACAAGCTCACCAAGAGGATCTACGTTTCGCCTGGTGCCCCCGGCAGGATTCGAACCTGCGACACACGGTTTAGGAAACCGATGCTCTATCCCCTGAGCTACGGGGGCGCGAGGGCCAAGTCTAGCGACCTGGGGGGTCACCTGGGGTGGCAGGGAGTGGCAGACGTTCACCCACCTCGCCCGGGCCCCTGTTTGCCCAGCCCAGCACCACATCCTGAGCACGCGAACCCTGACCTCGCCACCGGGGGCGGTCGGCTGCGGTGCCCGCCTGTGGCGGTGCCGACGATGACCGTTCCCCGCCCCGTGTCCGCTCACCCCGCTGGGTGCGGGTTCGACGCGGCCAGTGCGGATGTCGGCGGCCAGCACCACCTACGTGTTGAAATGGATCTACTCAATACCGAGTAGAGTCCATGGTTCGAACTACAGGATGAGGCCGAGGGATTTGATGAGCCCGAGCAGCACGACTCCTCGGATCGCAAGGGAAGACGACCTCGCGGGCTTCACGGCCGGCCAGTTCCTGGCCGTGACGAAAGCCCTCACGATGATTCTGGCTCTCCCGCCGTCAGCCGCCGATCACGTCGATGCGCTCGTCATCGCCAGTGGCCAGGGCGAGGAATGGCGCTTCACCCACGCGATCCGCAGCTGGGAGACGAACCTCGATCTCCGCTACCTCCTGGTGGCCAACGGCAACCCGACCGAGAAGACCTACGTCGACATCACACTCGGTTACCTGCGCAGCCTCGGCCTCCGTCGCGTCGGTGGAGTTCACGTCCAGGCCGAGCCGGCTCCCAACACCGCCCTCCAGGCCGCGTGGATCGTCAACCAGGTCAAGGCCCACGGCATCACGAGCCTGGCGCTCGCCGTCTCTCCCTACCACCTGCCCCGCGCCTACCTCACGCTCCTCAAAGCGTTCACCGAGTCAGGCGTTCGCCTTCCCATCATTCCGGTGCCGGTGGCGGTGCCCCCGGACCGGCTGGTCCCGGAAACCGGAGCCACCGCCTACGACCTCGTGCCCGGGGAGGTGAAGCGCATGCTGACGTACGCGGACCAGGGGTGGATCGCGACGCTTGAGGAGCTGCAGCAGTATCTGCAGTGGCTGTGGAGTCATCACGAGCCGCTTCTCCGTGGGGGCTCGCGACGGTCTGTCGAGGATGGCGTGTCGGCCTGACATCCACCGGGGCGCCCGGTGCAGCAGGCCGCCAGCCTACGAGCGTGGGGGTCGGGCGGCGCGGCGACGCTCGGTGAGCCGTCGCGCCTTCACCGCGTTGCCGCAGTCGGCCATCCGGCACCAGCGGCGGGAACCGTTGCGGCTCTGATCGAGGAACAGCCAGCCACAGCCACCTTCGAGCACCGGGCAGCGGCGCACCCGGGTCAGGTCGGCTGTCAGCATGACGTCGAAGGCGGCCTCGGCGATCCGGTCGGGCACCAACATGGCCGGCACCGTGCCGTACGCCAGCCGCACCCGTGACGGTTCGAGCACGAATCGCGCTCGGGCGGCCGCGCCGGACCAGCGCTGGTGCAGGGCGACGAGTGCGGCACCGGCCGCGATGGGGTCACCCGGCGTACCACCGTCCGGGTCGATGATCGCCGCAAGCAGCACGAGGTGCAGCCCTTCGCGGATGTCTCGCACGGCGGTCAACCCGGCGTGCGCCGCCGCGGGCTCGTCGCGCCACGCCTGAGCAACCTGGTCAGCCTCCGCGTCGCTGATCAGGCCCACCCGACCCGACCAGCGCAGCAAGGCGGAGCTGTCGGACAGGAAGTCGTGCGGCGACTCGCCCCCTCGCTCGAGTGTGTTGACCAGATCGAGCACAGGGTGCCCGCCGACCAACGGCAGCTGACACACGTCGAGTGGCATGCCGACAAGGCTACCACCTAAACCGTCGAAGGAGGTTATGCTGCGGCTCGGCCCGGGGCCGGTGACGGCGGCGAGACCCCCGCCGTCATCCGGTCGGACCGCAGCGGGCGGCGCAGGCGATCGGCACATGACCAGTGCGGTGAGCGGACGCCTACGCCACTGCCCCGATCACGCGGCATGGGCGCCGGCGGTGTCGAGCCGCTCGACGTGTGCCGCGTCGAGCTTGACGTCGATCGCCGACATGGCAGCCGCGTACTGGTCGAGGGTGCGCGGCCCGATCAGCGGCACGATGCTCGGCGACGTCTGGTGCATCAGCCACGCGAGCACCAACTGGTTGGGCTTGACCCCCAGCTCGGCGGCGAGCGCGGTGAGAGCCGTGAGGCGCGCCTCGGCATCCGGGCCCTGGTACGGATCCATGATGTCGTGGTTTCGCCGCTTCGCCGGATCGTCGTAGACCCCCTTGAGGATCGGCGAGTACGCGACCAACGTCAGGTCGTCGTGCGTCCGCAGGTAGTCGAGCTGCTCGTCGTCGACGATGGACTTGTGGTCGAGCCCGGCGCGGCGACGGAGGTAGCTGTGTTGTTGCTGCACCGCTACCGGCGCGGGCCAACCATGGCGGTCACAGAGCTGCCGGATGCGTTCCAGTCGCCAGGTGCGCACGTTGCTCCAGCCGATGTACCGCGCCTTGCCGGCGCTGACGATCTCCGCCAGGGCGGCCAGCGTCTCCTCCAGCGGCGTCGACCGGTCGTCGACGTGCACGTAGAACAGGTCGACGTGGTCGGTGCCGAGCCGCCGCAGGCTGTCGTCGATGCCCCGGCGTACGGTGTCGGCGCCGGCACCCTCGAAACGGGCCTGGACCTCTTCCCACGTCTTGCCACGCGCCTCTTCCGGATCGGCCAACCGCGCACCGCACTTGGTGGCGAGAAAGACCTTGTCGCGTCGACCGCCGCGGGCGAGCCAGCGGCCTATCAACTCCTCACTCTCGCCACCGGTGTTGCCCGGTGACGGCCACCACGCATAGCAGTTGGCGGTGTCGACGAAATTGCCCCCGGCATCGAGATAACGGTCCAGCATCTCCACCGACGACGCCTCGTCGGTGAGCGTTCCCATCAGCATGCACCCGAGAGCAATCTGACTGACCTGCTCACCCGTACGCCCCAATTCCACAGTCCTCATGGCGGGAAAGCTATATGTTCGGGCGTCCTCCACGTCAACCCGTTGCGCTACTCGAAAAGCGCGCCGGTCATACGCCTCCGTGGAACGGAAAAAGGGCGAGCTGCACCGCTGCCGGAGCCTGAGATTGGCCGATGCTCGCATACTGACGCATCGTGGTAGCCACCGGCGGCTACCACGATGACTCGGGTCAACGGCGTCCGCGCCAATGGCGCGGTGGGACATGCCGACGGCGACGGGTTCCTGGTTCAGCAACTCGACGCCGTCAGGCACGTCCGTGACGCGGCACCGTCAGTTCTGCAGTGCGGGGCGGCCAGGCGCGACGTACTGCCACCCGGCCTGCTGCCACTCCTCGGCGTTGAGCAGGTGCCGCCCGTCCACGATGTTGCGGCTCTTGACCTCCTTGCCCAGCACCCGTGGGTCGAGGGTGGCGAACTCCTGCCAGTCGGTCAACAGGGCCACCGCGTCGGCGCCGCGGGCCGCGTCCAGCGGGCTGGTGGTGTAGGTCAGGTGGGGGAAGGCACGCCGCGCGTTCCCCATCGCCCGCGGGTCGTAGACAGCGGCGACACCGCCCTCACGGCTGATCAACTCAGCCACGTACAGCGCGGGCGAGTCGCGGATGTCGTCGGTGTTGGGCTTGAAGGCTGCGCCGAGCACCGCCACCCGCCGTCCGCTGAACCCGCCGCCGCACTGCTTGCGGAGCAACTCCACCACCCGGTCGCGGCACCGCAGGTTCACCGCGTCGACCTCGGCCAGGAAGGCCAGGGCGTGGCCGACGCCGAGGTCGTGGGCGCGGGCCCGGAAGGCCCGGATGTCCTTCGAGATGCAGCCGCCGCCGAAGCCGAGGCCGGCCTTGAGGAACTGCTCGCCGATACGCGGGTCGCGTCCGAGCGCTTCGGCGACGACTGTGACGTCGGCGCCGCTCGCGTCGCAGAACTCGGCGATCGCGTTGATGAAGGAGATCTTCGTGGCCATGAAGGAGTTGGCGGCGGTCTTGATGACTTCGGCGGTGGGCAGATCGGCCACCACCACCGGGACGCCCGCCTCGATCAGCGGCGCGTAGACCTCGCGGAGCACCGCCTCGGCGGACGTGTCGGCCACGCCGAGCACGAGGCGGTCCGGGCGCAGGGTGTCGGCCACCGCCGTGCCCTCGCGCAGGAACTCCGGGTTCCAGGCGACCGCCACCTTCTCGCGGTCGGGCGCCAGAACGCGGAGCATCTCGGCCAGGTGAGCCGCGGTGCCGACCGGCACTGTGGACTTGCCGACGACCAGGCACCCGTCCGCCAGCGACGGTGCCAGACCCTCGATGGCCGCGTGCAGGTGGCTGAGGTCGGCTGCGCTGGTGTCACTGCGCTGCGGCGTGCCCACGCAGATGAAGTGCACGTCGGCGCTCGCGGCGTCCTCGTACGCGGTGCTGAACCGCAGACGCCCCTCGGCGAGATTGCGGGTGATCAGCTCGTCCAGCCCAGGCTCGAAGAACGGCACTCGGCCGTCCGCCAGCGCGGCGATCTTTTCCGGGTCGATGTCAATCCCGATGACCTGGTGCCCCAACTCGGCCATACCGGCGGCGTGTGTGACACCGAGATACCCGCAGCCCAGCACGGAGATCGTAAGCACTGTGCCTCCTAATTCCAGTCCGCTGATGGTTTGCTGGCGGCCGCTGCCGTCCGCCGTAGGCCTTCTTTGAGGGCGACCTGTGGCCGCCAGCCCAGTTCCCGCTCGGCTCGAGTGATGTCGGGGCAGCGCTGCCGAGGGTCGTCCTCGTCGGCCTCGATGAACTTCAGCGGTGACCGGCTGCCCGTCACCTCGAGGATCATCTGAGCCAGGTCACGGATGGTGACCTCGTGGACGTTGCCGATGTTCACCGGTTGCCCGTAGTCGCTCTCCGCGATCGCCAACAGGCCTCGCGCGGTGTCCTCGGCGTAGCAGGGCGAACGCGTCTGGTTGCCGTCGCCGTGGATCGTCAGGGGGACGCCGTCGAGGGCCTGGGCGATGAAGCCGGAGATCACCCGACCGTCCGGGCGCATCCGCGGGCCGTAGCTGTTGAAGATGCGCGCGATACCCACGCTCACGTCGTGCTTCTTGCCGTAGGCAGTGGTGAATGCCTCGGCGAACCGCTTCGCCTCGTCGTAGACGGATCGCGCGCCGATCGGGTTGACGTTGCCCCAGTACTCTTCGTCCTGCGGATGCTTCAGCGGGTCGCCGTACACCTCCGAGGTGGAGGCCAGCACGAAGCGGGCTCCGCATCGGTGGGCGATGCGCAGCGCGTTGTGGGTGCCGTAGCTACCGACGAGCATGGTCTCGATCGGCAGCCGATAGAATTCGGGAATCGACGCCGGCGACGCCAGGTGCATCACCAGGTCGACCGATCCCGGCGTGTCGAATTCCTCGGAGACATCCGCCTCCACGAGCGTGAAACCCGGTCGGCTCATCAGGTGCTCGATATAGCTACGGTGCCCGGTGGAGAAATTGTCGACGCCAATCACCTCCACGCCGGCGAAGAGGAGCTGCTCGCAGACGTACGAGCCGAGAAATCCTCCACCGCCGGTCACCAAGGCTCGTCGGAATCTGCTGGATTGCGACACGGGAACCTCCAATCCCTGTCGAAAGTGGGTTGGACCTCGGCTACGCGGAGCCTTATCGCACCGCCGCGTCAATGCTGCGACGGCTGAGCCCACTCTCCGGTGGGATGAACGTACTGTCGGCCGGGTACTCTGCACGCGGCTCGACCAGCACTCAACGGGCCCGCACGCCTACCGTTGCGACGGACTGGCGCTACCTCAGACAGCGGGCGGAAGAACAGCTTGTTCGCGCACGTCGTGCCGGCCGGCCGCCTCGTCGCGAATCTGCCCGAGTAGCTCGTCGGCCTCCAGGCGACCCAGCAGTGCGTGGAACTGGTCGAAGATCCCGAGCGCCTGGGAGGCCCACTCCAGTGCGGAGGAGTAGTCCCGTCGAGCCCGGTGCACCCGCGCGAGCGCCAGGCAGAATCGCGCGGTGGCGAGCCGGTCGCCGTTTCGGCGGGCGATCGCGTACCCGTGGTTCAGTGTCACCGCCGCCTGGTGATGCTGGTGCTGCCGCAGTTTCACGAGACCGAGCCCATGCAGCACGTGCGCCTCGCCTGCCCGGTCGTGGCCGCCGCGTACCAGCTTCAGGGCCTTGGTCAGCTCTTCCTCGGCCCGGGTCAGGTCACCGTCCTCGAAGTGCAGTTCACCCAGCCGATGCAGCACCATCGCCTGGACACGGGTGCTGTTGACCTCGGTCACCTTCCGCAGCGCCTCAGCCAGCAGCTCGGCGGCGGAGCCGCGCTCGCTCCATTCCAGCTTGATGCGCGCCATGCCGCTGAGGATGTGCGCGGTGCCCGCCGCGTCCCCGAGCGGATGCAACGCGGCAAGTGCCTCGCTGTAGCGCGCCCACGCTTGATCGAGGTCACCGTGCACCCGGTCGAGGAAGGCCAGGTGCCGCAGGGCGAGGGCGCGGCCGCGCGCCTCGCCGATCTCGTCAAACACCTCAAGCGCCTGGGTCAGCCGGGCGCGCGCGTCGTCGAAGCGCTGCTCGACGATGTCCACCGCGCCCAGCGAGTACAGCATCGCGGCAGTGCCGAGTCGGTCGTCAGCCTGCCGCGCGGTGAGCAGGGCGATTTCGTGCGTCGCTCGCCAGTCGTCGAGGTAGCTGCCGGTCTCGAAGAGCGCCACCATGGTGATCGCCAGGTCCCAGCAGTAGTCGGGAGCACCGGCCTGGGATGCCTGACCCACCGCGGCCACCGCGGCGGCTCGTTCGTTCTCGAACCACATCAGCGGATCGCGCAGGAGGTCGTGGACGAGGTGTCGTGGCAGACTCCAACGCTCCGCCCTGCTGTGAATCACGGTGTAGTCGCCGCCGTACAGGATGCGGTGCGCCTCGTCGGCGAGGAAGAGCCACGCACCGAGGAGACGCCGAGCGGCCTCCAGCCGGACCGGCGCGGTCTCCTCGGCCGCGAGCCGCTCACGGGCGTAGACCCGAACCAGGTCGTGCAGCCGGTAGCGGGTATCGACGCCGAATCCACCCACGACCTCCAGCAGCTGCGCGTCCACCAGCGCGTCGAGCGTGTCGGACGCGGTGGCCACGTCGATGTCGAGCAGCGGCGCCGCGGTCCAGCTCGGGAAGTCGTGGGTCTCGAGCAGGCCGAGCCGCCGCAACAGCCGTTGCGCCTGCTCGTCGAGGCCCTCGTAGCTGATCGCGATGTTGGTTCGCACATCCAGGCCGCCGTGCGCCAGCTCGTCCAGACGCCGGCCCTCGTCCTCAAGTCGCTCGGTCAGCTGCGCCATCCGCCAGTGCGGACGGGCGATCAGCCTCGCGGCCGCGATCCGCAGCGCCAGCGGCAACCGACCGCACAGCTCGACCAGGCGTAGGGCCTCGCGCGGTTCGGCGGAGGCCCGTTCGGAGCCGACCATCCGGGTCAGCAGTTCGACGGCGTCGCGCTGTTCGAGTGCGCTCACCTCGACGAGCCGGGAGCCGGGGATGCCGGCCAGGCGGCGCCGACTGGTCACGATCACACCGCAGCTGGGGCTGCCCGGCAGGAGCGGGTAGACCTGTCGCTCGTCGACGACGTCGTCCAGGACGATCAGCACCCGGGACGCGGCGATCTGGCTCCGAAAGGTCGCCGCGCGCGCCTCAAGCCCTTCGGGTATCGAGGACCCGGGCATGCCGAGCGCGCGGAGAAAACCGTCGAGGATCTGGGAAACACCGCCGCTGTGTGACCGCTCCGGACCCAACCGGGTGAACAGCAGCCCGTCCGAGAATTCGCCGGCCAACTCGTGGGCCAGGTGCACGGCGAGGGTCGTCTTTCCCGCACCCCCGCGGCCGGTGATGGTCAGGACCGGCACGGAGTCGTGGTCGGAATGACCGCTGCCATAGCGCAAGAAGTCGCCCAACTCGGTCACGAGCTCCCCGTACCCGGTGAAGTCAGGTATGTCGGCCGGAGCCATTCGGGGCACCGGGGGCGCCGGCTCGATCGGATTCGGCCATTCCTGCTCCACTGCCGGGCCGGGCTCGAGGTCTCCGTTGAGGATGGCCCGCTCCAACAGCCGGAGCGGCTCACTCGGCTCCAACCCGAGGTCGTCGATCGAGGCCTGCCGCGCCGACCGGTATGCCGCCAGCGCCTCCGCCTGCCGGCCGGCCCGGTAGAGCGCGGTGATCAGCTGTTGCCACAGCCGTTCCCGCAGCGGGTGCTCGGTGACGAGCGCCATCAGTTCGTCAATGGTCTCGCGATGCCGGCCGAGGTGCAGCTCCAGTTCGAGGCAGTCCTCGACGACGGCGAGCCGTCGCTCGGCGATCCGGGTTGCCGCCGCCTCGACCAGCCGGCTGTCCACACCGCTGAGCGGAGCCCCGCGGTACAGCGCCAGGGCCTGCCGAAAACCCGACGCGGCATCTTCCAGCCGTTGCTCCCGCAGCGCCGTGCGGGCTTCGCTCAGAAGGTCGTTGAAGATGTGCAGGTCCAGCTCACCCTCGGCGATTCTGATCTGGTAGCCGGCCGGGTTGGTGACGATCCGATCGTCGAGACCGGTGCCTCGGAGCGCACGTCGTACCGCCGATATACAGATCTGAATCTGACTTTTGGCTGTCGATGGCGGCGATTCCTCCCATACCGCCTCGATAAGCCGGCCGAGCGGGACCACATTATTGGCCTCCAGTAGCAGCATGGCGAGCACTGTCTGCTGCCGGGAGGCGGTGATGCTTGCGTTCACAACGTGCAAAGGTCCAAGTATGCGGAAAACCTGCAAATTTCCTCCCCGTCGACAAGCTTCCTCCCCGTCGACAACGACACATCGCCAGCCCAACGGCACCCCCCGGAGCCGGCCGGATGATCGTTTGACGCCCCGCATAGGAGAACGTTTTACATGGTAGCGAAGCATGCAGGCGGGCACCAGGCGAGATTCGGGATCGCCGATGTTTCAGAGCGTCTATGAGATGACGTGTTGGCCAGGCGCAGGTGAACGTACGACACGGTGATTCGACGGGTCATGCGGGCCGTACCAGCCCGACGGGCGTGGCGTCAACGTGCACCCGATGGCGCGCGCAGTTCCGAGCGAGCAGACGACGGCGGGCGCGTCACGCCGGGGCTCGCTCGGCGATCGTGAGTGGGGCGGCGAAGTCCCGCGAGGCCGAGGGCTCGCGGCCGCCAAGCTTTTCTCGGGGTCGCCGCCGCCGCTCTCCCTCGCAACCGGGACGGCGGGTCAGCGCGCGGAAAACGCCCCGGTCGACGCTGATCCAGCACCGTCGGGCCCAGGGGCAACCATGCGGCGCAGACACCGCGCCATCCCGCCGGCGGCGCCAGACCACGCACACCATCCACTGATGACCCGCTCAGCCCGCTCCCGCCGGCGCGTTATGCACGTTCTCCGTAGACGGCGAAACCCGCAGCGTTGAGGTATACGGCCATCCGCAGGTCGAGCTCGATCTCGCGTACCTGGATGGACACCGAGAAGTCGCGGTATTCCGCGACAGTCCCGAGGCCGGCGAAGTAACTGGAGGGATCGAACGTGAGCTGATGGGCGCCGCGCTTCACCTGAAGCTCCTCCAGCGCCGGCAGTCGGCCGTCATTTGCCGTGAACCCGGACATCAATGGTGCCCAGCCTCGATCATCGCGGCTGTGCAGCCGCACCAGCACGCCCGGGACAGGTCGGCCCGACGCGCCATCAATAATGCGAACACCAATCATTTGACATCCAAGTCCCTCCATTTATGGCAGCGGCTCGCGTGAGCTTACAGCTGACCGCTTTCATCCCGCTATCAAGTCGGCAAGCGCTTTCGCCATCTTGCGCTAAGCGCATCGAGGACGGATCGACAGCCATCAGATATCAGGTCGACAGCGGACGCTGGTGGACTCGGTCCGTAGCCGAGATCGAAGGGGGAGCGAGATTATGAGCCGTGATACCAACTGGGGCTGACGACTTGGGCCGGGCGCCCACAACGAGAGGTGGTCCCTCGAGTCGGAAACCGATTCGAGGGACCACCTTCATGCTGCGCGGGACACGCCTAGAGGTCAGAGACCGCCCTCCGGACAGCCCTCGACAGCACCCGTTCGATCAGCGGGTCGAGGATCCGGTCATATATCGGCACCCCGACGTCGTACGTCAGCTCGAAGAGCACCTCACAGCCCTCCGCCGCGGGGATTGTCCGCCACACGCCGGACAGGCTGCGGAAATCGCCATCGGTCTGGGTGAACGAGATACGGCGCTCGCTCGGTGCCGGCTCGGACCGCTGCCGCCAGTGAATCGCCCCACCGCGGAACGGCACCGTCCACTCATCGTCGAACTGCCTGATCCGATCGAACGCGGCATCCGCCGACACCGCGCTTCCGGCTGTCACCCGAATCGTCCTCATGAGCCGCTCCTCAGTGAGACCGCCTGCAGATGCGTCGTCCGGATCATCATGTAGCTGGCTTCGCCGAAGACGCCGCCGGTGAGGCCGGTGCCGCCGTGCGAGGGCAGGTACGGAAAGAAGCCGGAGTGCGATTCGTCGTTCACCTTGATGACGCCGCCGTTGGTCACGCCACCCACGAAGCGCTCCACCACCGCTTCGTCAGCCGACCAGAACGAGTTGCGCAGGCCGTACGCGTTGGTGTTGACGAAGTCGAGCACATCCTCGAGCAGCGCGTCGTCACTGCGGCCCGGCTCGGGAACCACCACCGGTAGCAGCGGGAAGAACGTCTCGGCGCGGACCACCGACAGCTCGCGGCTGCGCGCCAGGCCGTCGACGCGCACCACAGTCGGTTCCAGGAAGTAGCCGGTGTCGGACGGTGACCCGTCCACCTCCAGCTGGCGTCCGCCGCACACCAGCTGGGCTCCACCGGCCAGTGCCTCCTCGAGCACCGCGAAGAAGCTCCGCTGGGCCAGGACCGGGGTGAGCTCCACGCCCTCGTCGTCGGGGTAGCCGGGTCGGATCTGCCCGGCGGCGACCCGGAGCCGGTCAAGCAGCTCGTCGGCGATCGCCGGATGCGCCACGACCTGGTTGGGCACGTTGCAGATCTGCCCCGAGGCGTTGAACGCCTCGGTCAGCGCGCGGACCGCCACATCGAGATCAGCATCCCGCCAGACCACTGCGCAGTCGTTGCCGGCCAGCTCCAGGATGGGCTTCTTGCCGGCGGCGATGCAGTCGTTCTGGAAGGCCAGCCCTTTCTCGCTGCCGCCGAAGTAGATGATGTCGTTGACGTGCGGGCTGGCCAGCCAGTCGTCGAGCATCGGCGGTCCGCACACGACGTTGACGGTGCCCGGTGGCGCACCCACCTCGTCGAGGGCCGGGGCGATGATCTCCCGGATCGCGTACATCACGCCCAGCGGCAGACTGCGCGGCGCCCGGATCACCACGGTGTTGCCGGAGAGCAGGGCGGCAGCGCCGTAGATGGCGTTCGAGTGCGGCGCGTTCTGCGGCGGCGCCACGCAGACGACCCCGTCCGGACGGCGGCGCACAACGATCCGCCTGCCGTCGTGTGAGAACTCGCGGTGCAGCAGCTCGGCGCACCACGAGAGGGTCTGCTCGCTGAAGATGTGCAGCAACCCGTCGATCTCGGCGTACGACGGGGTGCGCGGCCGCCCCTCGGCGACCATCAGCTCCACGAACTCCTCGCGGGTCGCGACGAGCCGCCGGCGGATCGCCTCGCCCAGACGCAGCCGGGTACGCAGCGGCGTCCTGCCCCACTCCGGCTGGGCGGCGGCCGCCGCGGCCAACGCCTGCTGGACGGTCTGCGGGTCGGCCAACGCGCATCGTCCGACAACGCGCGGGTCGTCCTCGGCACCGGACTCACCGGCCTCCAGCCGCCGCTTCAGGCTCAACGCACCGAAGGTGTCCTCCAGCGCCGCGCGCGCCGAGATGCCGTAGACGTGCCGGTCCGACTCGACGTCCTTGCCGGCCACATAGGACGGGAAGGTTCTCATGGCGCGTACTCCCGCCCGAGCAGTTCCCGTGCGACCACCAGCTTGGTGGCGTTGGCGGTGCCGTCGGCGAGCTGCGTGCCGATCAGGTCCCGGAGCCGCTGGGCGATCGGCTGCTCCTCGCTGTAACCGAAGTGACCGAGCGTCAGCAACGCCTGGTGCGTCGCCTCGACGGCCACCTTCGGCGCCCACCACTTGGCCATGTTCGCCGCCAGACGGTGCTCCAGCCCGGCGTCGTTGCGCCACAGCGCCTCGTACGCGACGAGCCGGGCCGCGTGCAGATAGGTGGCGCACTCCGCGAGCGGGAAGGCGATGCCCTGAAACTGGCCGAGCGGCTTCTCGAACGCCCGCCGGTGCTGAGCGTGCGAGATGGCGTCGTCCAGCGCGGCCTGTGCGACGCTGACCGCCATGAGCGCGATGAGCGCCCGCGAGTAGTCGAAGCCGCGCATGCCCTGGGCGAAGCCGAGTCCGGTTTCGCCGACCACGTCCGACACCTGGACCGGCAGGCCGTCGAAGACCAGAGTTGATCGGCCGCCGGACCGGCTGCCCAGGTCACGCAGGGTTGACCGCACGACGTGCTGGTCGTCCAACCGGGCGTAGAAGGCGGTGACCCCACGGGCACGTGGCGCGTCGCTGGTACGGGCAAAGATCATCCCGTGGGTGGCGTACGCCCCCAGCATGATCGAGGTCTTCTCGCCGACGAGCCGCCAGTCGTGCGGACCGTTCGGCTCGGCTCGCAGCTTGACGGCGGCCGCGTCGGTCCCGTGGCTGGGCTCGGTCATGCAGAACGCCACCACGGCGTCCCCGCGAGCGATCGCCGGCAGCCAGCGCGCGCGTTGCTCCGGGGTCCCGTTGGCGGTGATGATGCCGGCCACCAGGGCGGCGTTCAGCACCGGGTAGCACGCGGTGAGGTCGCCGCGGGCCAGCTCCTCCAGGGCGACGCCGGTGCTGACCGCGTCCAACCCCAGCCCGCCGTACTCGACCGGGACGCGCAGGGCGAACAGGCCCTCGGCGGCCAACTCGGGCAGCAGATCGGGGCGGAACTGTCCCTGCCTGTCGCTGTCCTGATAGAACGGCGTTATTCGCTTCTCGGTGAAGGTGCGCACCCGTTCGGCCAGCGCGCGCTGATCAGCAGTAAGAGAGAAATCCATCACGTCGCCTTCAATCGTTCCCGCAGAACGAACTTCTGGACCTTTCCCGACGGCGTCTTCGGCAGTTCGTCAACCGCACTGATCCGCTCCGGCCAATACGGCTTGGCCATGCCCAGCTCGGTGAGATGGGCACGCAATTCGTCGAGGGAGGGCGCCTCGCCGTCCGGCACGATGACCGCGCACGCCCGTTCCCCGAGCCGTGGGTCCGGATAACCGACGACGGCCGCCTCCCGGATCGCCGGGTGGCGCAGCAGCGCTGCCTCCACCTCGACCACTGGCACCTTCTCGGCTCCCCGGACGATGACGTCCTTCAGGCGGCCGACCATGCGGATGCCGCCGTGTCCGTCGTCGCGCGCCAGGTCGCCGGTGTCGAACCACCCGTCGGGTGTCAGCGACTGGCGGTACAGGTTCGGACGGCGGTAGTAGCCCAGGCACTGGTTGTCGCCCCGTACCTGGAGCCGCCCGACCTCACCCTTCTCGACAGGTCTGCCGGTCTTCTCGTCGACGATGCGGATCTCCATGCCGGGCACCGGTGTGCCGTCGCTCTCCGCGGCCCGCATCGGTGGGTCCTCCGGGCGGGTGACAGTGACGCAGCCGTTCTCCGTCATGCCCCAGACGGCGTAGACGCGGCAGCCGAGGACCTCCCGCGCCTCCTCCACGAGGACCGGTGGCACCGGCGCGCTGCCGGTGCCGAACGCCTTGAGGGCGCCGACGTCCCGCCCACTGCGTCGCTGCTCGTGGATCAGGTCGCTGAGGAACGTCGGCGCGCCGTAGAAGAACGTCACCCGCTCCGCCTCGAAGATCCGCAGCATCAGCGCCGGATCCCAGGTGTCCAGTTGCACCGCGCTCGCGCCCAGCAGCAGCGGCATGACGAAGTTCCAGGTGTATCCACCCTGCAGGGTGGTGGGCGAGCCCATCGCCGTCACCTCGTCGCTGGTCAGCCCCAGCACCTCGATCTGCCGTTGGTTGATCGCGTAGAGCGTCCGGTGACTGTGCATGACGCCCTTCGGCTCACCGGTGGTGCCGGAGGTGAACATGACCTGGGCCAGGTCGTCGGGGCCGGCTTCGCGGCCGTCCAGCTCACCGGGCGGCACGTCGTCTTCCCAGGCCCGGTTGAGCAGGTCGGCGTCGAAGTCGAGGGCACCCGGAGTGCTCGGCTCAGCGATGAGGACGCGATGGCGGAGGGAGGGCACCGCCGCCGCCACCTCCGCGCTCATCTCGTCGTACGAGAAGCCACGGTAGGAGGCCGCCCCCACGTACACCGGACTCTCGGTGAGCCGGGTCATGAATTCCAGCTCACGCCGACGCATGATCGGCGCCACCGGACCGGCGACGGCGCCGATCCGCGCGCAGGCGAGGGCGAGGGCGACGAGCTGCCACGAGTTGGGCAGTTGCAGCGTCACCACCTCGCCGCGGCGGACGCCGAGCTTCGCCAGCCCGGCCGCCAACCGCTCGACCGTCGCACCCAACTGTGCGTAGGTCAGCCGTTCGGTCGCCCGGCCGTCGGCGTGCCAGCAGATCACCGCCGACCGCTGCGGATGCCGGGCCACGGCCTCCCGGAGATGGTCGAGCATGGTCCTGTCGTCGTGCGGTCCGGCGGGTTGGAGTCGCCGGACCGCCGTACTTGTCTCTGTGGTCACGCCGTCCTCCGAACGTTAGACGCTGGCCGGGGCGAACTGGTCGAGCTGACCGATCGGCCGGGTCGGCTGCCAACTGCCCGGCACGAGGTGCGCGTTGATCAACTTGCCGTCACCGCGAAGCTCGGAGTAGGACGGGTGCCGCATGTGCAGCAGCGGCTCGTCGAAGGCGTCGTACGCCGCGTCGAAACCGAAGCGGTAGTTGAACTCGATGTCCTCGCCGCCCCAGCCCTGGAAGCGCTCGTCCATGCCGCCGGTCCGGTAGTACAGCTCGGCACGGGCGAAGAAGCACAGCCCCGGGCCACGGCGCAGCGTGAAGGCGCGCAGCCGCCGCGGGTCGGGCGCCGCCGCGCCGCCGTGCAGCCGCTCGCGGATCGCCCGCCAGGTGGCGGGGTAGTCCATCGCCACCATGTCCCGGTACGGCAGGTGCCCCATCGTGCCGGGTTCGCGCATGCGGTCGACGTTGCGCGCCAGGAAGTCACGGTCGGCCAGCACGTCGGCGTCCATGTGGCAGATGATCTCGGTGTCTCCGGGCGTGTTCGCGACGCCGACGTTCATCGCCCAGGACTTGTTGAACACCCCACTCTTGGGGGCGAAGATGTAGTTGTCGGCGAAGCGGCTGATCACGTCACGCCAGCGGGACTGCTCGTCACTCTCCACGACCGTCACCTGATACTGCTCGCGCGGCAACGACTGGTCACGCAGCGACCGCAGGCACGCCAGGAGGTTGCGCAGCCGCTCGCCGCCGCCCTCCAGCCGGCTGTGGAACGGGATCACCACGAGGACCTCCGGCGCGGCGCCGTCGGGCAGCCGCGGCCCCGGGTCGAACGCGGCCATCTCCTCCACCGTCACCGGGACGGCGTCGCTGGTGTAGTCCTCGTTCAGCACGTGGCCCAGACGCGAGTTGCACTCCGCACGCCAGCCCAGGTGCATGATGTTGTCGATGGCGGAGTCGCGGCCGTGCCGCTCCGCCAGCGCCGCGTGCAGCGCCCAGTACCGTCGGTGGTCCGTCGGGTCGGCCAGCAGGCTCTCACCCAGCGTGCGGATCGCGTCGGCCCCACACGTCCGGACCGCGTCGACGACCTTGTCCCGCCAGGGCCGGGAGATCTCCCAGTAGTAGAGGCCCGAGGCGGGTGCGTCGGGGTCGGCCGCGACGACGAGGTTGTCAGCGACGGCCTTCGCCAGTACGGCAGGATCGGTCGGCTTCAGATACGACATTATCGCCCCAATTCACGAGAGCTGATTCTGGTCGGGCTTGCCGGCAGTGGCGACGATACTGGGAAACCTCTGCGGGAAAGGCTTGCTCATCGCTACCGGGTTATCGCGACGAAGTACTCAACCGGTCCGGCTGCTCGATACACAGGGGCCGCATTCGGTACTCAGGAGCGCGCTGGCCTCGCGGTTCGTCGATAGGCCGCCCGGGTGATGGTTTGACGAAAGCCGATCGATAGCGACCAATAAGACAGTGGGGTGGTGGATTCCACCGAGGTAACGATCAGGGACCGCCTCCGAGATGTTTTCGCTGGCCGGCACTCAGAGCTGCGGCGCATCTGCGCAGCGACCGACCGGCGCGGATCCGCCGGCATCGCGTTGATCGGCCCGGAAGGCGTGGGCAAGAGCCGGCTGCAGACCGAGGCCGCCCACCGGGCGGACCCGGCGCGACACCACGTCATCCGGGCCGTCACCACCGTGGCGACCGCCAACGTCCCGTTCGGCGCGCTCGCCGAACACCTACCGTCCGGGCTGCTCCGCTCACCGTTCACGGGCGACGCGCTCCGGGTCGCGGCCGAGGCACTGCTCAAGCCGGCCGGCAAGCGCCGTCTGACGCTTCTCGTGGACGACGCTCCCCTGCTGGACGAGGCATCCGCCGCGCTGGCGGTGCAGCTCGCCCGGCGCGGCGAACTCTTCCTCCTCGCCGCGGTGCGTCCCGACCGGCGGCTGCCGCGCCCGATCGCGGACCTGTGGACCGACGGGCTGGCCGAGTGGATCGAGGTTGGCCCGCTCAGCCGCGACGACGTCCACCAGATCCTCGGTGAGGCGCTGTCCGGCCAGGTGGAAGGTGCTCTGGTTCAGCGGTTCTGGGAGGCCACCGCGGGCAACGCGTTGCTGGTACGCGAGCTGCTGACCGCTCAGTTGGAGGCGAACCGGCTGGTGACCGAGAACGGCATGTGGATGCTCCGTGGCCCGTTCGCCATCCCGTCCTGGCTCACCGGGCTGATCGACGAGCGGCTCGCGGCGGTGTCGCCGGAATGCCGTTCCGCCATGGAGCTGCTCGCCGTCACCGAGCCGATCGGCCCGAACGTGCTCGGCGAGCTGGTCTCCGCTGACGTGCTCGAAGCAGCGGAAGCGCACGGTCTCATCACTATCGAGCGAAGCGGTGGCCAGGACCTCGCCCGCCTGACGTACCCGATCTATGGAGATGTCCTGCGTGCCGTCACGCCGCGTCTGCGCGCGCGACGGTGGCTCGGTCAGTGCGCCAGCCTGATGGAGGCGAGCAGCCACGATCCGGTCGACCTCGCGCGGACCGTACGGTGGCAGCTGGCCTGTGGCCAGCGGCCGTCCCCGGAGAACACTGCGGTCGCCGCCAGGGCCGCACGGTCGGCACTGGATTTCGAGCTCGCCGGGCAGCTGGCCCAGCGCGAGCTGGCCGCCGGTCGGGGGACGGCGGTGATCGAACCGCTCGGCTACGGCCTGCTGTTCGCCGGCCGCCCGGCGGAAGCCGAGTCCGCGCTGTCCGGTCTCGGTCGGCTGGACTGCGACTTCGACCGGGCCCGGGTCGCCATGGTGCGCGCGTTCAACCTCTACTTCGGACTCGACCGGCAGGGGCCCGCCGAGGCGCTGCTGGCGGCGGCGGTCGACGAGGTCGTCGACCCGGTCGCCCGTCGGCGGCTGGTCGCCCGGCAGGCGCTGCTGCGTGCTCTCTCGGACGCCCCGAAGGATGCCCTGGAGTTCGCCGCCGGGGCGCCGGACGAGCCGGAAGCCCAGGTGGCCGCCGGCCTGGCCATGGTCTTCTCCGGCCGCCCACACGAGGGACTCGACCTGCTGGCCGGCGAGTGGCCGGACGAGGCACCGTGGCTCTCCGTTCTCGCCGACCTGGGCACCGTCCACGGCATGCTGTGGACCGCGCAGTTCGCCGATGCGGAGGAGCGGGCCCGCATCAGCTACGAACGGGCGCTCGCCAACCGGTGGCAGTTCGCGACCCTGGTGTCGTGCCTGCTGCGCGGCCTGGTCGCCCGGATGCGGGGGCAGCTGCGGGACCAGGCGTCCTGGTGCCGTGAGGGCATCTCGATCGCCCGTGAGCAGAGGTCGAACAACATGCTGGCGGTGTTGCTGGGGCTGCTCGCGCACAGCTACGCGCTGACCGGCGAACCCGACGCCGCGGCCAGCACGTTGGCCGAGGCCGACCGCTTGGACGGGGTGTCCCTGCGGCTGCTGAGCCCCTGGACGGAACTCAACCGCGCCTGGGTCATCGGCGCCCGGCACGGCGACGCCGCCGCGCACGCGCAGTGGACCGCGCGACTGGCCCGGGACCGGGGTTCGGCAGGTTTCGAGACGCTGGCCCTGCACGACGCGGCGCGCCTGGGCGCTCCGCGACCAGCCGCCGACCGGCTGCGGACGCTCGCGGGCCAGTCCGGGCGACTCCTCGGGAAGTCCTACGCCCTGCACGCCCGGGCGATGGCGGAGGGCGACGCGGCGGCGCTCGCGAAGGCCTCCGCCGACTTCGCCGAAATGGGTAGCCCGCTGCTGGCCGCGGAGGCCGCCGCCGAGGAGTCCGAGCGGCACCGGTCCGATGGCCGCCTGGCCATGGCGTCCACCGCCGCCGCCCGCGCCCTCATGTTCATGCGCCACTGCGACGAGATCCCCCGCTCGCCCGCGTTGTCAGCGCTGGCGCCGCCACGCCTCACGCCCCGCGAGGGTGAGATCGCCGAGCTCGCCGCCGGAGGGCTGTCCAGCCGCGAGATCGCCCGAACCCTCGTGCTGTCGGTGCGGACGGTGGAGAACCACCTGCACCGGGTCTACCGCAAGCTCGGCATCACCAACCGGGGGGAGCTCGGCGCGCTGAGCGTGCTGCTCACCCGGCCGCAGACCTGAGACTGAGCCGCCGCTCAGGTGACCGGAGCCGGTCGCGGTCCGAGCCCGCGGCCGTCCCCACCAGAGGTTTCCTGGTGGCCGATGGTCGACCAGGTCGATGAGCTGGCGGACCACGGTGTCCGGTTCGATCACCCGGTCGAAGAC
>NZ_JBEZFX010000018.1:0-96728 GCF_040649675.1 Micromonospora parva | reverse complement strand
TGTGTTTTCTCGCCCTGGTCGTGGGGGGGGGGGGCCGCCCCGGGGGGGCGGGGGGGGGGGGGGGGGCCCCCCCCCCCCCCGGGGGGGGGGGGGGGGGGGCGCCCCCCCCCCCCGCCCGCGGTGTCAGTGCCGGTCAGACGGGCAGGCCGCCGACCTGAGTGGAGATCCACGAGCGGATGGACGGCAGGTCCACATAGATGGACGGGCCGGTGGCGCAGGTGGAGTTGTTGTTGCCGGCCCGACTCGTCGCGCCGATCAGGTTCCACACCCCGTTGACCTTGCGCACCTGCGGACCACCCGAGTCGCCGTAGCAGGCGCCGGAATTGCCGTTGGTGTTGTTGGTGCAGATCTCGTACGGGCCGTTGATGCCGGAGCACCGGCTGTCGGCCACGATGGAGGTGTCCAGTTCGTTGGCCACCGTCGGCGCGGACCCGCAGCCCCGGGGGGCGCAGGTCTGACCCCAGCCGATGATCCGGGTGGCGGTGCCGACCGCGCCGGAGGTGCTCGGGATCGGTGCCGGGGCGTACGTCACCGAGCTGGCCAGTTGCAGCAGCTTGACGTCGACGCTCGGGTGGTTGACCGCCCGGGTCACCCGCACGACGGTCCCGCCGCTGGTGCGGTTGATGCTGCCCACCCGCACCGAGGACGGCGTCGAACAGTGCTTGGCGGTGACCGCCCAGTTGCCCTTGATCAGGGTGCCGGTGCAGCCGGAGACGTACACCATGAACGGGTAGTTCTCCGACGCCGGCCGGCCGCCGACCACCAACGGCGCGATGTCCGAGTCGCCGCTCCAGGTGTACGTCGTGCTGGCGGGCGCGGCCAGGCTGCCGGCGAACAGCGAGTTCACCCGGCTCGCCTCGGTGGAGCTGGGGTTCGCGTTGCGGCAGGACACCGGGGCGCTGCTGCCGGACATCAGGTCGGTGCACAGCCCGGTCCGCCGGTCCGGCAGGCCCAGGATGTGGCCGATCTCGTGGGCGGCGATGCGGTTGCGGTCGTAGCCCTGGTTGACGGCCGTGCGGCCCATCCAGATCCGGCCCGAGCCGAGGCCGGTCGGTTGCGCCCGGGGCCAGCCGTCGTCGACGTAGATGGTGATGCTGGCCGGGGTGCCGGCCAGCAGCCGGACGTTGCTGACCCGGCTGTTCCAGATCTGCGCCGCCTGGTCGAAGTTGGTCCGGAACTCACCGGTCCGGCTCGCGTCGTAGTAGACGGTCCGGACGGCGACGGCCGGAGCGCCGGTGGCGAGCTGCATCCCGGCCGCCGCCAGGATCGCCACCAGCATGGCCAGCGCCGCACGTCTCAGTTGTCGTCGAAGCATCACGCACTCCCCTGCGGTCGTCCGGCGACCACCAGCCACCGGGTCATCGATGCACGTAGATGTTACTGTGACGGCGATCGATGTCAGGCATAGCGGAAGCGTCATACCGTGGCCGCGTCCAGCACCCCGGCCGGCGGCGGTCGCCCGTCGCGCGGACCGGCGTCAGGTGGCACCCGCACCGCTGGCGGCGATCAACACCTCAGCCGCGGTGGTGCGGGCGTAGAGCACGAAGCGCCCGACGCGGTGCGCGCCCACCAGGCCGGCTTCGCGCAGCGCACCGAGGTGCTGCGACACGGTGCCCGTCGCGAGGCCACACCGACCGGCCAGTTCCAGCGTCGAGGTCGGGACCGCCAGCTCGTGCAGCAGCGCCGCCCGGGTTCGACCCAGCACCCGCGCCAACCCTCGCCCGTGCGGGGTCGGATCCCGTTCCCAGAGCGTGCCCACCGCCCGCGCCGGGAACCGCAGCACCGGCTGCCCCGGAGAGTCGAAGTTCGACCACACCCGAGCGCCGATGAACACCGACGGTACGAGCAGTAGACCCCGCCCGTCGAGTTGCACCGAGCCGGCCAGGGTGACGTGCTCCACGGTCAGCGTCTCGGCCTCCAGCCGGACGAACTGGTTGAGGTGATTGAGCAGGCCGTGCACCCCGTCGGTGGCCATCCGCTGCGCGCCGAGCAGCACCTCCCGCTCCAGCAGGGCTCGCATCCGGGGCCAGTAGGGCGCGATGACCGCGTCGGCGTACCCCCGGATCGCCGTGGCCAGCCGGGGCAGCTCGGTCGCCGGGTCGGCATGCAGCGCCGCCAGGCGCGACGAGCGTGGCCCGGGCAACGCTTCGACACCGGCCCGAACCGCCTCCGCAGAGGTGGCGACGAGGGTCGCCAACTCGACGTCGAGGGTGGGCTGTGACATGGCCGGGGGCGGGCAGAGGAAGGCGGGGATGACCGGCGTCGGCATCCGCACCAGGTCGGCGAAGAGCCGCCAGTCCACCCCGGCCAGCCGGGGCCGGACCCGCTCGTACCAGGCCAGGTGCTCCGGGAACTGCTGCGGCCGCTTGACGACCCGCACGCTGGCCACCGCCTCCCACAGCGGTGACACCGCGAAGCGGGTCATCGCCAGGTCCCGCGCGGCCAGGCCGACCAGCATCATTGGCGCTCCCGGTGGATTCGGCGAGAGTCGAATCTATCGGTTCGACGCGCCACTGCCGGCACCGTGGACGGTGTGACCACCGCCCCGACGACAACCACACCGACGCACCGGACCAGTGCCTGGCCGCCCTCCTTCCGACTGCTCTACGCCGCGTCCCTCATCGACGGCATCGGCTTCCACATCGGCCAGATGGCCGTACCGGTGATGGCGGTGTCCCTGCTCGCGGCAACCCCCGCCGAGGTGGGCCTGCTCGGTGCGCTGAGCACCGCCGCGTTCCTGCTGATCGGTCTGCCGGCCGGAGTCTGGGTGGACCGGCTGCCACGACGCGCCGTCCTGGTCACCGCCGACCTCACCCGGGCCGCGCTGGTGGCGTCCGTGCCGCTGGCGTGGTGGGCCGGCGTGCTGAGCATCCCCCAGCTGTACCTGGTGGTGCTGCTGACCGGGGTCGGCACCGTCTTCGCCGACGTCGCCGCGCAGAGCTGTCTGCCGCAGGTGGTCGGCCGGGACCGACTGGTCGCGGCGAACGCACTGATGATGAGCACGAACGCCACCATGCAGATCGCCGGACGAGGGCTCGGCGGGATCGTCGTGCAGGCGCTGACCGCGCCGGTCGCGATCGTGCTGGACGCGGCGGCCTACGTGGTCTCCGGGGTGATCCTGACCCGGATCCGCCCCGAGGCGCCCCGCCCGCGCCAGCCCCGGGCACCAGGCGGCTTCGCCCACCAGCTCGGCGCCGGTGTCCGGCACGTGACCGGCAGCCCCCTGCTGCGTCCGCTCGCCCTGTCGACCGCGAGCATCAACCTGACCATGCAGCTGACCACCGCCATGCTGCCGGTGGTGTTCCTGCGCGAGCTCGGCCTGGGCGCCGCCGCGCTCGGCCTCTTCCTCGGTACGGGCGGAATCGGCGCTCTCCTCGGCGCGGTGACCGCCCGCCCGCTCGCCGAGCGAATCGGTCACGGTCGCGCGCTGTGGCTACCCGGCCTGCTCGTCGCGCCCCTCGGTGGACTGGTCACGCTGATCGACACCGGGCCGATGCTCTGGGTGGCGGCGAGCGGCTGGCTGGCACTGGCCTGGCGGACGGGGGTGGGCAACGTGATCGGGATCAGCCTGCGCCAAGGCGCCACCCCGGACGAGTTGCTCGGCCGGATGAACGCCACCTTCCGGTTCCTGCTCACCGGGGCGCTCGCCATCGGCGCGGTGCTCGCCGGGGTGCTCGGCCAGTACGCGAACGTCCATACCGCACTGGTGGTGGGCGCGGCCGCGAACGCGTTGACCTGGCTTCCGGTGTTCTTCTCACCGTTGCGCACCCTGGACCGGCCGCCCTCGGTCGACTGACCCCGTCCGCTGTTACCCAGCGGTTACGCCACGGCGAAGCCCCTGTGGCAGGGCGGGACGACGGTGGCGGCAGAGGGTCACCGGCAGCGCCGCCGCGACGTGGCCCCGACACCGAACGGAGAAACCACAATGAGGATCAGGAGCGCACTGACCGCGCTGGCGGTCGTCCTCGCCGGCCTGGTCGCCAGCGCCGGCAGCAGCACCGCGGCGGGCGGCACGACGGCCGCGTACTGCGGGATCACCTGGGGCAGCGCGGAGAAGTCGGCCGGCGCGTTGAGTGACGCGCCGCTGGTCGAGGTCCGGACCGGCCGGCACGACTGCTACGACCGGGTGGTGTTCGAGTTCGCCGGCCCGGTCGACGGTTACGCGATCGGCTACGGCGAGACGTGGACCGAGGGCGAAGGGTTGGCCCTGTCGCCGTACACCGCCGGGGGCGCGCTGCTGCGGGTCTCGCTGCGGGCCCCCGCGTACGACGACGACCACCTGGGCACCGTGCCGTACGCGGTCGGCGAGCACGTGAGCAACCTGTTGCGCTATCCGACGCTGCGCGACGTGGTCTTCGGCGGCAGCTTCGAGGGCTACAGCACCTTCGCCGTCGGCGTACGGGCGCGGTTGCCGTTCCGCGTGCTCGTACTGGCCGGACCGGGCACCCACAGCCGGGTGGTGCTCGACGTCGCCCACCAGTGGTGATCGGATCCGGCCGAGCCGCGTGGCCGTCCGCCCGTACCCGGCGGGCGGCCACGCGCAGAACACCTAGCCCACCTGGCTGCGGCGCGCCGAACTGAACCGCCGTTGGTAGGCGGCGGGGCTGATCGACAACTTCCGGGCGAAGACCCGTCGCAGGCTCTCGTAGCTGGGGAACCCCGCCAGGGTCGCGGCCCGCGTCGCGGTGTGACCCTGGTCGAGCAGCGCCCGCGCCAGGTCGAATCGGATGTTCTCCACGTAGCGGGCCGGTGTCGTGGACAGCTCGTCGTGAAAGAGCCGGGTGAGTTGCCGGGTGCTCACGTTCAGGTGCCTGGCGAGTTCGGCGAGCGAGAAGTCGCCGCGAGGGTTCGCCGTCACCACGTCGGTGACGGTCCGCAGCGCCGCCGAGCGCGGGGGCGGCCCCTGCAACGGCGCGGAGAACTGGGACTGGCCGCCCGCGCGCTGCATGTACACCACCAGGGCGCGGGCGACGTCGCGCGCCAGGTCGGGTCCGTGGTCCTCTTCGACGAGAGCGAGCGCCAGGTCGATCCCGGCGGTCACCCCCGCCGAGGTGTACGTGCTGCCGTCGCGGACGTAGATCGCGTCCGGCTCGACGCGGCACGCGGGATACCGGGCGGCGAGCTGGTGCGCGACCTGCCAGTGCGTTGTCGCACGCTTGCCGTCGAGGACACCGGCGGCGGCGAGAACGAACGCCCCGGTGCAGATCGACGCGACCCTTCCCGCCGCAGCCGCCGGCACCCGCACGGCGTCCACCAGGCCGGCGGGCACCGTGGCGCTCGGATAGTGGTCGGACCCGGCCACCAGCAGGGTGTCGAACGCCGGCTCGGCGGCGATCGCACCGTCCACCGCCATCCGGACCCCGAGACTGGAGGTGACCTCCGCACCGGTCGGCGACAGCAGCACGATCCGGTAGTCGGCACCGAAGCGGTTCGCCTCCTTGAACACCTCCGCCGGACCGGCGACGTCCAACAATGTCACCCCGTCGTAGACGAGGATCGCGACCCGATGCGGACCGGTGTTCGGCACCGCTCATTGGTAGCACGCCCTCCACCAGCCGCGGACCGCGTCCGGATATGAGGGATTCCTGGCCGGACGAGGGCGGCGCCGTACGACGATCGGTGGGCAGCATGGGGGGCGTCAACACGGCTGCGCACAGTGCCGGGAAGGTCGGAGGACATGTCAGAGGTCATCGCGGGGTTGGAGATTCCGGATACAGCGGCGGTCGCCGAAGCGACCCGGCACATCCAGGAAACCACCAGGCCGGTCATTTACCACCACTCCCGCCGGGTCTTCTTCTTCGGCCTGATCCACGCCCACCGGCTCGGCGTGAAACCGGACCCGGAGCTGCTCTATCTGGCGGCCATGTTCCACGACACCGGCCTGCTGACCCCGTTCTCCGACGTCGAGCAGCGCTTCGAGATCGACAGCGCCGACCACGCGCGCGCGTTCCTGATGGGCCGGGGTTTCTCGACCGCCGCCGCCGAGACCGTGTGGACGGCGGTCGCGCTGCACACCTCGCCCGGCATTCCCGACCGGATGGGCCCGGAGATCGCGACCACGTACCTCGGTGTGCTGACCGATGTCCTCGGCCTCGGTCTGGACGGGCTGGAACACGATCAGCTCGGCGACATCCTCGCCGCCCATCCACGCGGGGACTTCAAGAACGAGTTCCTGCGCGCCCACGTCGACGGGCTGAAGAACCGCCCCGAGACCACGAACGGCACCGTGAACTCGGACATCCTCGAACACTTCATCCCCGGCTTCCAGCGCGTGACGACTGTCGAGCGCATCGTCGGGTCGCCCTGGCCGAGTTGATTGGACACCGATGCGAGCGATCACCGTACGCGACCGTGACGCGGGGATCAGCGGGCTCACGCTGACCGACATGCCGCACCCTCATGCCGCGGAGAACGACGTCATCGTGCGCGTTCACGCCGCGGGCTTCACCCCCGGAGAGCTCGACTGGCCGGCGACGTGGTCCGATCGTGCCGGCCGCGACCGGACACCCAGCATCCCCGGGCACGAGTTGTCCGGAGTCGTGGTCGAACTCGGCTACGGCACCACCGGCCTCACAGTGGGTCAGCGGGTGTTCGGACTGACCGACTGGGCGCGCAACGGGTCGCTGGCCGAATTCACGGCGGTGGAGGCTCGCAACCTCGCCCCGCTCGCGGCCGACATCGACCACACCGTGGCCGCGGCGCTGCCCATTTCCGGACTGACCGCATGGCAGGGGCTGTTCGACCACGCTCACCTCGCGACCGGTCAGACCGTCCTCATTCACGGCGCCGCGGGAGGCGTCGGCTCGATCGCCGTTCAACTCGCGCGGGAGGTGGGCGCGCACGTGATCGGCACCGGCCGGGCCGACGACCGGGACCTCGCGCTCAGCCTCGGCGCGCAGACGTTCCTCGACCTGGACGCCGACGATCTGCGCCGGGTCGGCGAGGTGGACGTGGTGCTCGACGTCATCGGCGGCGACATCCTCCGGCGGTCGACCGAACTCGTACGCCCCGGCGGCACCGTCGTCACCATCGCCACGCCGCCCACCGTCCAGCCGAAGGACGGGCGAGCCGTCTTCTTCGTCGTCGAGCCTGATCGCGCCCGGTTGATCGACCTCGCCCAGCGCCTGCGGGCCGGACGGCTCAAACCCATCGTCGGCGCCGTGCGACCGCTGCACGAGACGGCCTCGGCGTTCGCTCGTCACCGCCGCGCACCGGGCAAGACGATCATCCGGGTCGCGGACGATGAGGCACCGCGGCACCAGAGCGCGGACAGCTGACCGGCGCGTAGGCGGCTCAGGCGTGCAGGGTGGGCCGGTAGCTGAGTTCCAGGGAGCGGCCGTCGAGGGTCCGGCTCCCGATCAGCTCCAGGTCGAAAATCGGCCGCGCCCTGGAAGATCGGCTCAGTTCCGGTCTGGCCCGGTGATCACCGGGCCAGTCGAGGGAGCCTGCCAGCGTGTTCGACACCACCGTCGCCGGGGGGCTCCTCATCCGGGTCACCCCGGCGTCGCGGACCTCGGGCTCTCCATTCACGTGCCAGTTGGCGGCGACGGGCCCGCAGGTAGGCCCGCTCGGTCTCGTTGGTGGCCAGCGCCACGGCCTGGTCGTAGGCGGCTCGGGCCTCGTCGTCCCGTCCGAGCCGGGCCAGCAACTCGGCACGGGTGGCGGGCAGCCGGTGAAAGCCCGGAAGGTCGACACCCTCCAACGCGGCGAGGGCCACCGTCGGTCCGTGCACCTCGGCCACGGCGACCGCACGGTTCAGCGCGACGACAGGGGTTGGCGCGAGCGCGAGGAGCTGGTCGTAGAGCGCCAGGACCTGCTGCCAGTCGGTGGCGGCGCCGTCGGTGTGCACCGCGCTGATCGCGGCCTGGATCTGGTACGGGCCGGGCTGGTTGCGGCGCAGGCATCGACGGACCAGGTCGTGGCCCTCGGCGATGAGGGCCACGTTCCACAGCGACCGGTCCTGGTCGGCCAGCAGCACCACTTCGCCGGCCGGGTCGAGCCGGGCCGGGCGGCGCGCCTCGGTCAGCAGCAGCAGCGCGAGCAGACCCAGGACCTCGGGCTCGTCGGGCATCAACGCGGCGAGTTCGCGGGCGAGCCGGATCGCCTCGGTGCACAGGTCCGTTCTGATCAACGGTCCGGCGGTGGACGCGTAGCCCTCGTTGAACATCAGATAAAGCACGGTGAGTACGGGCGGCAACCGGTCCGGCAGCTCATGTGCGGCGGGCACCCGGTACGGGATGGCGGCGTCGCGGATCTTCTTCTTGGCGCGCACGATCCGCTGAGCGACCGTCGCCTCCTGAATCAGGTAGGCCCGGGCGATCTCCGGCACGTCGAGGCCACCGAGCAGACGCAGTGTGAGGGCCGTCCGCGCCTCCGGAGCGAGTGCCGGGTGGCAGCAGGTGAACATGAGTCGAAGCTGGTCGTCCTGCACCGGTCCCACCTCCCTGGGCTCGTCCTGTTGGTGCAGCAGCAGGGCCTGGGCGTGCCGGGCCTCCCGGGTCGACTCCCGGCGAAGCCGGTCGACGGCCCGGTTGCGTGCGGTGGTCACGATCCAGGCGCCGGGGTTCGGCGGCGGGGTCTGCCACTTCTGCAGCGCTGTGGTGAACGCGTCCTGCACCGCCTCCTCGGCGAGGTTGATGTCGCCGAGGAGGCGGGCAAGGGTGGCGACGCAGCGGCCGTACTCCGCGCGGTAGATGCTCGCCAGGTCAGTGTCGAAAGACAGATCCATGTCGGGAGACCGGTCCACGTCGGGAGGCCGGCTACCGGTCAGGCCTGGGACAGGTCGTCGAAGGGACGTACCTCGATCGGGCCGCAGGCCGCCGCGCACCTCTGCGCCCAGGCCAGCGCCTGGTCCAGGTCGGCGCATTTGATGACCCAGAACCCGGCGATGTGCTCCTTGGTCTCGGCGAACGGCCCGTCGCTCATGATGGTGGCGCCGTTGTCGACCCGGACGACGGTGGCGCTCTCGGGCGACGTGAGTCCTCCGCCGAAGACCCAGGCTCCCGCGGCCTGCATGTCGTCGTTGATCCGGCCGGTCTCCCGGAACATGGTCTGCACCTCCTCGTCGGACGGCGTCGGCGCGCCCTCGACGAAGTGCACGGACAGCAGGTACTGCTTCATGACGATCCTCCAGTAGGTCGAACGGGCAGGTCAGGCGGCCAGGCGGCGGGCGATCGCGGGGATCACGATCGCGGCCGCGACCAGGTGGGTGAGCATCAGCAGCGCCTTGGTGGCCGCCCCGGCGTCGGCGACCACGTCCGGCACCAGCGACAGGACCGTCAGCGCCACCGTCGTGCGGACGAACGTGTGTCGCGGGCGCCGGGCGAAACGCGCGAGCAGCGCCGCGATGGCGACCCCGATCAGCGAGAAGACGGCGGTCAACACACCGAACCCCGACACCGGGATCGGGGTGCCGCTCAGATCGAGGCTGACGCCGGCCAGGTCGCCGGCGGCGGCGACGGCCATGGTGGCGGTGCTCGCGACGACGGCGGCGATGACACCGGTCCGGATCAGCGCGCCGACGGTCGACGTGGTGGTGCGGGTCGGGTTCACAGTGGCGGTCATCGTGCCCTCCGGTGGCTGGGTGCCCGGCTCGTTGCCGGGCTCTCACCAGGGCTACGAACGGAACCGGTCCCAATCGACAGCACGCCCAGAAATTTTTGGCGACGGCGCGAGGCGAGGCAGCCCCTTTGTCGCCGGACGCCTCGCCCCGCAACCGCCCGAGGGAGCTAGGCCTCGTCGGCGAGGTGCCAGACCTCGCGCATCGGAGCCCACCAGTCCCCCGACCCCGGCTCGGCGATCGACTCCTGGCACGGGTCGGTCAGTTTCCACCACTCCTGCGTGTGCGGGTCCGCGGCGATCAGCCGCTGATCGGCCTCGTAGTCGTCGCCGACGTACTCGTAGTAGCCGAACAACAGGTCGTCGTGGAGGAAGATGGTGTAGTTGCGGAAGTTCGCCTCGCGCAGCGTCTTCTCGACGCTCGGCCACACCTCGGCGTGTAGCCGCAGATAGTTTTCCCGCTGCTCGGGGCGGAGTCGGATCACGCAGCCATGACGTTGCACGTCGTGCCCTTTCGAGTGAGCTGATTCACTGGTGCCGAAGGCACCTGACCGTAGCGGTTGGACGGTGCCGGTGAGGGGCCAGCCGGGCACCGATGCCGACCGTTCCGCCAGGACTACGGACGGTCGCAGCGGGTCTACCCTCGGGTGATGGAGGGCCGCGTGCTGGTCGTCGAGGACGACTTCTCGATCCGGGAGGTCACCGCCCTCGGTCTGCGCCGCGCCGGCTTCCGGGTCGACACCGCTGTCGACGGGCGGCAGGCCCTGGCCGCGTTCCGCGCGCACCCGGTCGACCTCATCGTCCTCGACATCATGCTGCCGGGGCTGGACGGTCTGGAGGTCTGCCGGGAGATCCGGCGCGGCAGTCAGGTGCCGATCCTGATGTTGACCGCGCGCACCGACACGATCGACGTGGTGGTCGGGCTGGAGTGCGGCGCGGACGACTACCTGCGCAAGCCCTTCGACCTGCCCGAGTTGGTGGCCCGGGTCCGTTCGGTACTGCGTCGGGTGAACGTGCCGGCGGCGTCGACAGTCATCGAGGTCGGCGGCCTGGAGATCGACCCGGGCGGCTTCGTGGTCCGCCAGCACGGTCGGGAGGTGACGCTGACCGCCACCGAGTTCCGCCTGCTGCTGGAGCTGGCCCGGCGACCCGGCCAGGTCTTCACCCGGGAGCTGCTGCTGGACCTGGTGTGGAACCACGACTTCCTCGGCGACTCCCGACTGGTCGACGTGGCCGTGCAGCGACTACGCGCCAAGATCGAGGACGACCCGGCGCAGCCCCGGCTGATCCGGACCGTGCGCGGCGCCGGCTACAAACTGTCGACGGGCTGACGGGGGGGGTGGGGCGATGGCCGGACGCGCGGTGCTCCCCGGCCGCCTGCGACGCCGGCTGACGATCGCGTTCGTCCTGGTCGCCGGCGTCTCGGCCGGGCTGCTCGCCGGCGGGACCGGGCTGCTGCTGCGGCAGTCCTGGTTGGACGCGTCGCTGCACGAGGCAGCCGCCGACGCCCGCTACCAACTCGTGCTCGCTGGGCAGTTCCTGCCGCTGACCGAGCAGCGCAGCACCGAACTGCTGACCAGCTTCGAGGCCAGCGGTCGGCACGTCGTGCTCGTCGACGGCCCGGCCCGCGCCTCGCACCCCGCGTACGCCCCGGTGCTGGGCACCCGGTTGCGGACCGTCGTCGCGGACGGGCGGCTCGGCTACCAACGCTCCGCGCCGGCGGAGCGTCCCCGGCTGCTGATCATCGGCGGGCGCATTCCCGGCTCGACCGCCGAGCTGTACGTCCTCACCGTCGAGGACGACGTCGCCACCGACCTGGGTCAGCTGCGCACCGCGCTGCTGGCCGGCTGGGCGCTCGTGGTGCTGCTCGCCGCGGCGGTGGGTCACGCGCTGGCCCGCCGCACGTTGGAGCCGGTGGGTCGGGCCAGCCGGGCCGCCCGAGCGCTCACCGAGGGCCTGCTCGCCACCCGCCTGCCGGTACGCGGGCGCGACGAGTTCAGCGTGTGGGCGGCGACGTTCAACGAGATGGCCGAGGCGCTGGAGGCGAAGATCGCGGCGTTGTCGGCCGCGCAGGCCCGCGAGCGACGGTTCACCGCCGACGTCGCGCACGAGCTGCGTACCCCGGTGACCGCGTTGGTGGCCGCGGCGTCGCTGCTGCGCGAGCACCTCGACCAGTTGCCCGAGGACGCCCAGCCGTCCGCCCGGCTGTTGATCGGCGACGTGGTCCGGTTGCGCCGGCTGGTCGACGATCTGATGGAGATCTCCCGGTTGGACGCCGGGCGGGAGCGGTTGACGGTGCGGCCGGTCGACGCGGTGGCGCTGCTGCACGGCATCGTCTCGGCACGCGGCTGGTCGGCGCGGGTGCGGGTCACCGGTGACCCGGTGGCGTTGCGCACCGACCCGCGCCGGCTGGAGCGCGTGCTGGCCAACCTGGTCGCCAACGCTGTCGAACACGGCGGTGGCGAGATCACGGCCAGCGTGGCGGGCGCGGGCCCGCTGGTCGTCTTCGAGGTCACCGACCAGGGGCCCGGCATCCCGGCCGAGCATCTGCCCCGGGTGTTCGACAGGTTCCACCAGGTCGACGCGTCCCGCTCGGCGCCGGGCAGTGGGCTCGGGCTGGCCATCGCGCGCGAGCACACCGATCTGCTCGGCGGCGCGCTGGGCGTGCACAGCGAACCGGGCGAGGGCACCCGGTTCCGGCTGGAGTTGCCCGCCGACGGCCCCGCCGGCCCGCAGGGTGACGTGCCGCGCCAGGACCAGCGCGCCGACCCGGGCCCGAGCGGGCGTGCCGCTGACCCGGTGGGCGGTGTGGGATGAGCCGCCGCGGCACGGTCCGGCTGGGCGTACCGGTGCTCGTCGCGGCGCTCCTGCTCGGCGGCTGCGGCACGTCCCGCTCCGGTGACCTGGGCCCGGCGCCCACCGCGCCGCCGACGAGCGCCGCACCCGGCAGCCGCCCGGCACCCGTCCCGACCGTGGCCGCGCAGCCGACGCCACCACGACCACCAACCGACCGCCCACCGAGTCCGTCGGCGGCGGCGTCCTCCGGCACGCGCCGGCCCGACCCGGTGACCATCGAGCTGTGGTACGTCCGCGCCGGGCTGTTGGTGCCGACCCGGCGCACCCGACCGGGCACTGTCGCGACGTCCCGGCTGGCGCTGACCGAACTGGCCGCCGGGCCGAGCCCGGCCGAGGCCGCCACCGGGATGACCACACTGCTTCCGGCCGGCGTCGAGGTCACCCGCATCACCGACGGCGTCGCGACACTGCGGGTGCCGTCCGTCGGCGACCCGGCCACGCGACGACTGCGTGAGGCCCAGGTGGTGTGGACGTTGACCCAGTTCCCCACCGTGCGGCAGGTCCGCCTCGACGGCGCGGCTGCGGTCGATCGGGCGGACTACGCGGATCTGCTGCCGCCGATAGTGGTCGCCGGCCCGGTCCCCGGCGAGCACGTCTCCGCGCCGCTCGTCGTCACCGGCACCGCCGTCGTCTTCGAGGCCACTGTGAGCGTCCGGGTGCTGGACGCCGCCGGCCGGGAGGTGGCCACCGGCTTCGGCACCGCCAGTTGCGGCAGCGGCTGCCGGGGTGGCTACCGGGTGGTGGTCGGCTGGCGCGCGGTCCGCGAACAGCAGGGCACTGTCGAGGTGTACGAGGTGTCCGCGGTGGACGGCGCACGGATCAACACGATGGCCGTGCCGGTGGTCCTCGCCGGTGGCGACTGACCACCCGAGAGCCGCGGCTCAGCGGCTTTCCGGGTCGGTCGATTGTGATCAGGTGGGCGATACTTGCCGGCGGGTCGTCCACCTGGCACAGACCTGTCACCGGCGCCGCGAAACGGGGATCCCGCATGCCGACCACGTCACCTGCCGCGTCGACGGGCGGGCCTCGCCGGCCGGTCCGCTGGCTGTCGACCACAGTGCTCGCCCTGCTCCTGCTGGCGGGCCTGGTCACACCGGCCGGCCTGGTCACACCGGCGGCGACCGTCGGTCGGCTGCCGGCCACCGTGCCGGCCGCCAGCACCTACGGCCCGTTCGACGTCGGCTTCGCCGAGGGCAGCGGTCTGCTCGACACCGATCTGACCCGCCGGCTGGACGACCTGGTCGCCTACGTTCCCGGCCGCTCCCCGATGATCCGCATCGACCTCGACTGGTGGTACGTGCAGCAGTGCCGCACCTGCGCGTTGCGCTGGGACCGACTCGACCCGGTGGTGGATGCCGCCCGCGCCCGGGGCATCCGGGTGCTGATGGTGCTCGCCTACGCGCCGCCCTGGGCCAACGGCGGCAACAGCACCGACAAGTGGTTCCCCACCGACGACGCCGACTGGACCGCTATCGTCAGCGCCACAGTGCGGCACTTCGCCGGCCGGGTGCACGCGTACGAGGTCTGGAACGAGCCGAACAACGGGCGGTCCGGCAGCTATGAAGGTTTCGGCAACTACGCCACCGACCGGAAGACCCGCTACTGGCAACTGGTCCGGCTCGCCCACCCCCTGATCCACGCCGAGTGCGCGGACTGCGTGGTCCTCGCCGGCGGCTCGGGGGGCGGCACTCCGGTCACCAGCACCGGCAACGTGAACGAGGCGGCGCTCTGGTTGGACTGGGCCTATCGCAACGGGTACGGCCCGTACTTCGACGCGGTGGCGCTGCACCCCTATCCGGCCTGGAACTCCGGTCTGGGCCCGGCCGCGCCGGAGTGCGTCAACCGCTGGTGGAACCTCTTCGGCCCGCCCGGGGAGAACCCGCCCTGCGGTGAACTGGCCTACCTGCGCTCGGTCATGGTCAACCACGGCGACGGGGCGAAGAAGATCTGGGGCACCGAGTTCGGCTACCCCACGTCCGGGGCGACCGGCCTGGGTCGGGAGACCCTGCGGGATCACCTGGTCCAGGGCGTGTCCATGTGGCGCTCACTCAGTTACACCGGGCCGCTGTTCCTCTACTCGTACCGGGACGCCTGCACCGATCCGACCAATCCGGAGTGCAACTTCGGAGTGGTGACGAGAGATTTCACCCCGAAAGAGCCGATCTTTACCGATTTGTCGGTTCAACTTTCGGACACCGCGCCGGCCAACCTGCGTACCGGGCAGACCCTGCGCCGGTGGGCCAAGCTGCGCTCCCTCGACGGCCGTTTCGAGTTCTGGTTGCAGGACGACGGCAACCTGGTGCTCTACCGGCGCAGCTCCGCCACCGCGCTCTGGGCCAGCAACACCCGCGACGGCGTGCGGCTGGTCAACGGCCCCGACGGGAACCTCGCCCTGTACCGCGCCAACGGCACGATCGCCTGGTCGACCCAGACCGGCGGTCACGGCCCCGCCAGTCTCTGGCTCCAGGAGGACGGCAACCTCGTCCTGTACCGCGACAGCGACGCGAAACCCGTCTGGGCGAGCAACACCATGGTGAGCTGACCAGACCCCCGATCCCCCGCTGAAACGCCATCGTTTCGCCGGCCAGATGCGAGGCAACTCACGAAAGCCTGCACGATCAGCGAACCGCGAACTAGGGTCAGTACGACATCGTTTCGCGGGGGGTCGAGATGCTGGGTGGTCAGCAGGTGGACGCGGGCGCCGGGGTGCCGGCTGCCCGGGCTCCGCGCTGCACCGACAGCGACCTGTTCACCGTCGTCATCGACACCCTGCGCGAGGTCGGCTACGACCGGATGACCATCGACGCCGTGGCCGCCCGCGCCCACGTCAGCAAGGCCACCATCTACCGGCGCTGGGACGGCAAGGCGGAGCTGGTCGTCGCCGCCCTGCGCGACCAGCGCGTGGGTGTGCACAACCCGCCCGACACCGGCTCCCTTCGCGGTGACCTGATCGAGTTGCTGCGGGCCACGGCCGCGATCTGCACTGCCGACTGCGACCTGATGCAGGCGTTGACCTTCGCCATGCGGACCAACCCCGAGCTGGAACGTCTGGTCCGTCACCAGGTGCTGCCGGCCGGGCGGGTGGCCAGCACCGCCATCCTGGTCCGGGCCGCCGCCCGCGGGGAGATCCCGCCGGAGGCCGGCGAGCGGGAGATGTTCCACGATCTGGCGCCCGCGCTCACCATGTCCCGCATCGTCGCGCACGGCCTACCCGCCGATGACGCGTTCCTCACCCAGGTCGTCGACCAGGTGCTGATCCCGGTGCTCCGCTATCAGCACGACGGTCCGTCGCCGGCCTGATTCACCGATATCCGTAACACGGAAGGCTTCACCATGCCCGGAACCACCTCGACCGCCCCCGGCGCGCCCAACGCCGGGGTGTCGACCGGCGCCCCGCATCCGCGGCGCTGGATCGCGCTGGCGGTCATCGCGGTCTCACAGCTGATGGTCGTCCTGGACGCCACCATCGTGAACATCGCACTGCCGCAGGCCCAGGCCGACCTGGGGATCACCGACGCGAACCGGCAGTGGGTGATCACCGCCTACACGCTGGCCTTCGGCGGTCTGCTGCTGCTCGGCGGTCGCATCGCCGACTACTGGGGGCGCAAGCGCACCTTCATCGTCGGCATGACCGGTTTCGCGCTCGCCTCGGCCCTGGGCGGTCTGGCCACCACCGGTGAGATGCTCTTCGCCGCCCGCGCGTTGCAGGGCGCCTTCGGCGCGCTGCTCGCCCCGGCCGCGCTGGCGCTGCTCACCGTTCTCTTCACCGAGACCACCGAGCGGGCCAAGGCCTTCGCGGTGTACGGCGCGATCGCCGGCGGTGGATCGGCTGTCGGTCTGCTGCTCGGCGGGGTGCTCACCGAGTACGCCGACTGGCGCTGGTGCCTGCTGGTCAACATCCCGGTCGCCGCGATCGCCATCGCCCTCGCCCTCCCGCTGGTGCCGGAGAGTCGGGCCCACGGCAACACCCGCTACGACGTACCCGGTGCGATCGTGGTGACCGCCGGCCTGGTCTCCCTGGTGTACGGCTTCACCAAGGCCGCCGAGGACGGCTGGGACGCCACCGCGACGCTCGGTTTCATCGCCGCGGGCGTGCTGCTGCTCGCCGCGTTCGTGGTGATCGAGCTGCGCTCCAGCCACCCGCTGCTGCCGCTGCGGATCCTGCTGGACCGCAACCGGGGCGGGGCGTTCCTCACGTCGACGCTGATCGGCGCGGGCCTGTTCGGGGCGTTCCTCTTCCTGACCTTCTACTTCCAGGTGGTGTTGCAGTACAAGCCCCTGGAGGCCGGTCTCGCGTCCCTGCCGGTCACCGCCGGTGTGCTGATCGCCGCGGGTGGCGCCAGCCAGCTGATGCCCCGGTTGGGGGCCAAGCCGCTGATGGTCGCCGGTTCGGCGCTCGCCGCCCTGGGCATGCTGGTGCTGACCCAGATCGACGTGGACACCCCGTTCCTCACCCACCTGCTGCCCGCGCAGGTCGTCCTGGGCCTCGGGTTGGGCTTCACCTTCGTCCCGCTGTCCAGCCTCGCCCTGGTCGGGGTGCCGGAGCACGACGCCGGCGCGGCCAGCGCGACGCTCAACGCCACCCAGCAGATCGGCGGCTCGCTCGGCACCGCGCTGCTGAACACCTTCTACACCAGCGCGGTCGCCGCCTACCTGGTCGGCCGGGCGCCGAACCCGGTCAACCAGGTCGAGGCGCTGGTGCACGGCTACCGGGTGGCCTTCGCCTGGGGCGCGGCGCTGATCGTGCTCGCCGGGCTGGCCACACTGGTCCTGGTGAAGGTCCGCAAGGAGGACGTCCCGACCGGCAACACCGTGCACATGGGTTGAGCTGACCGCCGTGGCCGCCGGCCGGAGCGCCCCGAGCCTGGGGCGGGCCGGCCGGTGGCCACGTCCGGTAACGTCCCGATCATCGTCGAAAATCCGTTGAGGAGACCCATGTCGACCCCTGCTGACCAGATCATCACCGCTCTGCGCGCGGGCCACGAGGAGCTCGCCGCGCTCGTCCGGGACCTCAAGGAAGACGACCTGCTCCGCCCGTCCGGGGCCAGTGAGTGGCAGGTGTCGCAGGTGCTGAGCCACCTGGGCAGCGGCGCCGAGATCAACCTGGCGACGCTGGAGGCGGCCCGCACCGGCACGCCCGGCCCGGACGGGGACTTCAACCGTGGCGTCTGGGCCCGCTGGGACGCGATGTCCCCGGCCGAGCACGCCGCCGGCTTCCTCGCCAGCAACGAACGACTGGTCGAGGCGTACGAGGCGTTGGACGCCGAGAGCCGGGCCTCGATGCGGGTCGACCTCGGCTTCCTGCCGGAGCCGGTCGACGTGGCCACCGCGGCCCGGTTCCGGCTCAGTGAGTTCGCCCTGCACCAGTGGGACGCCGAGGTGGCGTTCAACAGGTTCGCGGCGGTGACGCCGGGGGCGGTGGCGCTGCTGCTCGACCAGATCGGCGGCATGCTGGCCTGGACCAGCCGACCGCATGAGTTGGACGGTCGGGGGGCCACCCTGCTGGTCCGGCTGCACGCGCCCGAGCGGACGTTCGGGCTGCGGCTGGGTGAGCAGGTCGAGATCGTCGACGCGCCGGAGCATCCCGACGGCGAGCTGGTGGCGCCGGCCGAGGCGTGGCTGCGGCTGGCCACCGGACGGCTGGGTCCCCAGCACACCCCCGACGGGGTGCTGGTGACCGGTTCGGTGACCCTCGACGACCTGCGCCGGGTCTTCGTCGGCTTCTGAGACGGTGCCGCGCGGGCCGGTGATCCGGCCCGCGCGGCGTCTCAGCCCTTCACGCAGACCACCTGCTTGAGGTGCGCGACCACCTCGACCAGATCCTCCTGCTGGGCCATCACCTCGGTGATGTCCTTGTACGCGCCGGGGATCTCGTCGACCACCCCGGCGTCCTTGCGGCACTCCACCCCGGCGGTCTGCGCGGCCAGGTCCGCGGTGCTGAACGTCCGCTTGGCCTGCGCCCGGGACATCCGACGCCCCGCGCCGTGCGACGCCGAGCAGTACGCGTCCGGGTTCCCCCGCCCCCGCACGATGTACGACCCGGTGCCCATCGACCCGGGGATGATGCCCAGGTCACCCCGGCCGGCCCGGATCGCACCCTTGCGGGTCACCAGCACGTCCACCCCGTCGTAGCTCTCCTCCGAGACGTAGTTGTGGTGGCAGCTGATCGGCTCGTCGTAGCCGACCTGCGGGAAGTGCTCACGCACCACGCCGCAGAGCAGGGCCAGCATGACCGCCCGGTTGCGCCGCGCGTACTCCTGCGCCCAGAACAGGTCCCGCCGGTACGCGTCCATCTCGGGCGTCCCGGCGAGGAACACCGCCAGGTCCCGGTCCGGAAGGTCGGCGTTGTGCGGCAGCCCCCGGGCCACGGCGATGTGCCGCTCAGCCAGTTCCTTGCCGATGTTGCGGGACCCGGAGTGCAGCATCAGCCAGACCCGGCCCTCGTCGGCGCCGCCCTGCTCCAGGCAGACCTCGATGAAGTGGTTGCCCCCGCCGAGGGTGCCGATCTGCCGCTGCGCCCGCGTCTGCAGCTGCGCCACCCGCCGGTCCAGGCCGGCGAACCGGCCCCAGAAGTCGGCCCAGCCGGCCTGCTCCAGGCCCCGGATCCGGCGCGGGTCGACCGGGTCCGTGCGCTGGGCGAAGCCGACCGGGATGGTGGCCTCGATCGCGGAGCGCAGCCCGGCCAGGTCGTCCGGCAGGTCGGCGGCGGTCAGCGAGGTCCGCACCGCCGACATCCCGCAGCCGATGTCGACGCCCACCGCGGCCGGCGAGACGGCCTGCCGCATCGCGATCACCGAGCCGACCGTGGCGCCCTTGCCGAAGTGCACGTCGGGCATGACGGCGACGCCCTGCACCCACGGCAGCGCGCCGATGTTGCGCAGCTGCTTGGCGGCCTGCGGCTCGATGGCGTACGGGTCGGTCCAGACCCGGACCGGTGCCCGGGTACCAGCGAGCGGGGTGAATCCCATCGTGGTCTCCTTGTGTCGTGCCGGCACCAACGTCGCATGGTGACCGGAAATGATCGCGTACCGGAAGGCCGGGCGCGGAAGTTCGTCGGATACGAAAAGGCCGCCCGACCCGCAGGGGTGGGCGGCGACACCGGACGCGTTGGCGTCAGCGGTGGCGTCGCCCTGGTCGCCGGCCCTCAGCGAGCTGACCGAGACAAGTGGGCTGACCGAGATACCGGCACCGTGCGCCCGAGGGCAACCCGGCACCCGCACCTGGCGTGCGCCAGATGATCGTGGTGCGGTCGCGCTGCGACACGGCGTACTCCCCGGGGTCTGATCGGTTGACCTTGCTTCGATGACGGTAGGCGGGCCGCGGCCTGTCCGCAAAGGATATTGCGCGCCGGTCGCCCTGGGCTCGGACGTCGGCCCGAGCGGCTCAAGATCGTGCTCGATCCAGGAAAGAGGGCCCTCAGGATGCGACGAGGCCACCACATCATTGTTCGAGCGCGATCAGACGAGTTTCGCCGACGCGGACACCCGTAGCCCGGAGCACGGCCTCGTGGCGGTGGCCGTCGGGTGGCGGGCCGCTTCGGCTCCGGCACCGTCGGTGAGGGTGGCGGTGACGGAGCCGAAGAACTGGCCCTTGTCGTAGTGGCCGATGGTGCTGGCGCGGTAGTCGGGCTCGTGCGCGATGGGCACCAGGTCGGGAATCGCCATGGCCGCGAAGCTACCGCCGGGCTACGACACGGGCACCACCCGGAAGGACTGCGCGGCGGTGCCGTTGCAGGCGTACTGGATGAGCTGGACGCTGTCCGCCGTCGACGCTCCCGGCACGTCGAGGCACTTGCCGCTGCCGCGGTTGACCAGGCGGTAGTAGCCGCCGCCCTCGGGCTCGGCCCGCCACTGCTGGTTGTTGCCGCCGCTGTAGGACCAGAGCTGGATGGGCGCCGAGTCGGCTGTCGACCTGTTGGTCACGTCGAGCACCTGGGCGCCGTTGTTGCGGTTGTTGACCCGCAGGTACCCGTCGCTGGTCGGCACGAACTGGTACTGCTGGGCGGCGCTGCCGTTGCACGCGTACTGCTGGATGGCGGTGCCGTTCGCGCTGGCCGCGGCCCGCGCGTCCACGCACTTGCCGTTGCCCCGGTTGACCACCGTGTGCCAGGCGGTCGGCGAGATCGTGCCGTCGGACGGCGGGGGCGTCGTCGGCGGGACGGTGCCGGCACCGGCGAGCCAGTGCAGCCCGTCGATCAGCAGCTGGTTCTGCTGCGGGCTGTCGAAGGTGGAGGACAGCCCGGTGTTGGTGCTGTAGTTCATCGCGTTGTGCCCGAAATTGGCGTAGAGCATCTTGTACTGCCGGTTGCTCCAGACCAGCGGGTAGTAGCCGCCGTACCAGGACTGGTTGGGGTCGGTGCCGACCGGGAAGCTGGACGGGTCGACCGAGGCCAGGATGTCGATGTTGGGGTTCTGCCGCAGGTCGTTGCTCCAGGAGTACCACTCGCTGATCGAGGACGGGAAGGTCGCCGGGAGGTTCCGGGTGGCGGGGTGGGTGCGGTTGTCGGCGCGCATGGTGACCCGGGTGGGCCCCCAGGTGTTGGTCTGGAACGCCCCGGTTCCGAGGAAGGTGTTGTAGTACCAGCTCCAGCTCGACGGGTTGTCGGTCCACGCGCTGACGTGGAAGCCCAACCACGCTCCGCCGTTCTGCATGTACTGCTGGAACGCGGCGCGTTGCCCGGTGGGCGGCGCGTCGTCAAGGAACATGACGACCTTGTACTGGGCCAGGTTGGCGGTGTTCAGCAGGCTCCAGTTGTTGGTGGCCTCCCAGGAGAAGCCGTACTGGGCGGCGGCCTGCGGGAACCAGGCCCGGGCGTCCTTGACGAAGTCGATGTGCGCGGCGTCCCAGGTGCCGTTGTAGAAGGCCAGGACCTTGAACGTCGGCGCGGCCTGCGCACTGGGCGAGGCGCTGACAGCGACACCGGCGGTCAAGGCGACGACCAGGGCGACGAACAACGACAGGATCCTTCTGGTACGGGAGGAGAGTTCTGCGATCACCTGATCGTCCCTTCGGTGGGGACGCGCGCCGCCGCGTCGAGGTACATCTGTTCACAAGGTTTACAGATAGACGAAAGGTTATTCCTCTGACCTGATCGCGTCAATCGCCGATCGCCCGAACGGGTGGGATTCCTCCGGCAACGGGTACCACCGCCGGATGACCAGCCCGGACGCCGTCGACGTCGACACGCCGCTCGCCGTGGACGTGCCCCCCGCGCCGCACGACGCCAGCGGCGAACACGTGCCGATCCGCGACCTGGCCGGCCTCGCGCCGCCGACCCGGTCGGCGCGCCGCTGGACCCCGAGCCGGGTGGTGGCCACCCCCGCCGCGCTCGACCACCCGCACGGCCAACGGATCGTCGAACGGGTGCGGGCACTCGGCATCGAGGTGGAACACCTGCGCGCCAACCGGCTCACCGGGGTACGCGGCCAGACCGACCGGGAAACCTACGCGCGGGCCAAGTCGACAATGGCGATCGTGGTGAGCCCACCCTCGCGGCGTGTCCTGCAACCCATCGCGCCCAGCGCGGACTGGCGGGTCGACCTGGCCGAGGGCTGCCCGGCGCACTGTCAGTACTGCTACCTCGCCGGATCCCTGTCCGGCCCACCGGTGACCCGGGTGTACGCCGACCTCGACGACATCCTCGCCGGGTTGGCCGCGTACGCCGGGCGCGGTACGGTGACCAGCCGCAACGCGCGGCGCGCCGACGAGGGCACCACCTTCGAGGCGTCCTGCTACACCGACCCGCTCGCCCTTGAGCACCTGACCGGCAGTTGGCGGCGCGCGGTGCAGCACTTCGCCGACTGGGACGCCCCCGTGCAGTTGCGCTGGACCACCAAGTACGCCGACGTGGACACCTTCGTCGGCCTGCCGCACGCCGGCCGGACCCGGGTCCGCTTCAGCGTCAACTGCGCCCCGGTCAGCCAACGGTTCGAGGGCGGCACCGCCCGGGTGCCGGACCGGCTGGCCGCGCTGCGCCGGCTCGCCCTCGACGGCTACCCGGTCGGGCTGACCATCGCGCCGATCATCGCGCTGCCGGACTGGCGGGAGCACTACGGCGACCTGCTCGACCAGGTCCGCGCGGCGGTCGACGGGGTGCCCGATGTGGACCTGACCGCCGAGCTGATCACCCACCGGTTCACGCCCGGCAGCAAGGAGGTGCTGCTCGGCTGGTACCCGCGTACCCGACTGGAGATGGACGAGGAGTCCCGCAGCCGCAAGCACGGCAAGTTCGGCGCGGTGAAGTACGTCTACCCCCGCGAGCAGATGACCGAGCTGCGCGACTGGTTCACCACCGAGCTGACCGCCCGCGTCCCGGCCTGCCGGATCCTCTACTGGACCTGACCCCGGGCTAGACGCCGACGGCGCCGTCGATGCCCTCGCGGAGAAAATCGGCGTGGCCGTTGTGTCGGGCGTACTCGTGGATCAGGTGCAGCATCACCAGCCGCAGTGACACGATCTCGCCGGAGCGGGCGTTGCGGCCGGTCACGTCGAGCGACGCGGCGGACCGCTCGATCCGGCGGGCGTGCGCGACCTCACGCTCCCAGGCGTCGAACGCCTCGGCCCGGGTGGCCGAGCTGGCGTCGTACGCCTGCTGGAAGTCGCCGGTCTCCGACCACACCAGCGGGATGTCCTCGCCGTCGATGACCCGCCGGAACCAGGCGCGCTCCACCTCGGCCATGTGTCGCACCAGGCCGAGCAGGGACAGGGTGGAGGGCGGCATCGACTGCCGGCGCAGGTCCCCGTCGGAGAGACCCTCGCACTTGAGGGCCAGCGTGGCGCGGTGGAAGTCGAGGAACGCGCGCAGCGTCTCCCGCTCGTCGCCGGTAACCGGGGGGCCGATCCGTTCGGTGGTCATTGAAACGATCATGCCGGACGGCGGCTGCGGGGTCCGGCCTGGGTCAGCCGACCGAGGATCGGGCGACCGGGGCGGCGAAGAACGTGTCCGGGTACGGCTCGTCGCGCAGGCTGTAGTGCCACCACTCCCGGTCGTAGTTGACGAACCCGGCGTCGGTCATCAGCCGCCGCAACAACTGCCGGTTGTCCCGCGCCGTCGCGGTGACTGAGGGGTCGGCGGTGTGCGCCCGGGGGTCGAAACAGTCGAAGCCGGTGCCCATGTCGATGCTGTTGTCGGCGAAGCGCTGGGCGCGCGGCGCGGTGCAGGCGACCAGCGGTTGCCCGACCCGGTACGGGGGTTGGCTGGCGGCGGGATCGTCGACAAGGGTCAGGTCCAGGGTGCTGCCGCGGCTGTGCGCGGTGGGCGCCCCGATGTAGCCGTCGGCGAAGAGCCGGTTCTTGGCGAGGTCCGGGTAGAACTCGGCCTTGGTCTGCTGCTCATCGGGGCGCTTCGACCAGGCCACGAAGTCGTCCACCGCCGGTTGCGGGCGGTAGCAGTCGTACACCTTGATGCTGTGTCCGCTGGCCAGCGCGGCGTCCTGTACGCGGCGCAACGCCTGGGCCGCCTGCCGGGTGAGCAGGCACAGCGGCTCCCGGTAGCCGGTGATCGGCCGGCCGACGAAGTTGTGCGCCGTGGCGTAGCGGATGTCGGCGTGGATGCGCGGGTCGACGTCGGTCACCACCACGAACCCCGGCAGCGGGGGTGCCCCGGACGGGGTCGGCGCGGGGGTGGGGCTCGCCGACGTGGGCTGCGGCCCGGTCGGCGCGGGTCGGGGCTCCGCCCGCGAGCAGCCGGCGAGCAGCGCGACGAGCGCGACGACGACGGCCAGGCGGTGACGCACCAGTCCTGTCTATCAGCCCAGCCAGGGCCGCTGTCCCAGGATCCGCTCGCGGTGCGCGAAGTCGCCCTGCCCCCGGCCGCCGGACACTGCGAATCCACGAAAGTCGATTCCACCTGGAGCCATTTGTCGACGCAATCAACGAAAGTTGGCGAAAAAGCTCCGGAAGTTTTCCGCAACTCCAGCCAAGCTTCGGTCGACCTGGCATGTCGTCAAACCCCATCGGTGAGGCAAGATGACCCGTGGAACGGGCACGCCGTTTCGGGACACACGGTGGACGACGACTTCTGGTCGTTCCTCCGGCTCGGTGAAGGAGACGCGGGTGGGCGCGGACGACGGACGCAGGGTGACCATCACCGCGATCGCACGGGAGGCCGGGGTGTCGGTGCCGACCGTGTCACGGGTGCTCAACGGACGCTCCGATGTGGCCCCGGACACCCGCGAGCGGGTCGAGGAGTTGTTGCGCCACCACGGCTACCGGCGTCGGACCAGCCGCAGCGTCCGCCGCGCCGGCCTGGTCGACCTGGTCTTCAACGACCTGGACAGCCCCTGGGCCGTGGAGATCATCCGCGGTGTGGAGGACGTCGGGCACGGGGCGGGTGTCGGCACCGTGGTCTCCGCGATCCACCGGCAGCCCACCGCGGCCCGGCAGTGGTTGCAGAACCTGCGCACCCGGGCCACCGACGGCGTCATCTTCGTGACCTCGCACCTCAGCGCGCCGCTGCACGCGCAGCTGCGTCGCCTCAACGTGCCGGTGGTGGTCGTCGACCCGGCCGGCGTGCCGGCCATGGACGTGCCGACGATCGGCGCGACCAACTGGGCCGGCGGGCTCGCCGCCACCGAACACCTGCTCGCCGTCGGGCACCGGCGCATCGGTTTCGTGGCCGGGCCGACGCATCTGCTGTGCAGCCGGGCGCGACTCGACGGTTACCGGGCCGGGCTGGAGGCCGCCGGCGTGCCGGTCGACGACGCGCTGATCTACCCGGGCGACTTCTACCACGCCTCCGGGTTCGCGGGCGGGACCGCGCTGCTCGACCTCGCCGACCCGCCGACCGGCATCTTCGCCGCCAGCGACCAGATGGCCTTCGGCGTCTACGAGGCGATCCGCCGCCGCGGGCTGCGCGTCCCGGACGACGTGAGCGTGGTGGGTTTCGACGACCTGCCGGAGGCCCGCTGGGCGTCCCCGCCGCTGACCACCGTTCGCCAGCCGTTGGTCGAGATGGGACGGTTGGCAGCCCGGACGGTGCTCCGCCTCGCCCAGGGCGAGGGCATCGACTCGCCCCGGGTGGAACTGGCCACCGAACTTGTCGTGCGCGACAGCACCACCGCCCCGCCGACCGGGTCACCCGCCTCGGCGTGACGGCCGGACCTGCCGCAGAAACCGGTTGGACCGGTTCCGGTCCGTTCCGGAAAGTTCCGGCCAGGTCGTGGCCGGCCCGGGCGCGGTGAGCGACCGACGGTCACCCACCGCGCCGTACGGTCAGTGGTGGTGGTGCCAGCGGACCGCCTTGCGGATGGTCACCGGCAGTGCCGGCGCACCGTCGACCGGTGCCGGGTCCTCGGCGGTCGGCGCCACTCCCCCGGCGGCGATCCGGTCGAGGGTGGCCAGGCCGGCCGCGTCGACCTCGCCGAAGACCGTGTAGTTCGGGCGCAGCGCGGAGTTGGCGTAGACCAGGAAGAACTGGCTGCCGTTGGTGTCCGGCCCGGCGTTCGCCATCGCGAGGACGCCCCGGGCGTACACCCGGCGTTCCCCGGTCGGGTCGGTGGGCGCGGGAGGCAGGTCGGTCGGCAGTTCGTCGCGGTACCGGTAGCCCGGGCCGCCCTCGCCGGTTCCGGACGGGTCACCGCACTGCAACACGCTCAGCGTGGGGTACGCGGTGAGGCGGTGACACGGGGTGCGGTCGTAGAAACGCTTGCTGACCAGGTGCAGGAAGCTCTGCACCGTGCACGGCGCGGCGGCCCGGTCCAGTGTCAACCCGATCGGCCCGTGGTTGGTCGCCAGGGTCACCCGGACGCTGCCCCGGGCCGGGGTGCGGCGCGGGTCGGGCGGCAACGGCACCGGTCGGGCCGCGGGCTCGTCCGGGGTCTCGGTGTACGCGCACGGGCCGTGGGTGGTGCGCGGCGGTCTGGCGGCGGCGTCGGCGGCGGTGGGCGGCGCTGCGGACACGCGCACCGCGTCGGCCGCCGGGGCCGGCGCGGCGAGCGCGGTGGCGGACGCTCCGACGACCAGCGCCCCGGCGAGCACTGTCACCCCCGCGAGGCGGGTCAGGGCGCGCACCGACCGGCGGGGTGCCGCCACTGCGGGGCGCGGTTCGGGTTCACTCGGCACAGGGATCCTCCTGGACTGGTGGTGCCAGAAAGACCGGAGTCTATGGACGGCAACGCCCGATGTCGATCCGTCAGGGCAACCGGCGGCGACGCCGCCACAGCAGACCGCCCATCAACGCCACCACCGTCGCGCCGCTGAGCGCGGTCACCGACCAGAGCCACCCCGCGTCGCTACGCGCCGGTCCGCTGGCCGCCGCCGGCCGGGGCGCGCCGGGTGCCGCCAGCGCGGACGGCGCCGCCGACGGGGTGGCGGTCAGCTCGCCGGGCTCGACCAACCGGCCCACCGCGGCGTCGCGGGGCAGCGTGAAGCCCCAGTCCAGCAGGGCGGCACCCTGCTCCCAGCCGCGAGCCGGCGCCGACTCGGCGCCCAGCAGGGTCACCACCAGCCGCCGCCCGCCGCGTTCCGCCGCCCCCACATAGGTGTGCCGGGCCAGGTCGGTGAAGCCGGTCTTGCCGCCGAGCGCCCCCGGGTACCGGTAGATGAGCTGGTTCTCGTTCTGGATCTCGAAGCCCTTGGTACGTTGCGCCGGCTGGGCCGGAATCGACGTCTGCTCGGTCAACGCGTACCGGCGGAAGGTCGGCTGGGCGAAGCAGGCCCTTGCGATCAACGCCAGGTCGTACGCGCTGGTGAACTGCCCCCTGCCGTCCAGCCCGGACGGGGTGACCGCGTGCGTCTGCAACGCGCCGAGGTGGTGCGCCTGCTCGTTCATGGCGCGGACACCGGCGGCGCTGTCCGTCCCGCTGCCCAGTCGGGCCAGCGCGTTGGCGGCCTCGTTGCCGGAGTTCAGCAGCAACCCGAGCCAGATGGTCTCGACGGTGTACCGGCCGCCCGCGACCAGGCCCACGGCCGAGGAGCCGGGTTCGATGTCCATGTCCGCCTCGGTGACGGTGACCAGCTGCTTCGGGTCGAGCTTCGGCAGCATGGTGGCCGCCAGCAGCAGCTTCTGCACGCTCGCCGGCGTGCCGTACTCGTGCGGGCCGCAGCCGCCGAGCACCTGGCCGCTGTCCAGGTCGGCGACCAGCCACGACGTGGCGGTGATCTTCGGCGGTGCGGCGACGCCGGCCGGCACGACCAGGCCGGTCGTGTCGAGCGCCGCGCCGCCGACCATCCGCTGGCCGGGGACGGCAGGCGGCGGCGACGGCCGGGGTGGGCGCGACGCCGCCGGCGCCGGGACCCGGGGGCAGCGCACCGTCGGCGCGGCGGACGCTCCCGCCGTACCGACCGGCACGGGAGCGAGCAGGACGGCGGACGTCGTGGCCGCCAGCAGCGCAGCTCTCATGAGCCGACCCTAGTCACGACGATCGCTGCGCGGGACGGGATGCGGGTCAACCCGCGTCGCCGCGACCGCTCAGATAGTCGTGCAACGCGGCACTGCCGCGCAGCCTGCGCAGGCTGCGGGCGTGCAGCTCCTGCTCACGGCGCGCCAGCTCGGCACGGACCCGCTGCGGGCTTCCGGTGGTCCGCAGCTCACCCAGCACCGCCTCGATGATCTCGAACGGGTACGCGCCTCGGCGCAGCAACGCGATGACCTGCGCGGCGCGTAGCTCCGCCTCGTCGTACACCCGGTAGTTGGTGCCCGGGGTGCGGCCCGGCCGCAGCAGCCCGCGCTCCTCCCAGAGCCGCAGCTGCGCGGTGCGGACCCCGACCAGGGCGGCGACCTCGCCGATGCGCGCGCCGTGGCGAGGCGCGGGCCGGGCCGCCGGTGGGCTCGCCAGCACGGTCTCGAAGGCGCCGAGCACGCGGCGGATCTCGGCGCGTTCCCGGTCCAGCTCGGCGTGACCGCCGTCGAGCGCCGCCAGGACCGCCGGCAGGTCACCGGAGTGCACCGCCGCCATGATCTCCCGGGTACGGGACCAGCCGTGCCCCTCGGCCAACCGCCGCGCCACTGTCAACGCCCGGGCGTGCTCACCGGTGAAGATCCGGTAGCCGCTCGCGGTGCGGCGCACCGGCGGCAGCACCCCCGCCTCGACGTAGTTGCGCACCTGCTGCACCGAGATCCCGACGGTGGCCGCCAGGTCCACGGCGCGCAGCCGATCCTTCGGAGCGACGTCCACGCGAGCCACCGTACCGCTTACGACGTGATTTGAGACTTTCCCGGACGTCCTGCGGCAGCGCCCGCTCAATTGTCGGCGAAAGTCTCCACGTGCGGATGAATGAGACAATTGAACCTGCCAGTGCCCGGCGGGAGAAGTCCCGCCACGATTCCGTGAAGGGTTCGAATGTCGCAGCCAGCATGGTCCGCCGCCGACAGCCACGACATGATCGAAGTACGCGGGGCGCGGGAGAACAATCTCGCCGACGTCTCGGTGGACATCCCCAAGCGCCGGTTGACCGTCTTCACCGGCGTCTCCGGATCGGGCAAGTCGTCGCTGGTCTTCGGCACCATCGCCGCCGAGTCCCAGCGCATGATCAACGAGACGTACAGCGCGTTCCTCCAGTCGTTCATGCCGAACCTCAACCGGCCGGACGTCGACTCGCTACGCAACCTCAGCGCGGCCATCGTCGTCGACCAGGAACGGATGGGCGTCAACTCCCGCTCCACCGTCGGCACCGCCACCGACGCGTACGCCATGCTGCGGATCCTCTTCAGCCGGCTCGGCCAGCCGTCCATCGGCGGCGCCGGGGCGTTCAGCTTCAACCTCCCCGAGGGCATGTGCCCCACCTGCGAAGGGTTGGGCCGCGTCTCCGACCTCGACATCAACGAGTTGGTGGACGTCGAGCGCTCCCTCAACGACGGCGCCATCACCGTGCCGAACTTCGCTGTCGACTCCTGGTACTGGCAGACCATCGTCGGCTCCGGCCTGTTCGACCCGGACGTCAAACTGCAGGACTTCACCCCACAACAGTGGGAGGACTTCCTGCACAAGCCGGCCACGAAGATCAAGGTGGGCAGCAACAACTGGACGTACGAGGGCCTCGCGGTCAAGGTCAAACGGCTCCTGCTCGCCAAGGACCGCGAATCCATGCAACCGCACATCCGCGCCTTCGTCGACCGGGCGGTCACCTTCACCAGCTGCGCCGACTGCGGCGGCACCCGGCTCAACGCGGCGGCCCTGTCGTCGCTGATCGCCGGGCACACCATCGCCGACTGCTCCGCCATGCAGATCAGCGACCTGGTCGCGTTCGTCCGCACCATCGACGACCCGGGCGCCGCGCCGCTCGTCGCCAACCTCCGCGACCTGCTGGACTCCCTCGTCGAGATCGGCCTGGGCTACCTCAGCTTGGACCGTGAGTCGGCGACCCTCTCCGGCGGAGAGGCGCAACGGGTGAAGATGGTCCGCCATCTCGGCTCCAGCCTCTCCGACGTCACGTACGTCTTCGACGAACCGACAGTCGGCCTGCACCCGCACGACATCGCCCGGATGAACGACCTGCTGCTACGGCTGCGCGACAAGGGCAACACCGTGCTGGTGGTCGAACACAAACCGGAAACCATCGCCATCGCCGATCACGTCGTCGACCTCGGGCCGGGCGCCGGCACCGACGGTGGCCGAATCTGCTTCACCGGCGACGTCCCCGGCCTGCGCCGCTCCGGCACCCTCACCGGGCGGCACCTGGACCACCGGGTACGGGTGCGCGAGACGGTACGCCAACCGACCGGGCGCCTCGCCATCCGAAAGGCCGACCTGCACAACCTGCGCGACGTCGACGTGGACATCCCGCTCGGGGTGCTCACCGTGGTCACCGGCGTTGCCGGCTCCGGCAAGAGCTCACTGATCCACGGGTCGCTACGCGGCCGGTCCGAGGTCGTCATCGTCGACCAGTCCCCGATCCGTGGCTCACGACGCAGCAACCCGGCCACCTACAGCGGGCTGCTCGATCCGATCCGCACCGCCTTCGCCAAGGCCAACGGGGTCAAGGCCGCACTGTTCAGCGCCAACTCCGCGGGCGCCTGCCCGGCCTGCAAAGGCATCGGGCTCATCTACACCGACCTGGCGATGATGGCCGGCGTCGCCAGCATCTGCGAACGCTGCGAGGGGCGACGCTTCACCGACGAGGTGCTCACGTACACGCTGCGCGGCAAGAACATCAGCGAGGTGCTGGCCATGTCCGTCACCGAGGCGTACGCGTTCTTCCCGCACCCCATCCTCAGTCGACTGGTCGACGTCGGGCTGGGCTACCTCAGCCTCGGCCAACCACTGACCACCCTGTCGGGCGGGGAGCGGCAACGCCTCAAGCTCGCCATCCACCTCGCCGAGAAGACCACCACGTACGTCCTGGACGAGCCGACCACCGGTCTGCACCTGGCCGACGTGGACCAACTGCTGGCCCTGCTCGACCGCATGGTCGACGCCGGCAACACGGTGATCGTCATCGAGCATCACCAGGCGGTCATGGCCCACGCCGACTGGCTCATCGACCTCGGCCCCGGCGCCGGCCACGACGGTGGCCGCATCGTCTTCACCGGCACACCAGCCGAACTGGTCGCCACCGGCGACACCCTCACCGCCAGACACCTCCGCGAGTACGTCACCGACCCGGCGGTCAGCTGACGCGGCGCAGCCAGCGCCGCTGCCAGGGGGTCTCCACCGCCTTCGGGTGGTAGCCAGCCCGAACCCACGGCACGGCCCGCTCGACCGGCAAACCGTCGAGGATCGCCAGCGCGGCCAGGGCCGTTCCGGTGCGGCCCACCCCACCGCGGCAGGCCACCTCGACGCGTTCACCATCGTGCGCCCGCCGCAGCGCCTCCCGCAGGGCGTCGAGGGCATCGGCGCTGTCGAGCGGTACCCAGAAGTCGGGCCACCGGATCCGCCGGTGCGGCCAGGCCGGCTCCGGACCAGGGGCCAGCAGCACGGCGAAGTCGGCGGGCGAGGTCGCGGCAACGATGCGGCGTCCGCGCACCAACGCCCCACTGGGGAGTACGAGTACGCCCGACTGCTCAGACCACGGCAGCGTCTCAGTCACCCGGACATTGTGCCGCGACGCTCTGACGAATGAGCACAGACAGTGCCGCCCCCGGCCGGTGAGCCGGGGGCGGCACTGGTGTCGGTGTGCAGGTCGCCTCTCGGCGAGTGGCACGACGCGGCTCCAGCCGAACGGTATTCCGCGAAGGCGATATTAGGTGAGGCCCGGGGACACTGAGTCACACCGACACTGTCCTCAACCTGCCGGACCCTCACCTTGTTCCCGCACCCGCCGCGTCCATGCACGCACCACCCGACCGTCCCGCGGACCCCGTCCGACGCCCCCGCCGATCGCCCCGCCGCACGGGCGGCCAGCGGCCAGCGGCCAGCGGCCAGCGGCCAGCGGCCAGCGGCCAGCGGATCGTGCGGCCAGCGGATCGTGCGGCCAGCGGCCAGCGGCCAGCGGATCGTGCGGTCAGCGGATCGTGCGGTCAGCGGATCGTGCGGTCAGCGGAGCACGCCGCGAGATCTTGGACAGTTTCCGTTCCGCGCTAACGGAAACTGTCCAAGATCTGGAAACGAGCGCCGCTTGATGACGCCATCCGCCTCCGCCGAGGATCCCTTCAGCGCGGCATCTCCCGTTGCGGCCCGCTGCGGCGGTCGGTGGTCGGCGTCCCTGCGGGCCGGCGGGCCGGCGGGCCGGCGGTCGATGGCAACGCAAAGGCCGCTGACCGGCACCCCGGGTTGCGGGTGCCGGCCAGCGGTCGGTGTTCACACGGTCCTACCGTCCGGTGGTCTTGCTGTTCGGTCGTGCGAATCCGGGTCAGCTGTTCCAGTACTGGGCGACCAGGTCGGTGGCCTGCTGCTCCCACTGGGCGTAGGCGTCCGGGTAGGCCGACACCTGCACGGTCTGCGCGGCCACGGTCAGCGGCATGTCCTGCCACCCGTCAACCTGCTTCAGGCCCTTGAGGAACGCGGTCGTCGAGTACTCGGGGTCGGTGATCTGCTCCGGCGTACCCCAACCCGAGCTCGGGCGCTGCTGGAACAGGCCCAGCGAGTCGTGGTCGTTCTTGTCGCCGAGGTGGCCCAGGTTTTCCAGCTTGGACTCCTGCAGGCTCGTCGCGATGGAGATGACCGCGGCGCGCTCGGGCAGGCCGGCCTTCTTCGTCGCGGCGATGATCGCCTTGACGTTGGCCGTCTGCTCGTCGTTGAGGGTGATGTGCGACTGCTCGCCCTGCGGCTTCGCCGCCTGCACGGCCACCGCTGCGGCGGTGGGCTTGGCGTCCACTACCGGGTTGGCGTGGGCGGCGATCGGGCCGGCGAACACACCACCGGCGAACGCGAGACCAGCAACAGACAGCATGCTCTTACGGAAGATCGTGTTCATGGGGGTAGCTCCTTCGGGGGTAGGAACACCCGAACCGCCAAAGGGGGGAACGGCGGCGGGGTGTGAGCACCTCGTCCGGCGCTGCACATAACAAGGGGAAAGTTTGGGGGGTGACGCCTTTAGGGGCGTCGGTCGGCGACTTCACGGGCGCGGGGCTCGTGGCGCCGGGGTCCAGGTGTAACGACCGGGGGGCCGGGGTCATTCCGGGGGTGGCCCAACCCGTCGGCACCCACGGGGAGGCGATGCCTGCGGTCGATCGCGGGGGTCACAACGACCGGGTGGCGGCGGGCATTCCACCCTGCCGGACCTCGGATCCCGCGCCCGTGAAGACCGGGCGGCGGGAGGTGGTGCTGCGATCGTCAGGGTGTGTAACGACCCCGGCCCGGCCACGATTCCCGCCTGCGGGTGCGCCCGGCCACCACCCCCAACCCCCCATAACCCGACACACCGCCCACACGACAACGGCCCCACGGCGCCGAACCGGCCCGCATGCCCGTGATCCACTCGGGTTCACGGAAACCGGGGTATCCGGGACGCCGGGACACCCCGACTTCATGAAACCCGAGTCGATCATGGCGGCCCGGCCCACCCACGCCCGGCCTGGCTCCGTATGCCGGCACGGACCGGCGCACCGGCCCCGCCAGCCGGCCATGGCCCGGCGCAAAGAGCGCTGGCCACGGGGCTCGGTCCCGTGGCGGGCGGCGTTCGGTGCGGGGTGGGTCAGGTGTCCAGGTAGCGCAGGATGGCGAGGATCCGCCGGCTGTAGCCGGTTGTGTGGGCCAGGTCGAGTTTGTCGAAGATGGCGTTGACGTGCTTCTCGACCGCGCTCTGCGACACGTGCAGCCGTTGGGCGATGGCGAGGTTGGTGTGCCCCTGGGCCATCTCGTGCAGCACATCCCGTTCCCGCGGGGTGAGCCGACCGAGCGGTTCGGGCCGCTCCGAGCCGGCCACCACCTGGCGGACCACCTCCGGGTCGAGGGCGGTGCCGCCGGCGGCGACCCGGTCGAGTGCGTCGAGGAAGTCGTCCACCTGGGCGACCCGGTCCTTGAGCAGGTAGCCGACCCCCTCGGGGCGATCCGCGAGCAGCCGCCCGGCGTACCGCCGCTCCACGTACTGGGAGAGCACGAGGACGCCGGTGTCGGGCCACCGGTGACGGATCTCCAGTGCGGCCCGCAGCCCGTCATCGGTGTGGGTGGGTGGCATCCGGACATCGGTGACGACCACGTCGGGACGGGACCGTTCGACCGCCTCGACCAGGTGGGCGGCCGTCCCGACCGCCGCGAGCACCTCGTGGTCCTCGTCGGCGAGCAGCCGGGTCAGACCCTCCCGGAGCAGCGTCGAGTCTTCGGCGAGGACTAGTCGCACGGCAACTCCGTCAGCACCGTCGTCGGACCGCCGGCCGGGCTGGTGACCGTCAGCCGGCCGTCCAGCGCGGCGACCCGCCGCACCAGCCCAGACAGTCCGCGCCCGGTCGGGTCGGCGCCGCCGACGCCATCGTCGTGCACGCGCATCCGGATCCACCCATCCTGTACGCCGATCTCGACGGTGACCAGGTTAGCGGCGGCGTGTTTCGCGGCGTTGGTGAGCGCCTCGCAGGCCACGAAGTACAGCACCGTCTCAGTCTGCCGCTGGGGGCGGACGGGTAGCTCGTACCGGATCCGCACCGGCACCTCTGAGCCGCGGGTGACGATGGTCAGCACCTCGCCCAGATCGCCGCCGTCGAGCGCCGACGGGTAGACCCGCCACGCCACCTGGCGCAACTCCTCGATGGCGCGCTGCACGTCCTCGTGCGCTTGGAGGAGCAGTGCGTGTGTGCGGTCGGTGTCGCGGGTACGCCGGGCGCGGCCGAGCAGCATGCCGAGGGCGACCAGCCGCTGTTGGAGGCCGTCGTGCAGGTCGCGTTCGATGCGCTGCCGTTCGGCGTCGACGGCGGAGATGACCCCGGCCCGGCTGGTGGTCAGCTCGTGGACCCGCCGGGTCAGCTCCGCTCGGCTTCCCGGGCCGAGCAGTCGGTGGGCCAGCCGGACGTCCAGTGCGGCGATGCTGGCGACGGCCTGACCGTTGAGCAGTAGCAACACCGCCCCGACGGCGATCTGGGACACGGCGTCGAGGACTGTCAACTCTCCGCGCACCGCCGCGGTCAGCACGATCCCGGCGAGCACCACGCCGACGCCGAGCACTGCGTACGCCAGCAGGCCGAGCGTGCCGGGAAGCAGTCGGGCGGCCAGGTAGCCGACCTGGCGACGGGTCGCCACGGCGTTCGGCGCGGGCAGATCCGCCGCGGCGAGCAGTCCGACGAGGCGGCGATGTTCCATCCGCACCAGCCATCCCGCGTACCTGCTGGTCAGGCCGGTGATCCGACGGCCGGCGGCCGGCGCGAACGCGCACCCGGTGAACGCGACGGCCGCGACGACGAGGAAGACGAACTCGACGGCGGCCGTCGCGGTTCCGGCGGCGACGCCGACCGGCAGTCGAAGCCACCACCTGCCGGTTCGCTGTTGCGCCGCCATCTCATCCGCCTTTCGGGCCGAGCCGGTTCCGCACGGTCCGCGTCACCTGCCGCGCCCGCGAAGTGCCCCGGCTGGCGCATCAGGGCAGCCGAGCGAAGGCAAGGAGCAGAGCACACCAGTGGCGCTGACTAGCGCTCGTCGGAGGCCCACGATCCGCTGCGGTAGAGCGTGCCGCGACCACCCGGGTCGGGCACCCCGTTCAGTGCACTCTGCTCGGGTTCGGTCGACTCGGGATTGCGGGCGGCGCGGCGGGCGCGCAGCACGCGGGACCCGACGAACCAGGCCGCCGCCGCCACGCAGACCACGATCACCACTTTCTGGAGCGTGCCGACGTAGCCCTCGACGAGGTGCCAGTTGTCGCCGAGCAGGTAGCCGGCGAGCACGAAGGTGGTGTTCCAGATCAGGCTGCCCAGGGTGGTGTAGAGCAGGAATGTGCTCACCGGCATCCGCTCCACGCCGGCCGGAATGGAGATCAGGCTCCGGAAGATCGGGATCATCCGGCCGAAGAAGACGGCCTTCACGCCGTGCCGCAGGAACCACGCCTCGGTCCGGTCCACGTCGCTGAGCTTCACCAGGGGAAGCCGGGCCACGATGGCGCGCATGCGATCGCGTCCCAGCGCCGCGCCGATCAGGTAGAGCGCGAGCGCGCCCAGCACCGAGCCCAGCGTGGTCCAGAAAATCGCACCGAAGAGGCTCATCCGGCCCTGCGCGGCGACGAACCCGGCCAGCGGCAGGATCACCTCACTGGGGATCGGCGGGAAGAGGTTCTCCAACGCCACCGCCAGGCCGGCACCGGGCCCGCCGAGTCGTTCCACCAGGTCAGTGACGTAGCCGACGATCCCGTCCTGCGGTGGTTCCGCTGCGGCGGCGGGGGTTCCGGTGGCGAACACGGCGTGGGACGTTCGAATCATGCGCCCACGTTACGAAGTCATCCTGAGAACCGACCATGAGGCCGACCGCCCGGCTGCGCGGGGCGACCACACCGGTGGGGGTGTGGAAAGCCGCACCCCGTTACGGCTCGCGGTGGTGCAGCCGCTGTGCGTACCCCTGGATGTCGCGGCAAACGCGCGGGCGCACGCCGCCGCGGTCCGCGCGGCGGGTGCCCGGTTGGTGGTCTTTCCGGAGCTGTCGCTGACCGGGTACGAGTTGGACGCGCCGGTCGTGTCGGTCGACGACCCGCTGTTGACGCCACTGGTCGAGGCGTGCGCCGAGACGAACGCGCTGGCCCTGGTCGGTGCGCCGGTCGCGGGCGAGCACATCGCGATGCTGGCGGTGACCGGCGGCGGTGCGACGGTGGCGTACCGGAAGATGTGGCTGGGGGACGCGGAAGCCCGCCGGTTCCGGCCCGGCGGTGCGCCGGCCGTGCTCGATGTGGACGGTTGGCGGGTGGGGTTGGCGATCTGCAAGGACACCGGCGTGGTCGCGCACGCGGCGCGGACCGCGGCGCTCGGGATCGACGTGTACGCGGGGGGCGTCCTGGAGTCCGCCCGCGACGCCGCCGTGACGGACCAGCGGGCGCACCGGATCGCCACCGCGCACCGGGTCTGGGTGGCGGTGGCGAGCTTCGCCGGGTCGACCGGCGGCGGTTTCCGTGAGGCGGCCGGGCGCTCGGGCGTCTGGACGCCGGACGGCAGGGTCTTCGCCCGCGCGGGCACCGACCCGGGCGGGTCGGTCAGCGTCAGCATCGGCTGACCAATGTGTTTGCGCACCGGCGATGACCTTGTAATGCTTCGGGAATGACCGCCTTCCCGGGTACCTTCGCCGATGATGTCGTCGGCCAGTCAGCGCAGACGCAGTTCGAGGCGTTCATCGACGAGCACCGCAGGGCGCTCAACGGCTGTCTGGACGGGCTGACCGAGGAGCAGGCGCGCCGCTCGTTGGTGGCGTCCCGGACCACGTTGCTGGGTCTGGTGAAGCACGCCGCGTTCGTGGAGAAGGTCTGGTTCGACGAGGCCGTCACGTGTCGACCCCGCTCGGAGATCGGCATCCCCGCCACGCCGGACGAGTCGTTCATCCTCGATGACGGTGACACGATCGCCAGCATCCAGCGCGCGCACCGGGAAGCCTGTGAAGCCTCCCGCCGGGCCACGTCCGGCCTGGGCCTCGACGATGTGCTTCGCGGCAACCGCCGTGGCCCGTTGCCGCTGCGCTGGGTGTACCTGCACGTGCTGCGGGAGCTGGCGCAGCACTGCGGGCACGCGGAGATCCTGCGTGAGCAGATCGTGAACGCCGAATAGCCTCGACGCATGCCCGAGTTGGTCGCACCGACCGTCCGCCTGCACGCCCCCTGGTTGGCGGCCCACGACGAGTGGGGTCCTGGCCCGCACGAGGACGGGTTCGGGCTGCGGTCGACAGATGAGGTGCGCTCGCCGGAGGGTTTCGCGGCCTGGGTGACCCGGCTGGCCGACCAGTCCGACCCGGGGAAACGGCCGGACGCCGGCCCGGTGTGCACGTACCGGTGGATCGTCGAGGACGACCGGGTGCTCGGCGGGATCGCGCTTCGCCACCGGCCCGACGACCGCCTGTTGCGGGTCGCGGGCCACATCGGTTACGGCATCCGGCCGTCCGCGCGTCGGCGTGGGCTGGCGACGTGGGCACTGGGCCGGATGCTCGGTACGGCCCGGGCCCTCGGGCTGAGCCGGGTGCTGCTGGTCTGCGCGGCGGACAACGTCGCGTCGGCGGCGACGATCGAGCACCACGGCGGCGTCCCCGAGGAGATCCGGGACACCGAACCCGGTTCCGCACGGCGGTACTGGATCACGCTCTAGCCCACCGGCCGTTGTCGCCGAAACGACGCAGCGTCCAGCGGGCCGGTGGCCACCCGCCGGGGTCGTGGTCGGTGGTCCACTCGGTGATCGAGGCCGGGGGCACGTCCAGGTCGAACGCCCGGAAGACCGGCTGCGCGCCGAGCGCGTGGAACGCGCTCTCGACGGTCTCGCTGTGGCCGACCAGAACCACTGTGGAGCCCCGGTGCCGGTGGGCGATCTCCATGATCGCGCGGCTGACGCGGACCACCAGTTCGGCCCAGCTCTCGTTGCCCTCCTCGAACGGACGGAACACGCCGCCGCCCGCCACCGCGTGGTCGGTGCGGAAGAGGGCGGTCGGCAGGCCGTCGGCGTACGGGGGTGTGTGCCAGGTGCAGAGACCACAGTCGGCCACGGGGCGGACGCCGAACGCCGCACCGATCGGCTGCGCGGTCTCGACGGCCCTGCGCAGCACCGACGAGTAGACCGCCACCGGCCCGTCGGCGGCGACCTCACCGGTGAGCCGGTTGGCCAGGTGGTGTGCCTGCTCGTGGCCGAGGGCGGTGAGGCCCCGACAACCACGCGGCCCACCGACGATTCCTTCGAGCTGGTGGACCGACTCGCCGTGTCGCACGAAGATCAGACGTGTCCGCATCGGGACATCATGCCAGCGGTATCGACGGAGGTATCAGTCGTCCGTACGGCCGAAGGAGGAGCCGCCCGCCTGGGTGAGCAGAGCGTCCAGCTTCGCGCCCGTCTGCGCTGGTAGGCGGTCTCGTCGTACCAACTCGGCGATGCGGTCCCGCAGGTCGTCGACGCGCTTGGCGCGGTCCCTGCTATTGCGGCGGTTGAGGTCGGCCAGGTCGTCGCGCAGGTCTTCGGCGGTCTTCGGGTCGACGTCGCCGCGGGCGACGGCGGTGGCGAGGACGGCGGCGAACTCGCTTGTCACCTCCCGGAAGCTGACCGGTATCTGCTGCCCGCCCGTCGGCGGCGCGGTGCTGGCGGGGGGCACGGACGGCGTGGACGGTGCGGCCGGCGTCGGCGACTGCGTCGTGGGCGCGGGGGCCGGCGCGGAGGTCGAGGGCGCCTCGGCGATCTCTGCCGGGTCGGGTGTGCCCGGGTTGTCGAACGGATTCTGCGCGAACAGGGCGCCGACGCCGACCAGCACGGCCAGCACGGCCGCGACGAGCGCGGCGAGGGGCCGACGCTGTCGACGTCGGGCCGGCACGGCGGGAGCCGGGACGGGGCGCGCCAGAACCGACCGGTCGATCAGGGTGGGCGGGTGGGCGGCCGGCCGGACGCGCAGCAGCTCGGTGGGCGGCTCGACCGGCTGACCGGCGCCGAAGCGGCGGGCCAGCTGCGCGGCGCTCGGCCGGTCGGCCGGGTTGGCGGCCAGGCAGGCGACGGTCAGCTGGGCGATGTCGGCGGGGAGGCCGGGCACCCGCAGCGGCGGCACCGGGGTGCCCCGCCGGTGCACCTCCAGGGCGTCTTCCCAGCTCTGCACGGGCAGTGGCGCCTGCCCGGTGAGGGTGCGGTAGAGCAGCGCGCCGACGGCGTACACGTCGCTCGCCGGGTCGGGTGGGCCGGCGGTGAGCCGTTCCGGGGCGAAGTAGGCGGGGGTGCCCATCACCGGTTCGCCGGACTGGCTGTCGAGGCCGCCGAGCGCGGCGATGCCGAAGTCGAGCACCTTGGCGCCGGTGTCGGTGAGCATGACGTTGCCGGGCTTGACGTCGCGGTGCACGACGCCGATGCGGTGCGCGGCGGCCAGCGCGGCGGCGATCTGCCCGGCCATCCGGACGGCCTCCGGCCAGGGCATCGGCCCGGACCGTAGCCGGTCAGCCAGGTTGTGACCGTCGACCAGCTCCATCACCAGGTACGGCACGACGACGCCGTCGGCCAGGGTCGCCTCGGCGTAGTCGTACACCTGGGTGACGTGGGGGTGGGTCAGCCGGGCGGCCGCGCGGGCCTCGCGTTGGATGGTGGCCCGCAGCTGCGGGTCGGTGGCGAACTGCCCGGCGAGCACCTTGATCGCCACCGGCCGCCCGAGCACCTCGTCGTCGCCACGCCACACCTCGGACATGCCACCGAGACCGATCCGCTCGTGCAGCACGTAGCGGTCGTGGAGGCGGAGGGTGGGCCGGAGCGGAGACATGGCTTCCCCAGTCTGCCTGGCAACGCCGCTGTCGACCACTCTGCGTGCCCGAACCCGTACTGATCGTCCCGTGCGTACCGGAATGGGATTGGTTTGGGTCAGGAGCAGCGCGGGGTGCCGGGCAGTGGTCGCGGTTGGATGCGGTCGGCGAGCCGGCGCAGGGCGAGGGCGGTGGCCACCCGGGTCGGCGCGAGCAGGGCCCGGCGGGGGTGTTCGACCTGGACCGGGGCGTCCGGTCGGGCCGAGTTGACGTGCCGGTTCATGGCGTCGAGCGCGGTGACGTATCCGGTGGGCAGTTCCATGGTCAGCTCCTCGGGGCAGGTCCGGTGGACTCCCGGACGACGAGTGCGGTGGGCAGCAACACGTGACCGGCCGCGGCGTCCGCGGGCGGGTCGAGCAGGAGTTCGGCGGCGATCCGGCCCTTCTCCTCGGCCGGTTGCCGGACGGTGGTGAGACCGGCCGCAGCGGCCTCGGGGACGTCGTCGAAGCCAGTCACCGAGACGGTTGGACGATCATGGGCCGGCCGCGCGGCCAGGGCGTCCAGCACACCGAGCGCGAGGACGTCGGAGCCGGCCAGCACGGCGGTCGGCGGTGCGGGTTGGTCGAAGAGTTCGGCGATGGCCGCCGCCGCCGCTGGGCGGCTGTTGCCGGGCGCGTTGACGACTGTCAGCTCGGCCCAGCCGACACCGACCTCGGCGAAGGCGTCGGCGAACCCGGCGAGCCGGCCCCGGGTGGTCGGATGCGGCACCTGGTCGACCCCGGCCACGGTGAGCGGGCCGGCCGGCGCGTCGGGCAGCACGGAGTCGGCGAGCAACGCCACCCGACGGTGCCCGAGCCCGGCGACGTGCGCGGCGGCACTGCGCGCGGCGGCCCGCTCGTCGATGCCGACGTACCGTTCGTCGGCGCCGGCGTTGTCGCGGGGCGCCGTGCTGACGTACGGCAGCCCGCGGTGACGGATGACGTCCAACGCCCATTCCTCGTCGGCGACGCAGTAGACGCAGAACCCGTCGACGGCGGCGTTCTCCACCGCCCGCCGGGCGTCGGTCACCGCTGGCGGCAGCGGCACCAGCAGCATGCTCGTGCCGTGCCGCTCGGCCGCCGCGCCGACACCGGCGAGGAAGCGGACCGCGAACGGGTCGGTGAAGGCGTATGACAGTTGCGAGGTGAACAGCACCCCGATCGACCCGACGAAGCCTCGGCGCAGGGAGCGCGCGGTGGGGTTGGGGCCGGGGTAGCCGAGTTGCCGGGCGGCGTCCAGGATCCGCTCGCGCAGGGCGGCGGAGAGCTGGTCGGGGCGGCTGTAGGCGTTGGACACGGTGCTGCGGGAGACGCCGACGGCGTCGGCCACGGCTTGCAGTGTTGGCTTCACCGGCACCTCTCTGTATCGATCCAGTCTGTATCGATACAGAGACTAGCCCGACCGGTCGGCGTCGGTCAATACGTGAACTGAGGGACCCCGCCCGCGGGGCCGGCGCGGCGGAGGATCAGACGGGGTACGTGTCGTCCAGCAGCCGGTCGAGGATCTCCGCCGTACGCTCCGGCGGCTCGGCCTCGACACAGAGCCGTTCCATCGCCACCGCGTAGTAATCCAGGTCGTCGCGCTTGTCGAGGTAGATGGCGCTGGTGAGCTGTTCGATGTAGACGATGTCGGGCAGCTCCTGGTCGCCGAAGCGCAGGATGGTGAAGGCGCCCCCGGCGGCGGCGTGACCGCCGGCGGCGAACGGGATCACCTGGAGTCGGATGTGGGGCGACTTGGTCGCCTCGATGAGCGCGGTGAGCTGACCGCGCATGACCTCGGTGCCGCCGATGGGCCGGCGCAGCGCGGCCTCGTCCACCACGGCCCAGAGCTGCGGCGGATTCTCCCGGTGCAGCAGCTGCTGACGCTGCATCCGCAACGCGACGCGCCTGTCGATCTCGCCGGGACCGGCCGTCCCGTGCCCCAGCAGCACCACCGCCCGGGCGTATTCCGGGGTCTGCAACAGGCCGGGCACGAACTGCACCTCGTAGCTACGGATCAGCGCTGCGGCGGCCTCCAGGCCCAGGTACGACTGGAACCAGGACGGCAACACGTCGCCGTAGCGGTGCCACCAGCCGGGGCTGTTCGCGTCCCGCGCGAGCTTGAGCAGCGCGTCGCGCTCGTGCTCGTCGGTGACGCCATAGAGCGTCAACAGGTCGGCGACGTCGCGCTCCTTGAAGCCGACCCGGCCCAGCTCCATCCGGCTGATCTTGGATTCGGAGGAGCGGATCTCCCAACCGGCGCCCTCCCGGGTCACCCCGCTGGACTCCCGGAGGCGGCGCAGTTGGGCGCCGAGCAGCATGCGCAGCACGGTCGGCCCGGTTGTCGGGCCACCCTCGGCGGGAACCATCGTCACGTGCGGACCTCCGGACACCGACCCACGGCGGCCGGGCGCCCCGGCCCGGCCGACGTGTAAGCATGCCATGGACCGACAGTGAGATGAACTCCTCCACGTCGGTGAATAAGTCCCGTCGCCGGGACAACCGACGGTCAGTTGATCAGGTGGTCGAAGTCACCGTCCCGCGCGCCGAGAACGAAGGCAGCGATCTCGTCCACTGTGTAGATCAGGGCCGGCCCCTCCGGGTGTCGTGAGTTGCGGACCGCTATGCCCGCTCCCCCGGGCAGCTCGGCGAGTTCGACGCAGTTGCCGCTGGGATTGCTGCGGCGGCTCTTCTGCCAGCTCAGCGGGGGCAACTGCGGGATCGGTACGCCATTGGGTGGCTGATGCATGGAGGCGTCTTTCTGTTACGAGCCCGCCGGTGGCCGTGGGAGGAGCGGTAACGGCGAGGGGGTGCGGTATCGACATTGGACGGTTCTGCACGTGCATCTGCTATTGCATCTGCATCCGACGGCGAGCATGATAACGCACATGATCGGTGCCCATCCGTTCACTTTGTGTTACCCCCACACGGGCAACGATCAGGCAAAACTGGGCCCGACGCGGCGCGCCGCGTCAACCGAAGGCTGGAGGCGGTCGCGGCGATGGGAGGGTTCGTGCCGGATCCGATGAGTGTCGCCTCCGGCGTCTGCGCGGCCGGCGCGCTGCTCTCCTCCTGGCAACTACGCCGCCGCGCGGTGCGCGCCGAGGCCGAGATCAGCCACCTCCAGGCCGAGTTGGCCGCCGAGCGGCACGCCGCCAGCCACGACCCGCTCACCGGACTGCCCAACCGACGCGCCTTCTACCGCCTGGCGGCCGCCCTGCTCACCGACGCCGCCGGCCAGCCGCTGATCGCCGTGGTGCTCGACCTGGACGACTTCAAGCAGATCAACGACCGGTACGGGCACGCCGCCGGCGACCAGGTGCTGATCAGTGTGGCCGAGCGGCTCGCCGGCTTCGCCGGGGACAACCTCGTGGCCCGCCTCGGCGGCGACGAGTTCGCCGGTCTGCTCTCCAGCCCCACCGTCGACCGCCGCTGGATCGAGCACTCGACCCGCCGGCTCAGCGAGACCGTCGCCGCGCCGATCCGGCTGAGCGGGTGCAGCGTCCGGGTCACCGCCTCCGTCGGGCTGGCCCCGGTGACCGGCCCGGCCCAGCTCACCGACGCGCTCAGCCGCGCCGACGCGGCCATGTACCAGGCCAAGAGCCTCGGGGGCGCCCGGTCGCCCCGCCAACTGGTCGACAGCGCGTTCCTCACCGAGCGCTGACCGTTCAGGCGACCGGCGCGCCGAACCACCTGGACAGCTGGCCGAGCAGGTCGCTCTGATCGTCGCCGGCCCACGCCACGTGGCCGTCCGGCCGTAGCAGCACCGCGGGCACGTCCAACTCCTCGCTGACATCGACGACGTGGTCGACCCGCTCCGCCCAACCGGCGACCGAGAGCTGACCGGTCTGGTCGAGCAGCAGGCCGCGGCCCCGGTGCATCAGCTCGTAGAGACGCCCGCGCTTCAGCCGTACGTCACGCAGGTGACGACCGAGCATGTCGTGGCCCTCGCCGAAGTCGTAGCGGACCCCGATCGCGGTGACCTTCTCAATCAGGTACCGGTTGACGTCGTCGAAGTCCATCAGCTCGGACAACAGTCGGCGCACCGAGCGGGGCCCCGGCTCCGGTGAGAGCAGCAGCATCTGCGCCCGGGTGTTGGTCAGGACGTCCTCGGCCACCGGATGACGTTCGCTGTGGTAGCTGTCCAGCAGCCCCTGCGGCGCCCAGCCGGCGATCTCGGCGGCCAGCTTCCAACCGAGGTTGAACGCGTCCTGGATGCCGAGGTTGAGCCCCTGCCCACCGGTCGGCGGGTGGATGTGCGCCGCGTCGCCGGCCAGCAGCACCCGGCCGACCCGGTACCGCTCGGCCAGCCGGGTGGCGTCACCGAAGCGGGAGAGCCAGCGCGGTGAGTGCACGCCGAAGTCGGTGCCCGCGTACACCAGCAGTTGGCGTTTGAAGTCCTCGATGCTCGGCGGCACCGTGCGGTCCTCGACCACCCCCTCGGCCGGGACGACGACGCGGTACACCCCCTCCCCGAGGGGCCCGAGACCGAATCGGAGATGGGTCCTGCGGACCTCGGCCACCACCTCGGCCACCACCTCCGGCGGCACCCCCACCTCCATCTCACCGAGCAGGGTCTCGACGCTGCTGGGCTCGCCGGGAAAGCCGACGCCGAGCAGCCCGCGTACGGTGCTGCGACCGCCGTCGCAGCCGACGAGGTAGCGGGCACGCAGCTGGGTGCCATCGGCCAGCCGCACCGTCACCCCGCTGTCGTCCTGGCTCAGCCCGACCAGTTCGCTGCCGCGCCGGATCTCGGCGCCGACCTCGTTGGCGTGCTCGCTCAGCAGGCGGTCGGTGACGGTCTGCGGGATGCCGAGGACGTACCCGTGCGCGGTGTCCAGCCCGCCCGGCGACGGCTTGGAGATCGCGGCGAAGAAGCCCCCGACCGGGTGCTGCTGCCCGACCGCGAGGAACCGCTCCAGTAAACCTCGCTGGTCCAGCACCTCGATGCTGCGTGCGTGCAGGCCGAGCGCGCGCACGTGGCTCGTCGGCTCGGTCTCCTTCTCCAGCACCAGCACGTGCAACCCGTGCAGTCGCAACTCGCTGGACAGCATCAAGCCGGTCGGCCCACCGCCAGCAATGATCACATCGATCATGGAATCCCCCGATTTTCCCAGATTTGGGCGTCGGCTGGAGATTCTGCTGCACCACCCGGGTCTTGCCGCAAGGCCAGGGGTGCGATATATGTTGGAGGTGGCAGGGAGCGTGTTCGCTCTTTGCCTTCCTTTTTGCCCGCGTAGCCGACGGGCCCGCCGTAGCCGGCCTGCCGCCGCTCAGCGCTGTCGGTCGAGGTCGCGCAACGCCGTGTCGGCGAGGCTGACCAGACCCACCGGTGACACCAGCCCACGCACGATCCGCGCCGCGCGGCTCCGGTCGGCCGCCTCGGCGTCGAGGTCCAACGCCTGCCGGGTCCAGTCGCTGAGGTCGTCGAGCGCGCGGACCGCGAGGAACCAGGCCAGGCGCGCCCTGTCGACCTCGGTCGTGCCGTAGCCGGCGAGCACGGCCCGCTGCTGGTCGGGAGTGATCGGCGCGAAGGCGAGCACCCCGCCGAGCACGAACATCAGGTCGCACTCGGGCGGGGCGAGCACCGCGTCGTCCCAGTCGATCAGCCAGACCTGCCCGTCCGCGCCGAGCAGCAGGTTGCCCAGGTGCGGGTCACCGTGGCAGACGACGTGCGAGCCGGGCCGGTCGCGCTGCTCGGCCGCGCGGCGCTCGACCTCGCGGATCAGGAACCGCAGCCGGTCCGCCACCGCTGACCACACCCCCACCAGGTCCGCGACCAGCGGGTCCGCGAGATCCCCCGGGTCCGGGTCGCGCAGCCGCTCGGCCACCGCCCGGGTCGCGGTCACGATCGAGGGGTACGCCGCCCCGCCCGTCCGCAGCAACCGGCTGAGCTCCTCGGTCACCGGCACCGCGTGCACGGCGGCCAGCACCTCGCCGTACGCCCGCCAGTGCGCGTCGGTCATCGGGCCGTCGAGCGCCCGCTGGTCGGAGACCCACGGCACCACCGAGAGGCGGCGGCCGTCGTGGTCGATGGACAGCCGTCCGCCGACGGACCGCAGCGGCGCGGCGATGCCCGGCACCCCCTGTCCGGCCAGGTACGCCGTCACGACCAGGCCGGCCGGGGTGCCGCCACCGCTCAGCTTGACCGCGTACCGACAGCCGTCGGCGGCCTGAGCCAGCCACAGTCGGGCATGCTGGTCAGCGCCGGAGGTGACCCGCTCCATCGTGGACAGGTGCAGGCCGAAGCCCGTTCGTACCTGTTCGGCCACCTGCCGCGCGTCGTCCTGCTCCATGCGGACACCATGCCAGCGCTCCGGCCACCGACCCAGCGGTTTTGCCGGTCGCCTGGGTGTTCTGAGACGTCCTATCCGGGTATGGGATACCGGCACCAGCTACGACCGCCGAGAGGAACCGACGTGGCGACCATCAGCGCCCTCGTACTCAACTGCACCCTCAAACCGTCGCCCGCGCCGTCGAGCGCCGAGCAGCTCGGTCGGGAAGTGCTCGCCGAGTTGGCCACGCAGGGCGTGGAGGGCGAAATGATCCGGGTAGTCGATCACGATGTACGTTTCGGGGTGTCCACGGACGAGGGCGACGGCGACGGTTGGCCGGCCATCCGCGCCAAACTGATGGCAGCCCAGGTGCTGATCATCGCCACGCCGATCTGGCTCGGTCAGCCCTCCAGCGTCTGCAAGATGGTCCTCGAACGCCTCGACGCCGAACTCTCCGAGACCGACGCCAAGGGCCGACTCCGCACCTACGGCAAGGTGGCCGGCGTCGCCGTGGTCGGCAACGAGGACGGCGCCCACCACACCATCGGCGAGGTGCAGCAGGCACTCAACGAGGTCGGGTTCACCATCGCCGCCGCCGCCGCGACCTACTGGGTCGGCGAGGCGCTGCACACAGTGGACTACCGCGACGCCGGCCCCAAGCCCGACACCACCGGCCGCACCACCAAGGCTCTGGCGCTCAACACCGCACACCTGGCCCGGCTCCTCGCCGACCAGCCCTACCCGCCGCCGGACGCGAAGGGTGCCGGGGTCGGCCCGAGCCGCGAATAGACCTCACCGCCAGGTGCCCCACCGCTGGGGAAGCCCGGCGCGCGGCTCGCTACCGATCCGCCCCGGCCGGACGCGGCGCGGTCAGCGCCAGCCGTAGCCAGCGCGCAACGCCTGCCCGACCCGGTCGAACCGGGGCCGGTCCAACACGGCGCCCTCCCGGCGGATGCTGTCCTCGCGCATGGTGAGCACCCGGTCCAGCCGGACCCAGCTCGGCCGGTTGTCGCGGTCCCACTCCCCCGGCCCGAGCGCGAACCAGTGCCGCTGCCCGTCGCGCTCGCTCTGGCTGGACAGCATCAGCCCGAACAGGGTCCGGCTGTGGCGCCCGACGACCAGCACCGGCCGGTCCTTGCCCTGCCGGGGGTCGTCCTCGTACGGCACCCACGTCCAGACGATCTCGCCCGGGTCGGCCTGACCGTCGCGCTCCGGGGCGTAGGTCAGCTCCCGACGCTGCAACGCGCTCACCTGACGACGGCGAGCCACCTGCGCGGGCGCCGGCCCGGTACGCCGGGGCGACGGGATCACCGCACCCACCCGGGAGATACGCGCCGCGACATTCCTCAACAGACCAGCCACGGCGGGCAGCCTACCCGCCGCCGTGGCGGGCGGGTGCGACAGACTGGCCCGATGGACGAGCTCCCCCGCGACCTGCCGATCCTTGAGCGACGTGCGGTGCGGCTGGTGGTCACCGACGGCACCGAACGGGTCCTGCTGTTCCACACCCGGGACCCGGACCACCCCCGGTTGGGCACCTGGTGGGAGCTGCCGGGCGGCGGCATGGATCCCGGTGAGACCCATCGCGACACGGCGGTGCGGGAGCTGCGGGAGGAGACCGGCATCGTGATCAGCGCCGACCAGGCGGGCGCGCCGACCTGGCGGCGCCGGGCCAGCTTCCTGCACCGCCAGGTACGGCACCTGCAGGACGAGGTTGTCGTCGCCGTCCGACTGGCCGGCCCCGGCCCGGACGTGGACGAGACGCACCGGCTCGACTACGAGCGGGAGGACTACTTCGGCTTCCGCTGGTGGCCGTTGCCCGAGGTGGTGGCCAGCCGGGAACGGTTCTACCCCGGGCAGCTCCCTCGGCTGATCACCCCGTTCCTCGCCGGCACGGAGATCGACGAGCCGTTCGAGCTGTGGTCGTGAGCCAGGCCGGCGGGCAGAGTAGGGGCATGACGACAGCGCTGCACGGGCCCCTCTCCGCGTACGCCGCACGGCTGCACGCGACGATCGGCGACCGGCATCACGTCGCGTCCCCGCTCGGAGCCTGGTTGTTGCTCGCGGTCTGCGCCGCTGCGGCGGGCACCTCCGACCCGGCCACCAGGGACCTGACGCACGCCCTGGGCACCGACCCGGCGGACGCCGCCGAGGTCGCCCGAACCCTGCTGGACGCGCCGCACCCGCTGGTCGGGGCCGCCACCGCGCTCTGGCACCGGCCGGGGCAGGTCAACGGGCCGGCCGCGTGGCGGGCCGCGCTGCCCACCACCACCGCCGTCGGCGTCCTGCCCGACCAGGCCGGGTTGGACGCCTGGGCGCGTGAGCACACCCTCGGCCTGATCGAGGCGTTCCCCCTGCGGGTCGGGCCGGACGTGGTGCTGGCCCTGGCCAGCGCGTTGGCCACCCGGGTGTCCTGGGCCACCCCGTTCGACGTCGCCGACGCCCGCGCACTCGGCGCCGGCAGCCCGTGGGCCGGCCAGTTGCGGCGGGCGCTGCGCAGCCCGAGCCAGGGCCACCGGTGTGCCATCGTCACCACCGCGCGGGCCGGTGACGTGATCGTGCACGCCGCGCCGGCCCGGACAACCGACGGCGCGGGGCTGGTGGTGGTCTCGGTGGCCGCCGCGCCGCAGGTGCCGCCGGCCGACGTGCTGGCCGTCGCGTACGACCTCAGCGCCGGCGCGGCCGACGGCGCGCAACCGGCCGACAGCCGATCCCTGTTCGACCTGCCGCTCGGCGATGCTCCCCTGTGGACGGTCACCGAGCAGCGGGTACGCACCCGGGCCGCCGGCGGCCGCGAGGAGCGACACCACGCCGTACTCCCCTGCTGGTCGGCCCACAGCGAGCACGACCTGACCGCCCCGGCGCTCGGCTTCCCGGCCGCGTCGGCAACAGTGGCGAAGACGATGGCGCTGCCGATCGAGAACGTCGAGGCGCGACAGACGGCGATGGCCCGGTTCGGCCGGTACGGCTTCGAGGCGGCGGCGGTGACCGGGATGTTCGGGCTGACCAGTCTGCCGCCGGAGGGCGTCGCCCGCACCGCCGAGCTGCGCTTCGGTCACCCGTACGCCGTCGTGGCGGTCGCCACCGACACCCGGGGCGACGGTGGCACCGGACCGTGGCACGCGGTGCCGGTCTTCTCCGCCTGGATCAGCGAGCCGGAGGAGCTGCCCGAGGCTGACGCCGCCGACCGGTGACCCCGGAGCGGCGAGCCGTGGCCCGAGTCCTCGTCACTGCTCGCCGAGGAGATCGGCGATCGGCAACCGTCGGATCAGGATCGCCGGCACGAGCGCGGTGAGCACGGTGAGCAACAGCGCCGCCCCCGTGACGGCCAGCGCCACCAGCGCCAGCCGTCCGTCCACCCGGCCGACCAGCAGGGCGACCGAGCCGAGACCGGCGGCGACCCCGAGGACGCAGCCGAGCGCGCCGACGCCGAGCGCCTCGTAGACCACGAGGCGGTTGAGCGTGAGGTCGGGCCAGCCCACGGCCTGGAGCGTGGCGAACTCCGCCGAGCGTTCCCGCACGTTGAGGTACAGCACGTCGGCCACGCCGAGCACCCCGAACAGCAGCACCCCGCCGACCGCCACCAGATCCACGTCGCGCACCTGCACGGAGACCGCCTCACCGAGCAGCGAACCCACCATGCCGTCGTTGAACGCCCAGAGCGCCGCCAGGATCAGCGTCACCGCGCCGACGCCCGCCGCCAGGCTCGTCGCGCCGGCGATCGTACGCGCGGGTGCCCGTCGGAGATTGGCCACCGCGAGCCCGGCGAGGCTTCCCGCCGCGGCTCGTCGGGCCGGTGTCACGCTCGGGTGTAGCGCCTCCGCCGACCGGGTCCGGGCGGCCCGCAGTGCGGGCAGGGCGCTGGCCGCCGCGGTCAGCAGCACCGCGAGCGGCACGCACAGCAGTGTCACCGCACCGGAGACCTGCACCCCGGCAAACCGACCGAGCAGCACCGACAGGCCGGCGCCGAGCACGCCCGCCGTCAGCCCGAGCGCCGTGGTCTCGGCGAGGATCAGCATGCTCAGCCGCCAGCCCGGCCAACCGATGCAGGCCAGGACGGCCAGTTCGCGTCTGCGGACCCGAACCGCCGTGGAGACCGCGTTGCCGACGAGCAGAACGCAGACCACCAGCAGCAGCCCCAGCAGCAGGATGTTCTTCCGATCGACGGCGCTGACGATCTCGGTCGCCACACCCTTGCGGGTACGCGCTTCCGCCAGGTTCAGGTCGGGGCGACCGAACTCGCCAGCGGGTAGCAGCACCGGACTGCGTACCGTCGATCCACCCAGGACCACCTCGACGGTGAGGCCGGTCTGCCGTACGACCTCGTCCGCCACCATCCGGACCCGCTCCCGGGCCACCGCGTCGAACCGGTCGATCCCGGCGACCCGGATCCGCACGGAACTCAGCGGGGCGGCGGCCAACGCCGGCGCGACGCTCGCGTACAGCTCGCCGGCGGCGGTCAGGCTGGTCACCAGGCTGGGCGGGTGGCGCGGGTAACCGAGCGGGTCGTCTGTGGCAAGCAGTGGACGGTCGCCGAGCAGATCACGCGAGCGCGCGTCGGCACCCACCGGCGGGGTCGGACGGTAGAGGTCGAGTGCCTGCTGCGCGGCGCCGGCGGCGGATTCGAGGGCGTCGGGCGTGAAACTGCCCACCGGGGCGACCGACCACCCCGACCGGTCGACCAGGCTGACCGGATCCCCGGTGGCGACACCGCCGGTAGCGAGCCACGAGTCCCGCCACGCGTCGTCGATCGTCGGGTCGGCCGCGTCGGGCCCGTCGGATCGGGGCAGCAGCTGGTCGCTCCCGTCCGGCTGCGGCGCGTAGGTCGGCGGTCCAGGCCGGAGCAGGGTCATCATGGCGGAGAGTGGAGCGCGCTCGGCCACTGCGGCATCGAGCCGGGCGCGGTAGAGCCGCGCCAGGTCGTGCTGGGCCGCCTGCGACGGCCCCTTTGCCGAGGCGTTCAGCAACGGCCAGAGCGCCTGCGTCGCGGTGCCGGGCACCTGGTCGGCGACCCGGCCGGTCAGCCGGGACACGGAGATGTCCATCCGCTCGTCCACGGCGAGGGTGTCGGCGGCGAGCACCGGCAGCGTCCGGCCGGCCGGGCCGCTCGGCGGCAGGGCGGAAGTCCCCGCGACGCGGCCCGCCGAGGCGACGGCGTCGACACCGGTCAGGTAGCGGCCCTGACGCACCGCCTGATCGAGGCCGACCAGGCGCGCCTCAGCCGCCGGATCGATCGCGGCGATCACCGCCGGTGCCACCGACGGCAGCTGGATCTCCAGCCGGGCGGTCGCCGGCACCACTGACGCCGGTCGGCCGGAGGTGAACACGGAGGCACGCCGGAAGGTGCCGTCGGGGAGCAACTGGTACGCCTCGATGGTGCTGACCTGGGTGCGCCGGGCGTCCGGGTCGAAGCTGCCCGCCGCGATGTCGCACACCTGCCGACGCCGGCCGTCCGGCTGCACCTCCAGCGGGCCGCCGCCACCGGTGCCGGGGCACTCGGCGGCGGACGTGGGCTGGCGAACCCGGGTGCCGTCGGCGTAGATGAACGCCTGACTGTTCAGGTCGGCCAGCGGCACCAGGGGCCGCCGGGACACGTAGATGTAGGCCGGCGCGGCCGTCACCGTGCTCAGTCCGCGGTCCCCGCTGATCCGGCGGGCGATCTCGATGACCTGCCGCTCGGCCGCCCGGTCGACCTGCTCTGTCACGTCCACCCGCAGGTCGGGTTGGATGTCGGCGATTCCGAGGATCGCCAGCGGTGCGGCCACCTCGACGCCGGGGACCTGTTCGATCTGCCGCCACTGCTCCAGCGCGATGCCGCCGTAGGCCGCGGTGGGTCGGTCCTGATGCAGCAGGCCGGTGACCGGTGCCGCAGGGTGCACCAGAATGTCGTACGACGGCCGGAACTGCCCGTCGACGGAACCGCTCGCGACCAGCCGGGAGGTGCTCGCGGCACCGGTCAGCACCGTGAAACCGGTGGTCGCCATCAGGACAGCGGCGAACATCGCCAGCGATCGGCCGGGAGTGTTCCGCAGCTGCGACCGGACCATTCGCCACACGGCGTCAGCGGATCTGGTCGTCGTGGGTGCGGGCGGACCAGTCGTGATCGGTCGGCCACCCGGTGGTGCTCTGCCCGCTCGGACCAGACAGCTCTGCCATCGCGTTGCCCCCGCACTGCTCGGCATGAGAGGCGAAAGTACCGAACGCGGCGCTGACCCATCAACCCCGTGCAACGCGAGCGGACCTCGCCGCAGGGGCCGGTCAGGGCGGGTACGGGCCGGACTACGGGAACTTGGGGCTGCCGCCGCCGTCGCGCGGCAGTCGCGCCACCATCTCCCGGAACTCCCGTACCGTCATCGCCGACCGCAGGGTGGCGAAGACGGCCCCGGTTCCGGCCTGGGCGGTGGCCGGGTCCACCCCGGCGCGCTCTCCCACCAGCCGCAGGAACTCGGCGGGGCCGGCGTCCGGCGGTGGAAGGGCGGTGGCGCCGCCGACATCCAGACCCACGCCGGTGTCGATCGCGTCCATGCCGGGGTCCGAGCCGACGGGCACCACCGGATCCGGGGTCGGTCCGCCGGTCCCGGCCGCATCCGGGGCTGGGCCGCTCAGGTAGCCGCCGACCTCGTCCGGTAGGTGCCCCACCGGGTCGCCGGGCGCGCTGCCGATCACCCGTTCGGCAATGGTCTGGAGTACGACCCGGGCGAGCACCGCGGCCTGCTCGGCCGGCAGGCCGGACCGGTTGGACACCGCGTCGATGAAGTACGGGAACCCGTCGCCGTCGGTCACGCTCGGGCGGTTACCCCTGGCCGGGCGCGACAAACTGGCGCTAGGTCAGCAGCCCCTCGGCCAGCAGGTGGTCAAAGATGATCTGGTCGACCGCCGAGGTGCGGTGCCGGTCGGCGTACCCGAGCCAGGCCATCTCGGCGATCTCGCTCGCCGGCCGAAGCCGGCCCTGGTAGCCGGCTCGGTAGCAGGTCATCCGCACCGTGGTGCCGGTCGCGTGGCCGTGTGCCTGAGCGGTGAAGGTGCCCAGGCGCACGGCGCCGGACACGTCGACCTCGACGCTCAACTCCTCGTCGATCTCCCGGCGCAGGGTCTCCAGGTCGGTCTCGCCGGGCTCGCGTTTTCCACCCGGTAGGTACCAGACGTCCTTCCCCTGGGACCTGGTGCTCAGCACCCTGCCGTCCTCGATGAGGATCCAGGCCACCTTGTCGATCTCGCGCACGACGCTCCTTCCGGCCGGTGGGATCGGGCACGCTACCACCCGGATCCCGCGCTCAGTCGGCCAGCAGGTCGAGCAGCAGCGCGGCGGTCCAGCTGAACGCCGGTGAGCCCAGCCCGGCGCCGGTGTCCGGGTGGAAGTACTCGTGGCAGCCGGCCCCGGCCACCAGGCCGACCATCGAGCGGCGCAGCCCGGCGGCCAACTCCGGGTGTCCGTGCGTGAGCAGCCCCCGCCGGATCAGCCAGCCGATGTTGAGCCAGCTCGGCCCGCGCCAGTAGCGCAGCGGCTCGAAGTCGGGCGCGGTGCGGTCGTAGGTGGGCAACGGCCGGTCCATCCGCCGGGCCACCCCGAAACGCGCCGAGCGGGCCTCGACGACCAGCGCGTCGACCTGCCGGGTCGGCAGGTCGGGCAGGATCAGCGGTGCCAGCCCGAGCACGGTCCGGGCGCCCACCAGCCGGTCGGTGCGCAGGTCGCGGGGTTGGAACGTGCCGGTGTCCGGGTCGTACAGCCGGCGTACCAGGGCTTCGGTGATCTGGGCCGCGCGGTCCCGGTGCGGCCCGGGGTCGCCGCCGACGAGCGCGGCGACCTCGGCGAGGGCGTGTTCGGCGGCCCCGAAGGCCGCGTTGAACAGCGGGCACTCCACCAGGAACGGGTGACCGGCGGCCAGGTCGCGGTCGGCGTAACGGTGGTCGCGGTAGGCGGCGACGATCGCCAGGTAACGCGCGTAGTCCAGGTCCGTGGGGCGGTGCGCGGCGTCGGCGTGCGCGGTGTCGTGCCGACGGTACGCGGACATGACAGCCGCCTCGGCCGGCACCGCCGCCATCGGCTCGTCCCAGGCCGGGCTGTTGTCCAACCCGGACTCCCACGGGTGCACGACGCAGACCAGCCCGTCGCCGGCCACGTCCCGCCGGTCGGCCAGGTAGCGCTGCTGGGCGACCAGCGCGGGATAGAGCCGGCGCAGCGCGGCCAGGCCGGCGGGGTCGGGTGCCCGCCGGTACGCCAGCAACGCGGCGAGCGCGTGCACCGGGGGTTGGACCAGGCCGGAGGTGGCCACCGCCGGTGCTCCGGGCACGTCGGCCGAGCGCCACATCTCCGGTCCGGGGAAGTACGCGCCGACCCGCAGCGCCGGGTTGAACACGATGTGCGGCACCCGGCCGTCGGCCCACTGTGCCCGGAACAGGCTCGCCAGCTCCCGCCAGGCGCGCTCGGGGCGGACGTGGGCCAGCCCGATCGCGATGAACGCGGAGTCCCAGCTCCACTGGTGCGGGTAGAGGGTGCGCGACGGCACCGTGTGGTCGTGTTCCCAGTTGGCGTCGAGCGTGTCGACCGCGAGCTGACGCAGCCCGCTCGGGTCGGCCGGGCCACCGGTGCGGGCGGCGTCGGCGCGCGTCGCTGGGGAGTCGGCGGGCACGCCGTTGCGGGCCGATTCGGCGGCGGGCGCGCCGACACCTGTCTGCCCAGCACCGGCGGTCATGCGGCGGCCCGCCGGGGCAGCGCGTGGCGCAGCACGGTGGCGGCCTGTTGCAGGGCGCGGACCGGGTCGCCGCGCAGCCGGCACTCCAGGGACAGCCACCCCCGGTAGTCCAGCTCCAGCAGGGTACGCACCAGCGCCGTCCAGTCCAGGTGCCCGGCGCCGGGCTGGTACCGGTTGGAGTCGCTGACCTGCACGTGCCCGAGGTACGGCGCGGCGGCACGCAGTGCGCGGTGCACGTCGTCCTCCTCGATGTTCATGTGGAAGGTGTCGGCGACCACCCGGACCGACGGCAGCCCGAGGGTGGCGCAGAGCGCCACGGCCTCGTCGAGCCGGTTGACCATGTGGTCCTCGTACCTGTTGAGGGGTTCCAGGAAGAGGGTGACCCCCTCGGCCCGGGCGTGCTCGCCCAGTTCGCCGAGGGCGTCGAGGAGCACCTGCCGGTCGCCGTCCGGCGGGCGGGGCGGCTCGAACGGTGGCAGCCGCCGGGAGAACATCCCCCAGGCGGCCGGGGTCATCACCCCGACGCCGCCCAGCTCGGCGATCACCGAGAGCTGGGAGCGCAGGTTGCGGATGGCGTCGGCGGACCGGGCGGCGTCGAAGTCGCCGATGAAGTGGTCCATCTCGACGCAGACGGTGGGCATCACCACCCCGGCGGCGCGGGCGCGGCGCAGCTCGGGCAGCCGGCGGGCGAACGCCAGGTCGCCGCGCCCGCGTAGCTCGATGCCCTGGTAGCCGAGGGCGGCCGCGAGGGCGAACTTCTGGATCAGGTTGGCGCCCGGCAGGAGTTGTTCCTGACAGGCCAGCGCGATGGTGGTCATCTAGAACCTCAGCACGACTTGGAGGACGTCACCGGCGCCGCGGTCGAGCAGCGCGAGGGCGTCGGCGACCGCGCTGGCGTCGACGATGTGGCTGACCAGTGGCAGCGGGTCGACGCTGCGGTCGGCCACCAGGTCCATGAAGGTCTGCGCGACCCGGTCTCCGCTCCACCGGCCGGCCATGCTCGGCGCGGGGGTGGGCCCGGAGACCTGGGCGGCGACCAACTGGATGCGGTTGTGGTGGAACTCCTCGCCGAGGCCGAGCGCGTCGGCCTGGCCCTGGTAGAAGCCGGCGGCCACGACCCGGCCGGCGTGGGTGGTGGAGCGGATCGCCTCGTGCAGCGCCGGGTACGCGCCGGACAACTCCAGGCAGACGTCGGCTCCCCGGCCGTCGGTGGCCTGGCGCAGCACGGCGGCGGCGGATGTGGTCGTGGCATCCACTGTGGAGTACGCGCCGTACCGTGCGGCGTGCTCCAACCGGGTGGGCACCGGGTCGACGGCCACCACCCGGGCCCCGGAGAGCACGGCGAGCCGGGTGGCGAGCAGCCCGATGACGCCCTGCCCGAAGACGCCGACCCAGTCGCCGAGGTGCAGGTCACCGGCGAGCACGGCGGTCAGCGCGATGGCGCCGGGGCGGGCGAAGACCGCGGCGAGCGGATCCAGCCCGGTGGGGAGCGCACGGACCGCGTCGGCGGCGAGCACCGCCTCGGCCCGGTGCCCCCAGATGCCCCAGACGAGCTGCCCCGGATGCCGGTCGGTGACCTCCGGGGCGACCTCGATGACCTCGCCGACCTCTTCGTAGCCGAAACCGATCAGCGGGTAGGGCACCGGGGTCTGTCGGGGGACGAACATCCGGGCGGCGTCGTCCCAGTCCTTGCTGAGCCGGGGATTGCTGCCCCGGTAGAGGGTCAGCTCGGTGCCGGCGGAGATGCCCGAGTAGCAGGTGCGGACTCGGACCTGGCCGGGGCCGAGCGGATCCGGCGGGCAGGGCTCGAGGCTGATGCGTCGAGGCCCGGCGAGAGAGACCACCCAGTTGCCCATGTGTCACATCCCGGTAGCACTGGGCTCCAGGATAGCAAAAAATGGCCATATGTCTTGCTATTGATCAATCGAAGGTGTTGGATCCGTCATGTACCCTTCGAGAGGAGTGCCACCGATGTCAGCACCTCCGAGGCGGATACTCGCCACCACAGTGATCCTGGCACTGACCGCGTCCACCCTGCTGGCCTGCGGCGACGACGAACCGGACAGCAACAGCAAGAAGATCACCGTCTGGAGTCTGGAGGACGTGGCCGACCGGGTCACCGCCACCAAGGCGATCATCGCCGACTTCACCGCGAAGACCGGGATCCAGGTCGACCTGGTGACCGTCAACGAGGACCAGTTCCCCTCGTTGATCGCTGCAAACGCCGCCGCCGGCGACCTGCCCGACGTGGTCGGGTCGGTCTCCCTCGCCGGCATCCGTACGCTCGCCGGCAACGAGCTGCTGCACGCATCGGCGAACGCGGAGGTCGTCGACAAGCTGGGCAAGCAGACGTTCTCCCCGCGCGCGCTGGAGTTGACCTCCGACGACGGCGGACAACTCTCCGTGCCCAGCGACGGGTGGGGGCAACTGCTGGTCTACCGCAAGGACCTGTTCGCCGCGGCCGGCCTGCCCGCCCCCGACACGTACGAGCGGATCACCGCCGCCGCGGCGAGGCTGAACACCGGCGGCGTCGCCGGGATCACCGCGGCCACCGCCCCCAGCGACGTGTTCACCCAGCAGACCTTCGAGCACCTGGCGCTGGCCAACGGCTGCCAGCTCACCGACGACTCCGGCGCGGTCACCCTGGACTCACCCCAGTGCGTCGAGGCGTTCCGCTTCTACGGCGACCTGATCCGCACCAGCTCGGTGAAGGGCGCGCAGGACGTGGACACCACCCGGGCCACCTACTTCGCCGGCAAGGCGGCCATGGTCGTCTGGTCCCCGTTCATCCTCGACGAGCTGGCCGGGCTGCGTAACGACGCCAAGCCGACCTGCCCGCAGTGCCAGGCCGACCCGGGGTTCCTGGCGAAGAACAGCGGGTTCGTCACCGCGATCAAGGGACCGAACGGCACCGAACCCGCCCAGTACGGCGAGATCAGCTCCTGGGCGGTGCTGGACGGCGCGGTGACCGATCCGGCGAAGTCCTTCGTGGAGTACATGCTCAGTGACGGCTACCCGCGCTGGTTCGGCATGTCACCCGAGGGCCGTTTCCCGGTCCGCAAGGGCACCCCGGCCGAGCCGGAGGCGTACCTGACCGCCTGGAGCACCAGCCAGGCGGGCGTGGACGCGAAGAAGCCCCTCGCCGACGTGTACGGCGACGAGGTGCTTGCCACGTTGCGCCGCAGCCCGGACACCTTCGGACGGTGGGGACTCAGTCAGGGGCAGGGCAAGCTGGTCGGCGCGATGCTCGGCGAGCTGCCGGTGCCCAAGGTGCTGAGCGACCTCATCGCGGGCAAGGCCGACGCGGCGGCCACCGCCAACCGCGCCAAGAAGGACGTCGACGCCATCAAGGCGGGCGTCAATTGACCACCACCGCGCCCGGCCCCGGCCGCTCCCCCACCCGGGAGCGGCTGGCGCCACCCCGGCGCCGACCCCTGACCCTGCGCCGCCGCGAGTCCCGGGCCGGCCTCGCGCTGGTCGCGCCGACACTGCTCGTCACCATCGCGGTGATCGGCATCCCGATCGTGTGGACAGTGGTGCTCGCCTTCCAGCGGGTCCGGCTCGCCACGCTGCGCAAGACCGGCCTGTTCGGCGACTTCACCATGGACAACATCGACCGGGTGCTGCACACCCCCGGCTTCGCCGAGACGCTGTGGGTCACGCTGATCTACAGCATCGGTGGCACCGTCGGGTCGATAGTGCTCGGCCTGGTGGCCGCCCTGGTGGTCCGCCGGCCGTTCCGGGGCCGCACCCTGGTCCGGGCGTCCATGCTGCTGCCGTACGTGGCACCGGTCGTCGCGGCGACGTTCGTCTGGCAGGTGATGCTCGACCCACAGCTCGGCGTCGTCAACGCGTGGGGGCAACGCCTGCTCGGCTGGGACGCCCCGGTCCCGTTCCTCACCCAGGAGTCGACAGCGCTGGCCACGGTGATCATCTTCGAGGCGTGGCGCTACTTCCCGTTCGCGTTCCTGTTCCTGCTGGCCCGGCTCCAGGCGGTGCCCGGCGAGTTGGAGGAGGCCGCCCGCGTCGACGGGGCCACCCCCACCCAGCGGTTCCGGCACATCCTGCTGCCGCAGCTGCTGCCGGTGATCGCCCTGCTGGGCGTGCTGCGCTTCATCATGACGTTCAACAAGTTCGACGACGTCTACCTGCTCACCGGCGGTGCGGCCGGCACCGAGGTGGTCAGCGTGCGGGTGTACGAGTTCCTCACCGCCCGTACCGACATCGGGGCCGCCGCCGCGCAGGCTGTCGTGCTGGCCGTGGTGCTCATCGTGTTCGTGCTGATCTATCTGCGCTTCTTCGGACGGAGGGTGAGCTGATGGACCGGGACGTGGTCGAGACGGTGAGCCTGCGATGGCTGCGCCGCCTGGTGATCGCCGTGTTCCTGGTGATCACCGTCTTCCCCTTCTACTACATGCTGCTGCTCTCGGTGCGCCCCATCGAGCGGCTGCTGCTCGACCCCGGCGCGCTGGTGGTCGGCTTCGGTGAGCTGACAGTGGCCACGTACGCCGAGGTGTTGAAGGCCACCGACGACGGCGGCCAGGGTTTCCTCACCTTCATCCGCAACAGCGGGCTGGTCGCCGTCGCGGCGACAGTGCTCACCCTGCTGGTAGCGATCCCCGGCGCGTACGCGGTGGCCCGGCTGCGGTTCTTCGGCCGGCGGCAGGTGGACTTCCTGTTCCTGGCGGTCTACCTGTTCCCGTCGATCGTCATCGCGATCCCGCTGTTCGTGGTCTTCACCCGGGCCGGGCTGCGCGGCTCGCTGTTCGGTCTGGTGCTGGTCTACATCTCGCAGACGTTGCCGGTGTCGGTCTACATGCTGAAGAACTACTTCGAGACCATCCCGGTCAGCCTGGAGGAGTCCGCAGCCATCGACGGTGCCGGTCGGCTCGGCATCATCCGGCGCGTCAGCCTGCCCCTCGCGATGCCGTCGATCATGGCGGTGGCGCTCTACGACTTCATGATCGCCTGGAACGAGTTCCTCTTCGCGCTGCTGTTCCTGGTCGACAAGCCCAACCGGTGGACGGTGTCGCTGGGGCTGTCCCTGCTCGCCGACGGGGTGGAGGTGCCCAAGACGGTGCTGATGGCCGGGTCGGTGGTGCTCACAGTGCCCATCGTGATCCTCTTCTTCGCCAGCGAACGACTGCTCACCGAAGGGCTGACCAGCGGCGCGGAGAAGGGATGATCGTCTCGTCCGGGTCGTCCGCCCGGCCCCCACCGGCCCGGATACGGTGGCCTCATGGCCAACCCGACCCGCTGGGCGACCGACACCGGTCCCGAGCACTCACAGTGGTACATCGACCGGTTCCGCAAGCTCGCGGCCGAGGGTGAGGACCTGGCCGGCGAGGCCCGCCTGGTGGACGCCCTCGTCGCGCCCGGCTCACGGATTCTCGACGCCGGCAGCGGCACCGGCCGGGTCGGCGCCGCGCTGGCCGAGCGGGGGCACACGGTGGTCGGGGTGGACGCCGACCCCGCGTTGGTGGACGCCGCCCGCGCCGACTATCCCGGCCCGACGTGGCTGGTCGCCGACCTCGCCGAGCTGGACCTGTCGGCACTGGGTGAGGCGGAGCCGTTCGACGCGGCGGTGCTGGCCGGCAACGTGCTCGCCTTCGTCGCTGTCGGCACCGAACCGCAGGTGCTGCGCCGGGTGGCCGCGCACCTGCGACCCGACGGCGTGTTGGCGGTGGGCTTCGGCACCGAGCGCGGCTACCCGCTGACCGCGTTCGACGCCGACGCGGTGGCCGCCGGGCTGCGCGTGGAGCACCGCTTCGCCACCTGGGACCTGCGCCCGTGGCGCGACGACGCCGCGTTCGCGGTCACCGTGCTGCGCCGCCCAGCAGACTGAGCGCCTCCCCGCCTCCCCGCCTCCCCGCCTCCCCGGTGATCAAGAGGTTTGCGTCAAATTCGCGCCACATCCTGACGCAAACCTCTTGATCACCGCAGCTGTGACGGAAGGCTGCGGTGGGGGTGGGGCTGGGGGTTAGTTGGGGGTGGGGGCGGCTCGGGCGGCCGTTGGGTCGAGGGTGGCGCCGGCGGGCACCAGGCTGACCAGCCCGGCCGGCAGCCGCACCGGTCGCACGTCGCGGTAGCCGAGCATCGGCAGCACCTCCCGGTCTGCCAGCACGTACCGCCGGCCCAGGTCGGTGACCACGGAGACCGCGCCCCCGGTCGCGCCGGGCGCCGCTGCGGCCTCGACCACCGCGCCGCGGCCCGGCTCCACCACCACATGGTCGGCCAGCACCGCGCCGCCGGTCGGCGCGGTGCGCGGCACGGCCGTCAGGTCCCGCAGCGGTACGCCCCAGCGCACCTCACCCACCCCGCCGTCGTCGCCGACGCGGGTGCAGAGCGCGCCGCCGTCGGCGCTCGCGAGCCGGGGCGGGACCGGCGGCGGGGCGTTCGGACCGGTCGGGGCGAGATCGGGCACCGTGGGCAGCGCGGCGAACCGGCCCAACGTCATCGGCACCGGCGCGACCTGCCCGGTGCGGGCCAGCAACAGCCCCGCCTGCAACTCGGTGATGCCGGCCAGGCCGGCGTCGAGCGCCACCGCGTACTGCCGACCGCCACCGGAGTTGCTCACCAGGTAGACGGTGCCGATCGCGGCGCCCGGCACCCGAGAAGCCGGCCGGCCCAGCGCGGGCAGGTCGAGCGGGGCGAGGTCGACGCCGGCGGGCAGCGAGTTGAGCAGTGCCGGCGCCGCCGCAACCGCCTGCGCCCGGGTGGTGGCGAGCGCCGCCAGCACCCGGCTGGGATCGCGGACGAGGTAACGCCGCTGATGCCAGACCAGGTGCAGCCCGCCGTCGGGGTGGCGCAGCAGCAGTGCGTCGTCGCCCAGCGGCCGGCCACCGTCGGGTTCGGTGCCGATCAGCAACGCGGAGCGGGGCCCTTGGGCGCCCGCACCGGCCGGGATCGTCGAGCAGACCGTCCACGCCGTGGCGGCCAGCCGGCCGGGGGCGGGCAACGAGTCGGGGGCGTCGGCGATGCCCAACGGCAGCCCGCGCGGCACCCCGTCGATCGTGCGCCGGGACACCAGCACGGTCTTCGACCGGTCCGCGCCGACGATGAGCAGCGCCGAGGCGTAGTTGAGCACCGGGTGCAGCTTCTGCTCGCGGTAGACGAACCGGGCGCCGGACTCCTTCTCCACGATCACCGCGCCCGGGTCACGCCACCCCTTGCCGCCGCCGGCGAACAGCCCGTAGAGGGCGAAACCGCCGAGCCCGATCGCCGCCACCAGGACGCTGGCCAGGCCGGCACCGGCCAGCCGCCGAAACGGCGACTGCGCGGGATCGGTCTCCCGCATGACCAGGGCGGCGACCGCCCGCTGGACGCTGAACTGGTAGGAGTGCAGCTGGTCCTGCCGCGACGGCATGAGTCCCCTCCGGTGGATCGGCCGGGCACAGGATATGCGCTGCGTCGATGTCCCGTGGACCCTGCGTGGCCGTCGGTGGCGGGGCAACCGGTACCATCCGGGGACGAATCCGGCGGCGAGAGGGCACCCGTGGGCGCGCGTTTCGAAGAGCTGGCCTGGCGGGAGACTCCGATCGGCGCGATCAGCCTGCGCCGACGCCGGGACCCGGCACTCCAGGTCGAGGTGTACGAGGTCAAGCTCGACGACGAGTATCTGATGTCCAGCCTCTTCCCGGTCGCGGAGATCGAGCTGGCCCGGCTCGGCCTCGCCGAGGTGACCGGTGACTCGCTCGACGTGGTGGTGGGCGGTCTCGGGTTGGGCTACACCGCCTGCGCGGCGCTGGGCGACCCCCGGGTGCGCTCACTGCTCGTGGTGGAGGCGATCGAGGACGTGATCGACTGGCACCGGCGCGGGCTGCTGCCGTTCGCGGCGGGGCTCGCCGAGGACCCCCGGACCCGCTTCGTGCAGGCCGACTTCTTCGCGGCGGTCGCCGGTGACACCGGTTTCGACAGCGAGGTGCCCGGTCGACGCTTCGACGCCGTGCTGCTCGACGTCGACCACTCCCCCCGCAACGTCCTGCACCCGAGCCACGCGGCGTTCTACCCGCCGGCCGGTTTACGCCGCCTGGCCGCCCTGCTGCGGCCCGGGGGTGTCTTCGCGCTCTGGTCGGACGACCCGCCGGACGCCGAGTTCACCGCGTCGCTCACCGAGGTGTTCGTGGACGTGCGGGCGCACGTCGTGCCGTTCGCCAACCCGCTGACCGGTGGCGAGTCGGCCAACACCGTCTACGTGGCGCGCGCCGACGGCTGAGCGCCCCGGATCGACCCGCGCATCAGGACCTCAAGGTGTCGCGGCGCGCCGGGCCCACCACCGCGGGGAACCCGAGTCGATCAATCGGCATGGTGCCGTCCGGACGGGGAACGTGTACCCGGGTCGGCCGCACCAGGCGCGGCCGGTTACGGGAGGTCGACATGCGTGCACTGCTCTGGGTCGTCGGCGTGGTCGCCGGTATCCTGATCCTGCTCGGGTTGTTTCTCGAAGCGGTCCGCTGGTTGGTCATCATCGGTGTGATCGCACTGGTGATCGTGATCGTCTGGGGCGTCGTCAAGGGGCGGCAGGCCATGAACCACCAGTCCCGACGACGTTGACCGGTCAGAACCAGTCCGGCCGCATGTCGAGCGTCGTCCGGTCCCGGCTCTCCAGCAGGTCGAACTGCGGCCCCGTGCGGGGCAGCTCGACGGTGAAGAAGTAGCGGGCGGCCTGCCGCTTGCCGGCGTGGAACGCGTCGCCGGCCCCCTCCGGCGGCAGCGCCAGCACCTGCTCCAACCACATCCACGCGATCACCACGTGCCCGACGGCCTCCAGGTAGGCGCTGGCGTTGGCCAGCGCCAGCACCGGATCACCGTCGGCCCACAGTCGACCGGTGACAGCGGTGACCCGGTCCACCGCCGCCGCCAGCCGGCCCGCCAGCGCGGCGGCCTCGCCCCCGGCCTGCCGGGCCCGCTCGACCGTGTCGCCGATCGTCGCGGTCAGCAGGACGAGACCAGCGCCGCCCTGCATGGTCATCTTGCGCCCCAACAGATCCAGCGCCTGGATGCCGTGGGTGCCCTCGTGGATCGGGTTGAGCCGGTTGTCCCGGTAGTGCTGCTCCACGTCGTGGTCACGGGTGTAGCCAGCGCCGCCGAGCACCTGGATCGCCAGGTCGTTGGCGGCCAGGCACCACTGCGACGGCCAACTCTTGGTGATCGGGGTGAGCACGTCCAGCAGCAGGTGGGCACGCTCGCGGTCGGCCTCGGAAGGTGCGGTCTTCTGCTCGTCGAGCAGCCGCGCGCAGTAGAGCACCAGTGCCAGCGCCCCCTCCACGTAGCTCTTCTGGGCCAGCAGCATCCGTCGTACGTCGGGGTGGTCGATGATCGGCACCTGTGCGGTGGCCGGGTCCTTCGCGCCGACCGGCCGGCCCTGTGGCCTCTCCTTCGCGTACGCCAGGCTCTTGAGGTAGCCGGTGTAACCCAACGCGGTCGCGCCGGCCCCGACCCCGATCCGGGCCTCGTTCATCATGTGGAACATCTGCGCGAGACCCTGATGGGGCGCGCCCACCAGATGCCCGACCGCTCCGGGGCGACCGGCCGGGGTGTGCGCGCCGTCGCCGAAGCTGAGCAAAGTGTTGGTGGTGCCCCGGAACCCCATCTTGTGGTTGAGCCCCGCCAACACCACGTCGTTACGGTCGCCGAGCGACCCGTCCGGGCCGACCAGCACCTTGGGCACGATGAACAGCGAGATGCCCTTGACCCCGGGCGGCGCGCCCGGAATGCGGGCCAGCACCAGGTGGACGATGTTCTCCGCCAACTCGTGATCACCACCGGAGATCCACATCTTGGTGCCGAAGAGCCGGTACGTGCCGTCCGCCTGCGGCTCGGCGCGGGTGGTGATGTCGGCCAGTGAGCTGCCGGCGTGCGGCTCGGACAGGCACATGGTGCCGAAGAACCGACCGTCCAACATGGGTCGCACGTACGTGTCCACCTGCTCGGGACTGCCGTGCGCCAGCAGCAGGTTGGCGTTGCCCAGGGTGAGGAACGGGTACGCGGAGGTGGCCACGTTGGCGGCCTGGAACCAGGTGAAGCAGGCCGCGGCGACCGCGTGCGGCAGTTGCAGGCCACCGACGGTGGCGTCCAGCCCGGCGGTGAGCAGGCCCGTCTCGGCGAAGCTGTCCAACGCTGCCCGGACCTGCGGGATCAGCCGCACCCGCTGCCCGTCGAAGGTGGGCTCGGCGAGGTCGGCGGCCCGGTTGTGCGGGGCGAACTGCTCGGTGGCCACCCGCTCGGCGAGGTCCAGGGCGTCGTCGAAGGTCTCCCGGGAGTGCTCGGCGTAGCGGGGGCGCTCGACGAGGTCGGCCACCCGCAGCCACTCGTGCAGCAGGAAGTCGAGGTCACGGCGGGAGAGCAGGGTGGACGGCACGGCACTCCTCGGCGGGCACGGGGGGGCGGGCGGGGCGACGGCCCAGTGTCGCCCCGCCCATCCTGGCCGATCGGCAGGGCCCGCACCACCGGCCCGGCCCGGGTTCGACGGGCGGGACTTGTCACACCCACCGGTTAGCGTCGTTGCCCGTGACCGCACCTGGAGACGTCCCACCCGAGGTCCTCGACCGGCTGCGGCCGATCTGCCTCGGGCTGCCGGAGACCTACGAAGAGCCCGCCTGGGTGGGCATCCGCTGGCGCATCCGCAAGCGGACCTTCGCCCACGTGCTCACCGTCGACCCCGACCGTCAGCCGGTCCACGCCCGGGCCGCCGCCCTCGACCGGCCCGCCTGCCTGCTGACCTTCCGGTCACCCCTCGACGAGATCGCCGGGCTCCTCGGCGTGGGCCACCCGTTCTACAAACCGGACTGGGCTGCGAACGTGCTGGGCATGATCGTGGACAGGGACACCGACTGGGAGGAGGTGGGTGAGTTGCTCACCGAGAGCTACTGCGTGATGGCCCCGAAGCGGCTCGCGGGCCGGGTCGGCCCGCCAGCACCGCCGACCGGCTGAGCGCCGGGCGCTGCCTGCGGGCGGCTGACCGTCGGCGGTGGTGCCCCGCAACCGGCGTGCCGTGCGATCAGCGGTGCCCTGCGACCGGCGGTTTCGGCCGGCAGGCGCCGGGGATACCGCGCCGAACGGCCGGAGCCGTCGGCACCGGCGTGAGCCGAGGACGCCGGCGGGCGGGTGAGGAGCGGGTCGATGTCGTCGCTGCCCACCGAGGAGGCTCCCCGGTTGACGTCGGTGCTGCACGAGAGCCGGGTGTGCACCGGTGTGACAACAGTGCGCGGGCGGGTGTTTCTCAGCTACCCGTCAGCGGACCGGCCCGGCGTGCAGGTGGTCGAGGCGCTGCCGGACGGCCGGCGTGAGCCGTACCCCGACGCCGCGTGGAATCGCGCCGACCAGCCGCCGGACGGGGCGTTCGTGCACGTCAACGGCTTGCGCGTCGGCCCGGACGGCCGGTTGTGGATCGTCGACTCGGGCACGCCCCAGCTCGGCTCCGCGCAGGTGCCGGGCGGCGCTCGGCTGATCGTGGTGAACCTCGACGGCGACCAGGTGGATCGGGTCTACCACCTCGACGAGGCGGTCCACCCGGACAGTTACGTCGACGATGTCCGGTTCAACGGCCCGGTGGCGTACCTCAGCGACGCCGGGGCCGCCGGCATCATCGTGCTGGACCTCGACTCGGGTCGGTCCCGGCGGGTGCTGGACGGGCACCCGAGCACGGTGGGCGGGCCGTTAATCGCCGACGGTCGCGTGCTGCGTGACCCGGACGGTGCCGAGGTACGCCTGCACGTCGACCAGCTGGAGGTGTCGCCGGACGGTCGCTGGCTCTACTACCAGCCGGCCTCCGGCGGGATGTCCCGGATCGCCACCCGCTGGTTGGACGACCCGTCGGTGTCCGCCGACGAGCTGGCCCGGCGGGTCGAACGGTGGTGCGAGACACCCAGCACCGGTGGCACTGCCATCGACGCCACCGGCACCATCTACCTCAGCGACGTGGAACGACGACGTGTCCTCGCCCTCGCACCCGACCGCAGCGTCCGGACGCTGGTCGCCGATCCCCGGCTGGCGTGGGTGGACGCGATGTGGATCGACGCCGAGGCCCGGCTCTGGATGCCGGCGGCCCAGCTGCACCTGACCGCCGGGCTCGACGGCGGGCGGTCGGCCGTCGACTACCCGGTGCACATCTACCGGATGCCCGTCGAGGCCGGGCCGCCCCCGCGCGACCACGTCTGACTGTTCGGCGGCCCCCGGTGGCCAGCTGCGGTGGGTGCCGCCGGCGGCGGGTTCCGCCGCAGGTGTCCGCCGACCGAGGCCGGCAGAAGTCGTGAGCCGCCGACCTGTCGCAGGTCGCCGTTAGGCTCCGCGCCATGGCTGATTTCGTGTTGGTGGCGGGGGCGTGGTTGGGGTCGTGGGCGTGGGACGAGGTGGTCCCGCCGCTGCGGGCGGCCGGCCACGGCACCCACCCGCTGACCCTCTCCGGTCTCGCCGAGCGGCGGGAGGTGCCCGCCGGGCAGCAGACCCACGTGCGGGACATCGTCGACGAGATCGAGCGCCGCGACCTGCGCGACGTGGTGTTGGTCGGGCACAGTTACTCGGGCATCCCGGTGGGTCAGGCCGCCGAGCGGATCGGTGACCGGTTGACCCGGGTGGTCTTCGTCGACTCCGAGGTGCCTGTCGACGGCGGGTCGTTCGCCTCCGGTTGGTGGCAGGGCCAGGCGGCCTTCGAGGCGCAGCTCGCCGACAACGGCGGGCACTGGGCTCCGCTCGGCGCTGCCGATCTCGACGGTCAGGGTCTCACCGACGGGCAGATCGCGCGCCTGGTGGAGGGGTCCACTCCACACCCGGGCGGCACGCTGACCGAGCCGGCCGTGTTGAGCCGACCACTGGGTGAGCTGCCGGCGACGTACGTGAAGTGCCTGCTCGACGGGCCTGAGCCCAACGACACGGTGGCCTCGCTGCTGACCAGCGACCACTGGCGACTAGTCACGATGGACACCGGCCACTGGCCGATGTTCTCCCAGCCCGCCGAGCTGGCCCGGGTGCTGCTGGCGGAGGTCGCCTGACCCGGTGGTGACGGGTGGCGCGATCCGCGCACAGGCATCGCCCGTTCGGGGCGCGGGCCCGGTGAGCGGCGGCGCGACCGGGCGGCGCCCCTGTGGTCAGGCCGCCGGTTCGTCGAGGGTTCTGATCTGGCGCACCGGTGACGCGAGCAACCACAGCACGGCGAGCACGCCACCCAGTCCGGCGATGACCAGGGTGGGCCGTAGCCCGATGGTGGTGCCCAACGCGCCACCGACCAGCGCGCCGAGCGGTCGGATGCCGTAGTTGACGGCGCTGTAGGCGCCGGCCCGGCGTCCTCGCGCGTCGTCGGGTGTCACGGCGGTGAGGAGGGCGTTGAGGTTCACGTCCATCAGCATCACGCCGACGCTGGAGACCAGCTCGATGGCCGCCAGCATGGCCACCTTCCCCCAGGTGGGTCCGGACACCAGAGCGGTCAGTGCCAGCGGTGCGGGAAAGAGCACCGCGCCGATCATGGCGGTGCGGCCCAGGCCGATCGCGCGCGAGATCCGTGGGGCGAGCGCCGCGCCCGCGAAGCCGCCAAGCGCGCCGAACCCGAAGGCGATGCCGATCGCGCCGGCCGACAGGCCGAGGTCACGGCTGGCGTAGAGCACCAGCAACGCGCTGGCGATGAAGGTGAAGAAGTTGACGGTGCTGGTGCAGCCGAGGGCGGCCCGCAGCACCGGGTGCCGCAGCACCAGCACCAGCCCTTCGCGGACCAGGCCGAACGTCGACGTCCGACGGGGCGGGGGCGGTGGCTCGGTCACCGGGATGCGGCTGAGCAGCATCGCGGAGCCGAGGAAGGACACCGCGTCGACGACGATCGCGACCGGGCCGCTGAGCGCCTGGACCAGCCCACCGCCGACTGCCGGGCCGGCGATGAAGGACAGCGACCGGCTCATGCTGAGCTTGCTGGTCGCGTCGACGTACGCCGAGCGCGGCACCAGGGCGACGAAGAACGCCTGACGCGCCATGGCGAAGAGCACCGCCCCGACGCCGGTGAGCAGTGCCACCAGGTAGAGATGGGTGAGGGTGATCGCGTCGAACAGGTAGGCCACCGGCAGGCTGAGCAGCACCGCGGCGCGGATCAGGTCCGCGATGATCAGGAGTCGGCGTTTGTGGGTGCGCTGGTCCACCCAGGCACCCAGGATCAGGCCCAGCAGGTTGGGTAGCCAGATCAACGCGGTGAGGACGCTGACCTGCACGGGTGTCGCGGTGAGCAGGGTGACGGCGATCAGCGGTAGGGCCAGTTCGCTGATCCGGTCGCCGAACTGGGAGATCGTCTCGCTGATCCAGAAGGTGCGGAACCGCCGGTCGCGGTGCAGGGGCGGCGCGGTGGCGGTGGCGGTGGCGGTCATGACGCGGCCGGGTCGTCGCCGGGTTCGGGCAGCAGGTAGCGCAGCATCCGCACGGTTCGCGCGTCGGCCGGCGACGTGTCGTCGTCCTTGCGCCGCACGTACGGGGCGAGCAGCTCCTCGATGGCGGCCTCCAACTGCTGAAGCTCCTCGGGGCTGGCCACGAACCGGGTGTCGGCCACGCCGGCCACGCCGCGCCACTGCGCGTCCAGCCGGGGCTCGTCGTGCAGCAGCCACTGTTGTGGCGCCTCGGCGGCCCTGGCGAACATCTCGCCGCGGAGTTGCCGGCCGGCGGCCTGCCCCTCGGCGTCGTCGGGCAGCTCGAAGCGGAAGCCCCGGGCCGCGGCCTGCCACCAGCGCTCACGCTTGCTGGCGGTCCCCTCCGCGTCGACGACCAGGCCGAACGTGGCGAGGTGTCGCAGGTGCCAGCTGACCACCGACGGGGTGGCCCCGACGTGCGGCGAGAGCCCGGTGGCGGTGGCCGGGCCGTGCCGCTGGAGGCGGTCGAGGATGGCCAACCGGACCGGATGGGCCAGCGCCCGGAGCGCCTGCGGTTCGGTGATCTCGAAATCCCCGTACGGATTCTTGAGAGACATGTTTCGAGATTAGCCTCTCAGATCAGATCGGGGAACCCCCGCCGCTGCGGCGCCCCGCCGATCAGGCGATGCCCAACCGCGCCAACGGCTCGACCAGCTCCCGCTCCTCGTAGCTGAGGTGCGACAGGAGAGCGTCGGTCAGCAGGTCCACCGCCGCCCGCAGCTCGGCGAGGCCGTCCGGGGACCCGACGTACGCGACCAGCGCCCGGTCGACGCCCTCCAGCACGTCGTGGATGACGTGGTGCTCCTGCTCCAACCGGTCGACCACCGGGCCGAGTCGAGGGTCGCGCGCCCGCAACCGGGGGAAGAACGACTGGTCCTCGATGGTGTGGTGGGTGGTGACGATGCGGCAGTACGACTCGCAGTAGACGCCGAGCGTCCACCTGTTCTGCCGCATGGTCATGGTGTTGATGTGGGAGCGGGCCGCGCCGGCGTCGATCTCGCCGGCCGCCACCTGGTCGATCAGGTCGTGAATCTGGGCCAGCTCGGCACGCAGACCGTCGTGGATCTGCACGAGGTGCGCACCGGTGGCCTGCTCCTGCGCGGTGTAGGTGCGCTCCGGGTCGGGCGCGGGCCCGCTCGGCCGGGTCGACTCGTCCCACACCCGCTGCTCGCTTCGCCGTACACCGTCGTCGGGGGTCGGCACCACGGCGAACGCGCCGCCGGTCGCGGTGGCGCGGCTCTCCCCCACCGGCGCCGCGACGACCGGCTCCGGCTCCGGCTGTGCTGGCGTACGCCCCGGTGCCGCGCCCTGCTCCCGTTCGGCCGCGACCAGCTCGCGGACGGCGGGGGCGACCTCGCCGGCGAAGCGGCGCAGGTCGTCGGGGTCGTCGCTGGCCAGGATGAAGGTGCCGACGCCGTCCTCCACCGCCAGCTCGGCCAGCTCCTCGGCCCACTGCTCGGCGGGCCCGTCCAACGGGCCGCGTCCGACGGCCGAGAACTGTCCGGCGATGTTGAGCAGCCGGCGCACGTCCCGCGGTGACCGGCCGGCCTCCCGCGCGGCGTCATCGATGATCGCGTTGCCCTTGGCCAGGTCGCCGGGCTGGAGGTAGCCCAGCGAGGGCAGCCAGCCGTCGGCCCGACGGCCGGTGAGCTGGAGCATCCGGGGCTTGTACGCGCCCAGCCAGATCGGCGTGTGGTGGGCTGGGGCGGGTCCGCGCTTGGCGCCCACCACCCGGTAGAACTCGCCGTCGACCCGCACTCCGCCGCGTGTCTCGACGTCCCAGAGCTGACGGATGACCTCGATGGCCTCCGTCAGCGCTCGCACACCCTCGCCGGGGGTCAACCGCCGGCCGCCCATCGCCTCGATGGCGTCCCAGAACGCCCCCGCCCCGAGGCCGAGGCTGACCCGGCCACCGCTGAGCAGGTCCAGGCTGGCCACGCTGCGGGCGAGCACCGCGGGCGGGCGCAGTGGCAGGTTCGTCACGTTCGCCGCGAGGTGCACCCGGTGAGTGCGGGCCGCGACGAAACTCAGCAGGGTCCAGGTGTCGAGGAACGCCGGTTGGTACGGGTGGTCCTGGAAGGTGACCAGGTCCAGCCCGACCTGCTCGGCCAGGACGGCGACGCCGACCGTACGGTCCGGATCGCCTGCGCTGGGCGTGACGAAGGATCCGAAGACCAGGTCGTGGCCGTAGTCGCTCATCTGCGAGCCTCCCGATTCGCCCGACGCGTCGGCTGATGCGTCGCGACCTTAACCTTATGTCACACAGAACTTCTGCTGCCATCAAGGTCTGACTCACTGCGCTATTGTCGGGGGATGACGGGTGCCACTCACCGGCCGGGCCGGCCCGATCCGCTCGACGACGACCTGGGCTGGATGCTCGGGATCGTCTTCCGCGGCTACGTCCGCGCGGCCGAGCACGCGCTCACCGACTTCCCCGGCGGCCCTCGTGGCTACCAGCTGCTCACCGCGGCGATCAACGGGCCGGCCCGGAACCAGGGCGCGATCGCCGAGGAGATCGGCATCGACCGCACCGTCCTCACGTACCTGATCGATGACCTGGAGGGGCCCGGCTTCGTGGCCCGTCGCGCGGACCCGGCCGACCGACGCAACCGGCTGATCGAGGTCACCGACGCCGGCCGTGCCGCGTGGGAGCAGCGGCGAGCGGCACTGCGGCAGGTCGAGTCGCATCTGCTGGGGGCCCTCACGCCGCCCGAGTCGGCGACGCTGCGGTCCCTGTTGCAGAAGGTCGCCTGCTCGGCCCAGGCGGCGGACCCGCTGCGTGACCTCTGTGAGGTGGTGACCGAGGTGCACCCCGAGCCGGCGTCGCCCACTGCCCGCCGGACCGGTGCCGCGGCGGCGCGAAGCGGACGAGCCGCCTCCCCCCGAACCCGCCGAAGCACCGGCTCGGACAGCTGACCGACGGGCCGCCCGGCACCGCCCGACGTCCTTTGTCGAGCGGTGCCGAGTGACCCGCGGTGTCGTCAACCCGCCCGGTCAGCGCACGTGCACGAACACCGGGTTCGAGTAGAACCACAGGTCGTCCCACGGGCTCTCCAGGCCGTCGGCGAGCGGCTCGGCCTCGTCCGTGCTGGTGCCACGCACCCGCGCGTAGGTGTCCGCCTCGACGTTGCGCAGGGTGTGCCGGATGACGTAGCTGTCGCCCTGCCGACGCCAGTCGCGCGGGCCGAACCGGGCCACCACCTTGGTGGTGGGGTTGGTGTCGGCGTCCAGGCTGGCGCTCGGGCCGGTGATCTGGCCGACGATCAGGTCGACCCGGCGGACCTCGGGCCGGTCGCCGTTCGCGTTCACCCCACCCAGCGGGCGGAAGGTGATCTCGATATCGACGTCGGTACGGCTCCGACGGCTCACCGTGATCGTCTCGCCCACCTCGGCGGTCTTGCCCTGGGACGTGGCGGTGACGTCGAGGCTGCGGATCAGGTCACCGGTGGTGACCCAGATCCGGCCGTTGCGCAGGCCGTCCATGATGTCGCCGTAGTCCTGGCGGGCGTGCACGTAGGTCTTGCTGTACTCCCCCGGCCAGAAGTCGGACCCACCACGGGTCCAGTGCACGTGCGAGTCCGAGGTGGCGGTGATCCACCAGCGCCGGCCCTCGCCGAGCAGTGAGTCCCACAGCCCACCGACCCGGGCGGTCATCTGGTCGAAGCCGCCGTAGGTGGGGTGGTTGCCGTACCCGCCGCGCGCCCCGCCATTGAGCGGGCCGGCCTGGTGCCCGGGTGCGCCCTCGAAGCCGATGTAGACGTCCGGCGCGGCGTTGTTGCCGTTGCGGAACTCGCGCGGGGTGTCCTGGCCGTAGACGCCGAGGCCCGGCGCCGAACGGGACGCGTGGTGGGCGATCACCAGCGGCTTGTGCGGCATGCCCCGGGCGACCTTGAGGAACTCCACCATCTTCGCCTCGGTGTCCCGGGTCGGGTCGGTGGGGAACGCGTCGTACTTGGCGAACCGGCTCTCCAACTCGAAGAGCTGCTTCGCCTCGTCGTCGTGGCGCGGGATCATCAGCGTGTGGTGGTCCAGCGAGGGCGCGTCGAACTCCATGCCCCAGAACTGGAGCACCTCGGGGACGAGCTTGCGGGAACGCAGCAGGTCGGGATACGCCTGCTCGATGTTCACCTTTGAGTGGGTCGGTCCACCGTGGTCGGTGCACATCGCCCAGGTCAGGCCGAAGTTCTTCGCCATGATGGCGTTGGTGACGATCGGGTAGACCGCGTCCGCGCCCTTGTGGAAGACGATCGGGGACTTCGTGGTGTCGAACTCGCCGCTGTACTCGGAGTGGATGTGGTGGTCCCCCGCGCGCCACACCCGGTTCCTGGAGTTGCCCCGGTCGGCCTTGTCGTCGTTGCCCGGCCGGCGGTCCTCCTCGGCCCACGCCGCGCTGGCACCGACCAGGGGGCTGGCCGCGGCCAGCGTCGCGCCGACGCCCGCGTACTTGACCAGCTTGCGCCGGGACAGCTGCGGGTGCTCGGTCTCTTCGGAATGCCTGTCTGACACGTGTTGCCTCTCCTCGATCAAGAGAATGCTCTTTCGATCAAGGAGCCTTGAAGAGGCCGGTGAACACCCGCCGTACGCAGCCGGTGCTCACGATGAACACCCTGCTCCGACCGGTGGGGAGCCGGGCGGTGGCAGCGGGCCGGTCAGATCCGGGCGCGCGGCAACCAGCCGAGGAACCGGTGCCGGACCCGAGGCAGCGGCAGCGTGGGCAGGTCCTCGGCGGCGGCGACAAGGCAGGAGCCGAGGTAGACCGCGAGGGAGGCGCGCGCTCCACCGAACTCGGCGAGCAGTTGGCTCTGCTTGGTGGCGCAGGGCCATTCGCGGCCACAGCCGGTGCAGGTCCAGCTCGGCGGGTTGGGGAGGTGCTCCGGCAGCTTGGCGCGGCGGTACCGACCGACGACACTGTTGTCCGAACGCACGTCGCGCCGCCGCATCGCGGGACCCTCGTTGCGGTGGGCTGGCGGACGGGCGCCGGGCAGGTAGCGCCCGACGGTGCCGAAGAGCACGCCGACGCGAATCAGGGCGTCCGGTCCGACCTGCTGGGTCAGCAACGCGGTCATCAGGTAGTGCCCCAGCAGGTCGAAGGCGTCACGGTTCAGGCCCAGGTCGCGGCAGAGGTCGACGAAGTCCGGCGTGGTCAGCGGCACCCGGTCGTCGAGTGCGCGGCGCAGCACCGCGCGCAGCCCACCCCCGAGCCGCTCCAGCGCGTCCCCCTCGCGCAGGCCCAGGCTGTCCTCGTCCGCCACCCGGGCCAGCGCCTCGCCCACGGCCAGCCGAACGACGCGGTCAGGATCAGTACTGTCCAACGCTTCCCCCCTTCGTGGGCCGGTCTCCCGGCGGTGCCACGATCATCCTCCGACGAATCATGAACAAGATTTCGCTGTCGGCCGCGAGGGTGGCTAGGACAGCAGACGTAGAACCGTTCGACGGGCTAGCCGGAAAACGAAGTCGAGCTGCCGACACACCGAGGTGATTGGCGGGACGGCGAGCGAGTGATTGTCGTATGGTGACATTCCCATCCACGGATATTGCATCCCAGCGTCACGAATCGTCAGACCAGATCCGACGCCCTCAACCGGTCGCTGCCGTCCCGCTCGCGACGTTCCACCGCACCGCCGGCCACCGACGTGCCGGGTCACCGCCGCGCACCCCGGCACGTCCCGATCCTGCCGTCGACACGCGTTCCACCACCCGGCGGCACCTTCACCGGACGGAGACAGCGGATGACGTCATCGCCAGTGCAGACCCACCGGTTCGACAGCAGTGACCCGTCGGCCATCCAGGAATTCCTGTCCGCCACCTACGACCCGAAGCTGCGCATTCAGAGCCGGAACGGATACCGGCTCACCCACCAGCGCGTCGACACCGCTCCCTTCGCCCTCGCGACCACCCGACAGACCGGGCACCTCGAAATCGATGCCAGCGCCCTCGGCGGGCTGGTCATCGGTCGCGCCAACACCGCGCGCGGCAGTCGCTCCTGCGCGGGATCGACCCACCGGTTCGGCCCCGGCGAGGTCTTCCTCGTCACCAGGCCGGACGAGCCGTGCACAGTCCAGTGGCATCCCGGTGAGGTGGAGCTGTGCGTACTGGATCTGTCGGTGCTGGCGCAGGTGGCCACCACCGCGCCGGCCCGCCGGCCCGGTCGGATCGAGTTCACCGAGCTGGGTGCCGCCGGTACGGCCCTCGCCCGGCAGTGGCGCAACACCACGAGCTTCGTCCGCGACGTCGTGTTGAACAGCCCAGCCGACGGGGCGCAATCGCTGGTGATCGGCAACGCCGCCCGGATGCTGGCGGCGGCGGCGCTCGCGGTCTTCCCCAACACCGCGTTCACCGAGCCGACCGCCGCGGACCGGAACGACGCCACCACCGCCACGCTGCGCCGGGCCATCGCGTTTCTGGAGGAGCACGCCGATCGGGACATCAGCGCGGTCGACATCGCCGGTGCGGCCGGCGTCTCCCTGCGGGCGGTGCAACTCGCCTTCCGCCGTCATCTCGGCACCACCCCCATGGCCTACCTGCGTCGGATCCGGCTCGTTCGGGCACACCACGACCTGGTACGCGCCGACCCGCGCCAGGAGACGGTCTCGGCGATCGCCAGCCGGTGGGGGTTCGCCAGCCACAGCAGGTTCACCGCGCGGTACCACGCCAGCTACGGCGTGCCGCCGCGCGAGACGCTGAACACGTGAGAGTCAGCCTCGGTCGCGGTCGTTTCTGTCGCGGGCGGTCTGCAACTCGGGCACCGAGGCCTCCAGCAGGTCGGCGAGGCCACGAAGTTGCTCGGCGACCCGGGCACCGAGGGGGGTCAACGAGTATTCGACCCGCGGTGGGATCGCGGTGAGCACCTCGCGGGTGAGCATTCCGTCGCGTTCGAGGGTCTGCAGGGTCTGGGAGAGCATCCGCTCGCTGACCCCGTCGATGCGTCGCCGCAGCGCGTTGAACCGGTAGCGGCCCTCGCCGAGCGCCAACAGGGCCAGCGAGGCCCACTTCGAGGTGACGTCCTCGAAGGCGGCACGGGAGGTGCAGCCCCGCGCGAAGACATCGCTGACGAATTCCTGGGTAGGCCCCGCCGGGTCCTGGGCCGGCCTGTCGCTCACCTCACCAGCCTAACCTACGCTTACCTATGATAAGTGCTATAGATTAGTAAGTGCTTGCAGGTAAGCCACCAGCCTCGGAGGTTCGCATGCCCACCTACGCCGTCACCGGCGCCACCGGCCGACTGGGCCGCCTGGTGATCGAGCAACTGCTCGACAGCCGCGTACCCGCCGCCGAGATCGCCGCCATCGTCCGCAGCCCGGAGAAGGCCGCCGCTCTGGCCGCGCGGGGCGTCGAGATCCGCACTGCCAACTACGACGACCCGTCGACGCTGCCCGGCGCCGTGGCCGGCGTACGCCGTCTGCTGCTCATCTCCGGCGACGCTCCCGGTCAGCGCGTCGCGCAGCACACGGCGGTCATCGACGCGGCCAAGCTCGCCGGTGTGGAGCGTCTCGTCTACACCAGCATCCTGAAGGCCGACACCACAGCGAACCCGCTCGCCCCGGAGCACAAGGCCACCGAGGAGGTCCTCGCCGCGTCCGGGCTGACCTACACAGTGCTGCGCAACGGCTGGTACACCGAGAACTACACCGACCAGCTGCCGCAGTACCTGGGCTCCGGCACGATCCTCGGCGCCAGCGGCGGCAGCAAGATCTCCGCCGCGACCCGGGCCGACTACGCGGGGGCCGCCGTGGCGGCGCTGACCGGGGAGCAGGACGGCAACGCCGTCTACGAACTGGGCGGTGCCGCGTTCACGTTCGACGAACTGGCCGACGCCGTCACCGAGGTGACCGGCACCACCGTCGTGCACCAGGACATGTCCGCGGCCGAGCTGGCCTCGGCCCTGGAGAACGTCGGCCTGGACGCCGGCACCGCCGGGTTCGTCGCCGCGCTCGACCAGTCGATCGCCGACGGCGAGTTGGCGACCGACAGCGACGACCTCAGCCGGCTACTCGGCCGGCCGAGCACTCCGCTGCGCGACGCCATCCGGGCCGCGCGGGGCTGACGGGGTTCAGCAGCGAGGAGGGCGGCGGGGCCCGGTCGCCGTCGCCACCCGGGCAGCTGCTGCCCGGGTATCCTCGGCGGCATGCTCAGGCACGTCAATGACCGGGTCCGCCGACACGCCGGGTCGCCACGCCGGGATCCCGCGCTGTCCAACCTGGACCGTTGTGGGTCGGTCCGGTGAGCGGCGACGTCGTCGTCCGCGCCGCCGTCGAGCAGGACGACCCCGAGCGGGTCTTCGACGTGCTGTGGCAGCTCGCCCCCGGCGACCCGCGGCCGGACTCCTCCCGGCTGGCCAGCGCCTGGCGCGACCTGCACGCGCAGGCTGGCCGCCGCCTCCTGCTGGCCGTCGCCGGGGACACCTTCGTGGGGACCCTGGACACCCTCGTCGCCCCCAACCTCACCCACGGCGCGCGACCGTACATGGTGGTGGAGAACGTGGTGGTCGCGCCCGGATGGCGCCGTCGTGGCGTCGCCCGGGCCCTCGTGCTGGCGGCGCTCGACGACGCGACGGCGGCCGGCTGCTACAAGGTCCAACTGGTGTCGAACGCCGCGCGCACCGACGCCCACCAGTTCTACGCGTCAGTCGGTTTCACGCAGTCCGCCCTCGGCTACCGCCGGTACCTCACCACCGCTGCGTGACCCGGTCACCCCGCCTCGGTCGGCTCGGCGAGCAGCAGGCCGGTCAGCAGACCGCGCAGGGTCCGCTCGACGAGGTCCGCCCGGGGCGTCGGCCCGGAGGGCTGACCGAACGCCGCGACCAGGTGCGGGTACGCCGCCAGGTCCACCCCGGCGAAGCTGAACGCCCCGGCGGCGGACTCCTGACGGGCGAAGAGGCTGGCCACGCCGGTCATCATCGCGATGGCCTCGAACTTGGCGGCCACCGGGCAGCGCACGGGTTCCAGGACTTCGATGCAGTTGTCGAACCAGGCCAGGGTCTCCGGGCCGATGCCGGACGGCCGGTGGAACACGTCGAGCAACCACGGGTGGGCGCCGAACAGCGCCAACTGCCGGCGTCCCAACAGCACCATCGTCGCCAACCAGTCGCCCTCCACCCGCGGGTACGGGCGCAACTCCCGCACCGCCCGGTCGGTCATCAGGTCCAGCAGGTCGTCGCGGGACGACAGGTAGCGGTAGAGGGAGCCGGCGCCGGTGCCGAGCGCGGCGGCCACGGCGCGCATCGACACCGCGGCCAGCCCTTCGGCGTCGGCCAGCGCGATGGCGGCGGCGACGATGCTGTCCCGGCTGCGCGCCGGAGCGGGGCCACGGCTGCCCCGTTCGGGCCTGCTCCAGATCGGCTGCCGGTCGGGGTCGCCGTCGCCGACGCGCGGCGGTACGTCACTCACCGATCCACACTAAACGGCAACCGCCGTTCGCCAGTCGGGTCGTCGCCGCGAGGCGGCGTGGTCGACCACTGTCATTGATCTTGGCTAGGCTGGTGGGCATGCCCGCACACCATCGGCACCGCCATGACGACGGCCGGAGGTGGGCCACCTGCTCGGCGCGCCCGATCGAGCCGGCCACCTGGTGAGCGACGCACCCGTGCCCGCCCCACGGGGTGGACCGGCCACCCCACAGCGGCACCAGCCGGGTTGGGCCGACCGTTGCGACCGACTCGCCCGGTCCCGCCCCTTCGAGATCGCCATCGTCGTGGTCATCCTCGCCAACGGCATCGTTCTCGGCCTGGAGACCTACGACAACCTGAGCCCGGCGGGCGCCGCGCTGCACTGGCTGGAGGTGCTCTTCCGGGCCGTCTTCGTCGTCGAGATCGCCATCCGGCTGGCCGCGTACGGCAAGCGCCCGCAGGACTTCTTCCGGCACGGCTGGAACGTCTTCGACTTCGTGGTGATCGCCGCGATCTTCATCCCGGGCCTGCACGGCGACCCGGCGCTGCTGCGGGTCGTGCGGGTCGCCCGCATGGTCCGCCTGGTGCGGTTCTCGCCGGGCCTGCGGACCATCGTCTCCGCGCTGTGGCGCAGCCTGCCGGGTGTCACCGGGTTCCTCGCCCTGGCCGTGGTGACGCTCTACGTGTACGGCATGGCCGGCTGGCTGATCTTCGGCAACCGGTATCCGGAGGAGTACGGCGACATCGGCCGATCGCTGCTGACGTTGTTCGTGCTGTTGTCGCTGGAGACGCTTCCGGACCTCATCGAGCAGGGCATGGCGATCTCACCATGGACGCTGCTCTACTACGTCAGCTACGTGGTCATCACCGTCAACCTGCTGCTCAACATCCTCATCGCGGTCATCGTCAACTCGATGGAGGAGGCCCGCCGGTTGGAGATGACCGAGCGACTGGCGCCCGGGTACGACGAGGACGGCGACGGCGTACCGGATGAGGTGGACCGGATCGCGCTCACCCAACGGCTGGACGACCTACGGGCGGTCATCACCGAATTGGAACGTGAGCTGCGCATCGACCGGGACGACGGGCACAGCCGACCGCACCGGGACAACGCCCGCACCGGACGGTGATCCGACGCTCGCGGCGGGTGGGTGGCATCCGGACGACGTGTCCGCCGGCTTCGACCGGGTGCGGGGTCTGCAACACGCCATGGACCAGGGCCGCCAGCGCCGCCTCGTCCGGCTGGGTTTCCGGCCCGACGAGGCGGCGGCGCTCTCCGCGCTGCACACCCGCAACGTCATGTAGCAGTACCGTGGAACGGCGATGACCAGTGACCCGCGTGAGGAACTGCAACGGCTGCGCGCGCAGACCGAGGCTCAGGCCACCGCCCTGGAGGGCGACCTGCGGAGCCTCTTCGAGGCGTCCCGGTCGTCCAACGCCGACGACGAACACGACCCCGAGGGCACCACGATCGCCTTCGAACGCGCGCAGCTCATCGCCGTCCTGGACGCCACCCGCCGACGCCTGGCCGAGCTGGACGTCGCGCTGCGACGGGTGGACGACGGCAGCTACGGGGTGTGCGAACGGTGTCTGCGTCCCATTCCCGCCGAGCGTCTCGCCGCCCGCCCGTCAGCGCGTACCTGTGTGGTGTGCGCCAGTCGACGGTAGTCGCACCGCCGTCAGCGGCCGCCGGCGTAGCGGGCGCGGTCGCCGAGCTCCTCCTCGATGCGGATGAGCTGGTTGTACTTGGCGGTGCGGTCCGAGCGCGACAGGGAACCGGTCTTGATCTGCCCGCAACCGACGCCGACGGCCAGGTCGGCGATGGTGGTGTCCTCGGTCTCGCCGGAGCGGTGCGACATCACCACCCGGTACCCGGCCTTGTGGGCGGCGTCCACCGTCGCCAGGGTCTCGGTGAGCGTGCCGATCTGGTTGACCTTGACCAGGATCGCGTTGGCGTAACCGCCGTCGATCCCGTCGCGCAGCCGGTCGACGTCGGTGCAGAACACGTCGTCGCCGACCAACTGCACGCGCTCCCCCGCCGCCGCCGTCAGCCGCTGCCAGCCGGCGATGTCGTCCTCGGCCATCGGGTCCTCGACCGAGCTGATCGGGTACCGGGAGATCAGGTCCAGCAGGTAGTCGATGTGCTCGTCGACGGTGCGCTGACGTCCCTCGCCGACGTAGTCGTAGACGCCGTCGTGGAAGAACTCCGAGCTGGCCGGGTCGAGGCAGATCAGCACGTCGGATCCGGGCTGGTAACCGGTGTCCTCGATGGCGCGTAGCACGAACCGCAGTGCCTCGTCGGCGTCCGTGACGTTCGGCGCGAAGCCACCCTCGTCGCCGACGTTGGTGTTGTGCCCGGCCGCGGCCAGGGACGCCCTGAGGGTGTGGAAGACCTCCGATCCCATCCGCACCGCCTCGGCGAAGGTCCGCGCACCGACCGGGGCGATCATGAACTCCTGGAAGTCGAGCGGATTGTCGGCGTGCGCGCCACCGTTGATGATGTTCATCATCGGCACCGGCAGCAGGCGGGCGCCGACCCCACCGACGTAGCGGTAGAGCGGCTGCCGGTGGGCCGACGCCGCCGCCTTCGCGGTCGCCAGGGACACCGCCAGGATCGCGTTGGCGCCCAGTCGGCCCTTGTCCTTGGAACCGTCGAGGTCGATCATCGTCTCGTCGATCAGGGCCTGGTCCTCCGCGTCGAACCCGCGCACCGCGTCGGCGATCTCCCCGTTGACAGCGGCGACGGCCGCGCTGACCCCCTTGCCGTGAAAACGCGTCAGGTCCCCGTCGCGCCGCTCGACCGCCTCGTTGGCCCCCGTCGACGCGCCGGACGGCACGGCGGCCCGGCCGGTCGACCCGTCGGCGAGGACCACGTCGGCCTCCACCGTCGGGTTGCCCCTGCTGTCGAGGATCTGCCGACCCCGCACCCGACTGATTGCCGTCATCACACACTCCCTGCTCAAGCTGCTGTTTCACCGCCAGACTGGCAGGAAACGGCGGCCCTGACACCGCGACGATGGACACGTTGACCCGTACCCCGGGGTGCGGGTTTAGGGTCGCGGGATGCGGGTGGGTGAGTTGGCACGACGGACCGGAACCACGGTCCGGGCACTGCGGTACTACGAGTCGGCCGGGCTGGTCGTGCCCCGGCGGTTGAGCAACGGCTACCGGGAGTACGACCCGATCGCGGTGCGGCTGGTCGCCCAGATCCGCGAGCTGATGGCGCTCGGCCTGACCGTCGAGGAGACCCGCCCGTTCGTCGAGTCGATCGCCGGGGGTGCCGACGACACCGACGTGTGCGCGGCGGCGGTGGCCACGTACCGCAGCACCATCACCAACCTGCAGGAACGGATCGGCAGGTTGACCGCCCAGCGCGACGCGTTGGACGCGCGCCTCGACGCCGCCGCGACCCAGGTCGTACCCGGCAGTCAGGTGGAGGGCGCCGACCCCACCGGGCTGGTCGGCGCCACGATGCCACAGCTGTCCTTCTACGGCACCGACGGCCGCCCGGTCGACCTTGGCGCGCTCGGCGCCGGACGCACCGTCATCTTCGTCTACCCGCTGACCGGGCGACCGGGCGTCGACCTGCCCAACGGGCTGTTGGAGATCCACGGCGCCCGGGGCAGCACCGAGCAGGCCGCCTGGTTCCGCGACCACCACGCGGAGCTGCGCGCCGCCGGCGCCGCCCGGGTGTACGGACTGTCCGCCCAGTCGACCGGCTACCAGCGGGAACTCGCGCACCGGCTGCGGCTGCCCTACCCGCTGATCCCCGACCCGAGGCTGACCCTGGCCGCCGCGCTGCGCCTGCCGACCCGTACCGCTGGCGACATGACACTCTACGAGCGGCTGACGTTGATCATTGCCGACGGCGTTGTCGAACACGTCTTCCACCCGATCCAGGACCCGGCGTCGCACCCCCTGCACGTGATGCGGTGGCTCACCAAGCGACGCCAGGCCCCCGGATCGGTTGCCGCCTAGAAATCGTCGTCGAAGGCGACGGTGCCGCTCACCCCGACCTGGTACGCCGACACCCGCCGCTCGAAGAAGTTGGACAGCTCCTGGACGTCCTGCAACTCCATGAACCCGAACGGGTTGCTCGACCCGTAGTGCGCCGGGATGCCGAGCTGGGCGAGGCGGCGGTCGGCGACGTGCTGGAGATACTCCCGCATGTCGGCCAGGGTCAGACCGGGCACGCCGCGACCCAACAGGTCCTCGGCGAACTGCACCTCACACTCGACGGCCTCGGTGAGCATCTGCCGGACCTGGTCGGCGAGGTCGTCGTCGAACAGGTCCGGCTCCTCGGCACGGACGGTGTCGACGACGTCGAACGCGAACGCCATGTGCATGGACTCGTCGCGGAACACCCAGTTGGTGCCGGAGGCGAGGCCGTGCAACAGGCCGCGCGAGCGCAGGAAGTAGACGTAGGCGAACGCGCCGTAGAAGAACAACCCTTCGATGCAGGCGGCGAAGCAGATCAGGTTCAGCAGGAACGTCCGCCGGTCGTCGCGGGTCCGCAGCTCCCGCAGGTCGCCCAGCGAGTCGATCCAGCGGAAGCAGAACTCGGCCTTGCGCCGGATCGAGGGGATGTTCTCGATCGCCGCGAAGGCCTCGAAACGTTCGGTCTCGTCGGGCACGTACGTGTCGAGCAGGTTGAGGTAGAACTGGACGTGCACCGCCTCCTCGAACAGCTGCCGGGACAGGTAGAGGCGGCCCTCGGGGCTGTTGACGTGCTGGTAGAGGTTGAGCACCAGGTTGTTGGCGACGATCGTGTCGCCGGTGGCGAAGAACGCCACCAGGCGGCTGACCAGGTGCCGTTCGGCCGGCGACAGTTTGTCCAGGTCGGCGAGGTCGGCGTGCAGGTCGACCTCCTCCACGGTCCAGGTGTTGCGGATGGCGTCGCGGAACCGGTCGAAGAAGTGCGGGTAGCGCATCGGGCGCAGGGTGAGGTCCATCCCGGGGTCGAGCAGCATGTGCGTGGTCCTCGTGTCGGTGGTGGTGGCGTCGGCGGGGTTCACTGGCAGGCCTCGCACGACTCGGGGTTCTCCAGCGAGCAGGCCAACGCCTCCGCGTCGACGGCGACGGGCGAGACAGCGCCGACGGTGGCCTGCTGGATCCGGGTGGCGGGGCGCGAGCGCAGGTAGTACGTGGTCTTCAGGCCGGCCTTCCAGGCGTACAGGTACATCGAGGAGAGCTTGCCGATGGTCGGTGCGGCCAGGAACAGGTTCAGCGACTGGGACTGGTCGATGAACGGGGCGCGGGCGGCGGCCAGGTCGATCAACGCCCGCTGCGGCAGCTCCCACGCGGTGCGGAACAACTCCCGTACGCCGGCCGGCAGCTCGGCGATGTCCTGCACCGACCCCTCGGCCCGCTTGATCGCCGAACGGATCCGCTCGGTCCACAGACCGCGGGCCTTCAGCTCGCGTACCAGAGCGGTGTTGACCTGAAGGAACTCCCCCGACAGGGTTTCGCGCTTGAACAGGTTGGACACCTGCGGCTCGATGCACTCGTAGCACCCGGCGATCGAGGCGATGGTCGCGGTCGGCGCGACCGCCACCAGCAGCGAGTTACGCAGCCCGTGCGCCTCGACCCGCTCGCGCAGGGCATCCCAGCGGGCCGTCTGCGTACCCTCGACACCCCACAGGTCGGGCTGGAGCTGGCCCCGCGCGGCCCGGGTCTGCGGGTACGCCGGGTGCGCGCCGAAGTCGCGGGCCAGGTCGGCGGAGGTCTCCAGCGCGGTCAGGTACAGCTCCTCGCTGATCCGGGTGGACAGCTCCCGGGCGGCCGGCGAGTCGAAGGGCAGCCGCAGTGCGAAGAAGACGTCCTGCAGGCCCATCAGCCCGAGCCCGACCGGCCGCCAGCGGGGGTTGCTCGCCGCCGCCTGCGCGGTCGGGTAGTAGTTGATGTCGATGACCCGGTCGAGGAAGGTCACCGCGGTCCGCACCGTGGCGCGCAGCCGCTCCCAGTCGATGCCGCCGTCGCCGAGGTGGGCGGCGAGGTTCACCGAGCCCAGGTTGCACACGGCGGTCTCGGCGTCGCTGGACACCTCGACGATCTCGGTGCAGAGGTTGGACAGGTGCACCACGTTGCCCGGCTCGGCGGTCTGGTTGCACAGCCGGTTCGACGCGTCCTTGAAGGTCATCCAGCCGTTGCCGGTCTGGGCCAGGGTGCGCATCATCGTGCCGTACAGCTCCCGCGCCGGGACCTGCCGCACGTACCGGCCCTGCGCCTCGGCCTCCCGGTACGCGGCGTCGAACCGCTCCCCCCACAGGTCGGGCAGCTCGGGCACCTCGTGCGGGTCGAACAGCGACCACATCTCGTCGGCCTCGACCCGGCGCATGAACTCGTCCGGGATCCAGTTGGCCAGGTTCAGGTTGTGGGTGCGCCGGGCATCCTCGCCGGTGTTGTCCCGCAGGTGCAGGAACTCCTCGATGTCCGGGTGCCACGGCTCCAGGTAGACGCAGGCCGCGCCCTTGCGCCGGCCGCCCTGGTTGACCGCCGCCACGCTCGCGTCCAGGGTGCGCAGCCACGGCACGATCCCGTTGGACTGCCCGTTGGTGCCCCGGATCAGCGCGCCGCGGGAGCGGACCCGGGAGTACGCGATGCCGATGCCACCGGCGAACTTGGACAGGTTGGCGACCTGGGCGTACCGGGCGTAGATCGAGTCCAACTCGTCGAGCGGGGAGTCGACCAGATAGCAGGAGGACATCTGGGTGTGCCGGGTCCCGGAGTTGAACAGGGTCGGTGAGCTGGGCAGGTAGGCCAGGCTGGACATCAGTCGGTAGAAGCCGACCGCCTCGTCCGCCGTACGGGACAGGCCGCAGGCCACCCGCAGCAGCCAGTACTGCGGGGTCTCCAGCACCAGTCGGCTGGTGGGGTGGCGCAGCAGGTACCTGTCGTACACGGTGCGCAGGCCGAAGTACTCGAACCGGCGGTCGCCGTCCGGGTCGACGGCGGCATCGAGGGTCGTGGCGTGTGCGGCGACGAACGCGGCGGTGTCGTCACCGATCAGACCCTCGGCGTGGCCGACCCGGATCGCCGCGCTGAACGAGGTGATGCCCTGCCGGCGTACCTCCTTGTCGACGTAGCCGGCCAGCAGCCGCGCGGCGAGGCGGGAGTACTGCGGCTCCTCACCGATCATCTCAGCGGCGGTCTGGATGGAGAGCCGGTCCAGTTCGGCGGTGGTGGCGCCGTCGTAGAGGCCGCTGATGGTGCGGGTGGCCACCCGCATCGGGTCGACGTCGGTCAGGTCGTCGGCCCACCGCTCCACCGCCCGGACGATCTTGTTCACGTCCACGGGTTCGGTCGCGCCGTCGCGCTTGCGGACCCGCATGGGCGTCCGCCGCGCGGGCGTGTCGGCGCCGGCCGGGACTACCTGGGTGACTGTCACCACTCGCTCCTCGGAGTTCGAGACCTGGTGGCCCGGACGCGAGGAGACAGACACCGACGGACGCCACGCCGGCGCGGCGTGGGATCAGGTGGCGTCAGCCGTCCCACGCGGCCTCGGACCGCCGCGCACCCGGGTTCGGGTACGCGGCGCGCTGGCAGGTCTTCGGACTCGCGGGCACGACCGGGCTCGCCGGTCTCCTAGTGGCCGTCGCTTCCCAGGCCGATGGGTGGCCCAGTGCTGATGACGGCGGTCGTTCCCACTCACCGCTGCGGGACAGTCCCGGATTTCCACCGGGTTCCCTGTTGCCTCGACCGCGCCGGATGAGCGGCCGAACCAGCTGCGCTCGACACCATATATAGGGACGGAGCCGTTGTCACACCCCACATGTCGGTTTCGGGCGTGTCGGCGGCCAGCGCGGTGACCACCGTCACCACCCGGGCCGCGCGCGCCGCGCCGGAGGGCGCCGGCAACGGAGGCACGATTCTCCGCGCCGGTGTCGACAGTGGCCAGTGGGTCGACAGCCGACACAAACATCATATGTCTGGGTGTCCCTAGTGATCGACAACGTTGACGCGCTCAACGAGCCGTCCGTATACTCCCAGTGATCATCTGATCTTTAGCCTAGCCGGGCGAGGAGCGCATGCCGCAGATCACTGCCGTCACCGTCGAGGACGTCCGCTTCCCCACCTCCCTGACCGCTGACGGGTCAGACGCCATGAACAAGGACGGCGACTACTCGGCGGCCTACGTCGTGCTGCACACCGACGGCGTCGACGGCGCGGGCGCGCCGCTCGCGGGGCACGGGCTGACCTTCACCATCGGCCGTGGCAACGACATCGTCGCGGCGGCGGCGGTCCACCAGGCACAGCGCCTCGTGGGCCTGGACGTGGCGACGATGGCGGCGGACATGGGCGCTGTCTACCGCCTCCTGACCTCCGACTCGCAGCTGCGCTGGCTCGGCCCCGAGAAGGGCGTCGTCCACCTGTCGCTGGCGGCCGTGCTGAACGCGTCGTGGGACCTGGCCGCCCGGGTCGCCGACAAGCCACTGTGGCGACTGCTCGTCGACATGTCCCCCGAGCAACTCGTCGACATCGCGGACCTGCGCTACCTCTCCGACGCCCTGACCCGGGACGAGGCGCTGGCCATCCTGCGCGCCAAGGAGAGCACGAAGGCCGCCCGCCTCGCCGAACTCGACCGGACCGGCTACCCCGCCTACACCACCTCGGCGGGCTGGCTCGGCTACGGCGACGACAAGCTGCGCCGGCTGTGCCAGGAGGCGGTGGACAGCGGCTACGGCTACGTCAAGCTCAAGGTCGGCGCCAACCTCGACGACGACATCCGCCGCTGCGCGATCGCCCGGGAGATCCTCGGCCCGGACCGCAACCTGATGATCGACGCCAACCAGGTGTGGGATGTCGGCCAGGCCATCGAGTGGGTCAGCGCCCTCGCCCGGTTCAAGCCGCTCTGGATCGAGGAGCCGACCAGCCCCGACGACATCCTCGGCCACGCCGCCGTCCGCCGTGCCGTCGCTCCGATCGGCGTGGCCACCGGCGAGCACTGCCACAACCGGGTGATGTTCAAGCAGCTGTTCCAGGCCGAGGCCATCGACTTCTGCCAGCTCGACACCGGCAGGTTGGCCAGCATCAACGAGATCGTCGCCGTGCTGCTGCTCGCCGCGAAGTTCGACATCCCGGTGTGCCCCCACGCCGGCGGAGTCGGGCTGTGCGAGATGGTCCAACACGTCTCGGTGCTCGACTACGTGGCGATCTCGGGGGATCTCACCAACCGGGTCACCGAGTTCGTCGACCACCTGCACGAACACTTCACCGACCCGTGCATCATCCGTGACACCGGCTCGGGAAGCGGATACGTCCTGCCCAGCCAGCCCGGCTACTCCACCCGGATGCGTCAGGAGTCGGTCACGCTCTACCGGTTTCCCGACGGCCACTACTGGGCCGCGGCAGACCCGACTACCGTGTCATCTCCGGAGGCGTACGTGATCGCGGGTGGACAGGCCACCCCCGTCGGCCGCTAGGGGAAGCATGTCTCGCACAGACGAAGTGGTCAACGGCATCAAACGGATGATCCTCGAAGGGCAGTTCAGGCCCGGTGACCGGCTGCCCGTCGAGAAGGACCTCGCCGAGTCGCTCGGCGTCTCACGGGGCTCGCTGCGCGAGGGGATGTCCGCGCTGTCGATCCTCGGCATCGTCAACATCCGCCAGGGCGACGGCACCTACGTCACCAACCTCGACGCCCCGCAACTGCTGGCCCCGATGGGTTTCGTGGTCGACTTCCAGGGCCAGGGCGACCCGCGGCACATCCACACCGTCCGGCGACTGCTGGAGTGCGAGGCCGCCCGGTTGGCGGCCACCAGGATCACCGACGAGGCGTTGGCTCAGGCGGGGGACCTGCTCGACGAGGCGGCCCGGCTGGTCGGCCAGTCGCCGCAGGACCACGAGCGGATCATGGAGATCGACATCGCCTTCCACCGGATCATCGCGGTGCACGCCGAGAATCCGGTGCTCGTCGGCCTGATCGAGGCCTTCGCCGGGCGCACCATCCGCGGCCGGCTCTGGCGCAGCCTGCACGAGGAGGGCGCGGACCTGCGGACCCACGACGAACATGTGGCGATCCTGAAGGCCCTCGTGGCGCGCGACCCGGAGCGGGCCCGCACCCGGATGGCCAACCACCTGATCGGTGTGGAGGAGTCGTTGCAGGGGTTGCCCGACGACGCCGACGCGAACATCGAGACGGCCCGCTCGTGACCGCTCACGACTGCACGTCGAGCAGCCCTTCGTCGTACAGGGCCGCCCAGAGCTGATCGGGGACGTCGACGTCGGCTCGGCGCAGGGTCTCGGTCACCTGGGCCTCGTCACGCATGCCGACCACCGTCGACACCACGGCCGGGTGGCGACGGACGAACGCCAACGCCGCCTGGGGCAACGTGACGCCGTACGCCTGGCAGACCCGCGCTATCCGGCGGGCCTGGTCGATCACCTCCGCCGGCGCCTGCCGGTAGTCGTAGACGGCGTCGGTCGGCGGCATGTCCCGGGCCAGCAACCCGGAGTTGTAGACCCCGGCGACCACCACAGCGACGTGGCGTTCCTGCGCGGCGGGCAGCAGGTCGGTCAACGCGCCCTGCTCCAGCAGCGTGTACCGGCCGGCGCACATCACCACGTCCACGTCGGTCTCCGCCACGAACCGGGCCAGCATCGCGGACTGGTTCATGCCGGCACCGACGGCACCGATCACGCCCTGCTCGCGCAGCTCCACCAACGCCGGAACCGCCTCGTACGCGGCCTGCTTCCAGTGCTCGTCCGGATCATGCAGGTACACCACGTCGATCCGGTCCAGGCCGGTGCGCCGAAGGCTCGCCTCCAACGAACGGCGCACGCCGTCGCGGCTGAAGTCCCAGACCCGGCGATGATCGGCGGGAACGTCGAAACCCTCCGGGTCCGGTCGGTGTGCCGCCTCCGGTGACGGCACGAGCAGCCGGCCGACCTTCGTCGACACCACGTACTCGTCGCGCGGGCGGGAGCGCAGGGCGGCACCCAACCGCCGCTCCGACAGGCCCAGCCCGTAGTGCGGCGCGGTGTCGAAGTACCGGATGCCGCCCGCCCAGGCGGTGTCCACTGCGGCGGCGAACTGCTCATCCGACGTCGCCCGGTACAGGTTGCCGCCCTGCGCGGCACCGAAGCCCAGCGGGCTCAGCCGCGGCGGCGACCCGCCGGCGGCCCAGCCCGCCCAACGGGTGCGACCGCGCGCACCCCGGCGCACGGCCGCCGTCACCGCTCACGCCGATCCACACTGGTGCTGCCGGTCATCGCCGCGACCAGGTCGTCGGTGGTGACCTCGTCGGCGCGCAGCTGGGCGGCCCGCTGACCGAGGCGCAGCACCTCGACACGGTCGGCGATGTCGAGCACCTGCGGCATGTTGTGGCTCACCAGCACCACCGACATGCCGGCGTCGCGGGCCCGCCGGACCACGTCGAGCACCCGCCCGGTCTGGACCACGCCCAGCGCCGCGGTGGGCTCGTCGAGGATGACCACGTTGGTCGCCCAGATGATGGCGCGGGCGACCGCCACGCACTGCCGCTGCCCACCGGAGAGCATGGCGATCGGGGTGGTCACCCGGGGAATCCGTACGCCCAGTTCGTCGAGGGCGGCGGCGGCACCCTGCCGCATGGCGCGCTTGTCCAGCAGGCCGAGCCGACCGAGCGGCCCGGAGCGCAGGATCTCCCGGCCGAGATACAGGTTGGCGGCCACGCTCAGGTCGTCGGCGACGGCGAGATCCTGGTAGACGGTCTCCACCCCGGCCCGGCGGGCATCGACCGGGGTGGAGAACCGGACCGGACGGCCGCCGATCAGGATCTCGCCCTCGTCCGGCGGATGCACACCGGACAGGGTCTTGATCAGGGTGCTCTTTCCGGCACCGTTGTCACCGATCAACGCGACGACCTCGCCCCGGCGGACGGTGAAGTCGGCCCCCCGCAACGCCTCGACGTGCCCGAACCGCTTGACGATGCCGCGGGCCTCGAGGACCGGCGGTTCCTCGTCGGTGGGTTGCTGGGCGTTGTCGGCGGTGGCCGTGGGAATGCCTCCCATCACTGCACCGGCGGGTTGGCGCAGCTGGGCTCGAGCACCGCCTTGATCTCCGCCGAGTCGATGTTCTCCTTGGTGACGAACGTGACGCCGGTGTCGGCCGACGCCAGCGGCGCCTTGTCCCGGAGGTGCTTGACCATCTTGTCGACGCCGAAGTAGCCCATCTTGAACGGGTTCTGCACGACCAGCGCCGAGATCTGGCCGTTGCGCACCCCGGCGATCTCGTCCGGGGCCGCGTCCCAGCCGATGATGACCACCTTGCCGGACTTGCCGGCCGCCTGGATGGCCTGCGCGGCGCCGAGCACGCTCGGCTCGTTGGCGGCGAAGACGCCAGCCAGTTTGGGGTTGGCGGTGAGGATGTTCTCGGTGACCCGGCGGGCCTCGTTGACGTCGCTCTTGCTCGGCTGCTGGCCGACCAGCTTCAGGTTGGGGTACTGGGCCAGGCCGGCCTTGAAGCCGTCGACCCGCTCGGTGTTGGTCTGCGACCCGGGCTGGAACTCGACGAGCGCCACCTCGTGGTTGCCGGGGCCGAGTTCGGTGGCGAGCAGCTTCGCCGCCTCGGTGGCCGACGCCCGGTTGTCGGTGGCGAAGAGGGGCACACTCGGCGGTTGCGGGCTGGTGCCGGAGTCGATCATGGTGACCGGGATGTTGGCGGCGAGCGCCTTGTCGGTCACCGGTGCCAGCGCGCTGGAGTCGGTCGCCGCGTAGACGATGCCGTCGACCTTCTTGGTGACGAAGTTCTGGATCAGGTTGACCTGGCCCTCAACGTCGGTCTCGGTGGTCACCCCGTCCCACTGGACGGTGACGTCCCCCGCGCGCTGCGCGGCGCACTCCGCGCCCGCCTTGACGGTGTTCCAGTAGTCGGCCCCGACCGCCTTGGGTACGACGGCGAGCTTCAAGGGGCCGCTCGCGTCAGTGGTCGCGCCGTCACCGCCGTCGCGGACCTCGACCCCGCCGCAGGCGCTGAGCAGAGCGGTCGCCGCGGCCACGGCCAGGATCGCCTGCGCGCGCAGGAGTGGTCCTCGCGTCCGCCGGCTGGTGGTGGTGTGTGCCATGGTGTGTGTCCTTCCTCGTTCGGACTCTCGGAATGGCATGTCAACCCCGTGATTCCAGCCGCCGGCGGCGGTACTGGTCGAAGTAGACGGCGGCCCAGATGATCAGACCGACGATCACCTGCTGGTAGTGGATGCTGATGTCGAGCAGGACGGCGCCGTTGCGGACCAGGGCGATGAGGAACGCGCCGATGATGGTCCCGACGATCCGGCCCTGCCCGCCGAACAGGCTGGCTCCGCCGATGACCGCGGCGGCGATGACGTCGAGCTCCAGCGAGATGCCGTAGTTGGGCTGGCCGGAGTTGACCCGGGACGCGGCGATCATGCCGCCCAGCCCGACCAGCACACCCGCCAGCACGTACACCCCGGTCAGCTGCCGCCCCACCCGGATGCCGGAGCGGCGGGCCGCCTCCAGATTGGAGCCCATCGCGTACGTGTACTGACCGAAGCGGGTCTGGGAGAGCAGGAAGGCGACCCCGACCGCGACCAGGATGGTGATCACCACGGCGAACGGAATCCCGAGGATCTCCCCGTTGCCGAGCAGTTGGAAGGATCGGGGCAGGCCGTAGACGCCGACCGCTCCGGTGATGATGAAGACGAGGCCGCGGCCCACGGACATCGTTCCCAACGTCGCGATGAACGGCGGGATCCGGGCCACCGTCACCAGCAGCCCGTTCAACAGCCCGGCCAGCGCGCCGACGCCGATCGCGACCGCCGTGGCCGCCCAGATCGAGAAGCCGAGGTCACGCACGACCATCGCGCCCACCACGCCGGCGAGCGCGGCGACCGACCCGACGGACAGGTCGATGCCCTTCGTGATGATGACCATCGTCTGGGCCGTGGCGATGATGGCGATCACCGCCGTCTGCGCCCCGATGTTGAAGAGGTTGTCAGCAGTCAGGAAGTAGGGGCTCGCGAAGGTCAGGGCGATGAACAGGACGACCAACGCGGTGGCGGCGGTGAACTCGGAGACGGCGTGGGAAATGCGTTCGCGAAACCAGTCGCTGAGCTCGCCGCGCTGCGTGCCGGCGGTTGCCTCGACGCTACTCATCGTCGGACCTGACCTCCCCAAGCGTGGCGCCAGCACCCGACGAGGACCCCGCCGACGAGCCGAACGCCTGTGAGCGACCAACCCGCTCAGCTGTCAGTGCGGCCAGGCGCCCGCACGACCTCAGAGATAGGTCGGATGTTTCCCACGATCAGGCGTTACCTTGCCACGCATTCACGTATGTTGCCAAGGTCTTACGGGCATGTTTTGCCATCGTTACCTGCACCACCGGAGGCATACATCAGACCACCGGATATCGGCCGCCGCCGTTAGCATGTTATCGATAACACACTATGTCGCCAGCTCGGCGGCCACTGCCCGCTCAGGACGGGGGCAACCGGTACACCCGGGAGGCGGTCCACTGCCAGATCGCCGCCCGCTCGTCGTCGGACAGCGGGGCCAACAGGTCGCCGAGGACCGCGACCCAGCGGACGTACGAGGTGACGAGCAGGCACACCGGCCAGTCCGAGCCGAACATCAGCCGGTCCGGCCCGAACACGTCGAGAGCGTGCTCGACGGCGGGCCGCAGGTCGGCGGCCGTCCAGGAACCACCCTCCACCTCGGTCACCAGGCCGGAGAGCTTCGCCGTCGTGTTGGGCTCGGCCGCCAGCGACCGCAGGTCGCGGCGCCAGTCACCGAGGTCGGCCCGCCCGAGCGAGGGCTTGCCGAGGTGGTCGAGGACGAACCGCACCTGCGGCAGGTCGCGGACGAGCCGGGTGGCCGCCGGCAGCTGGTGCGGACGCACCAGGAGGTCGAACGCGAGACCGGCGGCACCGACCGCGGCGACACCCCGCCGCACCTCGGGACGGTCGAGATAGGTCGGGTCGGGTTCGGACTGGACCAGGTGGCGGATGCCGACCAGCCGTTCACCGCCGCGCGCCCGGCGTAGCCGGTCGAGGCGACGACCGACGTCGGCAGCGGGAAGGTCGACCCAGCCGACGACCCCGGCGACGAGGGGGTCGTCGGCCGCGATGCCGAGCAGCTCGGGAGTCTCCGACCGGACGGCGACGGACTGCACGACCACTGTCTGCGTCACCCCGGCGGCCCGGGCCGCCGGGGCGAGTTCGACCGGCGTGAAGTCGCCGTCGATAGCGGCCATGGTGTGCGGATCGATCCACTGCTGCGGGTGCCGCGCCCGGACCCAGAGGTGGTGGTGCGCGTCGACGATGCCGGGTTGTCGCGCGAGCCCGCCCGTCGTCATCGGACCCGTCCCGGCGCCGTCACGTCCACCCCACACCCCGCCCCAGCCACTGATCGAACCCCACCGGGTCAACCCGGAGACACCACCGATCTGGCAGGTTGACCATGTTAGCGGTAACAGACTGTTCATAGATGGCGGAACGCGCGGCGCGGCCGGCTCCCGACACTGTCGTCTTTTGGTCTGACGAATCCCGCTGCCCGCCGCTACCTCTCGGACCCACCGACACCACGGTGTGCGGACGTCGTCGGTGCCCGGGGTCCGGGTTGACCGTCCGAGGCCGCACCGATACCGTCGAGCCACTATCTGCGGCGACGCGAGGGAAGCCGGTGTGAATCCGGCGCGGTCGCGCCACTGTGAGCGGTTCCCCGACGGGGGCCGCGAGCCAGGACGCTCGGTCGTCCGCAGCCTTGCGATGGGGACGCGTCATCCCCGGGGAGGTTCGTGTATTCATGTCCAGCTCCGCGTCCAGCCAGCCGGTGGTGCACCCCGCCGGCAGTACCCGTCTGCTGTGGACGGCCCTGGCAACCGTTGTCGTGCTCGCCCTGCTGACCTACCTCGTCGCCTTCGACCAGGGAGCGGTGTCGCGCAGCGGGACGTACCTGCACGAGCTGATGCACGACGGCCGGCACCTGCTGGGCGTCCCGTGCCACTGACCCCCACCACCACTCCCCCGTTCCTCGCCGTCCTCGTCCGCGGGCTGCTCGCCGGTCTGATCGCCGGCCTGCTCGCCGGGGGGTTCGCGTACGTGGCCGGCGAGCCACACGTCGAGGCGGCCATCGCGATCGAGGAGGCCGCGACGCACGCCGAGCCCGCGGCGGGTGCCCACGATCACGGGGAAGCCCTGGTCAGCCGGACGGGTCAGCGCGGCGGTCTGTTCCTGGCCACCGGCCTGTTCGGGGCCGCGATGGGTGGCCTGCTGGCCACGGCGTACGTTCTGCTGTCCCGTCGGCGGCGCGCCGAGGACGACGGGCGGTCGGGTCTGCTGCTGGCCAGCGCGGCGCTGCTCGGTGTGGTGATCGTGCCGTTCCTCAAGTACCCGGCGAACCCACCGGCGGTCGGCGACCCGGCCACCATCAACCAACGGACCGTCACCTACCTGTTGATGGTGGTGCTCGGCCTGGTGGCCGTGTGGGCCGGCTCGCTGGGCTACCGGTCGGTCGGCGCGCAGGCCCCGCCGTGGCTGCGCGCCGCTGCGGCAGTGGGTGGATTCCTGCTGGTCACGGCAGTGGCGTACGTGGTGATGCCGTCCTTCGAGGAGGTTCCGTCGACCTTCCCCGCGACCCTGCTGTGGAACTTCCGGTTGGCCTCGCTCGGCACCCAGGTCGTGCTCTGGACCGGCATCGGCCTGCTCTTCGCGGCCCTGATGCACCACGAGCGGCGTCGCCGGGCCGCCACCGCGCTGCCGGGCACGTGAGGGCGACCAGCCTTCGGCTGGTCGCCCACGGTCACACCGCCGCGCTGCGCCGCGCCCGCTTCGGCGGCGCCGACGAAGGCCTGGACGAGGGCGGCCTGCGGGCCGCTCTCGCCCAGGTCGGCCCGGAGCGGCGTGGGCACCTCGGCGTGACCGACACCTGCCTGTCCAGCCCGGCGGCGGCGGCCCGGCAGACCGCCGACGCCCTCGGTCTGCTGCCGACGATCGAGGCGGCGTTGGCCGACTGTGACTACGGCGACTGGTCCGGCCGTTCGCTCGAGGAGATCGCCGGCACGCGGCAGCGGGCGCTGCGCGACTGGCTGTCCGCACCGGACAGCGCGCCGCACGGCGGCGAGTCCGTCACGGCGGTGCGGGACCGGGTCGGTCGTTGGCTGGACGGGCAGCGCGACGTCGGTCGACGCATCGTCGCCGTCACCCACCCGCTGGTGATCCGGGTCGCGGTGGTGCACGCCCTCGGCCTGCCGACGGCCGCCTACCGGCAGGTGGACGTGGAGCCGCTGGCGATCGTCCGGCTCACCAGCCAGGGCACCCGCTGGCAACTCCGACTGGCCGCGCCGGCAGCGTGAGCCGACGGCAACCGCGCGGGCCGTGCCCACCAGAAGGTGGACACGGCCTGCGGGGGTCAGTCGACTGTCAGCCAACTGTTTACTGGTGCCGGCGCGGCAGGTGCAGTTCGACCGGCTCGGGCGGAAGATCGTCGACACCGGCGGCGACGGCCTGTTCGTGGCGGCGACGCGCCGACGGCAGAGCGAGTGCCGCGAAGACGCCCAGGACGGCGACGCCCGCGCACACCCAGAAGCGTTGGACATCGCGGCGAACGCCAGGCCGATGCCCGCGCCGGTGAGCACCATGGAGAGCAGCACCTGCCAGCCAAGGGCACCGGGTAACCGGCCGTCGCGACGTACGCCATCACCTCCGCCTCCGGGGCGGTCTCCCCGCCCCGGCGGTAGCGGCGCAGCACCCGCGACTCGTCGAGCCCGAAGACATCGGCGTCGCGTTCCGAGGCGAGCAGCGCGTGATCGACCATGACAGACGACGCTGACAGTGGGGTGGGGGGGGGGGGGGGGGGGGGGCGCCCCCCCCCCGGGCCCCCGGGGGGGGGGGGGGGGGGGCGCCCCCCCCCGCCCCGGCGAGCGCTCAGGCCGGACGGTCCGGTGGGGGGACCAC
>NZ_JBEZFX010000017.1:0-111746 GCF_040649675.1 Micromonospora parva | reverse complement strand
CGCCCCGCGCCCCGCGCCCCGCGCCCCGCGCCCCGCGCCCCGCGCCCCGCGCCCCGCGCCCCGCGCCCCGCGCCCCGCGCCCCGCGCCCCGCGCCCAAGATCCTCACAACTTCCAGGATGTTGCTGCCTCAGACACGCAGGAGACACCAACATCCTGGAAGTTGCGCGCATCATGGCAACGAGCGCCCGGGGCGAGCCCCTTGGTTGGGGTCACGGATCCTTTGGAGCTGATGTCGTAGACGAATCAGCGTCGCGACGGCATCCAGGGCATTGCGGTGGCAGCACTTGGTCCTGCTGCAAGGGCCGCGCGAGGGCAACACCGCGCGAGGGCAACACCGCGCGAGGGCAATACCGCACGCAGGCAACGCCGTGCGGGGGCGAGCCGCACCCAGGCGACGCCTTGCCGGGGCAACACCGTGCGGGGGCAACACCGTGCGGCGGCAACGCCGTGCGGGGGCAACACCCCACCCAGGCAACGCCGTGCGGGGGCAAACCTCACCCAGGCAACGCCGTGCGGGGGCAACCCCGCCCGCAGGCAACGACGGGGTATTGGTGGCCGTAGAAGTTCGGCGGCAGCGCCGAGCAGCGCACTCCGAGCTGAGGTCATGACGAGCTGAGGTCATGACTCGTTTACGACATCAGCTCTACAGCCTGCCGTACACCTATGTCCGTCCCCCTGCGCCTGGCGCGACCTGGTTGCGCGCCCCGGCAGAGACGCGCCCCCTGCGCCCGGCGCGACCTGGTCGCGCGCCCCGGCAGAGACGCGCCCCCTGCGCCCGGCGCGACCTGGTCGCGCGCCCCGGCAGAGACGCGCCCCCTGCGCCCGGCGCGACCTGGTCGCGCGCCCCGCCGGAGACGCGCCCGCCGACGGCGACCCGTCGCGGACCGAGGGTTCAGCCGCCGGAGTCGTCCATCTCGGCGCCCTCGGGGACGGTGTCGTCGTCCCGGCTGGCCAGCCAACCGTCTGGCAGGGCGACCTTGCCCGGCGAGTTGGTGCGCCCGCGCGGCTGCCCGAGGGCGGTCACCGGGAACGGCTCCGCCGGGTCGAGCTTGCCGAGCAGGTCGTCGAGCTGGGCCAGGCTTTCGATCATCGCCAGGGAGCGGCGCAGCTCGCCGCCGACCGGGAAGCCCTTGAGATACCAGGCGACGTGCTTGCGGAAGTCGGTGCAGCCGTCGCGTTCGCCTCGGGCCGGGTTGCGCGCGCCGGCGGAGAACTGGTCGACCAGCAGTTCGGCGTGCCGCCGCATGGTCACCGCCACCTCGCCGAGGGTGGGCAGCCGCCGCTCCGGCCGACCGTTGAAGGCGGCTTCCAGGTCGGCGAAGAGCCACGGCCGGCCCAGGCAGCCGCGCCCGACGACCACGCCGTCGACGCCGGTGTGGGCCACCATCCGCAGCGCGTCGTCGGCCTCCCAGATGTCGCCGTTGCCGAGCACCGGCACGTCGAGGGCCTGCTTGAGGGTGGCGATCGCGTCCCAGTCGGCGGTGCCGGAGTAGCGCTGCGAGGCCGTTCGCCCGTGCAGGGCCACCGCGGCCACGCCGGCGTCCTGGGCGGCGAGCCCGGCTTCGACGTACGTCAGGTGGTCGTCGTCGATGCCCTTGCGCATCTTGACCGTGACGGGCACCCCGGACGGTGCCGCGGCAGCCACCGCGGCCCGCACCAGCCGCGCGAAAAGCCGGCGCCGCCACGGCAGCGCCGCGCCGCCGCCCCGCCGGGTGACCTTGGGTACGGGGCAGCCGAAGTTGAGGTCGATGTGATCGGCCAGGTTGCGCTCGACGACGATCCGCACGGCGGCGGCGGTGATCTCCGGGTCGGTGCCGTAGAGCTGGAGGCTGCGGGGCTTCTCGTCGTCGCCGAACGCGATCATGCGCAGCGTCTTCGGGTTGCGCTCGACCAGCGCCCGAGTGGTGATCATCTCGCAGACGTAGATGCCGCCGCCCTGCTCACGGCAGAGCTGGCGGAACCCGACGTTGGTGATCCCGGCCATCGGCGCGAGCACGACAGGCGGCCACACCTGGTGCTGGCCGAGAGTCAGCGGGCGCAGCGCCGGCACGGTCGAGGCAGTCACCGCACAAGTGTACGGGGCCCCGACCGGCGCTGATCGCGTCGGCCGAGGCCCCGTGGGCGGAGTCTCAGCAGCCCGGGAGTCGCTCGATCAGGTAGCGCTCGACCTGGTCCAGGGAGACCCGCTCCTGGGCCATGGTGTCCCGGTTGCGCACCGTCACGGCGTTGTCGTCCAGGGTGTCGAAGTCGACGGTGACGCAGAACGGGGTGCCGATCTCGTCCTGCCGGCGGTAGCGGCGGCCGATCGCCTGCGAGTCGTCGAACTCCACCACCCAGCGCTTGCGCAGCAGCGTGGCGAGGTCCTTCGCCTTGGGCGACAGCGCCTCGTTGCGGGACAGCGGCAGCACCGCCACCTTGACCGGGGCGAGCCTCGGGTCGAACCGCATCACGGTGCGCTTGTCCACGCCGCCCTTGGTGTTCGGCGCCTCGTCCTCGTCGTACGCCTCCAGCAGGAAGGCGAGCACCGCCCGGGTCAGACCGGCGGCCGGCTCGATGACGTACGGCATCCACCGCTCGCTCTTGCTCTGGTCGAAGTACGACAGGTCGACGCCGGAGTGCTTGCTGTGCGTGGAGAGGTCGAAGTCGGTGCGGTTGGCGACACCCTCCAGCTCGGCGAACTCGGTGCCGCCGAACTGGAAGCGGTACTCAATATCCACAGTCCGCTTCGAGTAGTGCGACAGCTTCTCCTTGGGGTGCTCGTACAGGCGCAGGTTGTCCGCCGAGAGGCCCAGGTCGAGGTACCAGTTCCAGCGCTCCTGGAGCCAGTACTCGTGCCACTGCTCGTCGGTGCCCGGCTCGACGAAGAACTCCATCTCCATCTGCTCGAACTCGCGGGTCCGGAAGATGAAGTTGCCCGGGGTGATCTCGTTGCGGAACGACTTGCCGGTCTGCGCGATGCCGAACGGCGGCTTCTTGCGGGCGACCGTCTCGACGTTCTTGTAGTTGACGAAGATGCCCTGCGCGGTCTCCGGGCGCAGGTAGTGCAGCCCTTCGTCGCTCTCCACCGGGCCCAGGTAGGTCTTCATCAGGCCGTTGAACATCTTCGGCTCGGTGAAGGTGCCCTTGTTGCCGCAGTTGGGGCAGTTCAGCTCCGACAGGGAGGTGAGCGGCTTGCCGTGCTTCTCGGCGTACGCCTCCTCAAGGTGGTCCGCGCGGAACCGCTTGTGACAGAACTGGCACTCGGTGAGCGGGTCGACGAACTCGGCGATGTGGCCGGACGCCTCCCACACCTTCCGGGCCAGGATCACGGCGGAGTCCAGGCCGACGACGTCGTCGCGCTGCTGGACCATGGTCTTCCACCACTGCCGGCGGACGTTCTCCTTGAGCTCCACGCCGAGCGGACCGTAGTCCCACGCCGATCGGGTGCCCCCGTAGATCTCACTGGAGGGGAAGACGAAGCCTCGGCGCTTGGCGAGGCTGACGACGGCGTCGATACGGTCGGCTGGCATGTTTCCTCCTACGCCGGCTGGCGGTCGGCGGGGGCGAGATGTGGATGGAACGGTCGGTTCGGGGACCACGGTACGACGATCGACCCCCCGAGCCCCAGCAGAATACCGGGGACGGGTCAGCTGACCTCGCAGACCTCCACGCCGCCGGTCTGCCCGTCCTGGCCGAGGCTGACCTGTTGCCGCTCCCGATCGCCGCCGGCAAGGGTCACGTCGACCGGCACGGTCAGGTAGGTGGTGTCGACCTCACCCACCCGGAACGCGGTCACCTGCGGCTCGGCGGCGGCGCGCCGCTCGAACTCCGGCCGGGACTCACGCCGCTGCGCGTCGTCGCAGAGCTGGTCGTACGCCCGCCCATAGTCCCGCTCGACCAGCGCCTGGTAGTAGTCGCCGGTCACGGTGCGGCCCTGTTCCCGGATCGCCTGGACTCCGCTGACGGCCAGGCCGACGACGGCGGTGCCACCCCCGCCGCAGCAGAGCGCCACGGCGAGCGCGCCGACGCCGAGGCCGATCCAGAGCCGGGTCCGGCGGCCCTCGGTGGGGGGCGCGGCGAACGGCGGAGCCACGCCGGGACCGGGTGGCGGGGCGGGTGCGGTCATAGGAGCAGCGTAGTGTCCGGCGGCTCAGCGGTAAGGACCCGCGGCCCGATCACTCTCGGCGACGACCACGGCCCCGCCGGGGGCGGCGGTGGCCAGTGCCTCGTAGGCGGAGGGTTCGTCGATCGACTCCGCGAGCAGCGGTACGGCGCTGACCTTGACCTCGAAGGCGCCCAGGGCCCGCCGGTAGGTGCCGACCGACTCCCATTCGGTGACCAGTGACCAGTGCCGGGGGTCGTCGAGTGCCCGGACCAGTTGACCGCGCAGGTAGCCGGGGCGGGCGGCCAGCGCGGTGAGGGCGGCGTGCGCCCGTTCGGTGAAGTCGTCGGCGGTATCGACGTCGACCACGAACCGGTTGGTCACCAGCACCGGGGGTTCCTCCTCGTAGAGTCTGTGGGATGCAGCGTACGCAGCGCCCTCTGCTCGCCCGGTTGGCCGGGGCGAACCCGACGTCGGTGTTCCTGCTCACCCTGGTGGTGGTGCTGGTGGCGTTCTTCACGCCCGGGGTGATCGGCGGGCTGCTGACGCTCGCGCTCGCCGGGGTCCTGATCGCCCTGTTGGCGACGACCTGGGCGGTTCAGGCGCCGCAGACCCGGCTGATCCGGCTGGTGATGCTCACCCTGCTGGTGACGGTGGGTCTCGCGAAGCTCCTCTGACATGCAATCATGCGTTTTTGACAATCATTATCGTTGCCACGGACAGTTGACGACATGACCAACCGCACCACGTACCGTGTCCTGGCCGCCGCGACCGCCCTGCTCACCCTGGCCGCAGGGGCCGGCTGTTCCTCCAGCGGCGCCGGCGCCGACCCGCAACGAGTCGACGTGGTGGCCGCGTTCTACCCCCTCCAGTTCCTGGCCGAGCGGATCGGCGGCGACGCGGTCCGGGTCACCAACCTGGCCAAGCCCGGCGCCGAGCCGCACGACCTGGAACTCAACCCGAGCCAGGTCGGTGAGGTCAGCGACGCCGAGCTGATCGTCTACCTCAAGGGGTTCCAGCCGGCGGTGGACGACGCCGTGGCCCAGAACGGCGGCGACCGGGCGTTCGACGTGACAAGCGTGCAGCCGCTGCTGGACGCGTCCGCCGGCGGCCACGACCACGAGGGCGAGGAGGGGCACACCGAGGAGAGCGGCGGCAAGGATCCGCACGTCTGGCTCGACCCGACCCGGTTGGCCGGCATCGGCGACCAGCTCGCCCAGCGACTCGGCACTGCCGACCCGGACCACGCCGCCGACTACACCGCCCGGGCGGCGGCCCTGCGCGCCGATCTGACGACGCTTGACGACGAGTTCAAGCACGGTCTGGCGACCTGCCAGCGGCGGGAGATCGTGACCAGCCACGCCGCGTTCGGCTACCTCGCCGACCGGTACCAGCTCGACCAGGTCGGCATCACCGGGCTGAGCCCCGACGTCGAGCCCTCGCCGCAGCGCCTCGCGCACGTGATCGAGGAGGCGAAGGAGCACCAGGCCACCACGATCTTCTTCGAGACCCTGGTCAGCCCGAAGGTGGCCGAGACCATCGCCGGTCAGGTCGGCGCGAAGACCGCCGTGCTCGACCCGATCGAAGGGCTCGCCGCCGGCAGCGACGGGGACTACCTTTCGGTGATGCGCACCAACCTGCGGACCCTGCAGACCGCCCTGGGCTGCTCGTGACCTCACCTGTCATCACCGTCGAGCACGGGGTGGTCGGCTACGACGGCCGCCCCGTGCTCCGGGACATCTCGCTCACCGTGGGCGCGGGCGAGGTGGTCGCGATTCTCGGCGCCAACGGCTCCGGCAAGTCCACCCTGATCCGCGCCGTGCTCGGCCTGGTGCCGATCAGCGCCGGCTCGGTCACCCTCTTCGACCGGCCGTTGCGCCGTTTCCGACAGTGGGCGCGCATCGGGTACGTCCCGCAGCGCCTGGGCGCCGGCGGCGGCGTGCCGGCCACCGTCCGCGAGGTGGTGGCCTCCGGCCGGCTGGCCCGTCGAGGGGTGCTGCGTCCGCCGGGTCGGGCCGACCGGGCCGCCGTCGACGCGGCGCTGCGCGCGGTCGGGCTCGCCGACCGGGCCGGCGACCCGGTGTCCACGCTCTCCGGCGGCCAGCAGCAGCGCACCCTGATCGCCCGCGCCCTGGCCGGCGAGCCGGAGCTGCTGGTCCTCGACGAGCCGACCGCCGGGGTGGACGCGGCCAGTCAGGAGGCGTTCGCCGGCGCGCTGCGCGACTTCGTCGCCCGTGGCGGGACCGTGCTGCTCGTCGCCCACGAGCTGGGCCCGCTGCGCCCGGTGATCAGCCGGGCCGTGGTCGTCCACGAGGGTCGCATCGCCCATGACGGCGCGGTGCCGGACCCGGCCGGCCACCACGCGGAGCCCGACCACGACCACGTGCACCCGCACTGCTACGACGAGCCCGCCGGGCTGTGGAGCAACTGACCCATGGAACTCTTCCAGTACCCCTACATGCAGCGCGCCCTGATCGGCGCGCTGGTGATCGGCCTGGCCGCGCCGGCGCTCGGCATCTACCTGGTGCAGCGCCGGCTGGCGTTGATCGGCGACGGGGTGGGGCACGTGGCGCTGACCGGGGTTGGGGCGGGGCTGCTGCTCAACCGCTCACCGGTGCTGGTGGCGGTGATCGCCGCCACCATCGGCGCGATCGCCATCGAGATCGTCCGCGCTCGCGGGCGTACCTCCGGTGATCTTGCCCTGGCCCTGCTCTTCTACGGCGGTATCGCGGGCGGCGTACTCCTGGTCGGTCTTTCCGACGCGACGAGCGCGAACCTGAACGCGTACCTGTTCGGGTCGCTGACCACCATCTCGCCCGCCGACCTGACCACCATCGCGGTGCTCGGCGCGGCGATCCTGGTCACGATGATCGCGCTGCGCCCGGCGCTGTTCGCGGTGAGCCACGACGAGGAGTACGCCCGGGTCTCCGGCCTCCCGGTCCGCACGCTGAACCTGCTGATCGCGGTCGCCACGGCGGTCACCGTGACCATCGCCATGCGGGCCGTCGGGGTGCTGCTGATCAGCGCGCTGATGGTGGTGCCGGTCGCCACCGCTCAACAGGTCACCCGGGGTTTCCGCAGCACGATGGCGGCCGCGATGGCGCTCGGGTTGTTCGCCGCCGGCTCGGGTGTCTGGGTGGCGGCCACCGCGGACACCGCGCCGGGCGCGTCGGTGGTGCTGGTGGCGATCGCCTCGTTCCTGGTGGTGGCCGTGGCGGGCGGTGTCTGGCGGGTGGTGCGCCGCCGCACGACGCCGACCGCCGCACCGGCACCGGAGCCGCACGAGGTCGTGCTGAGCTGAGCCTGCGCGGTGGACGTCGGTGGTATTGGTTACCGTTGCAGGATGACCAGCGCGACGGGCTACGACGGATTCGACGGGGCCAGCGAGTTGCTCCGCGCCCTGTCCGCGCCCATTCGGCTGGCCATCGTCAGTGAGCTGGCCGGCGGCGAGCGGTGCGTGCACGAGCTGGTCGAGAAGCTCGGGGCCGCGCAACCGCTGGTCTCACAGCACCTGCGGGTGTTGCGCGGAGCGGGCGTGGTGCGCGGCTCCCGCCGAGGTCGGGAGATCGCCTACAGCCTGGTCGACGAACACGTCGCGCACATCGTGGCGGACGCGGTCAGCCACGCCGGGGAGGGATCATGAGCGAGAGCGGCGCCGCGGTGCGCAACACCCGGCAACGCTCGGCGGTGAGCGCGCTGCTGGGCGAGATGGAAGGCTTCCACAGCGCTCAGGACCTGCACGCGATGCTGCGCCAGCGCGGCGAGCGGGTCGGCCTGACCACCGTCTACCGCACCCTGCAGGGGTTGGCCGACGCGGGTGAGATCGACGTGATGCGCCCGCCGGGCGGCGAGCACCTCTACCGCCGGTGCAGCGAGGGGCACCACCACCACCTGGTCTGCCGGGTCTGCGGTCGTACCGTCGAGGTGGCCGGCCCGGCCGTGGAGAGCTGGGCCGACCGGGTCGCCGCGCAGCACGGCTACGCCGACGTCAGCCACACGCTGGAGATCTTCGGCACCTGCCCGACCTGCCCGCGCTGACCGGCAGCGCCGCCGCTGGCGCGACGCTCCGGTGCGGTCGGCGGCCGGTCGCGTGCCGCGCTCACATCACTGCTGCACGGAGCGGGACGTTCGTGGCACGCTGGCCGGCGTGAAAATCTATGCCGATCGGTTTCCGACCGCCGTCCGTCAGGTGCTCACCGACCTGCTCGTCGTCGTCTGGGTGTACGCGGCGATCCGCGGTGCGCTGTGGCTGCACGACCTGGTGCAGAAGCTCGCCGTACCGGGGCAGAAGCTGGAGGGCGCCGGTAGTGGCCTCGCCGACAACCTGGGCGACGCCGGCAGCAAGGTCGGCCGGGTGCCGCTGGTCGGCGACGAACTCACCGCCCCGTTCCAACGCGCCGCCGACGCCGCCCGATCGCTCGCCGACGCCGGCCGCGATCAGCAGCACCTGGTCGACCAGTTGGCCCTCGCCCTGGCCATCGCGGTGCTGATCTTCCCGCTCGGCATCGTGCTCCTCGGTTGGCTGCCGTTGCGGGTCCGCTGGATGCGTCGGGCCGGGTCGGCGGCGAAGCTGGCGGCCGGGCCGGCCGGCCGGGACCTGCTCGCCCTGCGCGCGCTGGCCACCCAGCCGCTGGGCCAGCTGACCCGGATCGGCCCGGACGTCGCCGAGGCGTGGCGTCGCGGCGACGACGCGACTGTCGACGCTCTGGCCGCCTTGGAGCTGCGCCAACTCGGCCTGCGCGGCCGGGGCCGCTAAGGTCGTCGGGTGTTCTACTTCCTCGTCGTCATCGCCGTCCTGCTGCTCGGCTACGCCGCCGTCCTGGTCTCCTTCGTCCGCCGGGGCAAGAAGATCCCACCTGCGGCGTACCTGGCGCTGGCCGGGCTCAACGGTCTGATCCTGGCGGGGGTGCTGGCCTGGGCGGTCTCCCGCTGACCAACACCGCCGGCCCGACCGGTCGACGACCCGCACCGCCGGCCGGCACGGCGGGCCGGCACGGCGGCCAGTCCGCGCGGCGCGGCGCTCACGGCTTCGGGGGGATGCGGCGGCGGACGTCCTCGGCGGTGGACGGACCGGGCGACCAGCGGGCCACCCAGGGCAGCTCCTCGGACGGGGTGAGCACACCCTCCTCCAGGCCCGCGTAGCGGCCGGCGAGGATGCGCTTCGCGGCGGCGGTGTCGACCGAGTCGGTGTTGTCCCAGAGTGCGGCGAACAGGGCGTCGACCCGCACCCGCGCCTGCCGGCAGAACAGGTCGGCCAGCTCGACGTTCTCCGGTCGGCTGTCACGTTCGGCGGTGGCCCGGACGCAGACCGCCGACATCGCGAACAACTCGGCGCCGATGTCCACCACCCGGCCGAGGAACGCCTGCTTACGTTCCATCTTTCCCTGCCAGCGGGACATCGCGTAGAACGTCGACCGGGCCAGCTTGCGCGAGGAACGCTCCACCTGGCGCAGGTGCGCGGCGAGCGGGGCGAACTCGGCGTACGCCGAGGGGGTCTGCCCCCGGCCCACGGCGAGGGTGGGTAGCCACTTCGCGTAGAAGGCGCCCGCCCGCGCGCCGGCGCGGGCCTTGCGGCCCAGCCCCGCGTCCGGATCGATGATGTCGCCGGCCACCGACAGGTGGGCGTCGACCGCCTCCCGCGCGATCAGCAGGTGCATGATCTCGGTGGAGCCCTCGAAGATCCGGTTGATCCGCAGGTCGCGCAGCATCTGCTCGACGGCGGCCGGGCGTTCGCCACGGGCCGCCAGCGAATCGGCCGTCTCGTAGCCGCGCCCGCCCCGGATCTGGACCAGCTCGTCGGCGATCTTCCAGGCCATCTCGCTGGCGTACAGCTTGACCAACGCCGCTTCGATCCGAATGTCGTTGCGGTCGTCGTCGGCGAGCAGGCAGCAGAGGTCGAGCATGGTCTCCATGCCGTACGTGGTGGCGGCGATGAAGGACAGCTTCTGCGCGACCGCTTCGTGCTCGCCCACCGGTCGACCCCACTGGACCCGGTCGGCGGCCCAGCCACGGGCCACGTTCAACGCCCACTTGCCGGCGCCCACGCACATCGCCGGCAGTGAGAGCCGGCCGGTGTTCAGGGTGGTCAGGGCGATCTTCAGCCCCTTGCCCTCGCCGCCGATGACGTTCTCGGCGGGGACGAACACGTCGTGGAACCGGGTCAGGCTGTTCTCCAGGCCGCGCAGGCCGATGAACTCGTTGCGCCGCTCGACGGTGATGCCCTCGCTGTCGCCGTCCACCACGAACGCGGTGATCCCGCCCCGGCGGCCCTCAGTGGCCGGCACCCGGGCCATCACCACCAGCAGGGTCGCCACGATGCCGTTGGTGGCCCAGAGCTTCACCCCGTTGAGCCGGTAACCGGTGCCGTCCTCGGTCGGCTCGGCGACGGTGGCCAGCCGGGCCGGGTCGGAGCCGACGTCGGGCTCGGTGAGCAGGAACGCCGACACCTCACCGGCCGCGAGCCGGGGCAGGAAGCGCTGCTTCTGCTCGGCGGTGCCGAACATCTTCAGTGGCTGTGGCACACCGATCGACTGGTGGGCCGAGAGCAGCGCGCCGATGGCCGGGCTGACCGAGCCGGCCAGCATGAGCGCCCGGCAGTAGTGCAGGTTGCTCAGCCCGAGCCCGCCGTACTTCCGGTCGATCTTCATGCCGAACGCGCCGAGGTCAGCCAGGCCGTGGAACACCGAGTCGGGTATGGAGCCGTCCCGTTCGATGGCGGCGCCGTCCACCTCGGAGGCCAGGAAGGCGCGGAACCGACCAAGGAACTCCTCCGCCCGGGCCACGTCGTCCGGGTCGGATCGGGGCCACGGGTCGATCAGGTCGAGCCGGAAGCGGCCGAGGAACAACTCCTTGCCGAAGCTGGGTCGGTCCCAGGTGGACTCTCGGGCGGCTTCGGCGACCTGCCGGGCCTCCTTCTCGGAGACCTGTCCGGCTTCCGCGGGCAGTGGCGCCGCGGCCTGGGCGGTGGCTTCGGAGTCGGGGCCGTCCGGTGCCGGTCGGCCGTTCTGCGTCGTGGTCACGGCTGCCCCCTCGAAGTTCGGTGCGGCTGCGTCGACGTGTGCGACTACCGTCACGCTACCCCCGGTTGTTACCCGGGGGTAGCGCTGCGTGCGGATCGGTGCGGTCAGCGGCCGTCGATCGTGTCCGGGTCGTCGTCATCGTCGTCGATGTCGTCCTCACCCCAGTTGCGCCGGGCGAACGGCAGGATCATCCAGAACGTGAGGAACCACAGCCCGGTCAGGGCGCTGAGCAGGAAGGCGATCGGCCGGTCCAACACGAAGTCGGTGATCAGCAGGACGGCGCTGACCATCGCGATCAGCATGAAGGCGAGACCGCCGGTGGCCATCCGGTGGGCGAACCGCACCAGTTCGGGCTTACGCCCCTGCCGGAAGAGCGCCCGGTGGAACGCCACCGGCGAGATGATCATCGCGGTGGCGGCGGCCGCCGCGAGCAACGCCACGATGTACACGTCGCGTTGGAACTCGCTGGTCCTGGTGAACCCGTTACTGAACGGCAGGGTGAGCAGGAAGGCGAAGAGGATCTGAACGCCAGTCTGAGCGACCCGCAACTCCTGCAGCAGGTCGGCGAAGTTGCGCTGCCAACGCTGCTTCTCGGTCTCCTTGGACACGCGCTACCTCCGGTGAGACGCTACTGCCGGCGGTCCCGGCCGCCGGCAGCAACGCCAATGCCCCACCCGGCCGAGCGCGAAACAGGTTCACGACATCGGCCGTTCATCGCGTGGCAACGTCAGGACCCGCGTCGGATGCGGCCCGCGTACCGGGCTTCCAGCTCGTTGTTGTGCGCGTCGCCGTCGGGGATGTTCGCCGACAGGTAGACCGGGGGCCGCTGCCCCGCCGCCAGCAACCGCGCCACGACCTCCACCGTCACCTGCTGGGCCAGCAACGCCGCGGTGATCGAGGAGACCGCGCCGACCGCGCCACCGCCGGGCAGGGGCAGCGTCGCGTCGCCGTACGGGGCACCGTTGTCGAGCACCACGTCGGCGAGGTCGCTCAGCTTGCGCCCCGACGGGTGCCGGGACGTCATCCGGCCGGAGTGCTGCGCCGAGGTGATCGCCACCAGCCCGTGACCGTGCTCCTTCACCAGCGTGGCGAACTCCACCATCGCGCCGTTGACCCCGGAGTTCGAGGCGAGCACGAAGACGTCGGTGGGGCGCACCGGGGCCAGCTCGTAGAGGCGGTGCGCGACGGCCGGGTCCCGTTCCAGCAGCGGGCCGAGCCGGTCGGCCGGCTCGCCGCCGATCAGCACCAGGTCGCGCAGCGCGATCCGGTTGGTCGGCACCAGACCACCCGCCCGCCCGGCGATCTCCATCGCGAGGGCCTCCGAGTGCCCGGTGCCGAACGCGTGCACCACGCCGTCGGCCCGGACCGCCTCGGCGATCAGGTCGGCGGCCCGCCCCACCGCCTCCCGCTGGCTGGCGGCCACCCGGCCGATCGTCTCGGTCACCACGGCCAGGTAGTCCTCGGCACTCACCGTCATACGTCCTCCGTCGTTCGATTGCCTGCCACTTAGCCGGCCCGGGCCAGGATCGCCTCGGCGAGTGGGGCCGGCGCCTCGTCCGGGATCCAGTGACTCACCCCGGACAGCTGCACGAAGCGGTAGTCCCCGGTGACGTTCGGCGCGCACGCCTCGGCGGCGGTCCGGCCGATGGCGACGTCCCGGTCACTCCAGACGTACGTGGTGGGCACCGTGACCGGGCCGACGCCGGCCAGGTCGGCGCGGGACATCGCCCGGTACCAGTTCAGGGCCGCCGTGAGCGCCCCCGGCTCGCGCATCGGGTCGGCGTACCTGTTCACCCGGGACGCGTCGCCCACCCCGCCGAGCAGCTTGCGCAGCGCGGCGGCGTGCCACGCCAGCAGCACCTTCTCCGCCTTGTCCGGCTTGCGGAACAACGCCATGTACGACGAGCGGGCCTTCTGTCCGCTGTCGGTGCTCAGGGCGTGCGCCATGGCCGCCGGATGCGGCACGGACACCGCGGTCAGTGTGTGCACCCGGTCGGGGTGCCGGGCGGCGACCGCCCACGCCACCACCGCGCCCCAGTCGTGGCCGACCAGGTGCACGGCGTCCAGCTCCAGCGCGTCGAGCACCGCCACCACGTCGGCGACGAGTTCGGGGATGCGGTAGTCGGCCACCGCAGTGGGCCGGGCGCCGGGCGAGTAGCCGCGCTGGTCCAGCGCGTACGTGCGCAGCCCACCCGTGTGCAGCCGCGGCACCACGTCGTCCCACTCACCGCTGTGCTGAGGGAAACCGTGCAGCAGCAGGACGGGCACGCCGTCCGGTGGACCGTCGACTGTCACGTCGAACGTGAGGCCTCGTGCATCAACCCGCATGATCGGAAGCGTACCCAGAAGACGGTGGGCCGGCCGCTCCCGCAGGTCAGGCGCATGCCCTGCTGGGCCCACGACCCGGGTCGGTGTTAGCGTCACCGAGACAACTTCATATCCGACAGGGGAGCGCACAGCGCTGAGAGTGCGGGTACGCCCGCAGACCCTCGAACCTGATCTGGGTAATGCCAGCGCAGGGAGTTCGGTCGACCTCCAGCCGCGCCGCAGTCCGGTGCCACCGGACGCGGCGTGCGTCTTCTCCTGGTTCTCTTCGTTGAACTGGGAGCAATCATGGACAACACCACCAACCGTTGGCGCACCATCGACATCGTGGTCGCCTCGGTGATCGCGGTCGCCTTCGGCGTCATCTTCTGGGCCTGGGGCCTGGTCTGGAGCGCCACCGAGGGCGCGTTCGCCTTCTTCCCGCCGGCGCAGACGCTGCTCTACGGCGTCTGGTTGATGCCGGCGGTGATCGGTGGGCTGGTCATCCGCAAGCCCGGTGCCGCGCTCTACTGCGAGACCGTGGCCGCGGTCCTGTCCGCGCTGCTGGGCAGCCAGTGGGCCGGCACCGTGATCCCGCAGGGGATCGTGCAGGGCATCGGCGCCGAGCTGGCCTTCGCCGCCTTCCGGTACCGGTCGTTCCGGCTGCCGACAGCCGTGCTCGCCGGCGCGCTGACCGGTCTCAGCGCCGCGTTGTTCGACTTCTTCGTCTGGAACGTCGACTACGCGCTGGCCGACTACCGCATCCCGTACGCGCTGCTCACCGTCGTCAGCGCCACCGTGATCGCCGGCGCGGGCGGCTGGCTGCTGACCAGGGCCCTGGCCAACACCGGCGTCCTGGACCGCTTCCCGGTAGGCCGAGACCGCGCCCTGGTCTAACCCCCACCCGATGGCGTTGATCAAGAGGTTTGCGTCAACAGAAGCCGGTTTTCTGACGCAAACCTCTTGATCAACGTGGATGAGGCGGGGCTGGACAGGTTGGGAGGGGGTTCGGTGGGCGCTGTGGTGTTGCGGGGGTTCGGGTGGCGGCACGCCGGGCGGCGGGCCTGGGCGCTGCGCGGGGTCGACCTGCGCATCGAGGTCGGGGAACGGGTGCTGCTGCTCGGGCCCTCGGGGGCCGGCAAGAGCACCCTGCTCAGCGCGCTGGCCGGGCTGCTTCCCGACGACTCCGGCGAGCAGGAGGGCACCGTCGAGATCGACGGGCTCGACCCGCGCAAGGGGCGGGAACGGGTCGGCGTCGTCTTCCAGGACCCGGAGACCCAACTGGTGATGGCCCGCTGCGGCGACGACGTCGCGTTCGGGCTGGAGAACCGGGGGGTACCTGCCGACGAGATCTGGCCCCGGGTCGACGAGGCCCTGCACCGGGTCGGCTTCCCGTACCCCCGCGACCGCCGCACGGCGGCGCTCTCCGGCGGCGAGCAGCAACGCCTCGCCCTGGCCGGCGCGCTGGCCCTGCGCCCCGCCCTGCTGCTGCTCGACGAGCCGACCGCCAACCTCGACCCGGCCGGGGCCGACCTGGTCCGGCACGCGGTGGCCGGCGCGCTGGACGCCGACACCACGCTGATCCTGGTCGAGCACCGGGTCGCCGAGGCGTTGCCACTGGTGGACCGGGTGGTCGTCCTGGAACCGGGAGGCGGCGTCCGCGCGGACGGCACCCCCGAGGCGGTCTTCGCCGCCCACGGCGCCGCCCTGGCCGCCGAGGGCGTCTGGGTGCCCGGTCACCCCATCACGCCCCGGGCCGCCACCGCCGGGCCCGGGGAGCTGTTGCTCACCGCCGACCAGGTCGGCCTGCCACCCCGGCTGGGCGACACCAACCTGTCGGTACGCGCCGGTGAGGCACTCGCCGTACGCGGACCCAACGGTGCCGGCAAGTCCACCCTGGCGTTGCTGCTCGGCGGTCTGCTCCGGCCGGGCAGTGGGCGGGTCACCGCGTCCGCCGAACTGGCCGGCCCGGACCACCGCACTCCCCCGCACCGCTGGCGGGCGCCCGCGCTGGCCCGGCGGATCGGGTCGGTCTTCCAGGATCCGGAACACCAGTTCGTCACCAGCACCGTCTTCGACGAGCTGGCGCTCGGCCCACGCCGCACCGGTCAACCGGAGGCGGTGGTCAACGAGACGGTGGCCGGGCTGCTGGAACGGCTGCGGCTGGCCCGACTCGCCGCCGCCAACCCGTACACCCTCTCCGGTGGTGAGGCGCGGCGGCTGAGCGTGGCGACCGCCCTGGCCACCGCGCCCCGCCTGTTGATCTGCGACGAACCCACCTTCGGCCAGGACCGGCGGACCTGGCGGGAGTTGGTCGACCTCTTCGCCGACCTGCGCGACGCCGGGCACGGGGTGGTCACCGTCACCCACGACGCGGACTTCGTCGCCGCGCTCGCCGACCGCACCGTCACCCTGCACCGCGCCCCGGACGACCATCGATGATCAGCATCGAGCCGGTCGCCGCGCCGGACGCGCCGTTGGCCCGCCGCAACCCGGTGGCGAAGGTCGCCGCCGCACTCGCCTTCTCGTTCATCCTGCTGGCCACCCTGGACCCGGTCGCCCCGGCGATCGCCATCGCCCTCGAACTGGCCGTGCTGCCGCTGTTCGGCATCCGCTACCGGGTACTGGCCCGACGGGCCTGGCCCCTGCTGCTCAGCGCCGCCGGCATCCTGGTCACCCTGGTGCTGTTCGCCGCCGACCGGTCCGGTCGGGTCCTGCTGGACGCGGGGCCGGTGCTGGTGAGCACCGGCGTGCTGCTCACCGCGCTCGGCCTGGTGCTGCGGGTGTTCGCGGTGGCGCTGCCCGGCGTGATCGTGTTCGCGACCACCGACCCCACCGACCTGGCCGACGCGTTGATCCAGAACGCGAAGGCGCCGGCCCGGTTCGCCATCGGGGCGCTGGCCGCGTTCCGGCTGGTGCCGCTGCTCGGCCAGGAGTGGCAGATGATCAGCATGGCTCGGCGTGCGCGCGGCGTCGACGCGGGACGCAATCCGGTGGCGAAGCTGCGGCTCTTCACCTCCACCGCGTTCGCCCTGCTGGTAGGGGCGATCCGTCGAGGCACCCGGCTGGCCGTGGCGATGGACGCGCGTGGCTTCGACGCCGGCACCCCCCGTACCGTCGCCCGCCGGCAGCACTTCACCCGCGCCGACGCGCTCCTCATCGCCGGGGCCGTCATGCTCGCCGCAGCAGCCCTGACCACCAGCATCCTCCTAGGCACCTTCCGCCCCCTGATCAGCTGACCCCACCCGCCGCGCGCCGCGCACTCACCGCGCGGCGCCGCCCGGCTCTGGCGCCTGCCGGCGGCAAGATCCGCACAACATCAGGGATGTAGTGGCCTCGCTGCCGACGGAGACCACTACATCCCTGATGTTGTCGTCACCACCCACCACCCACCGTCCACGCCGCAACCCCCGCCCGGCCCGGCCCCGCCGCACCCCATCGATCTTGCGATTCCTGTCGTTGTTTCATCCCGGTATGCCGGTTGTGCGAGGACAGAAAGTGCAAGATCGGCGGGCGGGGCGGGGCGGGTCGGGCTGGGTGGGGTGGGCGGGGCGGGGTGGGGTGGGGTGGGGTGGTTAGCTGCGGCGGAAGGCGTAGCGGCGGGCTTGGCCGGCCTGTTGGCTGCGGCCGCTGCCGGAGCGGTTGCCGCCGCCCTGCGGCGGACCGGCCGTCGGTGCCTTCGGCCGCCCGGTTGACTTCGGCAGGTCTGCCACCTTCGGCGCGTCGACAACCACCGGCACGTCGACCGCGTCCGGCAGATCGACCGGCAGCACCACCTCGTCCGGGACGGCCGCCGGCTGCGCCAACTCCACCAGCGCCCCCGGCTTGGCCAGCGCTGCCGGCTCCACCAGCGCCGGCGGCTCGGCCAGCGACCCGGGCTCCACCAGCGCCGCCGGCAGGGACGGGTCGCGGGACGGCAGGGCGGGTGGCAGCGGGCCGTGGCCGGCCGCCGGGTCGACGCCGAGCGGCGTCGTGCTGGGGGTACGGGTCTTCTTCGGGTTACGCCTGGCAGGCATCCGGGCCTCCTTCAGTGCCGACCGGCACGGCCGGTCCCGCGCTGCGGCGGTCGGTCGGATCGGCTGGTGACCGCCGTCGCGCGACGGTCGAGTGGGGAAGGGACTGCTCACCGGTGTCGGCAGACCGTCGCCGCCGAACGGCGGGAGGGGGATGCGGGACGCCCGGGAGCGCACGGACCGCGACGCGGGACGGCGGGCCGGCTCGGAAGTGGGGCGTCAGTTACGCATGTCCGTACCGTAGCCACCGCCGCACCGGCGCGCATCCGTTTTTCCTGGCACCATCGGCTCATGCTGATCGCGTTCTCGATCACCCCGCTCGGCGGTGACGATTCGGTGGGTGACCTGGTCGCTGAGGCGGTTCGGGTGGTCCGTGCGTCCGGCCTGCCCAACCGGACCGATGCCATGTTCACCACCGTCGAGGGTGAGTGGGACGAGGTGATGGCGGTGGTGAAGCGAGCGGTCGACGTGGTCGCCGCGCGGGCACCCCGGGTGAGTGTGGTGCTCAAGGCCGACGTCCGGCCCGGGGTCACCGACGCGCTCACCGGGAAGATCGCCCGTACCGAAGCCCGTCTCGCCGAAGGCTGACGCGCGCGGCGGGCAATGACGACAGGTTTCCCTGTGCGCGGCTCGCCGACCACCGTCGGGCGTCGAAACCGCCAGCGTCATCGTCCACATCACGTGCAGTAACGCGACGTCGGTCACTGGTCCGTATCGGCTCACATCACGGTAAGTTTCCAAACGCTGATAGTGGTGTGACGAGAGGTGGCGGCACGGATGGCTGATCAGGCGAGGGCTCAAATCGGGGTGACCGGGCTGGCGGTGATGGGTCGCAATGTGGCCCGCAACCTGGCTCGCAACGGCTTCACGGTGGCAGTGCACAACCGCTCGCCGGAGCGCACCCGCAGCCTGGTCGCCGAGCACGGCGACGAGGGCACGTTCGTGCCGGGCGAGACGATGGCCGATTTCGTGGCGTCGCTGGAGCGGCCCCGCGCTGTCATCGTGATGGTGAAGGCCGGCGCGCCCACCGACGCGGTGATCGACGAGTTGGTGCCACTGCTCGACGAGGGCGACATCATCGTCGACTGCGGTAACGCCCACTTCGCGGACACTCGTCGCCGTGAGGAGGCTCTGCGGGCGCAGGGGCTGCACTTCAGCGGCACTGGCGTCTCCGGCGGCGAGGAGGGCGCGCTGCGCGGGCCGAGCATCATGCCGGGCGGTTCCGCCGAGTCGTACGCGAAGCTCGGGCCGATGTTCGAGAAGATCGCCGCCCAGGTGGACGGTGTGCCGTGCTGCATGCACGTCGGGCCGGACGGCGCCGGGCACTTCGTCAAGATGGTGCACAACGGCATCGAGTACGCCGACATGCAGCTCATCGCCGAGGCGTACGACCTGCTCCGGGCCGGCCTGGACGCGACGCCAGCCGAGATCGCGGAGATCTTCCGGGAGTGGAACAACGGCGAGTTGGAGTCGTTCCTCATCGAGATCACCGCCGACGTGCTGGCACACACTGACGCGGCGACCGGCCGCTCCTTCGTGGACATCGTGCAGGACCGGGCCGAGCAGAAGGGCACCGGTCGGTGGACCGTGCAGAGCGCCCTGGACCTGGGCATCCCGATCACCGGGATCGCCGAGGCGACCTTCGCCCGCTCGCTCTCCGGGCACGTCGACCAGCGTGAGGCGGCCCGCCGGGCGTTCCCCGACGCGGGTGAGAAGTGGCAGGTCACCGACCGGGAGACCTTCATCGAGGACGTCCGCCGGGCGCTGCTCGCTTCCAAGATCGTCGCGTACGCGCAGGGCTTCGACCACATCCGCGCGGGCAGCCAGGAATACAACTGGGACATCGATCTCGGGGGCACCGCGACGATCTGGCGGGGCGGCTGCATCATCCGGGCCCGCTTCCTCAACCGGATCCGCGAGGCGTACGACGAGCAGCCGGACCTGCCGACGCTGCTGGTGGCCCCGTACTTCGCCGAGGCGGTCAGCGCCGGTGTGCCGAGCTGGCGACGGGTGGTGGGCGACGCGACCCGGGCCGGGGTGCCGACGCCCGCGTTCTCGTCGTCGCTGGCGTACTTCGACGCGTTGCGCGCCGAGCGGCTGCCCGCGGCGCTGATCCAGGGTCTGCGGGACAACTTCGGCGCGCACACCTACCAGCGGGTGGACCGCGACGGCTCGTTCCACACCACCTGGGCCGGCGACCGCACCGAGTCCCCGGCGTAGCCGGCGCAGCACCCCGGCGCCCCGCGCGACCGACACCCCGCGCGACCGACACCTCGGGCGCCCGGCACCCCGCGCGCCCAGCGCCCAGCGCCCAGCGCCCAGCGCCCAGCGCCCAGCGCCCAGCGCCCAGCGCCCAGCATGATCGTGCTGGATCCATGATGTAGTGGCCTCCGCGAAGGCGGAGGCCACTACATCCATGTTCCAGGGTGATCGTGGGAGGGCGATGCGAGCCGGCGGCGGTCAGGCGACCGTGGCGTGCATCTCCCAGACGAGGATCTCGGCCGGTTCGTCGGCGGTGACCCGTCGGCCACCGGTCATGGTGAGCCGGGCGGCGTCGCCGGTGCCGAGCGGGCCGCTGCCCTCCAGCGTCACGGTGCCGTTGGGCACGTAGAGGTGCACATAGGGCGCGTCGGGGATGGTGACCTCGTCGCCGGGCGCGAGGCGGGCGGCGTGCAGGGTCGCGTACCGGTTGCGGATGCGGATTGCGGACGCGCCGTCGTAGCGGTCCATCCCGGAGGCGATCGGCACCAGACCGCCGCGCAGCAGCTCGTCCTCGATCTCCAGCTGCTCGTAGCCGGGGTCGACGCCCTGCTCGTCGGGGAGCACCCACATCTGCACGAAGTGCACCGGGTCGCTGTGCGGCTCCTGGTTGTTCAGCCGCCAGGCGTCGTTCTTCTCCGAGTGCAGGATGCCCGTGCCGGCGCTCATCCGCTGGGCCAGACCCGGGTAGATGACCCCGGAGTGCCCGGTCGAGTCCTGGTGCACCAGCGAGCCGCGCAGCACCCAGGTCACGATCTCCATGTCCTGGTGCGGGTGGGTCTCGAAGCCGGCCCCCGGCCGGACCACGTCGTCGTTGTTGACCAGGAGCAGGCCGTGGTGGGTGTTGGCCGGGTCGTAGTGCCGGGAGAACGAGAAGGAGTGCTTGGAGTCCAGCCAGGAGATCCGGGTGGCGAAGCGATCATCGGCCCGCCGGATGTCGACGGCGGGCGCGGGTGCGGTCACCAGGCACGCTGCCCGGCGTCGGGGGTCGACGGCGCCCAGCCCAGGGCCGGCTCACCGATGGCCAGTTCGGCGATCTCACCGCTGCGCAGCGACGGTGTGTGGCCGAACTCGGCGCAGTGCTGCTCGGCGATCTCGGCGCAGATCTCGGCCACCTGCTCACAGATCGGGTCGCCCAGATCGGCGGCGTTCAACGCCATGATCATCTTGAATCGGAGATCCCGCATCTCGCCCCCCGCCGCCGTCGTCCCACCACCTCCGGACCCTACCCGCCGCCCTTGCGCAGGACCCCGAAACGAGCACACCACCCCGGCTCGGCACACCGCGCTGCCCACCCGCGCGTCGGCCGGCAACGTCGTCTCGCCACCGAGGGACACGACGACGCCGCCCGCACGGGGTGCGGGCGGCGCCGGGGAGAGCTGGGGGTTGGTCAGAAGAAGCGGCGGCGCTTGGCCTTCTGCGGACGGATCAGGTCCGCACCCTTCGTCAGCAACCGGGTCGCCCCGGAGGGACCACGCCGGGCCTCCAGGGTGTGGCTGAGCCGGCGGGCACCGGCAGCGGCCAGCGGCACCGCGATCGCCATCACCGCCCACTGGGCAATGCGCTTCTGGATCATGTGGGTTCACCTCCGTCAGTGGCTCCTGACGACTCTGATACCCAGAGTGACGTGCGGGTAAGCGCGTCGGCTCAGATAACCGGGGCGACCGGGTTGGGCAGCGCGCCGCCGAAGCGTCGGTCCCGCTGCGCGTACAACTCGCACGCGTACCAGAGGTGGCGGCGGTCGAAGTCGGGCCAGAGCGTGTCCAGGAAGACCAACTCGGCGTACGCGGTCTGCCAGAGCAGGAAGTTGGAGATCCGCTCCTCCCCGGAGGGGCGCAGGAACAGGTCCACCTCCGGGACCTCCGGGTGGTAGAGGTACTTCGCCACGGTCTTCTCGGTGACCTTCGCCGGGTCCAGCCGGCCGGCGGCCACGTCCCGCGCGATCGCGGCGGCGGCGTCACCGATCTCGGCCTGCCCGCCGTAGTTCACGCAGAACTGCAAGGTCAACGTCGAGTTGTCGCGGGACATCTCCTCGGCGGTCTGCAGCTCGGAGATGACGCTCTTCCACAGCCGCCCGGACCGGCCCGACCACACCACCCGGACACCGAGGTCGACCAGCTGGTCACGACGGCGACGGATCACGTCCCGGTTGAACCCCATCAGGAACCGGACCTCGTCGGGCGAGCGCCGCCAGTTTTCCGTGGAGAACGCGTACGCCGACAGGTACGGGATGCCCATCTCGATGGCGCCCTCGATGGTGTCGAAGAGGCTGTGCTCCCCCGCCTCGTGCCCCTTGGTGCGGGGCAGCCCGCGGTCCTTGGCCCAGCGGCCGTTGCCGTCCATCACCACCGCCACGTGCCTCGGCACCGCCTCGGCGGGCAGCGCCGGGGGGCGGGCCCCGGACGGGTGTGGCACCGGCGGGGTCGGCTCGCGCCGGCCAGCCTTCTTCGATCGGATCACTCGGTCACTCCCTGTTCGCGCCGTCCGCCCCGGCCTCGACGTCGCCACGTGGCCGGAGCACCACGGCCCCGGTGCCTTCCGGCGGCGAGGCCGCGCCGGCCGCCGAGGGACCCCGGTCGACCAGCGGCAGCGAGCGTAGCGCGCGCTCCAGGTGCCACTGCAGGTGAGCCGCGACCAGCCCACTGCACTCCCGACGTACGGCGGCGTCGGTGGCGTCGGCGATCACCCAGTCGCCGGTGGTCAGCGCGGACATCAGATCGATGGTGGCCGGCGCGGGATGAGCCGCCCCGGGTGGCCGACAATCCGGACAGACCGCACCACCGGCCGGTACGGAGAACGCCCGGTGCCGCCCGGGCGTGCCACAGACCGCGCAGGCGACCAGCGCCGGTGCCCAGCCGGCCAGCGACATCCCCCGCAGCAGGTACGCGTCGAGCACCAGGGTGGTGGCGTGCTCGCCCCGGGACAGCGCCTTCAGGGCGCCCACGGTGAGCTGGAACAGCCGCAGCGACGGCTCCCGCTCCACCGGGGTCAGCCGCTCCGCGGTCTCGGCGATCGCACTGGCCGCCGTGTAGCGCGGATAGTCACCCAGGAACCGTTTGCCGTACAGGTCGATGCCCTCGACCTGGCTGACGGTGTGCAACGAGCTGCCCTGGTTGCCCTTCGGGTCACCGGCGAGCTGGAGGTCGACGTGGCCGAACGGCTCCAGCCGGGCACCGAACTTGCTGGTGGTGCGGCGGATCCCTCGGGCCACCGCGCGCAGCCGGCCGTGCCGGCGGGTGAGCAGGGTGATGATCCGGTCGGACTCGCCGAGCTTCTGCACACGCAGCACCACCGCGTCGTCGCGGTAGAGCTGTCGGCGATACCCGGCCATCGGGCCATTCTCCCTCGGGGTGCGAAATCAGGGTTGGTTCGGGGTGCAAGCGCGGATGAACCCCGATGCGGCCGAGTCGTGCCCGGCCGTAGCGTGCTGCTCATGCAACTGCGCCTGACCTCCACCACCCCCCGCCGGCGTCGCGTCGCCGCTCCCGTCGCGCTGGGACTCACCGCCACCCTCATCGTGCTCGCCGGGTGCGACAACCTGTCGTTCCGCCGGCTCGACTACGACAACACCGAGGCGGTCCGGATCACCACGGTCCGGGTCTCCGGTGGCTCGGGTGACGTGGTGGTGCGGGGCACCGGCCCGGCGTCCGAGGTGCGGATCAAGCGGGTGGTGCGTTACCAGGGCGGTGAACCGGACAACACCCGGTACGAGATCAAGGGCACCGAACTGGTGCTGGACACCGACTGCGGCTCGCGGTGCAGCATCTCCTACGAGGTGACGGTGCCGGAGGGCGTGGCGGTGCAGGGCGAGACCAGCTCCGGCAACGTCGAGCTGAGCCGGGTCGGCGCGGTGGAGCTGCAGGTGAGCTCGGGCGACGTGCGGATCTCCGGCGCGTCGGGCGCGGTCGGGGTGGAGGCCCGCTCGGGCAACATCGAGGTGAGCGAGGCCACCGCGGCGGTACGGTTGCGTGCCTCGTCCGGGGATATCACCGCACGCCGGCTGGCCGGCACTGTCGACGCCGAGGCCAACTCCGGCAACGTCGACGTCCAGCTCGACCAGCCCGCCTCGGCCCGGGTGCACGCCTCCAGCGGTGATGTCACGCTGCTGGTGCCCCAGGGCAGCTACCGGGTCCGGTCCAACGCCGACTCCGGCGACGAGACCGTCACCGTCGCCGACAACCCGGCCGCGTCCCTGGTGCTCGACGGTTCGGCCAACAGCGGCAACCTCACGATCAGCCAGCGTTGAGCGTGACGCTGGCCTCCTCCCGGGCCACCCGCTGCGCCGGCACCACCACTCGACCGCCGGTCGTCCCGGCACCGTCCGACGTGTCGCCGCCCGGCTGGGCCGCCTCGTCGGCGGGCTGCGCCGCGCCACCGGGGATCAGCTCCGGGCGGCGGCGGGCGGCGACGTCCTCGACCCAGCCGACGGCCAGTGTGACCAACCCGACCAGGGCGAAGACCAGCAGCACCCGGATGGCCAGGCCCACCGGGTCCTGGTGGGACCAGCCCACCACGTCGACCAGTGGAGTGAGCGCCACCACGAACGGCATGTGCCAGAGGTAGACGGTGAGCGCGCGCCGGTTGAGCACGGTGACCGCCCGCTCGGCCAGTCGGCTCCGGCTCAGCCAGGAGAGCCCGGCCGGTGCCCGACCCAGCACGATCAGGATGAATGCGGCCGACCAGAGGGCGTTGCCGAGGTGGTTGTCGTTCAGGTCGTACCCACGCGGCCCGGGATGCCCGACGATCCAGGCACCGCCGCCCACGGCGAGAGCAAGCGCCAACGGGTACAGCAGCCAACCGGAAAGTCGGCGCAGCATCCCGGCGTGGTGGGCGAAGCCGAGCAGCCACGCTCCGAAGTAGAGCCCGAACTCGCGCAGCACCGGCGGCGCCGGGTAGATCCCCACCTCGATCATCACCAGCAGGAGGTACGGGGCGAGCAGGGTCGGCAGCGGGGCACGCCGGAACAGCCAGAACGCGACCGGTGAGGCGAACACGAACCACAGGTAGTCGCGCAGGTACCAGATGACGCTCAGCGCCAGCGCGCCCCAGTGGTTGGCCGGCGGGTCGGCCACCGGGAACAGCCACAGCAGCACCCGGGGGCTCACCGGCAGCCCGGTGAACAGCATCGCTGGCACGAAGACCACAGCGACCACCCACAGCGACGGCAGCAGCCGACGCAGCCGACGCCCGACCGCCGCCGGCCCGGAGCGGGTCAGCGAGGCGGCCATCAGCGAGCCGGCCAGCGCGAACATCACCGACATGGCGGGGAAGACGAGGGTGAGGGTCGCCCATCCGGTGACGTGGTAGACGACGACTCGAACGATGGCCAGGGAACGGAGCAGATCGAGATACCGGTTGCGCATCAGCCTGCATCTGGGTCGGGGACGCGGGGCGTAACTCCCCTACCCTGCGCGGTGCCCGCGCGAAACGGTCACCACCCCGACCAAACGTGATCCTTTCCACCCAGCTGACCGAAATGACCTCTGGCTAATCGAGATCCAACTGCCGGAACACCGACGATTGCGGGGCCGGCGGCTCAGCCGGCCCCGCAACCACCGTGAGGGACGATGACTGAACCACTGGCCAGCCCGATCCTGACCCTCGGTCCGCCGGGCCGTTACCACGCCCGGGTCGATGTCACCGAGCGTGCCGAACTGCGCCGCGTCGAAGCCCGACCGGACCACCCCATCCCCATCATGGGCGTGGAACGGTTCCGGGTCCGCTTCTGGGCCGCACGTCCGGGCGAGGGGTGACCGGATCACCCGGCCGGTGAATGCTGGTGGATCAGAAACCCAGCTTGCGCAGCTGCCTCGGGTCACGCTGCCAGTCCTTCGCGACCCGCACGTGCAGGTCGAGGTAGACCCGGCTGCCCAGCAGCTCCTCGATCTGCTTGCGGGCGGTGGTGCCGACCTCCTTGAGCCGACTCGCCTTGTGCCCGAGCACGATGGCCTTCTGACTGGGCCGCTCCACGTACAGGTCAGCGTAGATCTTCATGACCTGGCCCTCGGGGATCATCTCCTCCACGACCACGGCGATGGAGTGCGGCAGCTCGTCGCGGACCCCCTCCAGCGCGGCCTCCCGGATCAGCTCGGCGACCAGCACCTGCTCGGGGTCGTCGGTGAGCATGTCGTCCGGGTAGAGCTGCGGCGACGGTGGCAGGTAACTGGTCATCACGTCGACCAGGGTGTCCACCTGGTGCCCGGACACCGCGCTCACCGGCACGATCTCGGCGAACTCCCCCATCTCGCTGACCGCTAGCAGCTGCTCCGCCAGGCGGCGCTTGTCCACCAGGTCGGTCTTGGTCACCACCGCCAGCACTGTCGCCTTCAACCCGGCCAGCTCACCGGTGATGAACCGGTCACCGCGCCCGACCGGCTCGTCGGCCGGGATGCACAGGCCGATCACGTCGACCTCGGTCCAGGTGGACCGGACCAGGTCGTTGAGACGTTCACCGAGCAGCGTACGGGGGCGGTGCAGGCCCGGCGTGTCGACGAGGACCAGCTGCGACTCCGGGCGGTGCAGCACCGCCCGGATGACGTGCCGGGTGGTCTGCGGCTTGTTCGAGGTGATGGCGATCTTGGTGCCGACGATGGCGTTGGTGAGCGTCGACTTGCCAGCGTTGGGACGACCGACGAAGCAGCCGAACCCGGCCCGGTACGGTCGCGCCTGCGGATCCTGCACCGGGCTCACTCGGTCACCGTGCCGAGCACCGTGCCGTCCGGAGCGGCCACGTGGACCGGCGCGTCGGCCGCGAGGTCCCGCACCGCCGCGTGCCCGGCACCGTCCAGCGTCGACGCCTCGGTCACCACCACCGCTGCCTCCAACCGGCTCGCCCCGGCCGCCACCGCCGAAGCGACAGCCAACTGCAACGCGGTGAGCGTCAGCGACGGCAGCGCGACACTTGCCGCCGCGTACGTCCGGCCGTCCTGGTCGCGGACCGCGGCACCCTCCACGGCACCGACCCGGGCGCGGGCTCCCCGGGCCAGGACGACGAGCTTGCCGTCCTCGGCGCTCAGCGCGCCCGACGCGGTGGGGGTGGGCCGGGCGACAGGCGCGGCGGGTGTGTCAGGCATCGGCGGGTTGCCTCTCGTCGTCTCGGTAGTTGTCCGTGTCGTCCCCGGGGCCGGCGTGCTCGCCGCGCCCCGCGGTGTCCTGCTCGTGGCCCGGCTCCACCCGGCTGACCAGCACGGTGTCGATCCGGTTGCGCCGGCCGGTGGTGCCCTCGGCGACCAGGCGGAGGCCGGCGACCTCGGCCTCGGCACCCGGGATCGGCACCCGCCCCAGGGACTGGGCGAGCAGGCCGCCAACCGTCTCCACCTCGTCGGTGGGCAGGTTGGTGTCGAACATCTCGCCGAGATTCTCCACCGGCAGGCGGGCGGTCACCCGCACCGAGGAGTCCCCCAGCCGTTCGACGGGCGGGCGCTCGACATCGTACTCGTCGGTGATCTCACCGACGATTTCCTCCAGGATGTCCTCGATGGTGACCAGACCGCCGGTGCCGCCGTACTCGTCGACCACGATGACCAGGTGGTTGCGGGCCGCCTGCATCTCGGACAGCAGGTCGTCGACCGGCTTGGACTCCGGTACGAAGGTCGCCGGGCGCATCAGCTCGGCCACCGGCAACTGCTCGGCTCCCGGGTCACCGCCGCGGGAGCGCCGGATCAGGTCCTTGAGGTAGAGCACGCCCAGCACGTCGTCGACGCTCTCGCCGATCACCGGGATGCGGGAGAAGCCAGAGCGCAGGAACAGCGCCAGCGCCTGCGCGAGCGTCTTGCCCTCCTCGATCCACACCATCTCCGTACGCGGCACCATCACCTCGCGGGCGATGGTGTCGCCGAGCGCGAAGACGGAGTGGATCATCTGGCGCTCGCCGTGCTCGACCACGCCGCGTTGCTCGGCCAGGTCGACCAGTTCCCGCAGCTCCACCTGGGAGGCGAACGGGCCCTCCCGGAAGCCGCGCCCCGGGGTGACCGCGTTGCCGATCAGGATCAGCAACGACGCGAGCGGGTTGAGCGCCCGGCCCAACCAACGGACCAGCGGCGCCACCGCACGACCCACGGCGTAGGCGTGCTGCCGGCCGAGGGTGCGCGGGGCGACGCCCACGACCACGAAGCTGACCACTGTCATCGCACCGGCGGTCACCAGCGCGGCCCACCAGCCGGCGCCCAAGCTGTCCACCGCGACGAGCGCCACCAGCGTGGTGGCGGTCAGCTCGGCGAGCAGCCGCAACAGCAGGAGCAGGTTGAGGTGCCGGACCACGTCGCCGGCGACGACCTGGAGGGTACGGGCGCCGCGCACACCGTCGCGGGCCAGCTCGGCGGCGCGGGCGGGTGAGACGGCGGCGAGGGCCGCCTCGGTCATCGCGATCAGGCCGGCCAGCACCACCAGGCCGGCCGCGAAGACGATCAGCTGGAAGTCGGGAAGGCCGGCGGTGGCGCCGGCCGCCAGTAACGGAGGAGTTGACATCACTGGGTGCGGGTCGACCGCCAGCTCGCCAGCAGCCGAGCCTGGAGCGCGAACATCTCCCGCTCCTCCTCCGGCTCGGCGTGGTCGTAACCGAGCAGGTGCAGCACCCCGTGCACGGTGAGCAGGTGCAGCTCGTCGGCCGACGCGTGCCCGGCGGTCGCCGCCTGCTTGGCCGCCACCTCGGGGCAGAGCACGATGTCGCCGAGCAGTGCGGGCTCGCCGCCGGCCGGTGCGGACTCACCCGGGCCGTGGTCGACGCTGCCCTCGTCCATGGGGAAGGCGAGCACGTCGGTCGGGCCGTCGCCACCCATCCAGCGGTGGTTCAGCTCGGTCATGTAGTCGATGTCGACCAGCAGCACTGACAGCTCGGCGAGGGGGTTGACCCCCATCTCGTCGAGGGCGTGCCGGGCGACGGCGAGCACGGCGTCGGTGTCGACGTCGACACCGGACTCGTTGGCGATCTCGATGGACAACTGCTTTCCTCTGCTTTAGCGGCGGCGGCCGGCCCGGCCGCCCTGGGCGGGTCGCCCAGGCACGGCGTGAACGCCCTGCGCCTGCTGATTCTCCCGCTCGGCGTCCCAGCGGGCGTACGCGTCGACGATCTCGCCGACCAGCCGGTGGCGGACCACGTCGGAGCTGGACAGCTGCGAGAAGTGCACGTCGTCGACGTTTTCCAGGATCTCCCGGACCACCCGCAGGCCGCTGCTCGTCCCGCCGGGAAGGTCCACCTGGGTGATGTCACCGGTCACGACGATCTTCGAGTTGAAGCCGAGCCGGGTGAGGAACATCTTCATCTGCTCGGGCGTGGTGTTCTGCGCCTCGTCCAGGATGATGAACGCGTCGTTGAGCGTGCGGCCCCGCATGTAGGCCAGCGGCGCGACCTCGATCGTGCCGGCGGCCATCAGCTTCGGGATCGTCTCCGGGTCGAGCATGTCGTGCAGCGCGTCGTAGAGCGGGCGAAGGTAAGGGTCGATCTTCTCGTTGAGCGTGCCGGGCAGGAAGCCCAGCCGCTCGCCCGCCTCGACCGCCGGACGGGTGAGGATGATCCGGTTGACCTGCTTGGCCTGCAACGCCTGGACGGCCTTCGCCATCGCCAGGTAGGTCTTGCCGGTGCCGGCCGGGCCGATGCCGAAGACGATGGTGTGCGTGTCGATCGCGTCGACGTACCGCTTCTGCCCGAGCGTCTTGGGGCGGATGGTGCGCCCGCGCCGGGAGAGGATGTTGAGCGTCAGAACCTCGGCGGGCCGCTCGGCGCTGCCCTGCTCGAGCATGCCGACGGTACGCCGGACGGCGTCAGTGGTCAGGGTCTCGCCTTTCTCGATGAGTTCGAGGAGCTCGCTGAAGACCCGCTCGGCGAGAGCGTTGTCCGCGGGGTCACCGGTGATGGTGATCTCGTTGCCGCGGACGTGCACGTCACTGGTGACCGAGCGTTCGACGAGTCGGAGGATCTCGTCGCCCGCGCCGAGCAGATTCACCATGATCTTCGGGTCGGGCACGGTGATCCTGGTCTGCACCCGGGGCGGGCCGGGAGGTGGGGTGCCGGTCATAGGTCGGGCCGAAGGGCCCTGCGCCACCTGCTCTCGATCTCGGCGCCGGCCTGCTGGCCTGGCGTGCGGACGTTACACCCATCGTATCGGTTCAACACGGGCCGCATCGCGCCCATTTCCGCTGGCCGCGATCAACCCCCGGCCCGGAAGTCGTACCGGTCGAAGGTCTCCTGGTGGCGGGTGAACCGGTACGTCGCCCAGTGCATCCGGACCACCACGCCGGCCTCGTCCCGGGTCAGTCGCAGCAGCTCACCGGCCTCCCGACCGGAGACCACCCGGAACACGTCCGGCTGGTCCGCCAACGGGGTGAAGATCGCCGGCGGTCGTCCGGCCGGGTCGGCGACCCCGCGCGCCCGCAGGGTGCCGTCGTGCCAGGAGAAGACATACTCGCTGCCCTCGCCCCACCAACGGCCGAGCGCACCCCGCAGGGCCGCCGGAGCGGGTGCGCCGGGCCGCCAGGGCTCGATCTCGGCCGGATCGTGCTCGACCGCCGCGGCGAGCAGCCGGTGCGGCAGGTCGAACACCTCGGTCGCCGTGCCGGACGAGCCGAGCACCGCGGCGCCCATCGCACCTGCCGTGCCGTCACCACCGCGACGGCCGTACACCCCGGCGAGGAAGCCGGGCATCGCCCCGTCGTGCCCCACGTGCATCACCCGTTCCCCCTGTGGGATCAGGATCAGCCCGAGCCCGAAGCCCGCGCCCCAGAGCGTCTCGTCAGTGGTGGTCAACGGCCAGCGCATCTCCTCCAGGGTGGCCGGGGCGAGGACCGCGCCGGCCGGGTCCAGGGCAGCCGGGTCGGCCAGGAACGCCGCCCAGCGGGCCATGTCGGTGGCGGTGCTCCACAGCTGGGCGGCCGGGCCGACCGCGCCGAAGTCGGTCGGCGGTTCCGGGTGCGCCTCGTCGGAGTACGCGTCGACCAGGAACCCGGTGGCCGCCGTCGGCCGTGGGGTCACTGTGGTGTCGGTCAGCCCCAGCGGCGTCAGGATCCGCTCGGTGAGGGCCTGCGCCCAGCTCCCGCCCCGCAGTCGGGCGACGAGCTGGCCGAGGACTGCCATACCCAGGTTCGAGTAGTGGAACCGGCGGCCGGTCGGCAGCACCCGCTCGGCGCGGTCCAGCTCGGCGACCAGTTGGTCGGCGTCCGGTGCGCGCAGGCTGTCCCAGACGTCGCCGAACGGCTCGCGTTGCAGGCCAGCGGTGTGCGACAGCAACCGGCGTACGGTCAGCTCGCCGTGCGCCGGGAGGTCGAGGTGCCGGCCCACCGGGTCGTCCAGGTCCAGCAGCCCGTCGTCGCGGCACTGCAGGACCAGCACCGCGGTGAACGTCTTGGTGACCGAGCCGATCCGGAACTGGGTGCCCGGCCCCAGCGGGTTGTCGGTGCCGGTCCCGCCGACGGTACGGGTCCAGAGCGGTCGGTCGGCCCGGTGCAGCGCCGCCGACACCGCCGGCACCCGGGCGTCGGCCTGCACCCGCCGGACGAGTCGGTCCAGGTGCTCGTGCACGCGGCTGTCCGGCACGCTCACCCGAGGTCCCGGGCCAGCATCGGGCCCAGCGGCGCGCCACCGAGCAGGTGCGCGTGCACGTGGAACACCTCCTGCCCGCCGTACGCGCCGGTGTTGAACATCAGCCGGAAACCGTCGCCGAGCAGGCCCTCGTCCTCGGCCACGGCGGCGGACGTCGCCAGCACGTCGGCGGCGAGCGCCGGGTCACCCTGGGCGAGCGTCGCCACGTCGGCGTAGTGCTCCTTCGGAATGACCAGCACGTGCACCGGCGCCTTCGGGTCGATGTCACGGAAGGCGAGCGTGGTGTCGGTCTCCCGGACCACGGTGGCCGGGATCTCCCCGGCGACGATGCGGCAGAACAGGCAGTCGGATCCCATCGGGGCAGTGTAAGGAGTAACGGGCCGGTGCCGCCGTGGCGCGGCCCGCGCCGCCGGCCCGTTCGCCGGCATAGAAACGGCTGAGGCAGGATGGCCGGCATGACGGATCGGGCGGTACTCGTGACCGGGGCCTCGCGCGGGATCGGCAGCGCGGTGGCAATGGCGTTCGCGGCCAGCGGTGACCGGGTGGCCATCCACCACCGCGACTCCGCCGACGCGGCCGAGCGGCTACGCGCGCGGCTACCCGGCGCCGGGCACGTGGTGGTCCGCGCCGACCTCACCGATCCGGACGCGGTCCGGGCCATGGTCGACCGGGCCGCGGAGCTGCTCGGCGGGCTGGACGTGCTGGTCAACAACGCCGGGACGTACGGCGACCGCGACGACCCGCACCCGGTCTTCGGCGCCTCGTACGAACAGTGGCAGAACCGCTGGCGGCAGGTGCTGGAGACCAACCTGACCGGTGCCGGCAACGTCATCTGGTGCGCCGCCCAGCACATGCGGGAGCGCGGCGGGCGGATCGTCAACGTCTCGTCCCGGGGCGCGTTCCGCGGCGAGCCGCACCAGCCGGCGTACGGTGCCAGCAAGGCGGGGCTGAACGCGTTGGGTCAGTCCCTCGCGGTGGCGCTCGCGCCGTACGGCATCACGGTGGCAACCGTCGCGCCGGGGTTCGTGGCGACCGACATGGTCACCGAGTACCTGCGCGGTGAGGAGGGCGCCGCCATCCGGGCGCAGAGCCCGTTCGACCGGGTGGGCGAACCGGAGGAGATCGCCGCGGCCGTGCACTGGCTGGCCTCGCCGCAGGCCACGTGGGCCTCCGGCACGATCGTCGACCTCAACGGCGCCTCGTACCTGCGCAGCTGACCTCGCGACCCGAACCCGCTGCGGCGTCCGCCCGACGGACCGGCGGTGGGCCGCGGCCCCCGACCGACCGGCGGTGGGCCGCGGCCCTGCGGGCCGACGGCGAACACCACATTGAGCGTGATGCCTGTCAGTCATCGTGATGACCCAGAGGCATCACGCTCAATCGAGCGGGCGGCTCCGATCCGGCCGGACCACAAGCCAGCGCGCGGCGGAACACCAGCGGCCGAAACGAGCGACGGGCCACCAGCGGCCGCAACGAGCGGCGGCGTCAGGGGTGGCCAGCTACCAGCGGCCGAGGCGGGTGGCGAGCACGCTGAGCGCGGCCACGCCGGCCGTGGAGGTACGCAGGACCTCCGGCCCGAGGCGTACCGGCCGGCCACCGGCCTCGCGGAAGGCTGTCAGCTCAGCCGGGGCGATGCCACCCTCGGGGCCGACGACGAGGACGATCTCCCCGGCCGACGGCAGGTCGACGCCGGTCAGCGGCTCCTCGGCCTCCTCGTGCAGCACGAACCCGGCGGCGGCACCGGCGATCCGGCGGGCCACCGTGGCGGTGGACTCGTCCGGCGCACCGGCCACCACCGGTAGCCACGGTCGGCGGGCCTGCTTGGCCGCCTCCCGGGCGGTGGCCACCCACTTCTCCCGGGCGCGTACGCCCCGGTCGCCGCGCCACTGGACCACCGAACGCGATGCCGCCCAGGGGACGATCTCGTCCACCCCGACCTCGGTCATCGCCTGCACGGCCAGCTCGCCCCGGTCGCCCTTGGCGATGCCCTGCACCGTCACCAGCCGGGGTACGGGCGCGTCCGCGTACCCCCGGGAGGTGACGGTGACCTCCAGGCTGCCCCGGCCGACGGCCGTGACCACGGCGGCGGCCGTGCCACCCCGGCCGTCGGCGAGCAGCAGCTCCTCGCCGACGCGCAGCCGCTGCACGGTGGCGGCGTGGTGCCCCTCCGGGCCGTCCAGGGTCAGCGTGTCGCCGGTGGGCAGCGCCTCGACCAGGAACAGCGGCGCGGACACTCAGGCGTGCCCGTTGAACGCGTCGCGCATCCGGGAGAAGAAGCCGCCCTGCTTGGACAGCTCGGCGACCTCCTCGCCACGGGTCTTGGCGAAGTCGCGCAGCATCTTCTCCTGGTCGGCGTCGAGCTTGGTCGGGGTTCGCACGTCCAGGTGGACGTAGAGGTCACCCCGGCCGGTGCCGCGCAGGTGCGGGACGCCTCGGGCGCGCAGCCGCAGCGTGCTGCCCGGCTGGGTGCCGGGCTTGACGTCGACCGGCTCCTCGCTGTCCAGCGTCTTGATGGTCAGCCGGGTGCCGAGCGCGGCGGCGGTCATCGGCACGGTGACCCGGCAGTGCAGGTCGTCGCCCTTGCGCGAGTAGACGTCGTGCGGACGTTCGTGGATCTCCACGTAGAGGTCACCGGCGGTGCCGCCGCCCGGGCCGACCTCGCCCTGCTGGGCCAGCCGGATCCGCATGCCGTCCTCGACGCCGGCCGGGATCTTGACGGTCAGCGACCGGCGGGTGCGCACCCGGCCGTCACCGGCGCAGGTGGGGCAGGGGTGCGGGATGGTGGTGCCGTAGCCCTGGCAGACGGTGCACGGCCGGGCGGAGACCACCTGACCGAGGAACGTCCGCTGCACCGACTGCACCTCGCCCCGACCGCCGCACGCCTCGCAGGTCGCCAGGTGCGTGCCGGCGGCGGTGCCGGCACCGGAGCAGGTGGTGCAGAGCACAGCGGTGTCGACGGTGATCGGCGCCTCGACGCCGAACGCCGTCTCGTGCAGGTCGAGTTCGAGTCGCAGGATCGCGTCGGCACCCGGGCGGGTACGCGGCCGAGGGCCACGGGCGCCACCCGCCGCGCCGCCGAAGAACGCGTCCATGATGTCCTGGAAGCCGACGAACGGGCCGGCTCCACCGGGGCCGCCCGGGCCACCGGCGCCGCCACCCGGGGCGAGCGGGTCGCCACCCAGGTCGACGATCTGCCGCTTCCGGTCGTCCGAGAGGACCTCGTACGCGGCGTTGATGTCCTTGAACTTCTCCTGAGCCTCCGGGTCCGGATTGACATCCGGGTGGAACTGGCGTGCCAGCTTGCGGTAGGCGCGCTTGATCTCGTCATCGGAGGCTTCCCGGCTCACACCGAGAATGCCGTAGTAGTCCCTGGCCACTGCGTTCCGTGTCCTCATGTTCGTCTCGCGTTGCGCCGGTCGGCGGCCGCAGCCGGCCGCATCGGCCCTGACCAATCAGTTCTGGGCCAGCAACTCGCCCACGTAGCGTGCCACGGCGCGCACCGTGGCGATGTTGCCGGGGTAGTCCATCCGGGTGGGCCCCAGCACCCCGAGCCCGCCCACGATGGTGGTGCCCGGGCCGTAGCCGGTGCTGACCACCGAGGCGGCGCGCAGGTTGTCGAACTCGTTCTCGTCGCCGATCAGCACCCGGGTCGTGCTCGGCTCGGTCTCACCGATGAGCTTGAGCAGCACGACCTCCTCCTCCAGCGCCTCGAGGATCGGCCGCAGCGAGCCCTGGAAGTCGAGCAGCCCGCCCCGGGTGAGGTTGGCGGTGCCGGCGAGGGCGATCCGTTCCTCGTGCCGTTCGACGAGCGTCTCCAGCAGCACGCTGGCGAGCGTGGTCATGGTCGGTCGCAGCCCGGTCGGCGCTTCCTCGACCAGCGCCTGCACCAGCGGTGGCGTCTCGGACAGCCGGGCGTTGGCGAGCTTCTCGTTGATCAGTCGGCGCAGGTCGGTGACGTCGTCGGCGGGCACCGGCCCGGGCAGCTCCACGAGTCGCTGCTCCACCCGGCCGGTGTCCGCGATCATGACGAGCATCAGCCGGGTGGTGGAGATCGGCACCAGCTCCAGGTGACGCACCGAGGAGCGGGCCAGGCTCGGGTACTGCACGACGGCGACCTGCCGGGTGAGCTGGGCGAGCAGCCGCACCGTGCGGTGCACCACGTCGTCGAGGTCGACAGCGCCGACCAGGAAGCGCTCGATGGCCCGGCGCTCGGCCGGGCTGAGCGGCTTGACCCGGGACAGCCGGTCGACGAAGAGGCGGTAGCCGCGGTCGGTGGGCACCCGGCCGGCACTGGTGTGCGGCTGCCGGATGTAACCCTCCTCCTCCAGCACGGCCATGTCGTTGCGGACCGTCGCCGGGGAGACCCCGAGCTGGTGCCGCTCGACCAGCGCCTTGCTGCCGACCGGCTCCTGGGTGGAGACGTAGTCTTCGACGATGGCGCGGAGCACTGCGAGTTTCCGGTCGTCGAGACCCATCCTCCGCACCTCCTGTCGCACGTCGGCCGCCGGCGCCCTGGGCCGGCCGAGCCGTCCTGGCACTCGACTGTAGCGAGTGCCAGTCTACGTCGGCAGGCCCGCCGACGCGATGATCAACGGCCACCGGTCGGTGCGGCCCGCGCCACCGCACTGGGCCGATCGGCCCGCACTGCCGGGCGGTGTCGCTCTGGTGCGGCGTTGCCACGGGCCCCTACCGTGACATCCATGACTGAACCTCCTCGCCCTCCCGGTTCGGGTGAGCCCGGCAACTACCCGCCGGAGCCGACCTCCCCGGGCCCGTTCCCGTCGGCCGAGCCGCCCACCGCACCACTGTCGGGCGCACCCGGCCCGGCCGGCTATCCCCCGGCCGGTGGCTATCCGCCTCCCACCGGTGACCAACCGACGTCAGGTGGCTACCCTCCGGCAGGCGGCTACCCCCCGCCCGGGGGCTACCCGCCCGGCGGCTATCCGGCCGGTGGGGCCTACGGCAGCCCCGGCGGCGGCTACGCCACCAACGAGGACAAGACCTGGGCGTTGGTCGCCCACTTCGGCGGCGCGCTCGGCGCGCTGATCAGCTTCGGTCCGCTGGGCTTCGTCGCCCCGCTCATCGCCTACCTGGCCCGTGGCCAGCAGTCGCCGACCGTCCGGGCGCACGCCCTCGCCGCCCTGAACTTCCAGATCCTCTGGTCGATCATCGCGTTCGTGCTGCTCTTCGTGAGCTGGTGCCTGCTCTTCCTGCCCAGCATCGCCGTCGTGGTGATCCAGATCCTGTTCGGGATCATCGCCGGCGTGAAGGCCAACGAGGGCACCCCGTACCGCTACCCGATGACCGCCAACTTCATCAAGTGAACCGGGCCGGCCGCTCCCCCGGCCGGTTCGGCACACCGCCCGCCCTGCGCTCAGGGCAGCAGATCGCGGACGACCGCGTCGGCGAGCAGTCGCCCGCGCACTGTGAGCACCGCCCGGCCGGCGGCGTACTCGTCGGCGGCCAGCAGGCCGCCGGCCAGCGCCCGCTCCGCGCCGGCCCGCCCGGCGGCGTCGAGCACCGCCAGCGGGAGACCGCTGGCCAGCCGCAGCCGCAGCATCACGTCCTCCATGTGCGCCTCGTCGACAGTGAGCACCTCCCGGGCCAGCCCGGGAGACGCACCGGCGGCCAGCCGCTGGGCGTACGCGGAGGGGTGTTTGACGTTCCACCAGCGCACCCCGCCGACGTGGCTGTGCGCCCCCGGGCCGAGGCCCCACCAGTCCGCGCCGGTCCAGTAGAGCAGGTTGTGCCGGCACCGGGCCTGGTCGCTGCGGGCCCAGTTGGAGACCTCGTACCAGGAGAACCCGGCCGCGTCGAGCGCGGCCTCCGCCGCCAGGTAGCGGTCCGCGGCCACGTCGTCACTGGGGTACGCCAGCTCGCCGCGCCGCATCCGGGCGGCGAGCCGGGTGCCGTCCTCGACGATCAGGGCGTACGCGCTGACGTGGTCCACCCCGGCGGCGACCACCTGCTCCAGCGAGGCGGCGAAGTCCTCGGCCCGTTCCCCCGGAGTGCCGTAGATCAGGTCCAGGTTGACGTGCGCGAACCCGGCGTCGCGCGCCTCCAGGGCGGCGGCGGTGGCCCGGCCGGCGCTGTGTGTGCGGTCCAGGATCGCCAGCACCCCCGGGGAGGCGGACTGCATGCCCAGCGAGATCCGGGTGTAGCCGGCCGCCCGCAGCAGCTTCAACGATTCCGGGGTGACCGACTCGGGGTTGGCCTCGGTGGTCACCTCGGCGTCGGCGGCCAGCCCCCAGGTGCGGTCGATCCCGTCGAGGATGCGGGCCAGGTCGTCGGCGGGGAGCAGGGTGGGCGTGCCACCACCGACGAAGACGGTGTCGACCCGGGGCGGCGGGTTGTCGCCCAGCACCCGGGCGGCGAGCGCCAGCTCGGCCAGGACGGTGTCGGCGTACCCCTCGCGGCTGGCACCGCCGCCCAGTTCGGCAGCGGTGTAGGTGTTGAAGTCGCAGTAGCCGCAGCGACTGGCGCAGAACGGCACGTGCACGTACACGCCGAAGCCGCGCGCGCCGACCGCTGCGGTGGCGGTGGCGGGCAACGATCCGTCGACGGGGACGGTCTCACCATCTGGAAGGACGCCGGGCATGGCCACTAGTGTGCCCGGCATGACCTCTCCCGACGTCCTCGTGCGGGTCGCCACGGCCCGTGGGGTGACCACCCTCACCCTGGACAGCCCACACAACCGCAACGCGCTCTCCACCGCCCTGATGACCCAGTTGCTGGCCGGGCTGGCGGACGCGGTGGCCGACGAGGCGGTCCGAGCGGTAGTGCTCGACCACACCGGCCCGGTTTTCTGCTCCGGGGCGGACCTGAAGGAAACCGCCATGGCGTACGCCAGCGGGACGGTTCCGGCCGGCATGTTGGGTGATGTGCTCGCCGCGGTCTGGGAGTGCCCGAAGCCCGTGCTGGCTCGGGTGGCCGGGCCGGCGCGGGCCGGTGGCCTCGGCCTGATCGCCGCCGCCGACCTGGCCGTCTGCGCCGACGAGGCGACGTTCGCGTTCACCGAGGTCCGCATCGGGGTGATCCCGGCGGTGATCTCGGCGACCGTGCTGCCCCGGCTGCACCCCCGCGCCGCCGCCGAGCTGTACCTGACCGGCGACACCTTCGACGGTCGCCGGGCCGCCGAGATCGGCCTGGTCACGGCGTCGGTTCCGGCGGACGGGCTGGACGACGCCGTGCGCGGCTACTGCGACTCGCTGGTGCGCGGCGCGCCGGGCGCGTTGGCCGGCGCGAAGGATCTGCTGCGCCGGCCGGCCACCGCCGAGCTGCGTGCCGAACTGGCCCGGCTCTCCGCCGTCTCGACCGGTTACTTCCTGTCCGACGAGGGACGCGAGGGGGTCACCGCGTTCCGCGACAAACGTCCGGCGCGCTGGGTGCCCGCTCAGGACGACTGAGGGTCAGGGGCGCCGCCGGGAGCCGCGGCGCCCATGCTCGGCTCACCAGGCGGTCGCGCCGCCGTCGACCGGGTAGTTCGCCCCGGTGATGTACGACGCCCGGTCCGAGGCGAGGAAGACCACCAGCTCGACGACCTCCTCGGGGCGCGCGAAGCGCTTGAGCAGCGTCTTGGCGGTGATGGCGTCCCGGGCCTCCTGGTTGTCACCGAGGTCGCGTTCGCTGGCCGGGGTGAGGGTGGGCCCGGGGCTGACCGCCACGGCGCGGATCCCGTGCGGGGCGCCTTCGAGCGCGAGCTGTCGGGTCATCCCGATGATGCCGGCGTTCGCGGCGGTGTGACCGACCATCGGCGGCACGTGGCCGCCGATCGTCCCGGCGATGGAGGCGGCGCTGATGATGACGCCGCCGCCGCGCCGGACCAGGTGCGGCCAGGCGAACTTCGACACGAAGTACGGAATGTCGAGTTCCCCGGTGATGGTGTAGCGCCAGTCCGCCACGGAGAAGTCGGGCATCGGGCCGAAGCGGAGCGCTGCCGCGTTGTTGTAGACCACGTCCAGTCCGCCGTAGGCGGCGGCAGCGTCGTCGACGAGCGTGCGTACCTGCTCGGGGTCGGTGAGGTCGACCGGCGCGATGCCGGTCATCTCGCCCCCGGCGCGGCGGACGAGGTCGACCGTCTTGTCGTTCGCGGCGACCTGGAGGTCGGCCCCGACGACCTTCGCGCCCTCACGGGCGAACGTCAGCGCCGCGACGCGGCCCAGACCACCCCCGGTGCCGGTGATCAGCACGACCTTGCCGTCAAGCGTTCCCATGACACTCCTCCTCGTTCGGTGACCGACTCGCCCAGGTGGTGGCGGTCGGTCGGATTGACATGTCAACAGGGATAAGTCCTTGACTGGTCAATCGCTTCCCGCCATCGCGCACCCGGTGACACTCCCGACAGGCCGGCACCGGGCACGTGACAGAACCAGCGAGCAGGTGAGATCGCCACCGAAGCGGGAACGTCGCCAACCGGTACGCGACAACGGAGCCGACCCGAACCGGTCCGAGGCGCCCGAGTCGGGCCCGAACCGCTCGGACGACCCGGAGGGGGCGTGCGGGGACGTACGCTTGGCGGACTGTCGATCTGGGGGTGTGGGTGCGAACTCGGGCAACCGTGGCGGGTGGAGTGGTGCTCATCCTCGTCGCCGTGATCGCGATCTGGCTCGTCGTACGGCAGGTCGGCGACAACCTCACGCTGCCGCTGGTGGCGCGGAAGTGCACGGTGCAGGCCGATGGTCGGGTCGCGCTGGACGCCGACCAGATGGCAAACGCGGCGACCATCGCGGCGATCGGCGCGAAGCGTGGCATGCCCGAGCGGGCCGTCGTTGTCGCGCTCGCCACCGCGTACCAGGAGTCCGGGTTGCGCAACCTCGCCGACGGCGACCGCGACTCGGTCGGCCTGTTCCAGCAGCGACCGAGCCAGGGCTGGGGCACCCCGGCGCAGATCCGCGATCCGCGCTACGCGGCCAACCGGTTCTACGCGGCCCTCAAGAAGGTGCGCGGCTGGGAGAAGATGCGCGTCACCGATGCCGCCCAGCGGGTGCAGCGCTCGGCGTTCCCCGAGGCGTACCAGAAGTGGGCCGACGACTCCGAGGTGCTCAGCCGGGCACTGCTCGGCGACGCCAGCGGCGCTGTCGCCTGCACCGTGGGGCGCACCCCGGCGATGTACGGCGCGGCTGCGGCGGCGCAGCTGACCCGCAACCTGGTGCTGGACTGGGGGTTGAAGGGCACCGACCCGACCGACCCGACGGGGTTGGCGGTCACCCCGGGCGACCAACGCGACGGCTGGCGGTACGCGCACTGGCTGGTGTCACACGCCCAGGACCACGGGGTGAAGCGGGTTCGCTTCGGCGACCTGGAGTGGACCGCGCGCAACGGCTCGTGGGGTCGGGTGGACGGGCAGCAGAGCCCGGCCGGTCAGGTGGTGGCCGAGGTGTTCAACGAGGGTTGACCCGACCCGGATCTCCTAACCGGCAGTGACCGCACAATCCGGCAAAATGCATTAAACCCGGCTATTGATCGCCTTGATCTCACTCTGTGCGTTTCTCTCGCTGCGTGGGGTCCCACTGCGACCCAATCCCCCAACACACCCTCCCCGATGCCTGGGCCACCGCGTTACGATCGGCGGCCTGTGCCAGAAAAGGTTTCACCTCATGGGGAGGGGTACGACGCGGTGTTCGATTACGGCGACCGGACCGGTTACGAACCGATCAGCGACATTGACCGCAAGGAGTTCCACGAGCAGGGTTTCCTCCTGCTGCGCAACGTCCTGACCGAGGACCACCGGGCGGCGCTGGAGGCGGCGGTCGACCGCGTCTACGCGGAGGAGCAGGCGAAGGGCACCACCAAGAAGGACGGCACCCTGCACCTGCTGGGCTTCCTGGAGCGCGACGAGCTCTTCGGTGAGCTGCTGACCCACCCGATCGCCTTCCCGTACATGTGGGGGCTGGCCGGCTGGAACATCTACACCCACCACAACCACCTGGACGTCACCCCGCCGGCCGCCGAGCCGGAGAAGCCGTACTGGGGTTGGCACCAGGACGGGTACCGGCAGAACTCCGACCCGGAGACGATGGACCCGAACCTGCCCCGGCCGATGTTCTCGCTGAAGGTCGCGTACGTGCTGTCGGACCTGTCCGAGACCGGCCGTGGCGCCACCAAGGTCATCCCGGGCAGCCACCTGTGGAACTCGCTGGACCGTCCCAAGGACCTCAGCGTGCACAACCCGGACCCGGAGGGCACGGTGGAGATCACCGCCAACCCGGGCGACGCCTTCATCTTCGACCGCCGGCAGTGGCACTCGCGCTCGACGAACCTGTCGACCATCACCCGCAAGATGCTCTTCGTCGGCTACACCTACCGGTGGATCCGTCCGCTGGACGAGCTGCACCCCGACGTGAACGGCGAGTGGTACCGCAACCGCACCCCGGTGCAGCGTCAGCTGATCGGTGAGGGCACCCACACCGCCAACTACTGGGGCATCAACTGGGACGGGTACGTCGACGACGAGATCCCGCTGCGCAAGGAGCTCAAGGAGCGCGGTCTGCTCGACCGCAGCATCCCCTGGCTGCGCTGATCACCTGCGTCTGAGAACGGCCCCCGCCACCGCTGGCGGGGGCCGTTCCCGTATCCGCTTCCGGGCCACCGGGCGCCGCGGTGTCGGTAGCGTGACGGGTAGGCAGAGCCGGGGCGCAGCGCCTGGCCGGGGCGCGGGGTGGCACAGGAGGCAGCCGCAGTGACGTCCGCTCCGCTCCCCCGGATCCTCCGCCGTCGCGGCGAGCCGGAATACCCGACCTTCCTGGAACTCTTCTTCGACCTGGTCTACATCTTCCTGCTCTCCCGGCTCTCCGCCAGCCTGGGCGAGGACCTCACCGTACGGAACGCGGCGCAGACCGCCGTCCTGCTGCTGGCCGCCTGGTGGGTCTGGGTGCTCACGGCGTGGCTCACCGACCTGTTCGACCCCCGACTGCCGATCATCCAGGCGACCGTCCTGCTGGTCATGCTCGGCACCCTGCTGATGGCGATCGCGACACCGCACGCCTTCGGCAGGTACGGGTGGCTCTTCGTCGCCGCGTACTTCGGCATCCACCTGGTCCGCGACGCCGTCCTGATCCCCGGCACCCGGGTCAATCGTCCGATCCAGGCCCGGAGCATCAGGGTCTTCTTCTGGTTCGGCGTGACCGTGGCGCCCTGGGTGGCCGGGGTGTTCGTGGACGGGACGGCTCGGCTGGCGCTCTGGTCGCTCGCGGTGGTGGTCGACCTCGGCTCGGCACGGTTCGGCTGGCCGACGCCGGGGCTGGGGCGCACCGAACTCGCCAGCCAGATCTTCACCGGGGTGCACCTCTCCGAGCGGCACCGGGCGATCTTCATCGTCGCGCTCGGCGAGTTGATCCTGAGCACCGGCATGGGGCTGGCCGGCAGCGGGTTCACCGCCGGTCAGGTGACCGCGAGCGCAGTCGCGTTCGTCAGCGCGGTCCTGCTGTTCCAGCTCTACTTCCAGCGCGTCCAGCGGATCCTGGCCCCACCGAGCGTCACGACCGTGGAGAGGGTCCGCTCCGGCACCTCCACCTCGTACACGCACCTGGTGATGGTGGCCGGGGTGGTGTTGGTCTCGACCGGCACCTCGATGGTCATCGCTCGGCCGTCCGGTCACACCCCGGTGGATGTGATGGTTGCCATCCTCGGCGGCCCGGCGCTGTTCCTGCTCGGCAGCGTGCTGTTCGATGCCGTGGTGACGGCCCGGATTCTCTGGTCCCGGGTGCTGGCGATCGTGCTGCTGGCGGGCGTGTTGCTGGGCGCGCTTGTCGCGCCCGGCGCGTTCCGGCTGCCGCCGTTGACAGTCCTGGTGGTGGCGAACCTGGTCCTGCTGCTCACCCTGGCCGGGGAAGGCCTGGCTGCACGGCGCAGACCGGCCGAGGTCACCACGGCGGCCCGATGAGAGGTCGCCCCACCGGCCGCGCGGAGTCTCACCCCAGCATCGGCGGCGCCGGGGTACGGGTGTGTCGTCGGGTGCTGGCCAGGTTCGCCACGGCGATCAGGGCCAGCACGATCATGGCGAGCAGGGCGACCAGGATCGGCGGCAGCACGGGCGTGGCCGGCGCCAGGCACCCCAGCAGCACCACGCCGGCCAGCCGGGAGCGCGAGATGCGTCCGAACACGGTGAAATCGAGGAGGCCCCGGCCGAGCAGGTACAACGCGGGGCTGCCGAGGATGACAGCGGCCCACGACGGCGGGGTCTCACCCAACGGTCGATTCACCACGAGGTCGCTGGTGACCGCCGCGCCGGCGATGCCGGCCACCATGATCAGATGGGTGATCGCGGCGGACTGGGTGAACAACGCCGGGTCGGTCGACCGGACGATCGCGTCGGTCAGCAGCTCACCGGCGCGGTAGATGTAGATCCGCCACATCAGCACCACCGTGCTGAACACCACGAGCAGCGCCCAGGCGCTCTCCAGCGTGTACTCGCTCCTGCTGAAGGTCGTCCCGGTCACGAAGATCGACACCCCGAGCGCGATGATGACGAACTGCCGGTAGCGCTCGGCCACCCGCGCGTGGACCAGCCGCCAGTCCCGGGGTCGTGAGCGACCGATCCGGGGCAGCGGCCAGCCGCACACCGCCCCGACGTACTCGACGACGACCGCGAGCGCCCAGATCGGCAGCTGGCCCGAGCCGCCCACGAGCGCCCCGCCGATCCATCCGACGGCGGTGATGGACTTCCAGGTCTGGATCCGGATCGTCGAACGCCGCGGGGGCCAGCCCTTCGAGACGACAACGGCGTAGTAGGCGGTGGTGCTGAGGGGAATGATCACGAAGGTGATCGCGAAGAGCAGCGCACGATCGCCGTACGCGTCGGCCGCGGTCGCCGCCAACAGCAGACTGGCCGCCGCCACCCAGATGAGATGCCCCTGCCCTGATGGACGGGTCAGGTCGATGGTGTCCGCCGTCCACACGGTGAGCGCCCAGATCATCGTGAACGCGAGCAGCAGCACCAACGCCTCGGCGAGGCCCGTCCAGGTCAGGTCGTTGGCGAGCATGTTCGCCAGGGTGACCAGCGCGAAGACGTAGACGAGGTCGAAGAAGAGTTCCAGAAACGCCGGACGTTCCAGGTCCGGATCGGCGGGTGCCGCTGCCGTGGCGCCGCCGTCCGTTGCCATCGACATCGCGCTCCACCCGGCCTCCACCGCACGCCCCCAAAGGGGACAATACGGGCAACGGCTCGGGCTCGGCCCTGTCATCCGTTTCTTACCGTCCGCCGGTCACCCCGACACTGGCGTGTCGTCCCGGCGGCACGGGACGGTCAGGTGACGTCCCGGCGCAGGGGCAGCAACACGGCGATCGCCGAGGCGGCCACCGCGTACGCGGTGAGCAGGAGAGCCCCGGCCGCCGGTGGGAGGAGGTGGACGGCGCCGCTGCCGAGTTCCGCGGAGATGGCGTCGGCGACGTAGGTGAAATCGGTGAGCGCGGCGGTGGCTCCGCCGGGGAGGATCGGGTACAGCGTGTTGACGCCCGGGATCATCATCAGCACCGGCTCCCCCACGTACAGATAGCCGGTCACGACACACAGCGCCGCGATCTGGTGGTGGACGAGGGCGCCCACCCCGGCCCCGAGGAGCAGGTAGACCACCATCGCGACGGCGATACGGCCGAGCAGCGCCAGCACTGTGGTGGCTGGCAGACCGAGTGCGACGCCGCGGGCGGCGGCGACGGCGAACAGCGCCACCGCGGCGGTGCCCGCGAGGACGAGCCCATAGGCGAGACCGACCACCGCGTACGTGGCGAGTTTGGCGGCGAGCACCCGCCCACGGCGCGGCGCGAACAGGAAGGTGACCGCGGCGGTGTGGTGTCGGTGCTCGGAGGTGACCGCGAGGGCCCCGGCTGCGGCCGGCACGAACGCGGTGTAGCCGAGGATGCCGAGGATCGCGCGGAGGCCGGCCTCGGTGTCCAGACCGGGCATCGGCGGGTCGAAGTTCTCCGGCCCCGCCAGCGCCATGGCCCCGAACATGCCGCCGCCCAGCGCAGCGGCGGCGAGCAGCAGGCCGCCCCACATCCGGGTGGCCAGCAGCCTGCGGAACTCCGCTCTGATCAGGAGGTTCATCAGCTGACCGCCTTGTCCCTGGTGAGGTGGAGGAAGAGTTCTTCGAGGCTGGTGGTCTCGACGACCAGCTCGTGCACCCGCACGTGATGGGCGGCGGCGAGGTCGGCGAGGCCCGGCGCGTCCAGCCCCCGTACCCGCAGCCGGTCGGGCCCGGCGGCTTCGACGTGCGGTGCCGGGCCGCCGTTGGCGGGGCCGGCCGTCAGGACGGCAGCGAGCGCGGCCGCGTCGGGTGAGGTGACCAGCACCGCCGGCGGGCCGGCGAGCTGGGAACAGGGCCCGGCGGCGACGAGTTCGCCACGCCGGATCACCACGACGTCATCCACGAGCTGCTGGATCTCGCCGAGCGCGTGGCTGGAGATCAGGACGGTACGGCCCTCGTCGGCGAACTGGCGCAGGAAGCCGCGTAGCCATGACACGCCCTCCGGGTCCAGGCCGTTGCCGGGCTCGTCCAGCAGCAGGACGCGGGGGTCGCCGAGCAACGCTGTGGCGAGGTTGAGCCGCTGCCGCATGCCCGTGGAGAATCCTCGGGTGCGCCGGTGTGCGGCCTCGGCGAGGCCGAGCATGTCGAGCAGGTCGGTGACGCGGCTGTCCGGGTATCCGCCCATCGCGGCGTAGACGCGCAGGTGGTCACGGGCGGTGTGTCCACTGTGGAACGCGTTGGCGTCGAACACGGCGCCGACCGTGCGCGACGGCCGGGCCAGTTGGCCGTACGTCCGCCCGCCGATCGTGGCGGTGCCACCGGTCGGCGACACCAGCCCGGTCATCATGCGCATCGTGGTGGTCTTGCCGGCGCCGTTCGGGCCGAGGAACCCGGTGATCACGCCGGGTCGCACGGTGAAGCTCAGATCACGCACGGCGGTGACGTCACCGAAGCGCTTCGTCAGGCGCGACACCTCGATCGCGAGGTGGTCGCCGGTCACGCGCGGGCCGCCATGGCACGGGTGATCGCCTCCACGAGGCCCGGCGCGGCGGGGCTGGAGAGCACCACCTCGTCGAACTCGCCGTCGACCGCCGCCCGGTCCAGAACGAGGTGCAGCCCTGGTTCCGCCCGGCGGGCCGCCACGAGCTGCCGAGGACCGCCGTACAGGCCCCACACTCCGATCTTGGCGAAGCCGGACACCACGTATCCGCGGCGTGCGCCACGGGCCAGGCGGAGCGGGCTGTCCACCAGGGCGACGTGCCGCACCGCGGTGAGGGGCGGTGCGAACCGCTCCCGCCCGACCCAGACCCGCTCCCATCCGGTGAATCGAATGTCGATCACATCGTTGGTCACCATGACCGATGCCATCAGTCTTCCCCTCTCGTCGTGTCGGAGTCGTCAGTCGACGCGGGTGCGCGCCTGTCGGCCGTCGGCAGATCGGTGGGCAGCAGGACGGTCGCCAACAGTCGCGGTATCCGCCCGCCGCCGGGTTGGTTGCCGAGCAACGGGCCCACCAGTGCGTTGAGCCCGGCGGCGAACTCGCCCAGTTCGGCGTCGGTGAGGTGCAGCACGAGTTGCTGGTAGCCCACGCCGTCGGCGGTGAAGTCGATCCGCTCCCGGGTGAGATAGCGGGAGAACTCCGACAGCAGGCTCGACATGAACGCCGTGAAGTAACGGGCGTGGTCCTCCCGCGTAGCCGTGGCGAGGGCCGCAGGGTCGAGCGTCGCGCCGCGCGCGGGCAACGCGTACACCCGCTCGACGGCACCGCGCACCCTGCGTTCATCGATCACCTCGACCAGCCCGGCCTTGACCAGGATCGCCAGGTGCCGGTACATCGTGGCCTGTGGGACATCGGGCAGCAGCTCAAGCAGGCCCTGCGTGGTCAGGCGGGTGCCCGCGACCGCACGCAGGATCCGGATCCGCACCGGGTGCAGCGCCAGGTCCGCCCAGCGTTCTCTCGACATCTCCACGCCCGAACGTTATCACTATTGATAGTGATAACAAAACGTGGCGTTCCACCCGGGTGGGCCCTTCGGCCCTCGATGTCAGTTACGGGTGGCGAGACGCCGGCGGACCTTGTCCCGGATCGACTCCGGCAGGTCGGGTGCCTCCAGCAGGCGGGGCAGCAGCTCCGGCTCCAGGGTGGTGGCCCGGAACACCTCACCGATGGTCACCCCGTGCGCGGGCCGGTCCACCACGTCGACCGGGTCACCCGGGCCCACCTCCCCCTCGCGAAGCACCCGCAGGTAGGCACCGGGCAGCGCCCGGACGGTGAACCGCTTGATCAGATCCGGTACGCCCCAGAAGCCGGCGAAGGTGGCGCACGGCGTTCGCGGCTTGGTCACCTGGAGCACTGCCGATCCAACCTGCCACTGCTCACCGATCACCGCGCCGGTCAGGTCCACCGCGTACGTGGTGAGGTTCTCGCCGAAGCCGCCGGGTCCGATACCGCGCCCCAGTTCGGTGGCCCACCAGGCGGCGTCCTCTTCCGCGTAGGCGTAGACCGCCTGGTCCTCGCCCCCGTGGTGGGCCCGCTCGCCGATGAAGTCGCCAACCACCCCGTCGACGCGGAACTGCACAGGCGAGCCCACCGACCGCTTGTCGATGCCGCTGCGCCCGCTCGCGTCGCCGGCCCACTCCGCCTCGGTCACCACGCCGAGGTTCACCGCTGCCACCCTGCCCGTCATGACGGTCAGCCTAGCGGGGGCCGGCGGGATCGACCCGCCCTCAAGATCGTCTACCGGTACCCGGGGCGACCCTCAGCCCTTGACGGCGCCGGCCACCAGACCGGAGACCATCCGACGCTGCACCAGCAGGAAGAAGATGATGACCGGCAGGGTGAACAGGGTGGACGCGGCCATCACCGGACCCCAGTTGGTGTCGTCGCGACCGAAGAAGAAGGTCATCGCCACCGGCAGCGTGTAGCTGCCCTGGTCGTTGATGAACGTCAACGCGAAGATCAGCTCGTTCCACGCGGTGATGAAGGAGAAGATGCTGGTGGCCACCAGGCCGGGCGCGACCAGCGGGAAGAGCACCCGGCGGAAGGTCTGGGCCCGGCTGGCCCCGTCGATCGCCGCCGCCTCCTCCAGCTCCTTCGGCACCGCCGCGACGAAGCCGCGCAGCATCCAGACCGCGAACGGCAGCGAGAAACCCAGGTACGTGAGGATCAGGCTGGGCAGGGTGTTGTAGAGCCCCAGCCGCTGGATCATCAGGAACAGCGGGATGACCAACGCCTCCAGCGGGATCATCTGCACCACCAGCAGCATGATCAGAAAGCTGGTCCGCAGCTTGAAGCGGAACCGGGCCACAGCTGTCGCGGCGAGCAACGCCACCAGACCGCTGAGCACCACTGTCGAGACGGCGACGAGTGCGCTGTTGAGGAAGAAGTCGAGGAAGCTGACACCGGGGATCAGGTTGCCGGTCAGGATCTCCCGGTAGTGCTCAAGCGTCGGGTGGGTCGGCACCGGCTGCGGGGTGGCCGAGAAGATCTCTCTGCTCGGCTTCAGCGAGGTGGAGATCATCCAGTAGACCGGGAACGCCGCGAAGAGCGCGACCAGCAGCCCGGCGCCGTTGAGGGCGACCTTCTTCACGACTCGTCCTCCTGCCTGAGCACCATGCGTACGTAGAAGCCGGTGACCACCAACAGGATCAGCGTGAGGATGACCGCAATGGCCGCGCCGAGCCCGTACTTCGGCGGCGGAGAGAATGCTTCGGCGTACGAGTAGATGGCGAGCATGAACGTCGGCCGGTCCTGGGTGCCGCCGGCCAGCACGAACTGCTGGGTGAAGACCTTGAAGTCCCAGATCGTGGAGAGCACGATCAGGATTCCGAAGACCGGGCGCAGCAACGGAAAGGTGATCTTCCAGAAGACCCGCCACGGGCTGGCGCCGTCCACCCGGGCCGCCTCGTGCAGCTCACTCGGCACGCTCTTCAGCCCGGCGAGCACGCTCACCGCGATGAACGGGAACGAGTGCCAGACCACCACCAGCGTGAGGATGGCGAAGAAGAGCAGTGGCGAGTTGAACCAGCCGTAGCCGGTCCAGTCGCTGCGCCCGAACAGGCCGTTCGAGAGCCCGTCCGGCAGCGCGTTGAACAACCAGGTGACCAGGCCGCTCGTATCGTCGAAGATCCACTTCCAGACGATGGTGCCGGTCAGCGCCGGCGTGGCCCAGGCGAGCATCACGCAGCTCGCCACGAACGTCGCCATCTTGCGACCGAGCCGGTTGAGCAGCAACCCCACCAGGGTGCCGAGCACCATCGTGAGCAGCACGTTGGCCGCGGCGAACAGCACCGTGTTGCGCAGCACGGTCAGGAAGAACGGATCGGAGAGAATGTCGGTGTAGTTGCCGAGCCCCACCCACGGCCACTCCCGATCGCCGCGTAGTTGCCGGACGCTGTTCAGCCGGTAGAAGGACATCACCACCACCTGGCCGAGCGGCCAGAGCAGCAGCACCCCGATGATCAGCAGGGCGGGCAGGAGCAGCAGGTAGGGCAGGCGGTCCACCCGGCGACGGCGCCGCGCGGGGGTGTCCCGCGCGGCGGCCGTCTCCGGCACCTCGGTCAGCGTGCTCACTTGGCGTTGAGGATGCTTTCCATCTCGGTGGCCGCGTCGGCGGTGGCCTTCTCGACCGTCTTCTGACCCTTCATCACCGAGCTGTTCATCGCCTGGGTCACCGTCTTCGTCCGGCTGACCTCCACCCACTTCGGGGTGAGCGGCGTGAGCTTGGTGTTCTGCATCGTGGTGGCGAACGCCGCCATCACCTTGTCGTTCGCGTACGCGTCACCGGACACCAGATCCTGGTAGACCGGGAAGAAGCCGAGGCTGCTCGCGAAGCTCTGCGCGTTCTTCTTGTTCAGCAGCACGGTCAGGTAGTCCCAGGCCAGGTCCTGCCGCTCGCTGTCCTTCCAGATCGCCACGTCCGAGCCGCCCGCGAAACCGGGCGCCGCCTTGCCGTCCGGGCCGGGGATCGGGAACGTACCCCAGACCTTCTCGATCTCGGGGTTGTCCTTCTTGATGGCACCCTGCTGCCAGCTGCCGGCGAAGGCCATCGCGGCCTTGCCGGTGGCGAACTGGGTACGCGCGTCGATCTCGTTCCAGCCCGCGGCGGCCGGCGGGGCCACCTTGTGGACGGTCACCAGGTCGGTCCAGAACTTGACCGCCCGCTGCGCCTCCGGCGTGGTGTAGCCGGACTTCCAGGTGCCGCCCTGGTTGCTGGCGATCTCACCGCCGGCTCCCCAGAGGAAGGAGTAGAAGGGCAGCTCGGAGTTGCCCGGCAGGGCGATGCCGTAGGTGCCCTTCTTCTTCGCCTGCACGGCCTTGGCCACGCTGACCAGGTCGTCCCAGGTCTTCGGGGGCTGCACGCCGGCCTCGGCGAACCAGTCGGTGCGGTAGTAGATGGCCCGCACACCCGCGTACCAGGGCACGCCGTACTGCTTGCCGTCGAGCTGCGCGTTACGCACCAGGTCGGGCAGCAGGTCCTTGCCGTCCGCCCAGCCACCCATCCGGCTGCTCACGTCGGCGAGCGCCTCCTGGGCGGCCCACCCCTGGGTCTCGGTGTTGCCCAGCTCGGTGATGTCCGGTCCCTCACCGCCGGCGAGCGCGGCCTGGAACTTCTTGGGCGCCTCCAGCCAGGGGATGTACTGCACGACCACATCGGTGTCGGGGTGCTTCTGACGGAACTCGGCCTCGACCCCGTCGAGGAAGGAATTCTGCGCGTCCCCGCCCTCGCCCATCATCCAGACCGTGAGCTTGCTGTCGTCGGCCGCGTCGTCGCCGGAGCCCCCACAGCCGGTCAGCACCATCGCGGCCGAGGCCACCATGGCGGTGACCGGGGCCAACCGCTTCCACCTGTTCACGCCACTTCTCCCCTCGCGCCGCCTGGAACTAACCTTCTCCGCCGCACCCTAGTACGGAGAATTCCTTTACGACAGTGGGTGGCGCTGGCCGAAGCGTGGCGAACGTACCGCAGCGCCCCACCGGCGGGCACTCCGACGTCGGGCCAAAGTTGGGCGCTTCAACACGAAAGAGCGCCCGGCGTGGCCGGGCGCTCTTTCGAGTGGTGCTGTCCCACCGGTGGTGGGGTGTTACCAGATGATGCCGGGTCGTTATCGGGTGATGCTGCGGCGGCGACCCACGCCGGCCACCAGCGCGACAGCGATCGCGGCCACCACGACCTGCACCAGCAGCTCGCCCCAGTCGACACCGTTGGTCTCGGTCGCGATGCCGATGGCCCGCGCCAGGACGGTGCCCAGCAGTGCCGCACCGACACCGATCAGCAGGTGCAGCCAGATCGGCATGTTCTGCCGGCCCGGAACGACCAGGCGGCCGAGCGCGCCGACGATGAGACCAACAACGATCGCAGTGATGATGCCCCACACGGTGAGCTCCACGGCCACCCTCCTTCAAGAATGTCTGACACACGGTGCGTGTGCTTCCTGTCGTGACCGTTAATTGCCCGACCCACCCAAATTCCAAACCGACTTCACTCACCAAACGATCACGATCTGGCCGACAGGAGCACGTTCCACCGCAGGCCCCGACCCCCGCCCACCGCCCACCGGCCTCCGGACACCGGACACCGGCCCCGGCCTCCGGGCACAGACAACCGGCACGGGCCACCCGGCCCATTCCCGGCCAGCCCGGCCACCGGGGACCCACCCACGACCACTGGCCGCGTTCAACAAGGGGTCGCCGCATTCGGCGGTGTCGTCGTTCGACCGGAGCTGGCAGAGATACGGGGCTGCGGCGTGCCAGTGCGGCGACCCGGAACCCCCGGCTCCCCCGGGAACCGAAACGATGACCGCGGTCCGGCTCGCCGCACGCCTGGCAAGTCGCCAGCAGACTCGGGAGGCTGCGCCGCGTAGACCGCGAGCTGCACGCCGCGGACCTTCGGCCGCACAGACAGACATCGGGCCGCCTGCCGAAACGTCGGGCGGGAGGCCGTCGCGACGGTATGAAGACGGCGACGCCCCACCCGTGGCGGGCGGAACGTCGATGGGCGCCCGACCTGTCGGCCGGGCGCCCATCGATGGTGTCGCTGGTAAGGGTTGGTGCCGTGGTGTTACCGGGTCACGCGGCGGCGGCCACCCACACCGGCCACCAGCGCGACAGCGATCGCCGCGACCACGACCTGCACCAGCAGCTCGCCCCAGTCGACACCGCTCGTCTCGGTCGCGATGCCGATGGCCCGCGCCAGAACGGTGCCCAGCAGTGCCGCACCGATACCGATCAGCATGTGCAGCCAGATCGGCATGTTCTGCCGGCCCGGGACGACCAGACGGCCGAGCGCGCCGACGATGAGACCAACAACGATCGCAGTGATGATGCCCCACACGGTGAACTCCACGGTCGCCCTCCTTCTAAGAATGTCTGACACACGAGCTGTGTGCTTCCTGTCGTGACGGCTAAGTGCCCGGCCCCCCGAAAACCCAAACCGACTCACCCCGAAGAAGAGCGTCACTCGTCGATGCTCCAGCGACGCGTCGATTGGCCCGTGAGTGCGTCCACACAGGTAGGAGGCGGTTTCGTCGACCCACCGACCCGACGACAGCGACGGAAAAAATTGCCGCACCGACGGTCGCACCGCCGCACCACAGCGCCGAGCCCCAGCACCCCGCGCCCCAACACCCGCACCACAGCGCCCCGCGCCACAGCGCCGACGCTCCCAGCACGAAGCACCCCGCGCCCCGCGCCCCGCGCCAGTGGAGACGGTGCCGACGCCGACGCCCACACCACGCGGGGCGACCGGGACGCCCTGAAACGCGACACGCCCGGGCGTGTGACACCCGGGCGCGTACAGCGTCGTGAACTACTTCTTGCCGGCGGCCTTGCCGTCGCCGGAGTCGGAGGAGAGGGCGGCGATGAAGGCCTCCTGCGGCACCTCGACCCGGCCGACCATCTTCATCCGCTTCTTGCCTTCCTTCTGCTTCTCCAGCAGCTTGCGCTTGCGGCTGATGTCACCGCCGTAGCACTTGGCGAGCACATCCTTGCGGATCGCCCGGATGGTCTCGCGGGCGATGACCCGGCTGCCGATGGCCGCCTGGATCGGCACCTCGAACTGCTGGCGCGGGATCAACGTGCGCAGCTTCGCGGCGATGGTGACGCCGTAGTTGTACGCCTTGTCCTTGTGCACGATGGCGCTGAACGCGTCCACCGGCTCGCCGTGCAGCAGGATGTCCACCTTCACCAGGTCGGACGCCTGCTCGCCGGAGGGCTCGTAGTCCAGCGACGCGTAGCCCTTGGTGCGGCTCTTCAGCTGGTCGAAGAAGTCGTAGATGATCTCCGCGAGGGGCAGCGTGTAGCGCAGCTCCACCCGGTCCGCGGAGAGGTAGTCCATGCCGAGCAGGGTGCCGCGCCGGCCCTGGCACAGCTCCATCACCGCGCCCACGTAGTCGTTCGGGGTCAGCACGGTGGCCCGGACCACCGGCTCGTACACCTCGGCGATCTTGCCGGTGGGGTACTCGCTCGGGTTGGTCACCACGATCTCCTCGCCGTCGTCCGTGATCGCCCGGTAGACGACGTTCGGGGCGGTGGAGATCAGGTCGAGGTTGTATTCGCGCTCCAGCCGCTCCCGGATGATCTCCAGGTGGAGCAGGCCGAGGAAGCCGCAGCGGAAGCCGAAGCCGAGCGCGCCGGAGGTCTCCGGCTCGTAGTCCAGCGCGGCGTCGTTGAGCTTGAGCTTGTCCAACGCCTCGCGCAGGTTCGGGTAGTCGGACCCGTCGATCGGGTAGAGGCCGGAGTAGACCATCGGCTTCGGGTCCTTGTAGCCACCCAACGCCTCGGCCGCCGGCCGGCTGTTGATGGTGACAGTGTCACCGACCCGGGACTGCCGGACGTCCTTCACGCCGGTGATCAGGTAGCCGACCTCGCCGACGCCGAGCGCCTCGGCCTTGACCATCTCGGGTGAGATGACGCCGATCTCCAGCAGCTCGTGCACGGCGCCGGTGGACATCATCTTGATCCGCTCGCGGGCGCTGATCCGACCGTCGATGACGCGGACGTAGGTGACGACGCCGCGGTAGACGTCGTACACCGAATCGAAGATCATCGCCCGGGCGGGCGCCTCGGCGTCGCCGACCGGTGGGATGAACTGCCGGACGATCTCGTCGAGCAGGTGCGGGACGCCCTCGCCGGTCTTGCCGGAGACCCGGATGCAGTCGGCGGGGTCGCCGCCGATGAGGTGGGCCAATTCCTCGGCGTACTTCTCCGGCTGCGCGGCCGGCAGGTCGATCTTGTTGAGCACCGGGATGATGCGCAGGTCGTTCTCAAGGGCCAGGTAGAGGTTGGCCAGGGTCTGCGCCTCGATGCCCTGGGCGGCGTCGACCAGCAGCACAGCGCCCTCGCAGGCGGCCAGCGACCGGGACACCTCGTAGGTGAAGTCCACGTGCCCCGGGGTGTCGATCATGTTGAGCACGGCGTGCTCGCCGGCCCGCTCACCCTCGCGGATCGTCCACGGCATGCGGACGGCCTGACTCTTGATGGTGATGCCGCGCTCGCGCTCGATGTCCATCCGGTCCAGGTACTGCGCGCGCATCTGCCGGGGGTCGACCACGCCGGTGAGCTGCAACATCCGGTCGGCCAGGGTCGACTTCCCGTGGTCGATGTGGGCGATGATGCCGAAGTTCCGGATGCGACCGGGGTCGGTGGCACCAGGGGCGTTCGCGCCGGGATCGAGCTTCGGTGGCACAGCGGTCCGTTCTGGTCGGCTGACGTGAACAGGCCGGCGCGCCGCCGACCCCCTCTATGTTCCCACGCCGCCGGGGTGCCCCCACTGCGCGGGCGATGGATCGGCCCGAGAACCCCTCACTCCATCGGCGGCTCGACGAAGAGCGCGGCCAGCCGGGGCAGCCGCCGGCGCGCCTCGTCCTCGTCGTCGAAGTCCCAGAAGTCGTTGAGGTCGGGCGTCCGCACCGGGTCACGGTCCGCCGGCAGGTCGGTAGCGGTGGCCTTGCGGTACGCGTCCCAGGGCACCGAGAGCATCTGCTCGGCGGAGAACTCCTCGCCGGTGAGCGAGGCCGCCCGCACCTGGGGCAGTTCGGCCAGCGAGTCCGGTTCGGCGACAGCGCGGGCGAAGACGGCACGCCCCTGCGTCATCAGCCAGCCCCGGAAGTGTTCGAAGCCGTCGGCCGAGGCACCGCCGTTGATCAGGTACGCCGCGCCCCACAGATCCGCCTTGTGCGAGGCGGCGAGCACCCGCGTCTGATGCCGCGCGTACCCGATGATGTCCTCCGGGTCGCGCTCGGCGAGCAGCGCGACGGCCCGCGCGGCGACCGGGCCGGGCTCACCACCGCCGCCCGCCCGCGCCTCGTCGATCAGCTGCCAGAAGTCCTCGGTCCTCATGGCTTGGCAGTCTGGCAGTGCCGCCGCGCGTCGTGCACGTACCCCAGGGCAGCATGGTGGGGTGTCCTCGCCCCAACTGCCGCCGGTGCCGTACCACGCGAGCGCCCAGCGCCCGTCGTGGCCGGCGTTACCGGCGGCGCTGCGGGCCGCGGTCGCGGACCGGCTCGGCGCGCCGGTGGTCACCGCCCGGGTCGCGGGCGCGGGCTTCACCAGAGGTTTCGCCGCCGTGCTCGACACCGCCGACGGTGCTCAGGCCTTCGTCAAGGCCGCACCCGCCGCCGAGCAACCGCATCTGGTCGACTGGTACGCCCGAGAGGCAGCGATCCTCGACCGGCTGCCGGTGGACCTGCCGGCGCCCCGCCCCCGGTGGACCCTCTCCGCGGCCGGCTGGTTCGTGCTGTGCACCGACGCCGTCGACGGACACACCCCGAGCCTGCCCTGGGCGCCCGCCGAGCTGGACGCCACCCTCGCCGGGTACGCGCAGATCGCCGCCGCCCTGGCCGACCCGCCGGCCGAGCTGACCGCGCTCGGCCTGCCGCGCCTGGCCGACCTGGCCCGGTCGGACATCCTCTGGTGGGAGGAGGTCGCCGCCGGTCGCGAGCCGACCCCACCCCTGCCCGCGCCGCTGCTGGCCCGGCTGCCCGAGCTGGTGGAGTTGGAGTCGCTCCTCCCCCGGTACGCCGCCGGGGCGACCGGTCTGATCCACGGCGACCTACGGCTCGACAACGTGTTGATCGGGTCGGACGGCCGAGCCTGGTTCTGCGACTGGACCTGGGTCTGCTCCGGGCCCGCCTGGTTCGACCTGGCCGGCCTGCTGCTCACCGCGTACGCCAGTGGGCTGGACGCGGACCGGCTCTTCGCCACGCACCCGGCGTGCGCGGGCGCGCCCGCCGACGCGTTGGACGCCGCGCTCGCCGCGCTCGCCGGCTACTACCTCACCGGCGCCACGTCCGCACCGCCCACGGCCTCGCCGCACCGGCGCGCACACCAGCGATGGAGCGGCGAGCAGTCGCTCAGCTGGCTGGCCGACCGCCAGGGCTGGCAGTGACGGCGGCCCGGCGGCCCGGCGGCCCGGCGGCCCGGCGGCCCGGGCGGCCCGTGATCGACTCGGGTTTCTTGAAGTCGGGCTGTCAGCCGTGGTCGGATGGCCCGGTTTGCAGGAAGGCGAGTGGATCAAGCGTCGAGCGTCCGGATGAGCCCGCGAACCGGGCGGAGGCGGTTTCGGCCGAGCCGTTTTGGCTCGTCCCGGGCGACCTGGTAACCTGGCTCTTCGCGCAGCGGTGACGCATGTTCGTCATCATGCGCAATAAGCTGACCAACCCGAGCTATCAAGACGAGGCTGTCGCGTGGCGAACATCAAGTCCCAGATCAAGCGCAACCGGCAGAACGAGAAGGCCCGGCTGCGCAACAAGTCGGTCAAGTCGTCGCTGAAGACCGCCGTCCGGAAGTTCCACGAGGCTGCCGAGGCCGGTGACGTCGAGAAGGCGACCGCGCTCATGCTGGACGCCTCTCGCAAGCTGGACAAGGCCGTCAGCAAGGGCGTGATCCACTCCAACCAGGCCGCGAACCGCAAGTCCGCGATCGCAAAGCGCGTGGTGGCGCTCTCCGCCTGACGACTTCACCGTCAGACTGATTCGGAAAGCCCCGGGCCCAGGTCCGGGGCTTCCGTGTGTCCTGGTAGTCGTCGGTCGGCCGACGTGCCTCCTCGAACAGCGCCGGGCCACCGGCCGGCCGGGCTTCTCCGGGCCGGCCGCTCGGTGCGGGGCCCCTGCGGGGGTCGGTGCTCAGTCGGACGGGTTGGCCCGCCGCTGCGGTGGCGGCGGGTCGGCGCTGATCACCACGCCGGGAACGCTGTGCGAGATCCACTCCACCCGGGCTCGGCCGACCACCGGTTCCATCTGCCGGCGAAACCGGTCCCGTTCCTGCTCGGGTACGAGCGCGGCGGAGCGGACCACGACCGCGGCCACCATGTCGTTGAGCTTGACCATGGCCGCCACCACGACCGGCAGCACCAGCACCGCCCACCAGCTGACCAACTCGGCGAGGGCGAGCAGGACCGCCAGGGCGATGGCACCCTCGAAGAAGAGGAAGCACAGCACGCCACCGGGGTTGACGAACCGCAGGCCGAGGAGCCGGGCGTAGAGCGGCCGGTACCGCTCCTCGTCCACGGACATGGTGGCCCACACTGGGCGGTTCGCCCCCGTCACCTGGCGCTGCCCTGCCGGGCCGCCGCAACCGAGAAGACCGCACGTTCCAGGGCGTACGCCCGGTCGTCGGACCCGCCCTTGACGGCCGCGTTGCACTCGGCGGCGACCTGCATGGCCCGGACCAGTCCCTCCGGCGTCCAGCCCCGCCCCTGCCGCTGCGCCCGCTCGATCTTCCAGGCGGGCATGCCGAGGCTGCTGGCGAGCTGGTACGGGCTGCCCCGCCCGGCCGACGCCACCCGGGCCACCGTCCGCACCCCGTCGGCCAGCGCGTCGGCGATGGGCACCGGGTCGACCCCGACGTGCAGGGCCCAGCGCAGTGCCTCGAGCGCGGCCGGCACGTCGCCGACCATTGTGGCGTCCGCCACGGTGAAGCCGGTCACCTCGACCCGACCCCGGTAGTAACGGGACACCGTCTCGGCGCTGATCCGCCCATCGGTGTCGGCGATCAGTTGGGAGCAGGCGGCGGCCAGCTCGCGCAGGTCGTTGCCGACGGCGGCGATGAGCGCCTCGGCGGCGTCGTCGGTGCACTTCCCCCCGGCCCGGCGGATCTCGTCACGGACGAAGGCCACCCGCTCGCGGTGCCCCTTGAGCTTGCCGGCCGGGACCACCGTTGCGCCGGCCGCCCGCAGGCCGTCGGCGAACGCCTTGCCCTTCGCGCCGCCCAGATGCAGCACCAGCAGTTGGACGTCCGGGTCGGGGTTCTTCGCGTACGCCAACAGCGCGGCGACCAGGTCCTTGCGGGCATCCTGGCCGGAGCGCAGGATCAGCAGCCGCCGTCCGCCGAACAGTGAGGGGCTGAGCATCTCGGCGATCTCACCGACGGTGAGCGCACTGGCCTGGTACTCGCGGACGTCCACCTCGGGGTCGACGCCGCGAACCTTCGCGACAGCTTCGGTGACCGCGCGCGTGGCGAGCAGTTCCTCGTCACCGAGGACGAGCAGAATGGGGGCGAGGCTGGCGGGGGTCACGTCGCCCATATTCGCACGGCCTGCGGCGGGATCGTGCCTGCTCATTCGCTGCTTGGTCGGCGCAGCCCGCACACAGTGCAAATCAAGACATCTAACTCAATTCCCTCCTTAATCCGCAAATCGTTCATCGAATCGGAGTGCGGCTCAGGGCTGCCGGCCTGCGGGCAGACCTCGCCGGGCCACCGCGAGACCGTTGCCCGTCCGGACCGCCGCCACATCGCCGTCCGTGTCGGTGCGCAGCACCCGGACGCCGCCGCTGTTCAGGCGGGCGAGCAGCCCCGGGCTCGGGTGCCCGTAGGTGTTGCCGGTGCCCACCGGCACGAGCGCCACCGCCGGCCGCACCGCGTCGAGGAAGCCCGGGTCCTGATACGCCGAACCGTGGTGCGCGACCTTCAAGACGTCCGCCCTCAACTGGCCGGGCGCTGCCCGGGTCACCATCGCGTGCTGCTCCTCGGTCTCCGCGTCGCCGGCCAGCAGGATCCGCACCCCGGCCACCGTGGCGCGCAGCACCAGTGAGTTGTTGTTCGGGTCGGATCTGGTCCCCGCCAGCGGGTACGGCGGGCCGAGCACCAACAGGTCGACCCCGCCCACGGGATGGCGAGCGCCGGCCACGGTGGTCAGCAGCGCGGCCTGCCCGCCGGTGGCCGCCGCCCGGACCAGGTCCCGGCCGCTCTCCGGGTCCGTCGATGACGGCGTCAGCACGGCACCCACCCGCCGCCCTCGGAACACCCCGGCCACCCCGCCCACGTGGTCCACGTGAAAGTGGCTGATCACCAGCAGCGGCACCTCCCGTACTCCGAGCCGGCGCAGGCAACCGTCCACCGCACCTGGTTCCGGCCCGGCGTCCACCACCACGGCCCGGCCGCTGCCGACCGGAAGCACCACGGCGTCGCCCTGCCCGACCGCACAGGCCACCACCACCCAACCGGCGGGCGGCCAGCCGGCGGCCACCAGCCGCACCGGCAGGGCACCCAGCACCGCGGCGACACCGACCACCGCGACCAGCCGGCGGACGAGTGGTCGGCGCACCGCGATCAGCAGCGCGACTGTCAGCCCGGTCAGCAGCAGGGCCCCGGGCACACCACCCGGCCACGGCAGGGTGCCGCCCGGCAGCCGAGCCCCCTGCCGGGCGATGAGCACCAACCACCAGGCCGGCCAACTCGCCAGCCACGCGACGAACCCGGCACCGGCCGGCCAGATCGGCGACACCAGTGCCGCCAGCACGCCCAGCACTGTTGCTGGCGCGATGGCCGGCACGGCCAGCAGGTTCGCCGGCACCGCCACGAGGCTGACCGTGCCGGAGATGCCGGCGACGACCGGGCCGCAGGCAAGTTGGGCGGCCGCCGGCACGGCCAGCGCCTCGGCCAGCCCTGTCGGTACGCCTCGCCGCCGCAGCCCGTCCCGCCAGCGCGGCGCGAGCAGCAGCAGGCCACCGGTGGCCAGCACGGAGAGCGCGAACCCCGGGTCCCCGGCCAACTCCGGGTCGACGAGCACCAGCACGGTCACGGCAGCGGCCAACGCGGGCAGCGCCGCCCGAGGACGACCGGCGGCGAGCGCGGCGAGCCCGATCGCCCCCATCGTGGCGGCCCGTACGACGCTCGGCGACGGGCGGACCAGGATGACGAACCCCACCAGCGCCACCGCACAGAGCGCGGCGGCGAGCCACGGACCGGCCCGTGCCCACCGGGCCAGCAACAACACCGCACCCACCACAATCGCGACGTTGGAGCCGGAGACCGCGTTGAGGTGGGTCATCCCGGTGGCTCGGAAGTCCTCCTCGACGGCGGGCGGTAGTCGGCTGGTGTCGCCCACCACCAGACCGGGCAGCAGCCCACCGGGGTCGTCGGGCAGCGGCGCGCAGGCGCGTTGCAGGCCGGTACGCAGCACCCCGGCGGCCCGCTGCGCCCAGGACGACGCGCCGTGCCGCTGCGGTGGACTGTTGGTGCTGAGCACCGCCGCGGTGAGGTCGCCACCGCGCGGAACGCCGAGCCGGCCGTCGGCGCTGAGGCGCTGCCCGGGCAGCAGGCCCCGCCAGGCCGGGTCGGTCGTCAGCACGAGCAGCCGCACCGACGCGTGGATCCGCCGGCCGTCCGGGCCGGTGAGCCGGACCAGCTGCGTCGACACCAGCAACATGCCCGGCCGCCCGGCGCTGCGGATCGGGCGGGGGTCGTCCCGGACGACAAGGTCGGCGGTGACCGGAGCCCGTTGCTCGGCGAGGGCCCGGATCGGCGGCGCGTCGCGGACGGCGAGCCGGGCGGCGGTGGCGGCACCACCGCAGACCACACCGAGGCCCACCGCCACCGCCACCCACCCGTAACGCCGCACCACGGCTCGGGGACCGCCGAGGCGGCCCAGCAGGTGCCCGGCACCAACCGTCGTCAGCCCGGCCGCCGTGCCGGCCACCAGCAGCACGGTGCGGCTGCCGAGGTGCAGGCCGGCGAGCGCGGTGAGCCAGGCCGCCACGGCGAGCCCCGCCAGTCGCAGGTCCGGCGGCTCGGATCCGGCCCGACCAGCCGGGGGCGCGGTCTGCGACTGCTCGACCGGAGGGCCGGGCTGGGCGATGCGAGGCGGCGGTGGACCAGCGGCGGGCCCGCTCACACCGTCACCAGATCCTTGAGCTGCTCGTAACGGGCATCGCCGATCCCGTCGACCTGGCGTAGGTCGCCGACGGACGTGAACCCGCCGTGCTGATCCCGGTGGGTGAGGATGCGTTGGGCGAGCACCGGCCCCACCCCGGGCAGCGCGTCGAGCTGCGCCAGCGTCGCGGTGTTGAGATTCAGCGGCCCGACGGCGGGTGCCGCACCGCCCGCCGCAGGCCCGGCCGCGCCGTCCGGCGGTGGTGTCACCCCGACCACGATCAGCTCACCGTCGGTGACCTTGCGGGCGGGGTTGAGCAGCGCCACGTCGACCCCGGGCAATGCGCCGCCGGCCGCCTGCACCGCATCGGCGAGACGGGACCCGGCCGGTAGACGTACCAGACCGGGTTTGCGGACCTTGCCCGCGACCGCCACCACCACCTCGCCGGAGCTGGACACGCTGGGGCCACCCGACGGTGCGGCCGACGCGGCGTCGCTGAGCAAAGGGGCGACAGGTTCCGACCGTGGCCGGGCCTGCCAGGCCCAACCGGCCGCACCCACCACCACCACCGCGGCCACCACCGCCAACGCCCGCACACCGCGTCGCCCGGGGTCGAACGCCCCCGGGCCGGGCAACCGCGACTCGGGTGGAACCGCGAGGCCGCCCGGCGCCGGCTCCACTGCCGGCGCGGCAGGCTGGGAAGAGAGCACGTCCGCAGGCGGCGCGCCGACCAGAGACGACGGGGGTACGCCCGTGAGCGGCGCCGCCGGCCGGGGCGACGGCGCGACAGCCGCCTCCGTCAGCCGGCGCAGGCGCTGGCGTACCTCTGTCTCCTCGTCGTGCGACACAGCGCGACGCTATGGCGGCGGCCGGGACGGTGGAGGGTGACGACGGCATCCTGTGGACAACCACCCCCACTGTGGACAACGCCCTGATCATGCCCCGATCTGCTATGGCGGAGCCGAATCGCCGCGCGTGGCCTGGGTAACCGGGCTCCAGACCACGCGCATGCTGAGGGTGACGCCGTCGCCCCCTACAGGTACGGCCGGGTGATGATCTCGATGGCGTGGCCGGCCGGGTCGAAGAAGTAGAAGCCCCGCCCACCGTGCTCGGTGTTGGTCTCCCCCTCCCGCTTCAGCTGCGGGTCGGCCCAGTACGTGATGCCACGCCCCTCGACGAACGCCAGGCACCGCACGAACACCTCGTCGTCGACGAGGAACGCGTAGTGCTGCATCTGGATGTCCACCGGCGGCTCGGCGAACTGGAGCAGTACGCCGTCGTCCAACCGCACGTTGGCGAACGGCCCCCACGAGGGGGCCTCCGGCAGGTCGAACAGCTCGCGGTAGAACGCGGCCGAGGCGCTCTTGTCCTTGCTCGCGATGATGGTGTGGTTGAACGTGACTGTCATGCGTACGGTCTTCTTTCCGGTCGATCCGACGACCCGACCGCAGGCCCACAGCATTCACCCAGCCACGCAGATGACGAAGCCCCGGGGGCACCGACGCCCCGGATCCCGCACGAGAGACGCGGACGACGCGTCGATCTCGGCGTGGTGGCTGAAGTAGCCAGAACCTCCGGGGGTAGGCCCATCTGGGGCGCGCACGGAGGCTAACACAGCGGCGCGGAGCAGCTGCCCCCCGAGAACCTGTCAGCGGGCCTCCGGGTCGAGGCCGAGCACGGCCCGTCCCCCGTCCACCGGCAGTGTCACCCCGTTGATGAAGCTCGCCGCGGGTGACAGAAGGTACGCGACCGCCTCGGCCACCTCGTCGGTACGCCCGATCCGGCCCACCGGGTGCAGCCGGTTCAGCTCGGTGGTGATCCACTCAGCCTGGCTGGGCTCCTGAGCGGCCAGGAACTCTGCGTGCCGCTCGGTGGCGATCGAGCCGAGCGCTACCGCGTTGGCGCGGATGCCGTGCCGTCCATACTCGACGGCCAGCGCCCGGGTCAGCCCCTCCACGGCGGCCTTCGCCGTTGCGTACGGCAGCGCACCGGGCACCGGCCGGCGGGCCTGGTGCGACGAGACGTTGACGATCGCGCCGCCGGTGGCGCGGGCCAGGAAGTGGCGGACGGCGACCGCGGCGCCCACCACTGCCGGGCGCAGGTTCACGGTGATCAGGTCCAGCACCGTGTCGGCCGACGCGGAGTGCAGCGCGGCGTCGCGGAACACCGCCGCGTTGTTCACCCAGCCGGTCAGCGGCGCGGCCCGGTCCGCCAGCTCGACGGCGCGTTCGGCCACCTGCTCGTCGGCGGCGTCGCCGAGAACCGCGACGAGCCGATCGGCGGCCGGGTGGCCGGCCAACCAGTCCACAGCCTCGGCGTCGCGTTCCAGGACGACGACGGTGGCACCGGTGGCCACCAGCCGTTGCACCACAGCCCGGCCGACACCGCGCCCACCCCCGGTCACCACGTACGACGTGGGCACTGCTCAGCCCTGCGGACGGCGGTGGACGACCACGCAGGCCAGCCCCGGCCCGGCGTGCGCCGCGATGACGGCACCCGCCTCGGAGACGTAGGTGTCGTGCAGCCGGTCGCCGAACCGTTCGGTCAGCGCGGCACGCAACGCCTCGGCCCGTTGCGGTGCGGCCAGGTGGTGCACCCCGAGGTCCACGTCGTCGTCGCCGGCCGCCTCGACGGCCAGGTCCACGAGGCGGGCCACTCCCCGGCTGGCGGTGCGGACCTTCTCGCGCAGCACGATCGCCCCGTCCGGCATGTGCATGATCGGCTTGACGGACAGCGCGGTGCCGACCAGCGCCTCGGCGGCGTTGATCCGGCCGCCGCGACGGAGGAACTCCAGCGTGTCGACGTAGAACCAGACGGTGGTGCGGGCCACGGCGGCGAGCGCCGCGTCGCGTACCACGGCAAGATCGGCGCCGGCCTGGGCTGCGGTGGCGGCGGCGATGGCGGGAAAGCCCAGCCCCATGCCGGTCGAGCGGCTGTCCACGACCTCCACCCGGCCGTCCAGGTCGGCGGCGGCCAGCCGGGCGGCCTCCACGGTGCCGGACAGCGCGGCGGAGAGGTGCACCGAGACGATCCCGTCGGCGCCGGCGTCGAGCAGTTGGCGGTACGTCCGGGCGAACTGCTCCGGTGCCGGGCGGGAGGTGGTCGCGGTGACCCGGCGGGCGCTCAGTGCGACTGTCGCGTCGGACGGCTGGGTCTCCACCCCCTCCAGCCCTTCCGCGCCGTTGAGGACGACGGTCAACGGCACGACGGTCAGCCGGTGCGCCTGCACCAGCTCGGGCGGAAGGTAGGCGGTGGAGTCGGTGACAACCGCGACGGGCATGCCCGGCACGCTAGCCGATCGAGGCCGCGAACGCCGAGGCGCGATTGCTCAGACCGCGTCGACGGCGACCGGTGCGGTGATCAGGCCGACGTTGTGCGCCCGCAACTGCCATCCACGGACGTCGTCGTGACGCAGTTCGGTCCAGTGGCAGTTGGCCAACGAGCCGACGGTGCGCAGCACGGCATTGTCCCAGCCGAGCAGGTGACCGATGCCCTGCCGGGAGCCGCCACCGTGCGTGGCGATCACCACGGTGCCGCCCGCGGCCGCGTCGGCTGCCTCCTGCAACGCGACACCGACCCGTTCGCCGAGGTCGTGCAGGGGCTCCAGGCCCGCCCCCGGGTCGGGGTCGCCGGCTCGCCAGCGCGCGTACTCGTCGGGAAAGCGCGCGGCGACCTCGGTGAGGTGCAGACCCTGCCACTGGCCGAAGTGCCGCTCACGGAGCCGGGCGTCGGTGCGGACCGGCAGCCCGGTCAGCGCCGCGAGCGCGGCGGCGGTGTCCGCGGCGCGGCTCAGGTCGCTGGCCACGATCGCGTCGGGCCGCAGCGCCGCGAGCAGCGGGGCGGCGGCGCGGGCCTGGTCGCGGCCCAGCTCGTTGAGGGGTACGTCGGTCTGCCCCTGGACGCGGTTGGCGGCGTTCCAGTCGGTGTTGCCGTGCCGCCAGACGATCAGTCGGCTCATTCGGCGGCGGCGGACCCGCTGGCGTCGGCCTCGACCAGGTCGCGATCGACGAACGGGATGGTGGGGCAGTCCTTCCAGAGGCGGTCGAGCCCGTAGAACTCGCGCTCCTCGGTGTGCTGGACGTGCACCACGATGTCGACGTAGTCGAGCAGCACCCAGCGGCCACCGCGCTCGCCCTCGCGCCGCACCGGCTTCGCCTTCTCCGGCAGCTCCAGCAGGCTCTCCTCGATGGCGTCGACGATGGCCAGCACCTGACGCTCATTGGGGGCGGCGGCGAGCACGAACGCGTCGGTGATGGCGAGCTGGTCGCCGACGTCGATGATCGTGATGTCCTGCGCCTTCTTGTCGGCGGCGGCCTGGGCGGCCGCGATAGCCAGCTCGTGAGCGCGTTCGGAAACTGTCACCGTTCTCCTTCGATCAAGCGTGCGATCCTCCAAGCGTCTCATACCCGACGGCATCGCGATCGTGCAGTTCTGCCCGGTTAGCTGCACAAACCTGGGCATAACGGGTGCGCTCAGCGCTGATAGAGGCTCCGCTTGGCGATGTACTGCACCACACCGTCGGGCACCAGATACCAAACCGGCTCACCTCTGGCGACCCGGGCGCGGCAGTCGGTTGACGAGATGGACATCGCGGGCACCTGGATCAGGCTGACGGTGTCCGCCGGAAGGTGCTTGTCGCTCAGCGGGAAGCCGGGCCGGGTCACCCCGATGAAGTGCGCCAGCTCGAAGATCTCGTCCAGGTCCTTCCAGGACAGGATGCGTTGCAGGGCGTCCGCGCCGGTGATGAAGAAGAGCTGCACCTTCGGGCCGTACTCAGCCTGGAGGTCACGCAGCGTGTCGACGGTGTAGGTGGGTCCGCTGCGGTCGATGTCGACCCGGCTGACCTGGAAGCGGGGGTTGGAGGCGGTGGCGATGACGGTCATCAGGTACCGGTCCTCGGCCGGGCTGACCGGCTCGTCGGCCTTCTGCCACGGCTGGCCGGTGGGGACGAAGACCACCTCGTCCAGGCCGAACCGGTCCGCCACCTCGCTGGCCGCGACGAGGTGCCCGTGGTGGATCGGGTCGAAGGTGCCACCCATGATGCCGATCCGCCGGATATCTTCCTCCACCCAGTGATCGTAGGCCGAGCGTGGTTGACGACCGTCCCGGCCCGGCACCGTCGGCCCGTGCGTCGCCGGACATCGGTGCGACAGGGGGTCGCGGCAGCCTGCACGGCGGCGTATATTCGTCGACGAGTAACCGTCGACGAGCGAGGGGGTCGTCGTGCCGAAGCGGCGCAAGGTCGGCAACCTGCTGGCGCTGGCCGTGCTGTCCGCCCTGGTCCAGCGGCCCATGCACCCGTACGAGATCGCCACCGCACTCCGCGCCTGGGGCAAGGACCAGGACATGGAGTTCAAGTGGGGGTCCTTCTACACGGTGATCGGCAACCTGGACAAACACCACCTGATCGAGGCGGCGGAGAGCGTGCGCGAGGGCCGCCGCCCGGAACGCACCGTCTACCGGATCACCGACGCCGGGCGGGCGGAGCTGATCGACTGGGCCCGCGAGCTGGTCTCCACCCCGATGGCGGAGCACCCCCGCTTCCGGGCCGGGCTGTCAGTGCTCGCCGCGTTGCACCCCGACGAGGCCACCGACCTGCTGCGGCAACGGCTCTCCCGGCTGGAGGACGCAATCCGCCAGGACCGCGAAACGCTCGACGCGCACCTGCGGGAGATTCCCCGGCTGTTCCTGGTGGAGTCGGAGTACGACCTCGCCATCCGGGACGCGGAGGCAGCCTGGCTGCGGGCCCTGCTCGCCGAGCTGACCTCGGGAAGCTACCCCGGCCTGGACACCTGGCGGGCCTTCCACGAGACCGGCGAGATGCCCGCCGAACTGACCGATCTGGCCGAGAGAACCAGCACCGACAGCCGCGGGGGCGATCCCACCGGCTGAAAGAACGGCCCCGGCGAGGTGCGCCAACACCTCACCGGGGCCCTGACCCCGAACCGACGCCTGGGAAGGCACCCGGCCCGAAGCGGCAACCACGAGGATAACCGGGCTCCCTCCCAGGTCCGCGTGCCCGCGCACCGACCACACCAGGTCCGCGCGTCGGCACCGACCACACCCAGGGAGAGACCATGACCACGGTACGAACCGCGATCGTCATCGGCGGTGGCATCGCCGGGCCGGTGACAGCGCTCGCGCTGCGCCGCGCCGGCATCACCGCAACCGTCTACGAGGCGTACCCGAGCACGGCCACCGGCATCGGCGGCACCCTCGCCCTCGCGCCCAACGGGATGGCGGCGCTGCGGACGGTCGGCGTCCACGACGCGGTGACGGCGATCGCCACACCGATCGGACGCAACGCCCTGGCTGTCGGCCGCCGACGCATCGACCTGCCCACCCTGACCGGGGTGCCGCCGCTGCACGTGGTGCACCGGGCCGAGCTTCACCAGGTGCTGCACGATCAGGCGTCCGCTGAGGGCGTGCCGTTCGCGTACGGCAAGCGGCTGGTCGCCGCCGAGCAGACCGGCGACGGCGTGATCGCCCGTTTCGAGGACGGCAGCACCGCCACCGCCGACATCCTCGTCGGCGCGGACGGAATCCGCTCCACAATCCGGGGTCTCATCGACCCGGCCGCGCCCGGCCCTCGGTTCACCGGGCTGCTCGGCTTCGAGGCGGTGGCCCGACACGAGGTCGACGCCGAGCCGGGCACGATGACGTTCGCGTTCGGGCGACGGGGTTACTACCTGTACTGGCCGGAGCCCGGCGGCGGCACCCGGTGGGGGGCCAACCTGCCGCAGCAGCGGCCGATGAGCCTGGTCGAGGCCCGGGCGGTGCCGGCGGAGCAGTGGCTGGACACGCTGCGCAGCAGCTACGGCGACGACGACCCGGGCCGGGACCTGATGGCGACCAGCAACGCCGCCGACCTCCAGGTGGTCGGGTCGTTGCAGATCATGCCGCCGGTGCCGCACTGGCATCGGGGCCGGATGGTGCTGGTCGGCGACGCGGCGCACGCGCCGTCGAACAGTTCGGGGCAGGGCGCGTCACTGGCCATCGAGAGCGCCGTGCAACTCGCCCGCTGCCTCCGCGACCTGCCGGACGTCGAGGCGGCGTTCGACGCGTACGTGCGGCTGCGTCGTACCCGGGTGGAGAAGGTGGCGGCGCGCGCGGCCCGGATCAACCACGCGAAGGCTCCCGGGGCAGTCGCGCGGACGCTGATGCCGTTGCTGATGCCACTGATGGTGCGCACGGTGCTGGACCCGGAGAAGACCGTCGCCGACGAGCAGCGCTACGTCATCGACTGGGACGCGCCGGTCACTGCGGTACCCGCCCCGCGCTGAGGTTGTGGGCCAGCGGGGTGGCCGGCCGGCCACCCCGCTGGTCAACGTTCAGGCCGAGGCGGCGGCCACCGCCGTCCGGACGACCAGCGCGCGGCGCAGGTCGTCGGCGGCGTCGGTCACCACCCGGCGCAGGCCGGGGGTCAGGTCGTCGCGGGCCAGCAACGCCGCGGCCGCCTCCCGGGTCGGCTGCGCCACGGCGTAGCGGGGGAACGCCAGGGCCGCCACCCGGTCGGCCGTCCAGGGGGTACGCCGGCGCGCGGCGGCCGGCATCTCCGCGAAGTATCGATCGACGTACGCGGCGGTCAGCTCGGCCTGCTCGGGTTGCCAGAACCCCTCGGCTGTCGCTTCCAACAGCCGGTTGGACAGGTCGTCGCCCCGCACGATGATCTCCCAGGCCGCCTGCTTCGCCGCCGCGTCGGGCAGGGCGGCCCGGCACCGCGCGGCCCGTTCCGCGCCAGCGGAGCTGACGTCTGCGGCCGCCTCGATGGCGATCTCCGCCTCGCCCGCGGCACCCAGCACCACCAGTCGGCGCAGCACCGCCCAGCGCAGCTCCGCGTCGACCTTCAGGCCGGCCGGCACGTCCCGGCCGACGAGCCAGCCGACGAGCAGGTCGGCGTCGGTGGTGGCGGCGATCCAGCCCCGTGCGGCGGCGAGCTGCAACGACTCCCCGGCCGGCGCGCCGTCGAGCAGGCGCCGGCACGCCTCGGCGACCCGGGCCAACGCTGTCGAGCGGGTCAGCGGGTCGAGGTATCGGTCGATCAGTGACCGACTGAGCGTCAGCACGTCCTCCGCAATGATCACCTCGGTCTCGGTGGGCAGCGCGGCGACGATCAGGTCGACCAGGCCGGCGACCGGCCGCTCCCCGTCGGTCACCGCGTCCAGCGCCTCACCCCACAGCACCGCCCGGGCCAGCGGGTCGGTCAGGCCGGGCAGCACCAGCGGGACGGCCTCGGCCGACGCCGGGTCGAGACGCACCTTGGCGAAGGTGAGGTCACCGTCGTTGAGCAGCAGCAGCCGGGCCGCCGGCTCACCCGTCAGCTGACCCAGCACGGTGCGCCCACCGTCGGCGGCCGGGTCGATGTCCACCTCGTCGCGCCGGACGGTGCCGTCCGCCGCATAGCGGCCCACGCCGATCCGGTGCGGGCGCAGCACCGGGTGCGACTCGGGTGCGGTCTGCACCACGGCGACCTCGGTGTAGCGGCCGTCGGCGTCGACGGCGACCTCGGCGCGCAACGTGTTGACCTGCGGCTGGCGCAACCACAGCTCGGCCCAACCGGACAGCTCCCGCCCGCTGCTGGCGGAGAGGCTGGTGAGCAGGTCGTCGAGGGTGGCGTTGCCGAAGCGGTGCGCCGCGAAGTGGGCGTTCAAACCGGCCAGGAACGCCTCGTCGCCGAGCCACGCGACCAGCTGCCGCAGCACGCTGGCCCCCTTGGCGTACGAGATGCCGTCGAAGTTGAGCAGGCCCTCGTCGGCGTCGGCCACCTCCTGTGGGGCGACCGGGTGGGTGGAGGGGCGCTGGTCGGCTGCATACCCCCAGGCCTTGCGGCGCATGGCGAAGGTGGTCCAGGACTGGTCGAAGCGGGTCGCCTCGGCGGTGACCCGGGTGCCCAGGTATTCGGCGAAGGACTCGTTCAACCACAGGTCGTCCCACCAGCGCATGGTGACCAGGTCACCGAACCACATGTGGGCCATCTCGTGGGCGATGGTGCCGGCCCGCTGCTCGCGCTGGGTGTCGGTGACCGCCGAGCGGAAGATGTAGTCGTCGCGGAAGGTGACGATGCCCGGGTTCTCCATCGCCCCGGCGTTGAACTCGGGCACGAACGCCTGGTCGTACTTGCCGAACGGGTAGCGCTCGGTGAAGAGCTGGTGGAACCGGTCCAGGCACTGCCGGGTGACGGTGAAGATCTCGTCGGCGTCGGCGTCCAGGTGCTCGGCCTGCGACCGGCGGCAGTAGATGCCCAGCGGTACGCCGTCGTGCTCGGCCCGCCGGACGTGGTACGGCCCGGCGATCAACGAGAAGAAGTAGGTGGCCAGGGGCGCGCTCGGGGCGAACTCCCAGCGCCCGGGGGCCGGGTTGGCGGCCAGCTCGGCGTTGCCCGCGACGAGCCACTGCGGCGGCGCGGTGACCGAGAGGGTGAACGGGGCCTTGAGGTCGGGTTGGTCGAAGGCGGCGAAGATGCGCTGCGCATTGTCGAGGAAGGACATCGCGTAGAGATAGGTCTCGCCGTCGGCCGGGTCGACGAAGCGGTGCATCCCCTCGCCCGCGTTGGAGTACGCCATCTCCGCCTCGACGACGAGCGTGTTCTCCGCGGCCAGGTCACCGATCGGCAGCCGGTTGTCGGTGAGCAGGTCGAGGTCGAGGTCACTGTCGTTGAGGCGTACCCCGAGCAGTTTGACGGGCTTGACCTCGGCGAAGGTCTCGGCGCCGGCGGTCGCCCGGAACCGGATCTCGACGCGGGAACGGAACACGTCACCGTCACCGGTCAGGTCGAGGTCCACCTGATAGGACTCGACAGTAATCGCCGCGCCACGCGCGGTCGCCTCTACACGGGTCAGGCTCGGCATCCGCTTATCCTGCCCGATGGGGATCGGTACCCGGTCACCAGACGACCCTCGGCACTGGAGGAAAGAACCATGGCGCAGCACCCCAAGGGCGACTTCGACCTCTCTCGGGCGGTCTGGCAGCGGGCCGAGGGGGACACCTCCGACAGCGCCGTTGAGGTCGCGTTCGTCGACGACCTGATCGGCATGCGTAACTCGGCCGAGCCGGACGGGCCGGTGCTGGTCTTCACCCAGGCCGAGTGGGACGCCTTCGTGGCCGGCGCGCAGGACGGCGAGTTCGACCTGGACTGATCGCGCCCGCCGACCCGTCGGTGCTGGATCGCCGTGCCGGTGCCCGTGCTGCGGACACCGGCACGGCCACGCGGGCGGCCGGGTCGACGCCCTCCCGGGTCGACCACCCGGGGCCGCTGGTCAGTCATCGCCAGGGCCGTCGCCGCCGCCCCAGCCGAGGCCACCGGGACCGGGGGCGTGGTGGAAGCCCGGGTGGTCGGCCACGTCGACGCAGCGCTCCCCGTCCGGGCCGACCGCGCCGCAGAACAGCCGCTCGGCCCGCTGCCAGGCGTCGGCCGGTGACAGGGCCGCCGCCCCGAGTGCCACCTCCGAGCGGAGCAGGCTCAACGCCTCGGCGTACGCCACTGCCAGTTCACGCGCCTCGGCCGGGCCGGGCGCGGTGAAGCCCAGGTGCACTGTGAAGAACCGGTGCGGACGGGTGGGCCGCCGTGGTGGCCCGATCAGTGACCGCCCGTCGCGGCCTCCGCCCAGTGCTCCGGCCCCTCGCCGCTGCCGCCAGTGCGGCGATCTGTTGTCACGCATCCGCCCTCCCCGTGGTTGTCCCACCAGCAGCAAACCAGGTTCCGCCGCCCCTGGGAGGGGCCAGCCGCACCGGGGTTCAGCGGCGTCGACCGGGGTAACCGCGGTGGGCGGCGGCGACCAGCCGCGCCCGCGCGTGAGGAGACCCGATGGCGACCATGCCGGCCGACCGCAGCCCGGACAGCACCCTCGCACTGCTGCGCGCCGGTTACCGGTTCGTCAGCGAGCGCTGCGAGCGGTACGGCAGCGACGTCTTCCAGACCCGGATCCTGCTCACCCCGACCATCTGCCTACGGGGCCGGCCGGCGGCGGAGCTGTTCTACGACAACGACCGCTTCCAACGTGACACCGCGATGCCGCTGCGCGTGCAGCGGACCCTGACCGGTCGGGGTGGGGTGCAGGGCCTGGACGGGCCGGAGCACGACGACCGCAAGGCCATGTTCATGTCGATCATGACACCGACCGCGATCCGGCAACTCGGCCAGCTCTTCGACGACGAGTGGCGGACCCGGATCACCGCCTGGGAGGGCGCCGGCCCGGTGTCGCTCTACGACGAGCTGGGCCGGTTGCTGACCCGGGTGGTCTGCGCCTGGGCCGGGGTGCCACTGCCGACGTCGCAGGTCGAACGCCGTGCCACCGAGCTGCACGCCATGATCGAAGCCCCAGCGGCGATCGGCCCCCGGCACTGGCGGGGGCGGCTCGCCCGGTACCGCGCCCAACACTGGCTCACCGACCTCGTCGAACGGACCCGGGTCGGCTCAGCCCCGGCGCCGGCCGGCAGCGCCCTGGCCGTGATCGCCGAACACCGGGACCGAGCCGGCCGCCTCCTCCCCCGCCGGATCGCGGCGGTGGAGCTGCTCAACGTGTTGCGCCCGGTGGTCGCCGTCGACCAGTACATCGCCTTCGCCGCGCTCGCCCTGCACGACCATCCGGCCTGGCGGGAACGGGTCCGCGACGACGACGAGGCCACCGAGCACTTCGTCCAGGAGGTCCGCCGCTACTACCCGTTCTTCCCGCTGGCGGCGGCCCGGGTCCGGCGGTCCTTCGACTGGCAGGGCCATCACTTTCCGAAGGGCCGGCGGGTGCTGCTCGACCTCTACGGCACCAACCACCACCCGGCGATCTGGCCGCAACCTGAGCTGTTTCGTCCGGAGCGGTTCGCCGGCCGCCGGGTGGACCCGTTCGAGCTGATCCCGCAGGGCGGCGGTGATCACTGGGCCGGTCACCGCTGCGCCGGCGAGTGGCTCACCATCGACCTGATGAAGCGGGCGGTCACCAACCTGACCGCCGCCATGCGCTACGACGTGCCGGTCCAGGACCTGGCCCTGGACCTGCACCGGATGCCGGCGCTGCCGCCGCTGGGCCTGACCGTCACCAACGTCCGCCGCGCGCCCGACCTCCGCCCGGCCTGACCCGCCCCACCGGTCACGGTGCCCGGCGAGACCGGTGCCCCCGGCCCGTCAGGGATGCAGCACGCTGCGCAGACAGCCGTCCTCCTTCTTCTCGAACAGCTCGTACCCGTGGACGCCCTCGTCCAGGGAGAGCGGGTGGGTGGCCAGATAGCCGGGCTCGATCTCGCCGGCGGCGAGCCGGTCGAGCAGCATCGGAATGTAGCGCTGCGCGTGCATCTGTCCCATCCGCAGCACCAGGGCCTTGTTCATGGCCGCGCCGAGCGGAAACTTGTCGACCAGGCCGGCGTAGACACCGACGATGCTCACCGTGCCGCCCTTGCGGCAGGCCATGATCGCCTGCCGGACCGACGTCGGGCGGTCGGTCTGCAACCGGGCCGCCTGCTTCACCCGGTCGTACGCGTAGGTCGGCCCGACGTCGTGCGACTCCATTCCGACGGCCTCGACGCAGGCGTCCGGCCCGCGCCCGGCGGTCAACTCCCGCAGCGCCTCCAACACGTCGGTCTCCGCGTAGTTGATCGTCTCGACCCCGATCCGTTCGGCGGCGGTGGCGAGCCGATCCGGAAACCGGTCGATCATGATGACCCGTTCGGCGCCCAGGAGCTGCGCCGAGCGGGCCGCCATCTGACCGACTCCCCCGGCACCCCAGACGGCCACCACCTCGCCACCGGTCAGCCCGCAGAAGTCCGCCGCCATCCATCCCGTGGGCATCGCGTCGGAGGCGAACACCACCGAGTCGTCCGGCACTCCCTCGGGTACGGCGAATGCGCCGATGTCACCGAACGGCACCCTGATGTACTCGGCGTGCGATCCGGCGTAGCCGCCAGCGGCGTGCGAATACCCCAGGATGCCGGCCGCCGCGTGCCCCCACAGCTTCTCGGTGAACACCGGCTGCGGGTTGGAGTTGTCGCAGAGCGAGTACTGCTCCGTCCGGCAGTACCAACAGCCACCGCAGGCGACCACCGACCCCACCACCACCCGGTCGCCGACCCGGTGCCGCCGTACGCCGGGCCCGGTCTCCACCACCTCGCCCATGAACTCGTGGCCGAGGATGTCCCCCTCCCGCATCGCCGGCAGGTACCCGTTGATCAGGTGCAGGTCGGATCCGCAGACACTGCTGGCCCGGACCCGGACGATGATGTCCCCCTCGGCGCGGATCCGGGGCTCCGGCACGTCCCGGACCGCCAGCTTGCCGACGCCTTCCCAGCAGAGCGCCCTCACGCCCGTCCTCCCGTCATCAACGTCTCCCGCATCCTGTCGGTCCTCTTCTCCTGGGCCCGGCTGCGGCCGGACGGGTCGTCCCGGGTGTCCAACACCTGGCCGCACTCGACCAGCGCCTTCGCCCGCCGCAGCGCGTCCCGCAGCGCCAGGTCCGGTTCGTCGCCGCCGACCAGGCCGACCAACCGGCGCAGCGGGCCGGAGCGGTAGCGCATCTCGGCGCGGATCTCGGTGCCGCGGCCCTGCGGGGCCTCGGCCAGCTCGATTCGCCCCAGCTGCGGCATCGGCCCGTCCTCGACCCGCCACCGCAGCGTGCCCGCCTCCTCGACGGTGATCTCGGCCTGCCACTGCGTCTCACCGGCGGCCCGGTCCCGGGCCACGCACCGCCACCGGCGTTCGTCGAGCTGTCGCAACGTGGCCCAGCCGGCCAGCGCCCGGTCCCGCCGTTCGCGGTCGGCCCAGAAGCCGATCACCTCGTCCCGGGGCCGGTCCACTGTCACTGCGCGACGCACCACGTACCAGCCGTCCTGCCGCTGCGGCTGATGCCGATGCCGGCGGCGGGCCACCGCCCGGCCCACGCCGACCGCCGTCGCCGCGGTGACGCCGAGCAGCGCCCACCTGGTTCCGTTGTTGGTCATCACGTCTCTCTCCTCCACGGAAAACCGGGCATGGACCGCCCTTACGGGCAGCGCTACCCCGGGCCCGGCCGTCGAAACGACCCGGCCGTTTGATCCCCGCGATTGCGGGCACACGCTGCTCGGCACCGGCCGCGGCCCTGTCCGTCACGGAGTTGTCATGTCCCCGTCCAGCCCCACTGGTGACACCCGGCGCGGTGCGCGTCGGCGGGAGGTCGAACACGAGGGCGCCGGCCCGTCGCCGGTCCGTCTGCCGATGACGTACGTCCTGCCGCTGCGCTGGCACTCCGACAACGGCCTGGCCGAGCTGACCGACTACCTGCGCTGGCTGTCCGACCGGGTCGAGGTGCTCGTGGTCGACGGCTCACCTCCGGACCTCTTCGCCCGGCACGCCGACGCCTGGGCGGGGCTGGTCCGGCACCTCCCGCCCGACGTCACCGGTGCCGGTCTCAACGGAAAAGTGGTCGGCGTACGCACCGGGGTACGCGCGGCGGAGCACGAGCACGTGGTGATCGCCGATGACGACGTCCGGTACGACCAGGCTGGGCTGACCGCCGTGCACCTACTGCTCGACGAGGTCGATCTGGTCCGGCCGCAGAACTACTTCGACCCGCTGCCCTGGCACGCCTGGTGGGACACCGGTCGCACGCTGCTCAACCGGGCGCTCGGGGCGGACTACCCGGGCACCCTGGCCGTGCGGCACAGCACCTTCCTCGGCATGGGCGGGTACGACCCGGACGTGCTCTTCGAGAACCTGGAGCTGATCCGCACCGTGCGCGCGTACGGTGGCACCGAGGCCGCCCCGGCCTGGCTGTACGTCCGCCGACTGCCACCGGACGCCGCGCACTTCCGCGGCCAACGGGTCCGTCAGGCGTACGACGATCTGGCGCAGCCGGCGCGCCTGCTGACCGCGCTCGCGGTCCTTCCGGCACTGGCCGCGGCGGTCGCGGCCCGGCGACCCGGGTTGGTGTTCGGCGCGGCGGCCGGCACTGTCGCGCTCGCCGAGGTCGGTCGCCGTCGAGCAGGCGGTGTCGCGGTCTTCCCCGCGACGACGGCGCTGGCGGCACCGCTCTGGCTGCTGGAGCGTGGCGTGTGCGGCTGGCTCGCGGTCGCCCAGCGGTTCCTGCTTGGCGGCGTCCGGTACGGCGACACCCGCATCCGCCGGGCCGCCCACCCGGTCCGGGCCCTGCGCCCACAGGTGGGTGACCGCCCCTGACAGCACGACAGCTCGCGGTCACCGCAGTGGCCGCGAGCTGTCGCAACGGTGGTCGACCCGGTCAGGGGCTGACCTGGTGCCGGGCCTGCTGGGCCTGGTCCTTGACGTCCTGCGCGGCGGACTTGCTGTCGTCCTTGACCGCGTGCACGGCATCCTGAGCGGTGGACTTCACCGACGCGGCGGCCTGCTGGGCCGGCTCGCGCAGTTCTTCCTTCAGCTCGTTCGCGACCGCGCCCAGCTTCTCCGTCACCGCCCCGCTGTGCTCGCTGACCCGCTCCTTGAGCTGGGTCGCGGCCTGCTGCTCACGACGGGAGGCCGGGATCAGCGACGAGGCCAGCCAGCCGACCCCGAACGCGATCAGACCGGCGGCGAGCGGGTTGCCCTGGGACTTCTGCCGGATCACCCGCGGCGCGCTGTGGGCGGCGTCGCTGACGGTGGCCGCCGCCGAGTGCGCGGCGTCGCTGACGCTGGAGGCCGCCGACGAGGCGTGGTCGCCCACCGAGTGGGCGGCCTGGCCGGTGCCGTGGCCGAGGTCAGACGCAGTTCCCATGACCTTGTCCCTCACATTCTGCAGAGCGGAGCGGGCCCGCTGCTTACGGTCGTCGACGATGCGGCTGGGGCTGACCTTGTACGCCAGCGCATCCACATCGGAGCTGAGGCTGTTGCGGGTGGCTTCGATCTCACGGCGGATCTGATCGGGATCGGTGCTCATCGGGTGACTCCCTCCGGGTGTGGCTTGAGCGCGTCGGGGATCCGCTGCACGCTGTCGTTGGTCTGCTTGAGCCCGCGTACGTGCTGGGCGTTCTTCTTGGCCGCCGAGTAGAGGACGGCGGCGACCACGGCCCAGATCACGGCCACGATCAGCGCGGCCAGACCGGAGTCCATGACGTTGTCCAGGAACTGCCACACGGCGATGGACACGAAGAGAGCCACCATGTAGCCGCCGAAGCCGGCACCGCCGAAGAGGCCCGCGGCCTTGCCGGCCTTCTTGCCCTCCTGGCGGATCTCGGCCTTGGCCAGCTCGACCTCCTGACGCATCAGCGTCGACAGGTCGGTGGTGACCTGACGCATCAGGTCGCCGAGCGAGCTGTTCTTCACCTCCGCGTCGGTGTGCGGGGCCCCCGCGGTGGGGTGGTAACCGGAGTCCAGGCCGGACCCCTGCGTCGGCATGCTCATGCCGTCGTCTCCCTTCGGATGACTCGGCGGCTCACGGGCGCGGGTTGCCGCTGGACGGCACGCCCGGCAGCGGGTCGGTCTGGGTCACCGGCGGCAGCGGCTGACCGGTGCCGGAGTGCTCCGGGTGGTCGCCCCGGCCGGGCTCGGCGTAACCACCGGACGCCGGGTCGGCGTAGCCGGCAGCCGTCTGGTCGGCGTAGCCACCGGACGTCGGCGGGGTGTGCGTGCCGGGGGTCGGGTCGAGGTAGCCACCGGCCGGAACGGCGTCCGGCACCGCGCGAGGCGCCGGCGGCGGCGTCGGGATCACCGCGGTCTGCTCCGGGTCGTACGCGCCGGCACCCCGGTAGCCGGCGGAACCGTTGCCGGAGTCGTCACCCGCCGCCGAGATGCCACGGGTCAACCGACCCGCCAGCACACCGAGGACCGCCGCGCCGACCAGGAAGGTGCCCGGGTTGCGCCGCGCGTAGTCGCGGACCTCGGTGACGAGGTCACCGGGCTGGCGCTCCTCGAGCCAGCCGGCCACACCGTGCACCCGGTCGGCGGCCTGGCGGGCCAGCTCGGTCACCGGGCCGGCCTGGCCACCCTGCTCGGCCATCGAGCGCATCTCGTCGGCCAGCGAACGCAGCCCACCGGCCGCCTTGCGCTGCTGCTCACCGGTCTGGCTGGCGAGCTGGTTGCGAGCCTCGCCGTACAGGTTGCGGGCCTGCCGGGCCGCCTCACGGCCGACCTCGGTGCCCTGCTCCTTGGCGGTCTGGGCGACCGCACCGCCGGCCTGCGCGGCCTCCGACCCGACCTGGCGCGCCTGGTCGCGGACGCCGCCGCCGTTGGTCGAGGGCTGCCCGTACGTGGAGGAGGTCGGTGAAAGATCGTAAGTCATGATTTCCCTTCCGCTCAGCAAGTCGTCGCGGTATGTGCTGGGGGGATGCGGCGCGATGTTGCCGCCGCTGACCATTGACCTACCCTGCGTTTCGGCTTCCATACCTCTTCGTGCATTTCTCTGCGCGGCCCACCGGATGAACTTCAAAATGGAGGATCGTCGGGCTGCGTCACGTCGCCGCTGCGGACAGTGAGGTTCGCGAGGCCGACAGATCCACGGAGGGGGCAGCGATGGCACGAGGCGCACGAGGCGGTCGGGCGGCCGGTCCCCGACCCCGCGTCCAGCTGGCCGCACTGGTCGTGGCCGGGGTCTTCCTGCTGATCGGTGTCCTCGGCTTCATCCCCGGCATCACCACCGACTACGGCGAGCTGAGGTTCGCCGGGCACCACTCGGACGCCCGCCTGCTCGGGCTGTTCCAGGTGTCGATCCTGCACAACGCGGTGCACCTGCTCTTCGGGCTGGCTGGCCTGGTGCTGGCCCGCAGCATCGCCGGCGCCCGCGTGTTCCTGGCCGCCGGCGGCGCGATCTACCTCGCCCTCTGGCTGTACGGCCTGGCCATCGAGGCGGTCAACCCGGAAGGCGGGGCGAACATCCTGCCGGTCAACGACGCCGACAACTGGCTGCACCTCGCGCTCGGCTTCGGGATGCTGGCGCTCGGGCTGCTGCTGTCGAACCAGGCGGGCACCGGTGGACGCCTGGACAGCCCCGCTGAACGGCGCTGACCTGGCGCTCTTTGTTTCGCCGCCAGGCAAACAGGGGTAATCGACCGGCGAAGGAGGTGCGATCATGCCTCGTTGGCTGCGTGACAACGCCCTGGCGGTCGCCATGCTGGGCGCGTTCCTGGTCTTCCTCGTGTTGCAGAGCGTCTTCGGCTGGCAGACCCACAACGAGGAGCTGACCGAGTTCGGGGCCGCACCGCTGAGCTGGCCGGCGTACCTGACCAGCGGGCACTTCGCCGAGGCGGTCTTCGAGAACTGGGAGTCGGAGTTCCTCCAGATGGGCGGCTACGTACTGCTCACCGCGTACCTGGTGCAGCGGGGCTCGGCCGAGTCCAAGCCGGTGGACCAGACCGACCGGCCGGAGGACGACGAGCGCCGCGCGACCCCGCAGTCACCCTGGCCGGTCCGCGTCGGCGGCCTGCCGTTGGTGGTCTACCGGAACAGCCTCTCCATCGCGCTGCTGCTGATCTTCGCCGGTTCCTTCGTCGGTCACCTGCTCGGTGGCACCGCCGCCTACAACCAGGAGCAGGCGCTCCAGAGCGGCGCGCCGCCGATCGGGGTGTGGGAGTTCCTCGGCACCAGCGACTTCTGGTTCCAGTCGATGCAGAACTGGCAGAGCGAGTTCCTCGCTGTGGGCGCGCTGATCCTGCTGAGCATCGTGCTGCGCCAGCACGCCTCGCCGGAGTCGAAGCCGGTGACCGTCGCGCACGCCAGCACCGGCGCCTGAGGGGGCGACGCGGCAGTCAGGCCGCGACCGGCAGCCGCTTGGCGAAACAGACGCTGTACGGGTTGCCCACGTACTCGCCGTAGACCGGGATCTGCTGGTAGCCACACGAGGTGTACAGCGCGATCGCCGCCGGCAGGTAGGTGCCCGTCTCCAGGCAGACCACCGAGTGCCCCTGCCGGAACGCGCACTCCTCCAACGCGGCGAGCAACTGACGACCGATCCCCCGCCCCCGGTACGCGGGCCGGACGTACATCCGCTTGACCTCGCCGGTCTCGGCGTCGAGCGCCTGGAGCCCACCGCAGGCCACCGCCCGACCGTTCACCACCACCGCCAGGTAGCGGACGTCGTCGTGCGGCATGAAGACCTGCCCGTCCAACCCGCCATCGGCCTCGCGCAGCTCACGCTGCTGCGCGGTGACCATGGCGGCGATCTCCGGATCGATGGCAGGCCGGGACTCGATCAGCATCACCCCACGCTAGGACGCGCCGATTTCGCGAAGGTTTCCGGAAATCAACCCCATCACGGAGCGCAACGAACTACTCGGCGTCGTCCTCGTCCTCGTCGTCGGGGTCGTCGGACGCGTCCGCGCCCACCTCGTCCGCCGACCGCACCCGACGAGCCTTGCGGGCCGCGAGCCGATCCGCGGCGGAGGCCCGGTTCGACTTCTCTTCCAGGCGGACGTCGGTGCCCCGGTTGCCGGGTACGAACTCCACGCCGGCGAAGAGCGTCGGCTGCCAGTCGAACTCGCGCACGCCGATCCGGACCAGATCACCGGGCTGCGCGCCGGCCTTGGCCAGCTTGTCCTCCACCCCGAGCCGGGCCAGCCGGTCAGCCAGGTAGCCGACCGCCTCGTCGTTGTCGAAGTTGGTCTGCTTGACCCAGCGTTCCGGGCGGACACCGCGCACGGTGAACGAGCCGTCCGCCTCGGCCGTGATGGTGAAACCGTCGTCGTCCACGGCGATCGGGCGGATCACGATCCGGGTCGGCTCGGCGGGCGGCGCGGCCTTGCGCTCTGCCTCTACCAGCTCGGCCATCGCGTAGGTCAGCTCCTTGAGCCCTTCCCGGGTGGCCGCGGAGACCTCGAACACCCGGTAACCGCGCTCCTCCAGGTCGGGACGCACGATCTCGGCGAGGTCGCGGCCGTCCGGCACGTCGACCTTGTTGACGGCGACCAGCCGGGGGCGGTCGGCCAGGCCGCCGTACTGGCTCAGCTCGGCCTCGATGGCGTCGATGTCGGCCACCGGGTCACGGCCCGGCTCCAACGTCGCCGAGTCGATGACGTGCACCAACACCGCGCAGCGCTCGATGTGCCGCAGGAACTCCAGGCCCAGGCCCTTGCCGGTGGCCGCGCCGGGGATCAGGCCCGGCACGTCAGCGACGGTGAAGGTGTGGTTGTCCATCCGGACCACACCGAGGTTGGGCACCAGGGTGGTGAACGGGTAGTCGGCGATCTTCGGCTTCGCGGCGGAGATCACCGAGATCAGCGACGACTTACCGGCGGACGGGAAGCCCACCAGGCCCACATCGGCGACGCTCTTCAGCTCCAGCACGATGTCGAGTTGGTCGCCGGGCTCCCCCAGCTCGGCGAAGCCGGGCGCCTTGCGCTTGGCGTTGGCCAGCGAGGCGTTGCCGCGCCCGCCGCGCCCGCCGCGCGCGACCTCGAAGGTGGTGCCGGCGCCGACCATGTCGGCCAGCACAGTGCCGTCGGTGGTCTGCACCACGGTGCCGTTGGGCACCTTGAGCACCAGGTTGTGGCCGTTGGCCCCGTCCCGGTTCGAGCCGGCACCGCCCTTGCCGTTGTCGGCCTTGACGTGCGGGTGGAAGTGGAAGTCGAGCAGCGTGGTCACCTGCGGGTCGACCACCAGGGACACGCTGCCGCCGTGTCCGCCGTTGCCGCCGTCCGGCCCGCCGAAGGGCTTGAACTTCTCGCGGTGGATCGAGACACAACCGTGCCCGCCATCGCCGGCCTGCAGATGCAGAACGACCCGGTCAACGAACGTTGCCACGGCGTCAATCCTTCCAGCGAGGTCCACCCCCGCACTTCGCGAAAAAGGCTAAGCGGGCCGGGACCCGGAGGTCCGCGGCCCGCTTAAGCCCGAGAACTACTGCTGCGGAACGATGCTGACGGTCTTGCGACCGCGCTTGGTGCCGAACAGGACCGCACCGGCGGACAGCGCGAACAGCGTGTCGTCGCCGCCACGGCCGACCAGGTCACCGGGGTGGAACTTGGTGCCACGCTGCCGGATGATGATCTCACCGGCGCTGACAACCTGACCACCGAAGCGCTTCACGCCGAGTCGCTGGGCCGCGGAGTCACGACCGTTACGCGAGCTGGACGCACCCTTTTTGTGAGCCATTGGAGGACGACCTACTTCCCGCTGGAGATGCCGGTCACCTTGACCTGGGTCAACGGCTGGCGGTGACCCTGGCGCTTGTGGTAGCCGGTCTTGTTCTTGAACTTGTGGATCCGGATCTTCGGGCCCTTGGTGTGCGCGGCGATTTCGCCGGACACCGCGACCTCGGCAAGCTTTGCCGCGTCGGTCACCAGGTCGTCACCGTCGACGAGGAGCACCGCGGTGAGCTTCACCGCGTCACCGGGGGCACCGGTGAGCTTCTCGACCTCGATCACGTCGCCCTCGGCGACCTTGTACTGCTTGCCGCCGGTCTTGACGATCGCGTACATCGGAGGCGGACTCCCTGTCGTTGAGGCTGCTGGCGGTCGTCCCCGCAGCGGCTCGCCGGGTAGCAGTGCACGGCGGCGCGGGCACACGGGAACTCGGCACACCAAAGGTGGGCCGCAGGCAAGAGTACGCCATTGCCGGCCCGGACCCCAAACCGGCCCGCCCTGGTCAGCGCGCGCAGAGCCGGTCGAGGCGCTGCTGAAGCCGGCCGGGTTCGCCATCGTCGATCGACCCGACGTCGACCCCGCGCGCGCGAACCTCGGCCCGACTCCGGTGAGCAGGGTCGTGAGCTGCGGATCGTCGGCCCACTCCGACCGCCCCCGCCGCACGGTCCGTCAGTCGACCAGCGCCGCCCCGGCCCGCCGCCGGGCAGCCCTCGGTCGTACGGCCGTCCCCGGCGCCCACCGCCGCGAGCGGCGGGTCCCGCTCCGGCAGGTCCACACGGCAGCGGGGCCGGCGGGCCGCCTGCGCGGCGGCGCGAACCTGGGTGGTGTCGCCAGCTGACCGCAACGGCAAGGTCCCTCTCCCGGGCACTGTGCCAGGGAGAGGGACCTTGTCAACGCACGTGGCCGGTCAGGTGCTCAGGGGCGGGTCCGCCGACGGGCGCCACCCCGACGCGACCGACGACGGCCGCCACCGCCGTCGGTGCTCTCCTCGTCGCCCTCACCGTCAGCGAGCGCGTCCGGGTCGTCCGCCGCGGCCAGCCGAGCCGACTCGCCCTGTTGGGCGTCGGAGATCGCCGGCGCGGCCGGGGTGTCCGACTCGTAGCGGGACAGGTCGTAGCCCATGGTGTCCTGGTAGTCGGCGTCCGGTTCAGGGCTGGAATCGGTGTCGACGACCTCGACCACGGTCCGCTCGGCCGCCGCCGGGGCGTTCTTGCGGGCCCGCCGGCGGGACGACGTGGCGCCCTGCTCGGCCGCCGGAGCGGGAGCCACCGACGCGGCGACCGCCTTGACCTTCTCTCCCGCACCGGCGGGGCGCGGCTTCTCCGGCACCGGCTCGGTGTGGATGATGACGCCCCGGCCCTTGCAGCACTCGCAGGTCTCGCTGAACGCCTCCAGCAGGCCCGCGCCGATCCGCTTCCGGGTCATCTGCACCAGACCGAGCGAGGTGATCTCGGTGACCTGGTGCTTGGTGCGGTCCCGGCCCAGGCACTCGGTGAGCCGACGCAGCACCAGCTCACGGTTCGACTCCAGCACCATGTCGATGAAGTCGATCACCACGATGCCGCCGATGTCGCGCAGCCGGAGCTGACGGACGATCTCCTCCGCCGCCTCCAGGTTGTTGCGGGTGACGGTCTCCTCCAGGTTGCCCCCGGAGCCGGTGTACTTGCCGGTGTTGACGTCGACGACAGTCATCGCCTCGGTGCGGTCGATCACCAGCGAGCCACCGGAGGGCAGGAAGACCTTGCGGTCCAGGCCCTTGATGATCTGCTCGTCGATCCGGTACTCGGCGAAGACGTCACTCGTGCCGACGTGCCGGCGGACCCGGTCGACCAGGTCAGGAGAAACGTGCGACAGGTACGACTCGACCATGTCGTACGACTGCTCGCCCTCGATCACCAGCTCGCGGAAGTCCTCGTTGAACAGGTCCCGGACCACCCGGATGACCAGGTCGGGCTCCCCGTAGAGCAGCACCGGAGCACCACCCTCGGCGGCCTTGGCCTGGATGTCCTCCCACTGCGCCTGGAGCCGCTTGACGTCACGGGCCAGCTCGTCCTCGGTGGCGCCCTCGGCGGCCGTCCGGACGATCACGCCCGCGCCGTCCGGGACCAGCTTCTTGAGCACGTCCCGCAGCCGCTTACGCTCGTTGTCCGGCAGCTTGCGGCTGATCCCGGAGGCGTTGCCGTTGGGTACGTAGACCAGGTGCCGACCCGAGAGCGCGATGTGGCTGGTCAGCCGTGCGCCCTTGTGCCCGATCGGGTCCTTGGTGACCTGGACCAGCACCGAGTCGCCGGAGCGCAGCGCCTGCTCGATCGAGCGGGCCCGCCCCTCCAGCCCGGAGGTGTCCCAGTTGACCTCACCGGCGTACAGCACCGCGTTGCGGCCCCGGCCGACGTCGACGAACGCGGCCTCCATGCTCGGCAGCACGTTCTGCACCTTGCCGAGGTACACGTTGCCGGCCATGGTCGCGGAAGAGTTGCGGGTGACGTAGTGCTCGACCAGCACCCCGTCCTCCAGAACGGCGATCTGGGTACGGTCACCGCGCTGGCGGACCGCCATCACCCGGTCGACGGCCTCCCGGCGCGCCAGGAACTCCGACTCGCTGAGGATCGGCGGGCGGGTACGGCGCTGCTCCCGGCCGTCGCGGCGGCGCTGGCGCTTGGCCTCCAGCCGGGTCGAGCCGGACACACCCTGCACCTCGTCGACGGTGCGGCGCGGCTCGCGGATCTTCACCACGGTGGGCACGCCGTCGTCCGCGGCGCCCTCGGTGTCACCGGCGCCACGACGGCGGCGACGACGGCGACGACGGGTCAGGCCGTCCCCGCCCTCGGACTCCTCGTCCTCGTCACCCTCGGTCTCGGCCTCGGCGGTCTCTTCCTCGTCGGTCTGTGCCGCCTCCTCGGACTCCTCGTCCTCGGCGTCGTCGGCCCCGCCCTTGCCCCGGCCGCGACCCCGACGACCACGCCGGCGGCGACGGCGCGCGGCGGCGCTGTCCTCGTCGTCCTCATCCGCCTCGGTGGCCTCGTCGGCCTCCTCGGTCGGCTCCTCTTCGGCCTCGATCGCCTCGATCGGCTCCACCGGCTCGACCTCGCGGCGGCCACGTCGACGGCGACGGGACGGCTCGGCAGCTTCCTCGACGGCCGGCTCCTCGGCCGCCGCGGCGGGCTCCACCGGTCGGGTCACCGGCACCGCGTCCGGCTGGGGTGCCATGAACAGCACTGTGGGCGCGGAGAGCGCAGCCCGCCGACGACGGGTACGCGGCTGCTCCGGCTCGATCTCGGCGGGCTCGTTCGGCTCGTCCGTCACACCGGACACGGCCACGCCCGGTGCCACGTCGCCGGCGCGCTCCTGCGGGCCACTGCTCCAGGCCAGCTCGGCGGCGGACGTGCTCGGGAGGGCCGGGGAGTCGGTCAACTCGGCCTCGGCCTCGCGCAGGTCGGACTCCGCCGGCTCCTCGACGACCGGCTCTTCGACGACCGGCTCTTCGACGACCGGCTCTTCGACGGCCGGCTCTTCGACGGCCGGCTCCTCGACGGCGGCGGCCGGCTGCTCGGTGGCGGGCGGCTCCTCGACGGCGGCGGGCGTGGCCTTCTTGCGCCGGGTACGGGTCACCTTGACCGGCGGAACCACCTCGGCCGAGGCCGCCTCCGCGGAGGCGGCGACCAGCGGCTCCTCAGCGGTCGTCTCGACGGCGGTGGCCTTGCGGCGACGCCGGGGGGTCTTCGGAGCGACGTCCTGGTCGCCGGAGATCGGTGCGAAGACCTCCGCCTGCGGTGCTTCGGCACTGCCGGCACCACCGGTGGACGCCTCGACCGGGGCGTCGGTCTGCTCCGGCTGGTTGAGCGGGGCGGCCCGGCGACGGGTCGCCCGGGTGCGCCGCACCGGCGCGGCCGGCTCGGCGGCCTCGGGAGCGCTCTGGGCGCCGGCTGGTTCCACCGAGGCCGAACCGACCTCGGTGGTGGGGGGCGCGACAGCGGCGCCGTCGGCAGTGCTGCTCTGGTCGGCGGTCTCGCCGGCCGGCTGTGAACCGGTCCGTTCGCCGCCCTCGGGCTCGTTCTCGAGCATGGACGTTCTCCAGTTCTGGCTACCCCGGGCGCGGGTGAGCGCTGCCACGCAGGGTCGCCGCAAAAGTGTTTCCGCCGGGCGCGCGTGGTGCGCGACCGCCGAAGTCTGCCTGCCAGAGCACGGACCGTCGGTCAGTGCCCAACGATGGCTGCCCCGTCGCGGTCCGCATCCAACGGATCCACGATCGCACCCTGCGCGGTCAACGTGCCCTGAGCCAGCCGGGTCACCCTCGGCGAAACCGGCGGCTCCAGGTCGGCCACCACGCGGAGGCCGGAAAGGACGTCATCGGGCCGTACGGACGGGGTGACCTGCCGCACGACCAGTTCGAGTATCGCACACGGTACGGCCGGTGCCCCGGAAGGCGTCGGCGTAGGTAGTTGGACATCGATCGATATCACGGCGGCGCGGGCGTCGAAAGTACGTCGCCCCTGCTTGGTCATCCGCTCGACCAGCACCTCCTCGGCCGCGACGAAGGCGTCCACGGCGGCGCGCAGCACCGCCGGGTCGACCTCGGGCAACTCGATGTACCAGCGCGACGCCTCGATCCGCTCCGGCAGGTTGCCGCCCTCGGCGATCACAGCGTCCAGGACGTCCAGCCCCGGCGAGAGCGCGGCGTCCAACGCGGCGCGCAGCGCCTCCGGGTCGACAGCGGCCTGCAGGGCGATCTCCAGGTACTCCGCCTCGCTGGCCACCCCGGTGGGCGCGGCGCTGGCGTAGGAGATCTTCGGGTGCGGGTGGAAACCCTGCGAGAAGGCGACCGGCACGGCGGCCCGGCGTAGCGCGCGCTCGAACGCCCGGGCGAAGTCCCGGTGCGAGGTGAATCGCAGCGGCCCGCGCTTGGCGTACCGGATGCGGACGCGCTGGACGACCGGTGCCTGGCCGCCCTCGGGTTGAGGCTTCTTGGCGATCGTGGGCTCCTCGGGTGTACCTGCGTGTCCGCCCATCCTGGCGCAGAGCCCGTGGCGGTACGCAGCCGGGGCAGCCGAATGGCCCCGGCAGACGGGTGCAAACCGGTCAGCAGGGGCGCGACCACCCGGTGCGAATGCCGATGGCCGGCCGGTGACCCGGAGGTCACCAGCCGGCCATCACGATCGGGACCGGTTACCGCTCTGTCGGCGGGACCGGCGGTGGCCCGCCCGGCGGGCCGTAACCGGACGGCGGGCCGTAGCCGGGAGGAGGTGCGTAGCCGGAGGGCTGGCCGTGGCCGGGTGGCGGCGGGTAGCCGGGAGGAGGTGCGTAGCCGGAGGGCTGGCCGTAGTACGCGTCCGGCGACGGAGGTGCGCCAGGGGTCACCCGGTCGAGCACCTCGTCCGGGATCTGGGCTGCTCGGGCCGCCTCCCGCCGGTAGCGCCGCCGGTTCCAGATGAGGAACACCGCCAGCCCCAGCAGCAACACCAGCACCACGGCGATGCCGATGCCCACCACCATCACCTGCTGGTCGGTCGGACCACCGCGGTCACCGTGCTGGGTGACGTCGAACTCCTCGTCCGCACCCCCGGTACGGGCCGGGCCGCCGGTGCCGGCCGGGTCCGGATCGGTCGCGGCGGCCGGACCGAGCAGCGGGTTGCTGGTGACCGGCGGCACGTTGGCGGTCAGCGCCTTCATCGGGTCGATCACCCCGAAGCCGTACTGCGGATCCCGTCCGGACGGGCCGGCGTCCCGGGCGGTCCGGATGATCCGGTTGATCACGCTCGGAGCGCTGAGGTCCGGGTACTTCGCCCGGATCAGCGCGGCCAGGCCGGAGACGATCGCGCTGGAATCGGAGGTCCCGTCGCCCCAGCCGTAGCCCGCCTCGTTGGTGATGTTGTAGACGCTGTCGCCCGGAGCGGCGACCACCGCCTCCGGCCCCCGGACGGAGCCGGACCAGAACTTGCCACCCTTTGTCGTCCCGGTCACCGCGATCACGCCCGGGGTATTCGCCGGGCTGCTCACTGTGTTTCTGCCGTTGGCGGTGTTGCCGGCGGAGCCGACCACGACGACGTCATGGTCCAGCGCGTACTTGATCGCGCTCGCCTCCTGAGGGCTGGCCATGCCCGGGCCACCGAAGGACATGTTGATCACCTTGGCGCCGCCGTCGACGGCCATCCGGATGCCGAGGGCGACCGCGGCCTCGCTGTTGCTCCCGGTGCCCTTGCGCAGCTTGATGGGCAGGACCTTCGCGCCGGGAGCGATGCCGTCCACACCGTCGGAGCCACCCTTCGCCGCGATGATGCCGGCGATGTGCGTGCCGTGCCCGTCCTCGTCGGCCCGGCCGTCGCCGGCCGCGCCGTAGCTGCGACCACCCGCAAGCACCTGGCCACGCAGGTCGGGGTGGCTGGCCTCGACGCCACTGTCGAGCACGGCCACGACCACGCCCCGCCCGGTCGAGACCTTGTGCACCTGGTCGATCCGCAGCTCGTCCAGATACCACTGCTCGGCCCGCCGAGGCGCGGCGGCCGCCGGCTGGGCGACCCCCGCCACCAGGAACCCCGCCAACAGACAGGCGACTACCGGCCGGAGGCTTCCGACGTTCACCCTCATCCGTCCATCCTCACCGAAGGACGCCCGGGGACGCCCCGTCACCGGGGCCCCACGGATCGTCGTCCTCAGTCAACCACGACGAGTGCTCGGAGCCGCCGCCACCGCCGTGTCCGGCGCCGCCCGCGCCGCCCATCATGCCGCCGCCCATCATTCCGGCGCCGCCGATGCCCGCACCACGCGCGCCGCCCGCCATCCCGGCACCACCAGGGCCAGCGGCAGCGGCAGCGCGCAGCGCGTTCGCGGCGCTCGTCATCGGCGGCAGCTTTCCGTTGCCGCCACCCACCATGCCGGGGATGCCGCCCACGCCGATGCCACCGCCCGCGCCGATGCCACCACCGGCACCGATCCCGCCGGCCGACCCGCCGCCGGCACCGCCGCCACCGAACCCGCCGCCGGCGCCACCGAGGCCGGCGCTGCCGACCCCGCCGCCACCGATGCCACCGCCCAGGCCGCTGACGCCGCTCGGACTGGCGCCGGCCAGACCGCTGCTGTAGCCAGCGTCGCTGCCCGGGTAGCTGGAACCGGTCGACGGGGAGGTGAGCTGACCGGTGCCGCCGGTGGGTGAGCCCTCGCCGATCCCGCCCGGCGTGGTCGGGGAGAACGGGCCGACGGTGGACGTCGGGCCGCCCGTTTCGCCGATGCCCGGCGGCCTGCTGCCGATGGTGGGGCCACCACCGATATCGGGCTTCCCGCCGAAATCCCCACCACCGATGTCGGGTCGCCCGGTTGGCGGAATCCGGGTGTCACGCCTGATGTCGTTCTCGTCGTCACGCGGAGGATCACCGATGCCTGTCGGCGGGACCACTGTCAGCTTGGGACGCTCCGTGTAGACCGCCTGGGGCAGCGGCGCCATCGCGGTGTTCGCCGCCTGCTGGTTGTCCCGGTACCAGTTGTCCAGGTGGGACTTGGTGTCCCACCAGCCGCCCCGCTTCTGGTCACCGGCCTGACCGTCGACCTTCATCGTCGCTTCCAGGTCGTCGGCCTTGTCCCGGAACGCGCCGTCGGCGTACGAGGCGGGATTGTTCTGGTAGTCCTGACGCAGGGCGGCGAGGAACCCCGACGAACTCTCGCCGTCGCGGGCGTCGTCGAGCTCGGTGCCGTTGGGCAGGCTCCACTCGTTGAAGCCGAAGTCGTCCATCAGCGGGATCGGGATCGTGGAGACCGACTTGCGGATGTCGCCCTCGATCCGCGTCAACGCGCCACTGACGTTCGTCGCGTCGGTGATCAGATCCTCGATCTGCTTGCCGATCTTGCCCAGGTGCTCGCGGTACGCGTCGCCACCGCTGCCCTTCCAACCGGCGAGCATCCCGGGCAGACCGCCGACGTTGGGGCGTTCCTGACCTGTCGCGACCGGGCCGACGAACGACCGACCGACGAGCGCGTCGCGCAGCTGTTGCAGGCCGCTGGAGAGATTGCTCCAGCCCGCTCCGACCGAACCGACCGTTTCCGGGTCCGCGGAGAGCGTCACCTCGCGGACGCACCGCTCCCAGGTTCCTCCAGCCATGACGTCCCCCTCAGGCCGTGTACGGGTAGGTGGGTGCGCCGCTGGCAGTGGGCGGCGGCGACGCCGACTCCAGCAGCCGCTCGATCTCCTTGCCGTTGGCGCCGTTACGCGCCTCGGTGTCGCGGAACGCCTTGGCGATCTCCTCGGTGCCCTCCTTCAGCGCGGCGAGCTTCTGGGAGAGCGTCGTGAGGTGCGCTTCCATGTTCGCAGTGGAGGTCTCCAGGGCCCGCCACTGCATGACGGCGTCCTCGTACGCGCCGAACGGGGTGCCGTTCGGGACGGTCTGGGCGTTGTTGCTGTCGCCCTTCATCCGCGTCTTGATGCGTTCCATCTCGTATTTGATGGTGTCGTCGACGTACTGCCTGAGCCGCTCGACGTACGCTGCGGCGGCGTCCAGGTCCTCGACGCTGACGTGCAGATCGCCGATGCTCGGCGGCGGGATGCTCCCCATGCGATTCCTCCCCCGTCCCCGACCCGCCGGGTCGGTCCATGTCAGACGCAGCGTATCGAGTCTGACCTAGGCGGGGCAGCCCCAGCCACCACCACGTGGTACAGATGACGGCCGATCCCGGTGGGTCCGGTGCGGGCGACAGCGCGGCGAGGCCCTGACAACGCCAACGGGCCCGCGAGACGTGGGCCCGTTGGAAAACATGTCGGATGTGGAGGGTGGTCGGGCGCCGCCAGCCGGCGGCAGCCTGGTCAGGGGTGCGAGTGGCCCGACGGAACCTTCATGCCGTTGCCGCCCAGCGGCGTGAGCGGCAGCAGCTTCTTGCCGGTGGGGCCGATCTGGATCTCGGTGTCCATCGACGGGCAGACGCCGCAGTCGAAGCAGGGCGTCCACCGGCAGTCGTCCTGCTCGAACCCGCTCACCGAGTCCTGCCAGTCCTGCCAGAGCCAGTCCTTGTCCAGGCCCGAGTCGAGGTGGTCCCAGGGCAGGACCTCCAGCTCGTCGCGCTGACGGGTGGTGAACCAGTCGAGGTCCACCCCGTACGCGGGCAGCGTCTCGGCCGCCGCGTCCACCCACCGCTGGTACGAGAAGTGCTCGCTCCACCCGTCGAACCGGCCGCCGTTCTCCCAGACCTTGCGGATGACCGAGCCGACCCGGCGGTCACCTCTGGAGAGCAGCCCTTCGATGAGGGACGGCTCGCCGTCGTGGTAGCGGTAGCCAATGGCCCGGCCCAGCGAGCGGTCCGCGTTGATGGCCTGCTTGAGGATCTTGAGCCGGTGGTCGATGACCTCCGGACGGTCCATCGCCGCCCACTGGAACGGGGTGTGCGGCTTCGGCACGAACCCGCCGATCGAGACCGTGCAGCGGATGTCCTTGGAGCCGGTCGCGGCGCGGCCGGCCCTGATCACCTCGTGGGCCATCTCCGCGATCTCGAGGACGTCCTCGTCGGTCTCGGTGGGCAGGCCGCACATGAAGTAGAGCTTCACCTGTCGCCAGCCGTTGGTGTACGCGGTGACGACTGTCCGGATCAGGTCTTCCTTCGACACCATCTTGTTGATGACCTTGCGGATCCGCTCCGACCCGCCCTCCGGGGCGAAGGTCAGGCCGGTACGCCGACCATTGCGGGACAGCTCCTGCGCGAGGTCGATGTTGAAGGCGTCCACCCGGGTCGACGGCAGCGACAGCGAGACGTTCGTGCCCTCGTACTGCTGGGCGAGGCCGGAGCACATGTCGCCGATCTCGGAGTGGTCCGCCGAGGAGAGCGACAGCAGGCCGACCTCGGAGAAGCCGGAGAACTCCAGACCCTCGCGGACCATCTGCCCGACCGTGGTGATCGACCGCTCCCGCACCGGCCGGGTGATCATCCCGGCCTGGCAGAACCGGCAACCCCGGGTGCAGCCCCGGAAGATCTCCACCGCGTACCGCTCGTGCACCGTCTCGGCCAGCGGCACGAGGGGCTTCTTCGGGTACGGCCAGGCGTCCAGGTCCATCGTCGTGCGCTTGTGCACCCGGAACGGCACGTCCGCCCGGTTCGGCACGACCCGCTGGATCCGGCCGTCGGGCAGGTAGTCGACGTCGTAGAAGCGCGGCACGTAGACGCTCTCGGTGCGGGCCAGCCGCAGCAGCAGCTCGTCGCGGCCACCCGGGGAGCCCTCGGCCTTCCACTCCCGGACGATCGCGGTGATCTCCAGGACCGCCTCCTCACCGTCGCCGAGCACCGCGGCGTCGATGAAGTCGGCGATCGGCTCCGGGTTGAACGCGGCGTGCCCACCGGCCACGATCACCGGGTCGGCGTCGGTGCGGTCGGCGGACAGCATCGGGATGCCGGCCAGGTCGATCGCGGTGAGCATGTTGGTGTAGCCCAGCTCGGTGGAGAAGGAGATGCCGAACACGTCGAAGCCGCGCACCGACCGGTGCGCGTCGACGGTGAACTGCGGCACGCCGTGCGTGCGCATCAGCGTCTCCAGGTCCGGCCAGACCGCGTACGTCCGCTCGGCGAGGGTGTCGGGCAGTTCGTTGAGCACCTCGTAGAGGATCTGCACGCCCTGGTTGGGCAGGCCCACCTCGTACGCGTCGGGATACATCAGCGCCCAGCGCACGGTGGCGGCGTCCCAGTCCTTCGTGACCGCACCCAACTCGCCACCGACGTACTGGATGGGCTTGGAGACCTGGGGCAGCAGCGGCTCGAGCTGGGACCACACGGAATTGGTCGCGGCCGCGCGCGGCGTCGTGGACGGGGCACTCATGATGCCCAAGGGTACGCGTTCGCCCGGCGCGGATCGCGCGCACGCCCGATCGGCGGTGGTGGCGGCGCGGTACTAACCTCGGATCGGCGCGAGAGGAGATTGCCGCGATGCCGGACCCCCAGCCGGGAGCACGGCCGGCCGACGGGAGCACCCCGGGCACCGAGCCGGAGCGGGACCCGGCGGTCGCCGACGAGCCGACCTCCCCACCCGTACCCCGGACCCAGCCGGACCGCTCGGAACAGCCGGACCCCTCGGACCAGCCGGACAAGCCGAAACCACCGACCCAGCCGGACCCCCCGGACCCCTCGGGCCAGCCGGACCCGCCGGACGAGCCGGAACCTGCCGCCACCGCGGAGGTCCCGGCGCCCAGGTGGAGCGGTTCGGCTCCGGTGCCGCCGCCGCTGCCCCGCCGGGCCGCCTGGGGCGAGTCGGCCGAGCCGACCCCTGTCCCGCCGGTCTCCGTCGGGCCGCCCGAGCACCAGACGCCCGTCGACCCGTGGGCCGGCGTGGACACCGGCGGCTGGGACCTGCCCTCCGCCGAGCTGCCGCCGCTGCCACCGACGTTGTCGTACCCGGCGCCGCCGGAGACCCGGCAGTGGTCCTCCGGGCCGCCCGCTCCCCCGGTCGGGCCGTATCCGGTGTCGCCGTCGGCCCCGATCGCACCGCGGGCCGTCGGACCTGTGGCGCCGCCGCCGGCCGCCCCGAGCGCGCCGCGAGCCGCCGGACCCATGGTGCCGGCCCGACCGATGTCGCCACCCGCGCCGCCGAAGGTGCCCAAGCAGCGCCGGGGCAAGCGGTTCACCGCGTCACCGCCCGCCCCGCCGCCGGGCTGGCAGGCGCCCAAGGGGTACGTGCCGGTCCCGGTCCGCCGACGACGCCGCTGGCCGTGGCTGCTGCTGCTCACGCTGGCCTGCTGCTGTGGCTGCCCCGCCTACTACGGGTTCCCGATCTCGGCCCAGTACCCGGCGCGGGCGGCACTGCCCGTCCAGGTGGACGACCTCAGCCTGCGCCAGGACAACCGCAGCACCGAGACCGCCAAGAAGTTGGAGAACGAGGTACGCAAGGAACACTGGCTGGCCGAGGACACCTTCGCCGGCGTCTACGCCACGACGAGCGGCAAGCGGGTGACGGTCTTCGGCGGCACCGGCTTCCGGTTCAGTCCGGAGTCGGACGCGGAGGCCGAGATCAGCCGGCTCACCGATCGGTACGCGCTGAGCGCCCCGGAGAGCGTGGACACCGGTGTCCGGGGCCGGCACGAACGATGCGCTGTGGGTAGCGCCGACGGCAGTGACGTGGTGGTCTGCACGTCGGTCGACCACGGCAGCATCGCCACCGGCGTGTTCACCCGACTCTCGGTGGCCGACAGCGCCGACCTGCTGGCCAGCCTGCGCGCCCAGATCGTCCAGCCCGAACGGGGCTGAGCCGCGCCCTCAGGCGTCGCGGGTCGGGTCCGGGTGGGCCCGCGGCGGGGCGTAGCGCGGCACGTACTCCTGGCCGGTGAGCTTCTGGATCTCACTCATCAGCTCGTCGGTCATCTGCCGTAGCGAGGTGCGATCGTCCGGCCGGCCGGTGAAGTCCAGCGGCTTGCCGAACCGGACCGTGATCTTGGCAGCGCCCGGCCGGGGCACCCGGGCGCCGATCGGCTGCGCCTTGTCCGTACCGATCATGCCGACCGGGATGATCGGCACGCCGGCCGAGATGGCCAGCCGGGCCGCGCCGGTACGCCCCCGGTAGAGCTTGCCGTCCGGCGAGCGGGTGCCCTCCGGGTAGACCACCACCAGGTCACCGCCCTTGAGCGCCGGGATCGCCGCGTCGAACGCGGACAGCGCCGCCCGACCGCCGGCCCGCTCGACCGGGATCGCGCCCAGGCCGGTGAGCACGAACTTGGAGATCGCGCCCTTCACGCCGGCGCCCTTGAAGTACTCCGACTTCGCCCAGAACGCCAGGTGCCGGGGCACGACGGTGCCGAGGAACAGCTCGTCGGCCACCGAGAGATGGTTGCCGGCGAAGATCGCGCCGCCGGTCTCCGGCACGTGTTCCAGACCCTCCACGGTCGGGCGGAACGCCACCCGCAGCGTGGGCGCCACGGTCAGCTTGCCGATGGTGTAGAGCAGGGGCACTGGTCCTCCGGCAGATGAGGTGCGAGCGGGCGGTGTCACGGTAGCGGACGCCGCCACACCCCGCAGACGGAGGTGCGGCGGCGTCCGCCCCGCGTGCTACGACCGGCGGACGGTGACCGTGACCCGCTCGCCCTCGCCGACCTCGCCGGCGAAGCCGTCGAGGCCCTCGGCGAAGTCCACCGAGTCGGCCAGGACCTCGCCGGCCACGAAGTCGAGGTACCCCGCCACCGCCGCGCGTACCTCGTCGGACGCCGACACCGACACCACGATCCGGTCCGAGACGTCCAGGTCGGCGTCCCGGCGGGCCTGCTGCACCACCCGCACCACGTCGCGGGCCAGCCCCTCGGCGGCCAGCTCCGGGGTGACGTCGGTGTCCAGCACCACCACGCCCTCGCCGCCGGGCAGCGGGGCGGAGTGCTCGGCGTCGGCCGCGATCAGGCGCAGCTCGTACTCGCCCTCGGCGAGGGTGACACCGGCGGCCACCGGGGCGCCGTCGACCAGCTCCCAGTCACCGGCCTTGACCGCCTTGATCACCTGCTGCACCTGCTTGCCGACGCGCGGGCCGAGGGCCCGGGGCACCACCGTCAACACCTGCTCGCAGTACGCGGACAGCTCCGCGCTGAACTCCACCGTCTTCACGTTGACCTCGTCGGCGACCAGGTCGGCGAACGGGCGCAACTGCTCCGCCGCCGGCGAGGCCACTGTCAGCGTCGACAGCGGCAGGCGCACCCGCAGCCCCTTGGCCTTGCGCAGCGACAGCGCCGCCGAGGCGACCGCCCGCACGTTGTCCATCGCGGCGACGAGGTCGTGGTCGGCCGGGAACTCCTCCGCCGAGGGCCAGTCGGTCAGGTGCACCGACCGCTCACCGGTGAGCCCACGCCAGATCTCCTCCGCGGTCAGCGGCGCGAGCGGCGCCACCACCCGGCAGAGCGTCTCCAGCACCGTCGACAGGGTGTCGAACGCGTCGGCGTCACCGGACCAGAACCGGTCCCGGGACCGGCGCACGTACCAGTTGGTCAGCGCGTCCAGGTAGGACCGGACGGTGGCGCAGGCGCCGGAGATGTCGTAGGCGTCCATCTGCGCGCCGACCGTCGACACCAGCTCGTTCGTCTTCGCCAGGATGTACCTGTCGAGCAGATGGGTGGAGTCGGTGCGCCGCCGCGCCTGATACCCGTCAGCGTTGGCGTAGAGCGTGAAGAAGTACCAGACGTTCCACAGCGGCAGCAGCACCTGGCGTACCGCGTCGCGGATCAGCGTCTCGGTCACCGCCATGTCCCCGCCGCGCAGCACCGGCGACGACATCAGCATCCAGCGCATCGCGTCCGAGCCGTACGAGTCGAAGACGTGGTAGACGTCCGGGTAGTTGCGCAGGCTCTTGGACATCTTGCGCCCGTCCGAGCCGAGCAGGATGCCGTGGCTCAGGCAGTTGCGGAACGCCGGCCGGTCGAACAGCGCGGTGGCCAGCACGTGCATCGTGTAGAACCAGCCGCGGGTCTGCCCGATGTACTCGACGATGAAGTCACCCGGGTAGTGGTGCTCGAACCAGTCCGCGTTCTCGAACGGGTAGTGCACCTGGGCGAACGGCATCGAACCGGACTCGAACCAGCAGTCCAGCACCTCCGGCACCCGGCGCATCATCGACTGACCGCTCGGGTCGTCCGGGTTGGGGCGGACCAGGTCGTCCACTTCGGGCCGGTGCAGGTCGGTCAGGCGTACGCCGAAGTCCCGCTCGATGTCGGCGAGGGAGCCGTAGACGTCCAGGCGCGGGTAGTTCGGGTCGTCGGACTTCCACACCGGGATCGGCGAGCCCCAGAACCGGTTACGGCTGATCGACCAGTCCCGGGCGTTGGCCAGCCACTTGCCGAACGAGCCGTCCTTGATGTGCGCCGGCGTCCAGTTGATCTCCTGGTTCAGCTCGACCATCCGGTCCCGGAACTTCGTCACGGCGACGAACCACGACGAGACCGCCTTGTAGACCAGCGGGGTGTCACAGCGCCAGCAGTGCGGGTACGAGTGGGTGTAGGTGTCCTGCTTGAGCACCACCCCCCGGTCCTTCAGCTCCCGGATCACCGGCTTGTTGACGTCGAAGACCTGCTCACCCTGGTACGGCGGAACCAGCGCGGTGAAGCGGGTGTGGTCGTCCACGGTGACGATGGTGGGGATGCCGGCGGCGTTGCAGACGTTCTGGTCGTCCTCACCGAAGGCCGGGGCCAGGTGCACGATCCCGGTGCCGTCCTCGGTGGTGACGAACTCCGCGCCGAGCACCTGGTAGGCGTTCTCCCCGGCCTGCTCGACGAGGAAGTCGAACAGCGGCGTGTAGCGGCGTCCGACCAGGTCCCGGCCGTACACGGTGCCGACCTGCTCGAACCCGTCCAGTTCCTTGGCGTACGCGGCCAGCCGCGCCGCCCCGACCACGAACCGCTCGCCCTCGCGCTCCAGGACCGCGTACTCGATGTCCGGGCCGACGGCGAGCGCCAGGTTCGACGGCAGGGTCCACGGCGTGGTGGTCCAGACGCCCAGCTTGACCGGCCCGCGCACCAGCTCCGGGGCGGACTCGTCGGCGGTCAGCTCGAACCACACCGACAGGGTGGGGTCGTGCCGGTCCCGGTAGACGTCGTCCATCCGGGTCTCGGTGTTCGACAGCGGCGTCTCGCAGCGCCAGCAGTACGCCAGCACCCGGAAACCCTCGTAGATCAGACCCTTGTCGTGCAGGGTCTTGAAGGCCCACATGACGCTCTCCATGTAGTCCAGGTCGAGGGTCTTGTAGTCGTTGGTGAAGTCGACCCAGCGGGCCTGCCGGTTGATGTACCGCTCCCAGTCCTGGGTGAACTCCAGCACCGAGGTCCGGCAGGCCTCGTTGAACCGGGCCACGCCCAGGTCGATGATCTCCGCCTTGCTGGTGATGCCGAGCTGCTTCTCGGCCACCACCTCGGCGGGCAGGCCGTGGCAGTCCCACCCGAAGCGCCGCTCGACGTGCCGGCCGCGCATGGTCTGGTAGCGCGGCACCACGTCCTTGACGTAGCCGGTGAAGAGGTGACCGTAGTGCGGCAGACCGTTGGCGAAGGGCGGGCCGTCGTAGAAGACGTACTCGTTCTTACCGTCGGTGCCGGCGGGACGGGCCTCGACGCTGGCCTCGAAGGTCTTGTCGGCCGTCCAGTGCTCCAGCACCCGGCGCTCGACCGCGGGCAGGTCCGGGCTCGCCGGCACACCGGCGGCGGTCGGGTCGTGCAACGGATAGGCCATCGGGGGTCGCTCTCCTCGCAGCTCACTCAACGTGGGTCTGCGAGGACGAACCGTCCGGGTACGCCGACGACGGCGCTCCCGGGTGGCCCGCGGTACCACCCCGCTTGGCGGTCAGGATCGACCGCCCGCTCATTGCCGGCTGTGACGGGCCGCACCCGTCCGGTTCTACTGGGCCGGTCGCCCGGCTGTTCTTCCGGAGGCTCACCGGTGATGGCCGGGTCATCGCCTTACGGTGCTCAACGATACAAGACCCGCACCCCACCCCACCGCCGAGTGACGCGCGCTCCGGCACCCTAGGCTGACCGGGTGATCCGGATCGAGTTGGACGAGCCGACCCTGTCCCGCACCCGGATCGCCACCAGCCCGCTCTGGGAGGTGCTGACCAGCCTGTTCGTGCTGCAGCGCCATCCGGTGCAGGCGCCCTGGCCGTACACCGCCTGGGCGCGGCACGCACGGCGGGTGCTCGACGAGGTGCCGGCGACCGCGCCGGCCCGGCTGCTGACCGTCGGCCTACCCGCACCGGACTTCCTCAGCCCGATCCCCACGTCGGCCGCGCCGACCCTGGCCGACCAGCTCGCCGAGCTGCGCGCGACGCCGGCTGAGGTGATCGCCGAGCAGATCCCCCACTACTACCAGCCGGACGACCTGCCGGAGTGGCTCCGCCCGTTCGTCACGGACCGGCGGGCCGCCCTGGAGCGACTCGCCGACGGCATCGAGGCGTACTGGGACGCGGCCATCGCACCGTGGTGGCCGGCGATGCAGGCGGCGCTGGACGAGGAGGTGCTGCACCGGGCCCGGGCGCTCGCCGCGTACGGTCCGGACGCGCTGCTGGCCGACCTGCACGAGCGGGTGCGCTGGGACAAGCCGGTGCTGACGCTGGTGAAGCCGTCGGAGCAGGAGTTCACGGCGGTGAACCAGCGGCTGCTGCTGATTCCCCTGGTCTTCGCGCAGGGAGCACTCATCTGCGCCACCGACCATCCGGAGATCATCGCCGTCTCCTACCAGGCGCGCGGGGCGGTGGTGCTCGCCGAGGGTGGGCCGACCTCGACGGCCCGGACGACACCGGTCACGGACCGGCTGGCGATGCTGGTCGGCCGAGGTCGTGCCCAGGTGCTGCGGGCGCTGGCGCGGCCAGCCACCACCGCTGGCCTCGCGGCCGCTCTGGGGCTCGCCCCGAGCACGGTGTCGGAGCAGCTCTCCGCGCTGCTGGCCGCCGGTGTGGTGCATCGTCGCCGGGTGGGCCGGCGGGTGTTGTACGGCCTGGAACCGGCCGGTCTGGCACTGGTACAGCTCGTCGGTGACGAGCCGGCGGACGTCTCGGCCTGAGCATTCGGCTCGATCCGAATCCGTTTCCCACCCGTCCCCGTCGCTCCTAGCCTGCGGATCACAGCGTCGTAAGGTCCAGGCGGTCCGCGGCGTCGACCTGACGGTCGGCAACGGGGAGCTGTTCGGCCTGCCCGGGCCGAACGGCGCTGGCAAGACCGGCACCCAACCGTTGTTGATCAAGGAGTTGTCGCCCCGTTCGACGGCTCGGGGTCACGGGGAGGGTGGCGTTCCGGAGCGAGGCGGCGTCAGAGAGCCGCCTTGACGCGTTGTGTGCCGCTCCCCAGAATTCAGCGGGTGGCCACGATAAGTTACGCCGAATACCGAGCGATGCGCCGGTTTCCTGCCCTCGACGGGCTCCGTGCGATCGCCGCGGTGATCGTCGTCGCCTTCCACTTCGGGGGGCCGCGATGGACCTGGCTGTCCGGCTGGGTCGGCGTCCAACTGTTCTTCGTGCTCTCCGGCTTCCTGATCACCACGCTGATGCTGCGCGAGGAGGAGTCGCGGGGGCGGGTGTCGCTGCGGTCCTTCTACGTCCGGCGCATCTTCCGGATCCTGCCGGTCTACCTGGTGGTGCTCGCCGCGACGTACGCCCTCGCGCACCTCAACGGCGCCAGCGCGAGGCTGCGCGAGTCGATGCCGTTCTACCTGCTCATGGTCAACGAGTTCGCGCCGAACCAGGCGTTCCCGCACTCCTGGACGATCGCGATCGAGTGGAAGTTCTACCTGGTCTGGCCGCTGCTCGCCTTCGTGTTCGTCCGCACCGCGTTCCTACGCCGGATGGCGGTGACGCTGCTGGCCATCGCCGCTCTGGTCGCGCTGATCCCGTTCGAGAAAGACTGGCCCTACTGGCCGATCCACTACGTGTCGATCCTGGTGGGTTGCCTGCTGGCGGTCGTCATGCACCACCCCCGGGGGTACGCGCTGTTCCGGCCGTTGACCCATCCGGTGGCGTCCCTCGCCGTACTCGTCGGGTTCGTCGCCGTGCACCTGTCGCTGCCGTACTGGCCGCCCGCCGAGGACGGTCACTCGGAGTTGATGATCGGCGTTTACGCGGTGGCGGTGGCGGTGCTGCTCCCGGCCATGCTGGCCTCGGGCCTGCCGACGAAGCTGCTCTCCTGGCGACCGCTGGTGTTCGTGGGCGAACGCTCCTACTCGCTGTACCTGGTGCAGTACCTCGCCATGACGACGGTGATCGCGTTGGTCCCGTCGTACGCCGGGCACAGCACCCGGTTGTTCGTCGCCACCACGGTGGTCGGTCTGCTCGCCGCCGATCTGCTCTACCGCTGGGTGGAGCAGCCGATGATCGGGGTGGGACGCCGGTTCTCCGGCCGGGGAAAGGTGGTCCCCGCCACACCGGCCGCCACGCCGACGTCCCCCGCGCCGACGACCCCCGAGCCCTCCATGTCGGCCGACCCCAACGAGCGGACGGTGCCCGCCCTGCCGGCCCTCACTCCCGGCGGCGACCGCCGCTGATCATGAGGTTGGCGGACGGCAGGTTGCCCAGTCCGCCCCGCCAACCTCACGATCAACGAGCTGTGGTCAGGGGGCCGGGAGGGTGGTGCTCCACAGCGAGGCGCCGTCCCGGTCGCGCAGGTGGACTGTCAGGGCCTCGGACTCACCGTCGATGGTGACCTCACCGAAGTGCTGGAAGCCCTCCGCCGGAGACGTGTTGGCCACCGGCGGCGCGTGCACGAAGGCCGCCCGGGGCCCGAACGTGCCGTCCAACGCGTTCGGGCCGAACGCGCCGGCGTGCGCCGGGCCGGAGACGAACTCCCAGAACGGGGTGAAGTCGCCGACCGCCGCGCGGGACGGGTCGTAGTGGTGCGCGGCGGAGTAGTGCACATCGGCGGTGAGGAAGACCATGCCGGTCACCCCGGCCCGGTGGGTGGCCCGCAGCACCTCGGCGAACTCCAGCTCCCGACCCGCCGGCGCACCCGGGTCGCCCTGCGCGACACCCTCCTGCGCGCCCGGACCGTCCGGCACCACCACTCCGATCGGCAGGTCGTTGGCGATCACCTTCCAGGTCGCCGTGGAGCGCTTCAGCTCCCGGATCAGCCACTCCCGCTGCTGCCGGCCGAGCAGACCACGCTTCGGGTCGGCGTACGTGTTGCCGTCGTTCGGGTCCTTGTGGGTGCGCATGTCGAGCACGAACACGTCAAGCGACGGCCCGTACGACAGCCGCCGGTACATCGGCCCGTCGACCGGCACCGGTAGCCACTCGTTGAACGCCTGGCGGGCCCGCGCGGCGAGCACGTCCACCCGCCGCTCGGTGTAGCGCGGGTCGTCCAGGATCTCGCCCGGGTACCAGTTGTTCAGGACCTCGTGGTCGTCCCACTGGTTGATCTGCGGCACCGCCGCGGCGAACTCCCGCAGGTGCTCGTCGAGCAGGTTGTAGGCGAACTGCCCGCGATACTCGGCCAGCGTCTCGGCGACCTTGCTCTTCTCCGGTGTGACCAGGTTGCGCCAGATCCGCCCGTCGGGCAGCGTCACCGACTCGACCAGCGGGCCGTCGGCGTACACCGTGTCGCCGCTGCACAGGAAGAAGTCCGGTCGGGCCTGCCGCATCGCCCGGAAGATCGACATGCCGCCGAAGTCGGGGGCGATGCCCCAGCCCTGCCCGACCACGTCGCCGGTCCAGACGAACTTCACGTCACGTCGGCGGTGCCGTCCCGGCGCGGTGGTCAGCGTCCCGGTCCGCGGCTCGCTGACCACCCCGTGCCGATCCAGGCTCTCCACCCGCACCCGGTAGTGCAGCCGCTCGGCGTCCGGCAGGCCCCGCAGCCGGACCTTCCCGGTGAAGTCGCCGTTCGGGGTGAGCACCGGACCGCGCAGCTGACGCGCCCCCCGGAAGTCCGGTCGTCGGCTCACCTCGACCAGCATCCGGCCCGGCCGGTCGGCCCGCGTCCAGACCAGCGCCGAGTCCGCGGTCACGTCGCCGCTCTGCACCCCGTGGGTGAGCACCGGGCGCGCCGCCGGGCGCCAGGCCGGGGCGGCGTTCGCGCCGGCACCGCCCAACAGCGCGCCGCCGGCGGCTCCGGCGCCGACCATCAGGCCGGTGCGCAGCAGGGTACGTCGATCAAGCTCGGTCATGCTTCCTCCCGATCATGGGTTGACCCCGTGGGTCTATCGGGCGGAGGTGACAGTGAGCGGCGGCCCGGGTGACGCGGACGCGAACGCCGGCCGTCGGTCGTCAGTCGCCCCCGATCGCCGCCGGCATGAGCGGGGTCACAGTCCCGGTTGTCACGCCCCGCCCGGCGCAACCGTCGTATGGGTGTCGGAACCGATCAGGAGGTAGTCGTGCAACGGATGAACCCGACCGAGGTCGTGCCGCAGGCGTACAAGGCCGTCCTCGGGTTGGAGAAGTACGTCCAGACGAACGTCGACCACACGGTGCTGGAGCTGGTGAAGCTCCGGGCGTCGATGATCAACGGGTGCGCGTACTGCGTGGACATGCACAGCCGGGACGCGCTCGCCGGCGGCGAATCGAGCCGGCGGCTGTTCGCGGTCGCCACCTGGCGCGAGTCGCCCTTCTTCGACGAGCGGGAACGGGCCGCGTTGGCCCTCACCGACGCGGTCACCCGGCTCGGCGAGCACGGGGTGCCGGACGAGGTGTGGGATGACGCCGCGAAGGTCTGGTCGGAGAAGGAACTGGCCGACCTGGTCATCGCGATTGCCACAATCAACGTGTGGAATCGGATCGGGGTGACGATGCGGCTGGAGCCTCCGGCCCAGGCGTGACCACCCAGGCGGCAGCAGAGGCGGCCGGTGCGCTCGAGGCGCACCGGCCGATGCTGCTTGGGCTCGCGTACCGGCTGCTCGGCAGCCTGCACGACGCGGAGGACGTGCTCCAGGAGGCGTACCTGCGCTGGCTGGGAGTGGACCGGGCACGGGTCGACGAGCCGCGCCGGTACCTGTCCCGGGTGGTCACCCGGTTGGCAGTGGACCGCCTACGCGCCCGGCAGGCGGCCCGCGAGACGTACGTGGGCACGTGGCTGCCCGAGCCGGTGCCGACCGCGCCCTCGCCGTTCGGGCCGTTGGACCGGGTGGAGCTGCGCGACTCGCTCTCCACCGCGTTGCTGCACGTCCTGGAGCGGCTCACCCCGCCGGAGCGGGCGGTGTACGTCCTGCACACGGCCTTCGACCTGCCGTACGCGGAGATCGCCGAGATCCTGGACCGGTCCGTCGCCGACTGCCGGCAGCTGTACCACCGGGCGACCGCCCGGGTACGCCAGGAGCAGCGCCGGTTCACCGCCAGCCGCCCGGAGCGGGAGCGGCTGCTGAACGCGTTCCTCGCCGCCGCCCGCGACGGCGACCTGGCCACCCTCACCGACCTGGTGGCCGCCGACGCCACCGCCTGGAACGACGGCGGCGGCCGGGCCCGGGCCGCCCTCAACCCGGTCACCGGCGCGGACCGGATCGCCCGGTTCTACGCCGGGGTCTACGGCCCACGTCATCAGGTGACCATGGAGCCGATCGAACTCAACGCGGAACCCGCGGTGCTGGTCACCCGCGCGGACGGCAGCCGGTACACGCTGACCATCGCCGCGGCCGACGGACGGATCACCGGGATCTACGTGATCGGCAACCCGGCGAAGGTGCCGGCGACCGGCTGAATTCGGGCGTCAGTGGTGCCGGAGGCCCGTCAGTGGTGTCGGGCCCCCGGCCGGTGGGGCGTCAGCCCAGCTCGGGGAACCAGAGCGCGATCTCGCGCTTGGCGCTGTCCGTCGAGTCGGAGGCGTGCACGAGGTTCTCCCGGTTGGACAGCGACAGGTCACCGCGGATGGTGCCGGCGGCGGCCTTGCGCCCGTCGGTGGCCCCGACCAGCCCACGGACCACGTCGATGACCTGGTCGCCGGAGAGCACCAGGGCGACCAACGGGCCGCTGGTCATGAAGTCCTTCAGCGGCGGGTAGAACGCCTTGTCGACGTGCTCGGCGTAGTGCTCGTCGGCGAGCGCGGCGTCCATCGTCCGGTGCACCATCGCGTCGATCCGCAGCCCCTTGCGCTCGAAGCGGGAGAGGACCTCGCCGACCAGGCCGCGGCGAACCGCGTCGGGCTTGATCAGAACGAGGCTGCGCTCTTCCGGGCTGTTGCTGGACACGCTGGGTTCCTCCTGTACGCGCTTCACGCTCGGGGTCGGTACGGTCAGCCTAGCGACCCGGCCCCGGCGTCGGCGCGGCGGCCGGTCTTTCCCCCGGTGGCCGATCCGGCCTAGCCTGGTCCTGACCCCCGGGAGGTCCACTGTGGCGAATGGCGGGAACCGACCCATCGCGCCGGTACGCAAGCTGATCGGCGCGGTGCTGGGCACCGTTGCCACGTTCGTCGTCCTCTTCGGCCTGGGCATGACCAGTTGGGCCATCGTGGCTCTCGGGGTCGCCCTGCTGGTGCTGGCGATCGCGCTGGCGACCGTACGCGGCGGCGGGCGTACCTGGGTGGTCGGCGTCGGGCACGTGCACAGCGCCTCGGAACCACCCACGCAGTACGCGTTCGGCCGCTGCGAACTCCAACTGGTGCTCGACGCCCCGGGTCTGCCGCCCCGGTCCAAGAAGATCATCGAGCCGAGGGTGCCGGTCTCCAAGTGGCCGTCGCTGGGCCAGACCCTGCCGATCCGGGTCGCGTTGGACGACCAGCGGCACGTCAAGGTCCTCTGGGACGAGGTGCCGACCCACGCCGAGACCGCCGCCGCCGTCGCCGACCTCCCGCCGGAGTTCGCCGACGCGGAGGCGATGGACGAGGTGCTGATCCAGCAGGACGCGCCGCCGTGGGCCGACCGCGCACCGGACGACGACTTCCGCGAGGACTTCCGTGACCCGGTCGGTGACCCGTTCCGGGACCCGCTCGGTGACCCTGTGCGCGCCGACCCGCTGCGCACCGACTCCCGGCGTGACGATCTCCGGCGTGACGACGCGGGCGTCGTGGCCGAGGAACGCGAGCCCGTGGTGATGCACCAGAGCCCGGGCGGCCCGGTGGTGTTGGAGGGCGTCGTCGTCGAACCGCAGGCCGGCGGGCTGCCACGGCGGGCCACCCCAGCCCCCCGCTCACCCGCCGAGGAGCGCTTCGACGAACCCGTCGCGGACCGGTTCGACGCCACGGAGGACGACACTGTCATCCCGCCCTCCGACGACACCGTCGACCCGCCGGCGCAGCGCTTCGACCCGCCGCCCGCGCAGCGGTCCGGCCCCGGTGCGGCCGACCCGTTGGACCCGCTCGACCTTCCGCTGGACGATCCCTCCCCGGCCGGTGCCGCACCCGAGACGGTGACCGACGAGGAGTTCGACCGGGCGATCTTCGGGTTCGCCGCCGACTCGGCAGCGGATCCCGCCGCACCGATCAGCGGGGTGGGCCTCACCCTGCTGGTCACCGACCTCTCCCGGTCGCTCGGCTTCTACCGCGACGTGCTCGGCTTCAGCGAGGTCGACCAGGGCGCCCACAACGCCGTCCTCGCCTCCGGGGCGACCCGGATCGTGCTGCGCGAGGTGACCGGGGCGGCGCCCATCAGCCGCCGCCTCGTGCACGTCAACCTCGAGGTCAACGACATCGAGGCCGCGTACGAACGGTTGCGCGGGTCGGGCGTCCGCTTCACGTACGCGCCCCGGGTGGTCAACCGGGGCACCAAGCTGGAGGGCTGGGCGGCGGCCTTCCGTGACCCGGACGGCCACGGTGTCGCCCTCACCCAGTGGCGCGAACGCGCCGACGCCTGACCCGGCCCGCTCCCGCCTCCGGGCGTCGCCGACGGGTCGTTCTCAGCCGAGGATGACGCGGCGAACGTGCAACGCGTACGCCCAGACCAGGGCGAAGATGATGCCCAGCCCGAGCAGCGACCAGTGCAGCAGACCGCCCAGCAGCAGCAGGCCCTGCAGCACGGTGCCGGCGTTCCAGGCCCACGGGCGGCGCATCATGCCGGCGAGCACCACGGCGGCCACCGCCAACGCCACCACCGCGCCGATCGCGGCGCCGCCGAGGTCACCGCCGACCACCCGGATCGGCTGGATCGCCAGCAGCAGCACCAGCGCCTCCAGGCTGAGCGTGCCCGCACCGAGACCGCGTACCGCCCGCTCCGGGTTGCGCAACCCGGAGCGCCGTGGCTGCCCGGCCGTGGGCTGCTCCCCCACCGGCGGCTCGACCGGCGGACCGGTCGGGTCCTCGGCGGTGTGCGGGTCCCGCTCCGGGCTGGTCATCGCTTCAGCAGCCGGCGCGCGTCGGCGACAGTCACCACGGACCCAGTGACCAGCACCCCGACCCCGCTCAGCTCACCGGGGACGTCCTCTTCGGCCATCGCCACCGCCAGCTCGATCGCATCCGGCATCTCCTCGGCCGAGGCCACCCGCTCCTCGCCGAAGATCTCTGCGGCCAGCGCGGCCAGCTGTTCCGTCGGCATCGCCCGTGGCGAGCTGTTGCGGGTGACCACCACCTGGTCGACCACCGGCTCCAGCAGCTCCAGCAGCCCTTCCGCGTCCTTGTCGGCGAGGACGCCGAGCACGGCGACCAGCTTGCTGAACGCGAACTCCTCCTGGAGCGCGGTGACGGTGGCCTTCATGCCGTGCGGGTTGTGCGCCCCGTCCAGCAGGACGGTCGGGGCGTTACGGACCCGCTCCAGCCGGCCCGGGGAGCTGGTCGAGGCGAAACCCTCCCGGACCGCCTCGATGTCGAGCTGACGTCGAGCCCCCGCACCCAGGAACGCCTCCACCGCGGCGAGCGCCACCGCCGCGTTCTGCGCCTGGTGGGCGCCGTGCAGCGGGATGAACACGTCGTCGTACACGCCACCCAGGCCCTGGAGGCGCAGCACCTGACCGCCGACCGCGACCGCCCGACCGAGCACGCCGAACTCGCCGCCCTCCCGGGCGATGGTGGCCCCGACCTCGGCGCAGCGTTCGAGCAGCGGGCCCGCCGCCTCCTCCTCCTGCGCTGCCGCGATCACGGTGGCGCCCGGGTGGATGATGCCGGCCTTGGCCAACGCGATGTCCTGGAGCGTGTCGCCGAGCCACTCGGTGTGGTCCAACCCGATCGGGGTGATCACACAGACCCCGGCCTGGAGAACGTTCGTGGCGTCCTCGGCACCGCCGAGACCGACCTCGACCACCGCGATGTCGACCGGCGCGTCGGCGAACGTCGCGAACGCCAGCGCGGTGGTCATGTCGAAGTACGTCAGCGGCTCGTCCGACCGCGCGTCGACCAGCTCGGCCAGCGGTTTGATCTCCTGATACACCGCCGCGAACCGCTCCTCGCTGACCGGTTCCCCGTCCAGGCTGATCCGCTCCCGCACGGTCTCCAGGTGCGGGCTGGTGTAGCGACCGGTGTGCAGCCCGAACGCCCGCAACAGCGAGTCGATCATCCGCGCGGTGGACGTCTTACCGTTGGTGCCGGTCAGGTGGATCGCGGGGTACGCCCGCTGCGGGCTGCCGAGCAGGTCGAGCAGCGACTCGATCCGGTCCAGCTCGAAGACCATGCGGGTGAAACCGCGGGCGTTCAGCTCGGCTTCGACGGCGGCGAAATCGGTACGGTCGGTCACGAGGGCAGTGTCTCCAGAGCAGCGTCGATCCGGACCAGGTCGGCCTCGGCGGTGGCGAGCCGGTCGCGGATCTTCGCGACCACCGGCTCGGGGGCCTTCCCGATGAAGGCCGGGTTGCCGAGCTTCGCCCGGGCCTGCGCGGCCTCCTTCTCGGCCGCCGCGCGATCCTTGGTCAGCCGGGCCCGCTCGGCGGCCACGTCGATCGACCCCCGCGTGTCCAACGCGACACCGACCGCGCCGGGCATGGCCAGCGTGGCGCTGGCCTGGAAGTCGTCACCGGCCGGGTCCAGCCGGACCAGCGAACGGATCAGCGGCTCGTGGGCCGCGATACCCGCACCGGACAGCCCGTCCAGCCGGGCGGCCACCCGCTGCGTGGGACGCAGCCCCTGGTCGGAACGGAACCGACGGATCTCGGTGACCACCCGCTGCACGCCGAGCAGCTCGGCCTCGGCGGCGTCGTCGACCATCGACCGGTCGGCCACCGGCCAGGTGGCGGCCTGCACCGTCTCGCCGCCGGTCAGCGCGAGCCACAACTCCTCGGTGACGAACGGAATCACCGGGTGCAGCAGCCGCAGCAGCTGGTCGAGCACATGCCCGAGCACCCGACGGCTGGCCTCGGCCCGCTCGCCGCCCTCGGCGAGCACCGGCTTGCTCAGCTCGACGTACCAGTCGCAGACGTCGTCCCACGCGAAGTGGTACAGCAGGTCGCACACCTTGGCGAACTCGTACGCCTCGAACTGTTCGTCGACCTCGGCGGTGACGTGCGCCAACCGGGACAGGATCCACCGATCGACGGTGGAGAGCTGCTCGGTCGGGGGCAGGTCACCCGTGGTGTGGGCGCCGTTCATCAGCGCGAACCGGGTGGCGTTCCAGAGCTTGTTGCAGAAGTTGCGCGAGCCCTGGCACCACTCCTCGCTCACCGGGACGTCCTGGCCGGGGTTCGCGCCCCGGGCCAGGGTGAACCGGGTGGCGTCGGCGCCGTACCGGTCGATCCAGTCCAGCGGGTCGACCACGTTGCCGAACGACTTCGACATCTTCTTGCCGAACTGGTCGCGCACCATGCCGTGCAGCGCGACCACGTCGAAGGGCGGCCGGCCGTCCATCGCGTAGAGGCCGAACATCATCATCCGGGCGACCCAGAAGAACAGGATGTCGTACCCGGTGACCAGCACGCTGGTCGGGTAGAACTTCGCCAGGTCCGGGGTCTGCTCGGGCCAGCCCAGTGTGGAGAACGGCCACAGGCCGCTGGAGAACCAGGTGTCCAGGACGTCCTCGTCCTGGTGCCAGCCCTCGCCGGTCGGCGGCGCCTCGTCCGGGCCGACGCAGACGATCTCACCGGCCGGGCCGTACCAGACCGGGATGCGGTGCCCCCACCACAGCTGGCGGGAGATGCACCAGTCGTGCATGTTGTCGACCCAGGCGAAGTAGCGCTTGGCCAGCTCGGCCGGCTCGATGCGGACCCGGCCGTCGCGCACCGCGTCACCCGCGGCCTGGGCCAGCGGGGCGGTGTTGACGAACCACTGCAACGACAGCCGCGGCTCGACGGTGGTCTTGCACCGCGAGCAGTGCCCGACGGCGTGCACGTACGGGCGCTTCTCGGCGACGATCCGGCCCTGCTCCCGCAGCGCTGCCACGATCGCCGGGCGCGCCTCGAACCGGTCCAGCCCTTCGAACGGGCCGGGGACGGTGATCACACCCCGCTCGTCCATCACAGTCAGCGCGGGCAGGTCGTGCCGCTGGCCGATCTCGAAGTCGTTCGGGTCATGGGCCGGGGTCACCTTGACCATGCCGGTGCCGAAGGACGGGTCGACGTGCGCGTCGGCGACGATCGGGATCCGACGGCCGGTCAGCGGCAGCTCGACCTCGGTGCCGATCAGGTGCTGGTAGCGCTCGTCGTCGGGGTGCACCGCCACGGCGGTGTCGCCGAGCATCGTCTCGGCCCGGGTGGTGGCCACCACGACCTCGTCGCTGTAGCGGATCGAGATCAGCTCGCCGTCGTCGTCGGTGTGCTCGACCTCGATGTCGGAGAGTGCCGTGAGGCACCGCGGACACCAGTTGATGATCCGGTTGGCCCGGTAGATGAGGCCGTCGTCGAAGAGCTTCTTGAAGATCGTCTGGACGGCGCGGCTCAGCCCCTCGTCCATGGTGAAGCGCTCGCGGTCCCAGTCGACGGAATCGCCGAGGCGGCGCATCTGACCGAGGATCGCCCCACCGGACTCGGCCTTCCACTGCCAGACCCGCTCGACGAACTTCTCCCGACCGAGGTCATGTCGGGACAGCCCCTCGGCGGCGAGCTGACGCTCGACCAGGTTCTGGGTGGCGATGCCGGCGTGGTCCATCCCGGGCAGCCACAGCGCCTCGAAACCCTGCATCCGCTTGCGACGGGTCAACGCGTCCATCAGCGTGTGCTCGAACGCGTGGCCCATGTGCAGAGAGCCGGTGACGTTCGGCGGCGGGATGACGATGGTGAAGGGGGGCTTGTCGCTGTCGGCGGAGGCCCGGAAGTGCCCGCCGGCTACCCACTGCTCGTACCGTCGCTGCTCTACCTCACCGGGCTGATACTGGCCGGCAAGGGTCGGGGCGTCGGGGCGTCGGGCATCCAGTCTCTCGGTCACCGGACAAGTCTACGGAGCGCTTCCGCAGACCTGACGTGCGCCACCTGCCGTTCGCGTACGGTGTCGGCTATGTCCGACGCACATCTCACCCAGCGGTCGCTCGACGGCGGCCGTGAGCCGGTCGAGCTGACCGAAGAGCCGATCCAGCTGAGCACCCGAGACTCCGGGGGCGATCCCGACGAGCGATCCAGTGGCTGGTCCCGCCGCCGCAAGATCGCTTGGGGGGCCGCGCTGGTGGTCGGTCTCGCCGGTGCCGGGGTGCTCGGTGTCGCTGGGTGGCGGGTGTCGCAGCAGAAGGACACCCAACTGACCTCACCCGATCAGGTGGTGGGCCTGACCCGCGACGACAGCGAGCGGGCGAAGAGCACCGCCGACTATCTGCGCAGCGGCCTGGCGGCGAACATCGAGCTGGACCGCAGTTTCGGCACCGTCTACCGCGACCCGGCCGACGAGAAGCGATCGGTGCTCATCTTCGGCGGCACCACCCTGCTCTGGCAGCCGGAACGCGACCTGGACAGCCTCTTCCGCCTGATGTCGGACGAGACCGGTGCGGTGAACGGGCTGCGCGAGCTGCCCGCGGGCGACCTCGGCGGCGTGCTGAAGTGTGGCAGCACCAGCGGCGAGGGAGGGGACTTCGCGGTGTGCGGTTGGGCCGACCACGGCAGCGTGGTCATGGCGATGTTCCCGGGCCGGTCCGTCAATGACGCCGGCGACCTGCTGCGCGACCTCCGCGACGGCATGCAGACCCGAAACTGACCCGCACCGGTCGGCGCCCAGTTCACGGAAAACGAGCAGACGCAGAAAAGGCCACCCCGGGTGGGGTGGCCTTTTCTGAAAGATTGTCCGGCGGCGTCCTACTCTCCCACACCCTCACGAGTGCAGTACCATCGGCGCTGGAGGGCTTAGCTTCCGG
>NZ_JBEZFX010000016.1:40420-138003 GCF_040649675.1 Micromonospora parva | reverse complement strand
CTGAGCCAGGATCAAACTCTCCAACAAAAAATTAGTTGAACAGCTATCCCGACAACAAACAAATTGTTGCCAAAGGAATCCCAACCAGCCAAACCCAAAGGCCTGACCAGTCCGGGGTATAAATCATCATTGGCACTGGCTTTACAAGCACCCTGTTGAGTTCTCAAAGAACAACCACACACCAGCCGCAAGCCCCACCCAAGTGGAACCCCAACCGGGGCTTTTCGTTCCGCGTCCCCGCCGCTCTCGCGCCGGGCACTTTTACTACGTTACCTCACCGTCTCTGCCGTGTCAAACCGTGTGTCCCGGTCTGTCATGCTTCGTACGGGTCAGCGCCGGCGCACTCACGCAGCAGCGAACCGCTGCGTCAGGTCGTCGGATTCAGCAGACCGGCCGCTGCGGTGTCCCGCAGTCTCGCCCGGTTCCCTGCCGGTCGTGAACCTTACCCGGTCGGCTTCGCCGCACCAAATCCGCCTCACGGCCGATCCGGCGAGCCCCGCCCGGACCGTGTCCCGCAGGAGTGAACCCCTGCCTGACCCGGTTGCCATCTCGTTCCGGTGCTTCAGGACCTTCGTCCCGTTTGCCCCGTTCCGCGCTGGCAGAGAGAAAGTTACGCGTCTGCGGGTTTGATCGTCAAATCCACGGGTAGCGGCGCGCGTCACATTCGCACGTCCAGGCCGTCTGCCCAGGTCAGGACCGCCGACGCCGGCCGTGGCGTGAGTGCCTCCCGGTCTACGGCGGTCACCCGGCCACCGCTGGCGCCTGATCTGCGCGAGCGGCGAGGGGAATCAGGACGTCTGCCGCCGCCGGGTGGCCAGCCAGGCCCGGACGCCGAGAACGCCGGCGGTGGTGCCGATCGCCAGCGACGCGGCGATCAGCAACGCGTGCACCCACAGGAAGCTGGTGGCCGGGCCGTCGGCCACCGTTCCGGACGCCCAGGACCGCGGGTCCTGCCAGATGGCCACCGCGAACCTCGGCCAGATCACCCAGGTCCAGACGCCGACTCCGACCAGGAAGAGGCTCCACCCTCGCGACAGCACCATGGCAGCCGAGTATGCCAGCGCACCTGCTCAGCGGCCCGCCGCCGGCAACGCGAACGCGCTGACCCGCCCCGGCGGGCGCGGCCGGCGCAGGGCGCTGACTGTTTCCGGCCGCGGCGGGATGGGCACTGCGAAGGGGGACAGCTGAGGACCGTCCCCTGGAGGTGCCCCATGCAACCCTCGACCTTCGACCCCTGGGCCTGGCGTGACCCGTCCGCCCTGGCCGGCGGCTACACGCAGACCACACCCTCGGTCACCCCTGGGCAGGATCAGGGCGGGCACGACGGCCCGGACGCGCCCGGCCCGGGCACCCCGGTCGACCTGGTGGGCTATCAGGTGCAGGCGAGCGATGGGCGCATCGGCACCATCGACGAGGCGAGCGACGCGGCGGACGCCGCGCACCTGGTGGTGGACACCGGGCCGTGGATCTTCGGGCAGAAGGTGCTGCTGCCAGCCGGGACGGTGACGCGCGTGGATCACCAGGAACGTGTCGTGCACGTCGACCGGACCCGACAGCAGATCAAGGACGCACCACCGTTCGATCCGGATTCGGCAGACCCGGAATACCGGGACCGCGTCGGCGCCTACTACGCCGACAGCTACCTTCCCCCTCCCGGCGCCATCCCACGGGTAATCTGAGGCCGTGGTCCGGACGGGCAACTGCGCATCCGAGGCTGTCGACCCGGTCGACGGCCTCGACCTCGGTGCCGTGCCCCAGACCCCGACCAGCTCCGGCGACGGCCGTGAGCAACTTCTGAACGTCCTCCGTGCCGGTGGTCTGCGGTTCCGCGCCGGCGCGCGATGGCGGACGACTCGCTGAGTCGATTCCGCTGACCGACCTGGGCTGAGCCAGCCCTGGTCGGCGCGCGCCCGTGCGTGACCCACCTTCGGATAACGAGAGGCACCACCATGTCCGTCGCACGAATGCTCACCGGTGACCGGCCCACCGGCCGCCTGCACCTCGGCCACTACGTCGGCAGCATCGCCAACCGGGTACGGCTGCACCAGCGTTACGAGAGCTTCTTCATCATCGCCGACCTGCACATGCTCACCACTCGCAACCGCCGCGAGGACATCGACCAGGTCTCCGGCAACGCCCGCGAGATGGTGACCGACATCCTCGCCGCCGGGGTCGACCCGGACCGGGCAACCTTCTACCTCCAGTCGGCGATCCCCGAGGTCGGCGATCTCAACACCCTCCTGCAGAACCTGGTGACAGTTCCCCGGTTGGAACGGGTGCCCTCGCTCAAGGACATGGCTCGCGACGCCGGCAAGGAGGAGATGCCGTACGGGCTGCTGGGTTACCCGGTGCTCCAGGCGGCGGACATCCTCTGCGTCAAGGGGGAGGTGGTCCCGGTCGGCCGGGACAACGCCGCTCACGTCGAGGTGACCAGGGAGATCGCCCGGCGGTTCAACCACCTGTACGGACCGGTCTTCCCGGTGCCCGAGCTGATCCCGGCGGACACGCCGAGCCTGGTGGGCACCGACGGCGCGGCCAAGATGAGCAAGAGCCGGGGCAACACCATCGCGCTCTCCGACGACGCGGCGACGGTGCGTCGCAAGGTGCTGGGCATGTACACCGACCCGAACCGGGTACGGGCCGACGTGCCGGGCACTGTGGAGGGCAACCCGGTGTTCGCGTACCACGAGGTTTTCAATCCGGACCGCGACGAGGTCGCCGACCTGGCCCGGCGTTACCGGGCCGGGCGGGTGGGTGACGTGGAGGTCAAGGAACGGCTGGTCGTCGCGCTGGAGGGGTTCCTGGCGCCGATCCGACAGCGTCGGGCCGAGATCGAAGCTGACCGGGGTCTGGTCGACCGGCTGATCGTCGAGGGCACGGAACGGACCCGCCAGGAGGTACGCCAGACGGTGCTCGAGGTGCGCCGGGCGATGGGGCTGACCGGCGCGTACCAGCAGGTGCGGCGGCGGGCTGAGCGCAGCCGACGCCGGACAGAAGCGGCAACCTGACGCCGGGCGGCGCTGAGCGAGGAGACCGGACGAAGCGCCGAGCGAAATGGCGCAGAATGCCAGGATGAGGAGGATCTCGGATATTCGTCCGGCGCCTGCGGGGGTGACGCACCGGACCACGATGTTCGAGATCTTCTTCGACCTGGTCTTCGTCTTCGCACTCACCCGGGTCATCACGTTCATGGCGGGGTCGCCGGGCGCGCTCACCCTGGCCCAGGGGCTGCTCCTGCTGCTCCTGCTGCTCTACTCCTGGTCGCCGTACATCTGGGTGGGAAACCTGGTCCGGGCGGACGTCGGCCCGGTCCGCGCCGCCACCCTGGTCGCGATGGCGGCGATCTTCGTGGCCGCGCTGGTGTTGCCGGACGCGTGGCAGCAGAGCCCGGAGCTGTTCGACGCACCGCTGACTCTCGCGCTGGCCTACGTGGTGGGTCGGGCCGTGCAGCTGGTGATTCTGTTCTGGGCGAGCGCGACGAACCCCGCGCTGCGCTCGACGCTGAGGTTCTTCACGGTGCCGGTCGTGCTGGGCTGGGTTCCCCTGATCATCGGCGCCCTGCTCGGCGGTGCGGCCCAGACGGCGCTCTGGACGGTGGCGTTTCTGCTGAACATCGGCGGTGCCCGGATCGCGTCCGCCTTCCGGCCGTGGCAACTGCGCAGCGTGGACCACTTCACCGAGCGGTACGGCCTGGTGCTGATCATCGCGCTGGGTGAGTCCCTGATCTCCGCCGGCGCGGGCCCCAGGGCGATGGCCCCGGTCGGCCCCGCGCTACTGGCCGCACTGCTCGGCCTCACCAGCACGGTCTGCCTGTGGTGGCTCTACTTCGATCGGCTGGCGTCCACCGCCAGCGAGGTCGTCAGCAGCGTGCCGGGCGAGCGACGGGCCAGCGTGGCCGGCGACGCGTACGGCCTCGCGCACTCCACGCTGATCATCGGCGCGATCTACGTGGCGCTCGGCATCGAGGAGGTGATCGCCCACCTCACCGGGGAGTCGGCGCATCCGGGTCGCCTCGGGTGGGAGGCAGCGACAGCGCTCTACGGCGGCACCGCCCTCTACCTGCTCAGCAGACTGGTCTTCCGACGGCTGACCGTCGGCACGGTGGTCCCGACGCAGGTCGTCGCCGCCCTGCTGCCGCTGCCCCTGCTGCCGATCGGCCGGTCCCTGCCGCCACTGGCGGCGCTCACAGTGCTGACCGCCTTCCTGATCGGCGTGACCTGGTTCGAGCGACGGATGGACCGACGCGACGAACGATCCGACCCGGCGCGGCCACGCCTGCGGTGAGCGGAGCCGGGCAGAAAAGGTTGCCGGGCCGTGTCGATATCCGCGGTCACCGTTCGTCGTCATGCTGTACGGCGACACCGCCGCACCGAGAGGAGCCAAAACGTGAAGTACATGCTGCTGTTCATGAGTCCCATGGTCGACGGAGAGGTCGTCGACAACGGGTGCAGCTTCGAGGACTGGATCCGCTACGACCGCGAGATGAAGGACGCCGGAGTCTGGGTCTCCGGGCACCCGCTACAGGACCTGACCACCTGTACGACAGTGCAGGTGAGCGCCGGTGGCGAGCGCACGATCACCGACGGGCCGTTCGCCGAGACCCGTGAGCTGCTCGGTGGGTACGACGTCATCGACGTGCCGGACCTCGACGCCGCGCTGGAGTGGGCCGCCCGCAGCCCCGGGGCCGCCGGTCCCGGATCGGTCCAGGTCCGTCCGATCGCCGAGATCGACGTGCAGGTCTGAGCGTGCCGGATGAGAGGGCAGCCGTCGGGTCGTCGGTGGAGGCCGTGTTCCGGGAGGAGCGCGGCCGACTGCTCGCTTCGCTCGTGCGCCGCTTCGGCGACCTCGACCTGGCCGAGGAGGTCGCCTCCGAGGCCATCGAGGCGGCGCTGACGCACTGGCCGACCGACGGCGTCCCGAGCCGGCCGGGCGCCTGGCTGCTCACCACTGCCCGGCGTCGGGCCGTGGACCGGTTGCGTCGTGACCGGGTGCTGGCCACCCGGCTCGCCGTGCTCCGGGCGGAGGCCGAGCGGGCCGATCACGCCCCGCCCGCCGACGCGGACCGTGACCTGCCCGACGACCGGCTGGCGCTCTTCTTCACCTGCGCGCACCCGGCCCTGGCCGCGCCGGACCGTGCCGCGCTCACAGTGCGGTTCCTGGCCGGCCTCACCACCGCCGAGGTCGCGCGGGCCTTCCTGGTGCCGCCCGCCACCATGGCCCAGCGACTCGTCCGCGCCAAACGGAAGATCCGTGACGCACGCATCCCGTTTCGGGTGCCGGGCGACGACGAGCTGCCCGGCCGTCTGCCCACCGTGCTCCAGGCCGTCTACTCGATCTTCACCGAGGGGTACGCGGCCAGTTCCGGCCCGGATCTGCAACGGATCGACCTGGCCGAGGAGGCCATCCGGCTGGGCCGGATTCTGCGCCGGCTGCTGCCCGCCGAGCGGGAGGCCGCCGGGCTGCTCGGCCTGATGCTGCTCGTCCATGCCCGGCGCGACGCGCGTACCGGGCCGGACGGGGCGATGATCCTGCTCGACGACCAGGATCGGGGGCGCTGGGACCGTCAGATGATCGAGGAGGGGCGCGGCCTGGTGGTGGTCGCGCTGACCGGCCGGGCTCCCGGGCCGTACGCGGTGCAGGCCGCCATCGCCGCGCTGCACGACGAGGCTCCCGACGTGGCCAGCACCGACTGGCCGCAGGTGGTGGCGCTCTACGACGTGCTGCTCGGCCTGGTGCCCTCGCCGGTCGTCGCGCTGAACCGGGCCGCCGCGGTGGCCATGCGGGACGGACCGGAGGCGGGGCTGGCGCTGCTCGACGAGTTGGCCGACGATCCGCGCCTGCGCGGCCACCATCCCTATCCGGCGGCTCGGGCCGACCTGCTGCGCCGGCTCGGCCGGTACGACGAGGCCGCGGCCGCGTACCGCAGCGCGTTGACGTTGGTCGGCACCGAACCGGAGCGCGCGTACCTGCTCAGCCAGCTGAAGGCTGTCACGAGCGGGTGAGCTGTACCCTTCCCCGGGTGAGTCTGCCGCTGCCTCCCGGGCCGTTCGCCGCGTACCTGTTCGACTGCGACGGCACCATCGTCGACTCGATGCCGCTGCACTACGTGGCCTGGCAGCGGGCCCTCGCGGAGTGGGGCTGCGAGTTCCCGGAGGACCTCTTCTACGCGTGGGGTGGGCGGCCCACCGCCGACATCATCGTCGAGCTGAACGAGCAGCAGGGTCTGGCCATGCCGGTGGCTGCCGTGGTCGAGCGCCGGGAGAGCTACTACCAGGAGTTGTTGCCGCAGCTCGCCGCGGTGCCGGAGGTGCTGGCGCACATCCACGACGCGCACCGGCGGGTTCCGTTCGCCGTGGTCTCCGGCAGCACCCGCGCGTCGGTCACCGCCTCCCTGGACGCGCTGGGCCTGCTGGACCGGTTCGACGTGCTGGTCTGCGCCGACGACTACACCCGGGCCAAGCCCGACCCGGAGGCGTTCCTGCTCGCGGCGCGGCAGCTCGGCGTACCCCCGGAGGCTTGCCTGGTCTTCGAGGACACCGACCTGGGCATCCAGGCCGCGACGGCGGCCGGCATGGCATCGGTACGCGTGCCGCAACAGCGCACGCCCTGACCTCTCAGGCCACCGTCAGCAGGAGCTTGCCGGCGTAGGAGGTCTGGAGGCGCTGGTGCGCGTCCCGCACCTTGCCCAGGGGGAACGTCTCGGCGACGTGCACCACGAACGGCCCCGCTTCGATGAGTTCGTTGAGGCGCTGCAACTGTCGGGGGTTCGATTCGCCGTCGTACGCGCGGACCGTGAAGCCCGGACGTTCCTGTGGCTCCGGCCGCACCCCGTGGGCGTACGCGACCACCCCGCCGTCGGCCAGCGCCTCGGTGAGCCGGTCCAGCGTCGGCCCGCCGGCCATCGCCAGGATGGCGTTGACCCCGCCCGGTGCCGCGTCCCGAATCCGGGCCAGCACCTCGGTCATGTCGCCGTGACCGTCCACCGACACGTCGGCGCCGAGCCGGGTCACCAGCGCGACGCCGTCCGCCCCGGACGCCACGGCGATCACGTTGAGGCCCTGCCGCTTCGCCAACTGCACGGCCAGGTGGCCCTGACCGCCGCTCGCTCCGAAGATCAGCAACCAGTCGCCGGCCGACAGGCTGACGGTGTCGAGGCCGGCCAGTGCGGTCAGCGCGTCGGTGGGCATGGCACCGGCGTGCTCGGCCGGCACACCGTCGGGCACCTTCGCCGCGTACTCCGCCTTGACCGACGCGTACTCGGCGTAGAGGCCGCCCTTGGGCCGGGTGGTGGCGGAGACGTAGACCAGGTCGCCCACGGCCAGGCTGGTCACCGTGCCGCCGGCCGCGATGACGGTTCCGGCACCGTCGGAGCCGGGCACGATCGGCAGTGCCGAGCCCTCCGGCACCAGCACCCCCTCCCGCTCGTACGCGTCCCACACCCCGACGCCGGCGCTCCACACCTTGATCAGCACTTCGTCGTCGGCGACCTGCGGGATCGGCAGCTTGCGCAGGGTGATCACCTCCGGCCCGCCGAACTCGTCGAAGGCCGCGGCCTGCATCCGCTCTGGCACATCCCCGTCAACCATGTGGATTCCCCCTCCGTGCCGGCGTCACCGTCGCAGCATGCCGGCTCGGGAACGGGCGCGCTCCGGAGCTGAGGGCCGTTCACCCACAAGGACTAACGTGCAGGCTCGCCGAACCTTTTGGGGCGGCTGCGGCGATCAGGAGGCCTGCGGCTCCGGGCCACGAAGCGCCTGCTCGACGGCGTCGCGGACGCGGGCGTCCTCGCGCGCCTTGCTCAGCGCCCGGTTGCGGCGCCGGTACAGGTACGCCCCGACGAGCACGGCGATCAGCACGACGAGGGCCAGCACCAACGTCCAGGGCAGGGCCCAGCCGTGCGCGGTGGCCTGCACCGGCTTGAGCGGGGTGGTGGAGCCCGAGGCATCGGTGAGCAGCGGCGTCAGGGTCGCGGTAGCGGCCAGCGAGATGACCGGAGCCACCCCGTGTACGGGCACCGTCACGTTCCAGCTCTCACCCGGGAGCAGCTCCGGCGGCGCGGCGACGTCATCGGCCCGGACCCGCAGCAGGCCGAACGGGCCGGAGACGGTCACCGCCTGGTTTCCCGACAGGGCCGCGTTGCCGACGTTGTGGACCTTGTAGGTGATGGTGGCGTCACCCTTGCTGAACGGGTTGGTCGGTCCGGCGTACGTCACGTGCAGGTCCTCGATCGCGAGGTTCGGCTTCAGCTCGCCGCCGACCCGCAGCTTGATCCGGATACCGAGGCGCCGGTCGACGTTGATCCCCTCAGCCTGGTCGGCCTGGGTCAGGGTGGTGAGGATGCCGCCGACGTAGTCCCCGGGCGTGGCGTTCTCCGGAACGCTGACCGTGAACGGGACCTGGGCGGTCTTTCCGGGCTGGATCACGACGCTGCCGGCGTTCGGCTTCACCCAGGCGCCGATCGCTGTGGACTTCTGGTCCTTGGTGAGCAGGTCGAGTTGGCCGGCGTCGGTGGTGAAGCCGTCGGCCGCGTACACGGAGAGGGTCAGCGGGGCCGCGCCACGGTTGGCCACGACCATGGCGTCCTCGACGGCCCCACCCGGGTTGACGTTGTAGCTGTAGCTGGACCGGGCCTCGCCGTAACCGTTGGACGCCGTCCGGACCGTCCAGGCGACGTTGCAGTCCGCCGCCCGGGCGGGGCCGGCACCGACGCCGACGGCCGCGACGACGGCGAGCAGGGACAGTGCTGTCGTACGGAGGAGTGCGGTGGGCCTGGTCTTCCAGCGCGTGACGGACGGGTACATGTCGGTTCCTTGAGGTGATCTTGGACGGATGGCAAATGGGTGGCGGGGTAGACACCCGAAGGTGCCTACCCCGCCCATGGAACTGTTCGGTCAGCTGCTCAGCGCGGTGATCGTGAGGGTGGTGCGGTAGCTACCCTTCGCGATGCTGTCCGGGATCTTCAGATCCAGGTCGGCGCCGAGCTTCGCGCCACCACGCGGGTGACCCTGCGCGGCGGCGGCGAGGGCGCTGGAGACCGAGAGGCCCTTGCCCTGGTCGTCGTAGGACGACAGGACCGGGGCACCGGCCTCGGCGCCCGCTCCGGCGTCGAGCACGTACGGGCTCCAACCGAGGTAGGAGCCGGAGAACTTCTTGTCGGCGTCGGAGAAGTCGCCGACGTTGGCCGAGATCGACCACGGGGCGAGCGAACGGCGGCTGTCCGACACGAGGATCGGGTTGATCTTGCCGTTGGCCTGGAAGTAGGTGCCGTCGCGCTCCTGCGCGGTGCCCAGGTCGACCAGACCGTTGTAGCCGTCGATCGTCCAGCCGAACTCACCCGGAGCCGGGTTCGGCACGTTGACCTGGATGGCCTGGCCGTCACCGTGGTACGGGTGCACCGTCACGTTGTCGACGATCGAGCCGACCGGCTGCCCCTCCGGGGTGTTGACGCAGGAGAGGCCCTTCTCGACCGCCGCGTTCGGGGCCGCGCAGGTGCCGCTGCGGACGTTCGCGAGAACCAGCTTGTCGTTGCGCACCTGCACCTTGACGTAGCTGCGGACGTGCTCCTGGTTCTGCACGGAGTTGTACCAGTACTTGTTCGGGTCCAGCGGGTCCGGCCCGTTGCCGCGGATGCCCGTGCCGGAGCTGTCCGGCTTCTTGATGTCGTAGTACTTCGAGCCGGAGGCCGAGTTGGCCGTCACGTAGATGACGCCACCCGGGCCGGGGTAGACGTCGGCAGCGCCCGGCTTCTCGTCCGGGTTCTCCTTCTGGCCGTTCTTGATGGAGTAGCTGCGGGTGTAGCTGTGGTCGTGACCCTGCAGCACCATGTCGACGCCGAGGTTGGAGAACGCGGTGGTGAAGTCCTCCCGCCGCTGCTTGTTGTCACTGTCGGTCGCGTGGCTGGCCGGCGAGTAGATGGAGTGGTGGTAGACCAGCACCTTCCACTTGGCCTCGGAGCCGTGCTTGTTGATGACGTCGGTGACGTACGCGACGTGCGCCGCGTCGCCGCCGGCGGAGCCGTCCGCCGGGTTGACGTAGCTGTTGCTGTTCAGGTCGATGAACAGCACGTCCTTGTGGATGAACCAGTAGTCGCCGCCGGACCGGGTCGCCTGGTCGCCGTTGTAGTACTGCGACGAGCGGTCGGTGTTCGGGGTGAAGTGGTGCTGCTCGTAGGACTTGCCGCCGACGTCGTGGTTACCGATGGTGGCGACGAGGGGGACCTGGCGCAGCTGGTCGGGGGCGAGGAACGAGGTCCACTGGCCCTCGTCGTTGGCGCTCTCGACGTGGTCGCCGGCGGACACCAGCAGCTCGGCGTTCGGGTTGGCCGCCGTCGCGACCTTCAGGGTGTCCTCCCAGCCGGCCTGGTCCTTCAGCCGGTCACCGGAGGAGCCGATCTGCGGGTCGCCGAAGAACAGGAAGTCGTAGTCGCCCTCGAAGTCCCGCGTCTTGAAGGAGTACGCCGGGGACCAACTGCCCTCGGCGCCGACCCGGTACGAGTACGCCGTGTTCTCGCGCAGGTTGCTGATCGTGGCGTGCCGGTTGAACCCGGTGGTGGAGGTGTTCGCCGCACCAACGGCGTCGAAGCTGACGGCGCCGGCCGGGAACTCGCCGTTGACGATCTCTGCGGTCGGGGCGAGCTGGATCTTCTGCGCGGTGTCGGCGGAGGAGTACCAGCTCACGATGCGCTGGGTCTCGTTGGCGCCGACGCCGAGGACCACACCGGTGATCGTGGTGGACTCGGCCGCGCTCGCGGCGGCCATCAGGCCACTGCCGAGAGCCGCGCCCATGCCCAGGAAGCCGGCTGCGACCCCGGCGACCAGGCGACGCCGTACGAGCGCGGAAGCCCGTGACGAGGTGCTCAATGTCATCGACATTGTTCCCTTTTCAAATAGAGAAATGGATGTGCCTTCACCCGACGCTGGGGAAGCAAATCCACGCTTTCGCTGCCCGATGAACCAACCGTGAACATGATCTTGCGAAAGACTGCACTTCACGAACTACTTAGCCTTACTCATGATCCAGAAATGCGCTGCACAAACCAGATCAACCCCATAAGGGACACGCCCGCAGAAACGACCCCGGTCGCCCAGAGGCCGGCTTTGGGCGCACGACGCCGCAGCACGAACAGCAACGGGAAGACGACCGCGATAATCGTCAACTGAACGACTTCGATGCCGATGTTGAACACCAGCAGGGACCACAGCAGGGTCCACGACCACGCCTCGTCGATGCCCAACGCGCCAGCGAAGCCCAGGCCGTGCACGAGACCGAAACAGAACACCACGCCAAGGCGGATCCAACCGGCCCGGTCCAGGCTGAAGTGACCGCGCCCGGCCGTCTCCAGGTCGGTCGCGTGCTCACCGCGCCGCCAGATTCCCCACAGGTGCCAGCCGGCGACGACAGCGATCGACAACGCGATGATCGGCTCCACGATCGCCCCCGGCACCTCGACCAGGCCGAGCGCGGCGAGCATGAACGTCACCGAGTGCGCCACCGTGAAGCTGGTGGCCGCGAGCACGATCTCCCGGAGCCGCCGCGACCCGGCGATGAGCGCCAGCAGGAACAGAATGTGGTCGACACCGCTCAGCAGGTGCTCGGCGCCCAGGACGAAGAACTCCCCGAACCGCTCGTACCAGGCCTGCGCGGTCGAGAAGGACGGGTGGGCGGCGTCGAGCGCCGCACTGCCCGACCGGCCGTCGATCTCGTAGGTGACGATCGTCTTCGTGCCCTTGACGTAGCCCTCGCCGTCCGGGAAGAGGCCACTGCGCACCACGTGCTCGTCGACCCGCTCGGGGCAGGTCCAGTCGAGCAGCAGGTCCGCGTACGGCACGCCCTCGCGGGCGCCGATCGTCGCGTCACCCACCTGCGTCGGCCGGCAGGCCGCACCCCGGGAGCTCACCGAGAACCGGTCGGAGACGTAGCCGAGGACCGTCGACGCGTGGCCCTTCAGGGCGGCGGCCTGCGCAGCGGTGTCACCCGCCTCGAACGCCGCGGTTCCGGCCTGGAAGAGCGGGTCGTCGTGGCCGGCGTCCGCGGCGGAGACGACGAGGAGGTCGTATTCGAGCTCCACCGCCGTTCGAATGTGACCCTCATCTCCCGCCGTTATTTTCGCGTACACAGTCGACGAAAAACCGTGCGCGGACGCCGGTTCGGCGGCCAGAAACGGAACCACCGCTGCGGCGAAACCGACAGCGGCGACGATAACGGTACGGCGGATCCGGCCTGACATTCGACTCCCTCGGTTGGCCAGTGCACGTTGCATGTCGTTGGTGAACACCAACCCGCGTACCGACGAACCGCCGGAGAACAACATCCCCGAACCGCCGCCCACCGACTGCCGGTGACCGGAATTGAGATAGGAATACGAAGAAGTACGCGCACATTCCGCCACCACCCGGAGGACGATCACCTTGCGCCCCCCGCTTCGGGCCGTCGCCATGCTGGCCGCGACCGCCGCGCTGGTCACCGCCTGCAACTCCAGCGACGACTGGTCCGAACCACGTCCGGCGCCCAGCGCCATCGGCACCCTCGGCCCCGGGTTCGTCGACCCCTCCACGAAGCCCGCGCCGGAGGCGACCATCACCCCGCAGCCCGGCTCGTGGGCCGGTGTCCACCCGCCGAAGGACTACCGGGTCGTCCTGCTGACCAGCGGTACCGACAACCCGACCAAGGCCCTGGTGACAGCGGTCAAGGAGTGGGCCGACGACGAGCACGTCGACCTCAGGACGATCGTGGTCGGCAACGCGCACGAGGCCGTTCCCAGCATCGCCAAGGCGATGGAGATGGGTCCGGACCTCATCGTCAGCGCGGGAAACGATCTCATCGACGGGCTCGCACTGGTCACCCCGAACCACCTGGACGAGAAGTTCCTGGTGGTCGGCGCGGAGCTGGCCGAGCCCACCCACAACGTCACCGCCGTCGACTGGGAGGGCGCGTCGTTCCGTGGTGAAGGGCTCGGCATGTCCTCGACGTACGACCCGAACTCGTTCACCGCGGAACGTTGCGCGGCGGCCATCCGGGCGGGCGTGGCCGCCGTCCTCAACGACCTGACCGGGATCGTGGTCTGGCTCTGACGACGAGGGCCTCGCCCTCGGGGCCGCCCGGCCCGGTGCGGAGGCCGGTGAACCTCCGCACCGGGCCGGCGGGTCACCCGGTCGAGCAGGTGGCTGTCATTCCCGTACCGGTGCCGGTGCCCTGGTAACCGAACTCGGTCGACTGCCCTGCGGCGACCGAGCCGTTGTAGGCGACATTCGTGAACTGGACGGTGCCGGTGGTGCCGCTGCGGTTGGCGCTCCAGACGCTGGTGATGCTGGCCCCCGAGGGCAGGGTCATGGCTACCGTCCAGCCGTTGATCGGCGCGGCGCCGGCGGTCACCCGCACCGTGGCGACGAAGCCGCCCGTCCACTGGTTGACCGACACCGACGCCACACAACCCGCACCGGTCGGCGGCGGGGTGGTCGGGGGAGGCGTGGTTGGCGGCGGCGTGGTCGGCGGGGGCGTGGTCGGCGGCGGGCTGGTCGGGCCGTCAGCCAGGACCGGGGTCGACCAGTCCCGCCAGTCGGCCAACCGACCGAGCGCCCTGCTGGAAATCCGGATCACGCCCGGCTCGTTGCCCGTCTTCAGCAGGAACCTGCGGATGCTGTTCTGCAACGGGGTACGCCACTCGGGGCGGTTGGCGCAGTGGGTGCCGTCCTGCACGTCGGACCAGTAGGTGATGTTGTCGCCGGCGCCGAGCGCCCGGTAGACCTCAGCGCCGCCCAGGGCCGCCACGCTCGCCGACCGCGGGCCGAGGTTGGCGATGTGCGGGTTGTCCATGATGAACAGTCCGCGCGGTGCCACCATGGCGACCATCTCGTGCGTGTCCACCGGGAGCCGGTTCGGGCTGCCGGTGAAGGAGCCGAACGCGTCGCCCAGCCAGGGTTGCTCCCCGTACGCGCTGCTGAGGCTCTGCGCGCCCTCACCGGGGATGCCCCGGAAGATGGGCACGCCCGCGCTGCCCGATTCGATCGGCATGGTCAGGGCGATGCGTTGGTCGAACACCCCGATCGCGAAGGCGCCCTTGCCGTACCGGGAACAGCCGGTCACACCCATCGCGTCCGCCTTGAGGATCCGGCCGTCGGACTGCTCGATGACGTCGATGATCCGGCTGACGCCCCAGCCCCAGGCGGCGAGCAGTCCGGTGCTGCTCGATGAGCCGTAGATGCTGTAGAACGCGCCCTGCTTGTTGTTCCGGGGGGTGCCCTCGCGCCCAACCGCCAACGGGTCGTAGCTGATCACAGCAGCGCCGGCGGCCTTGATGGTGGCCGTGTCCGCGCCGAACCCGCCGACGACCACGACGGCAGGGAAGGGACCGGTGCCGCTGGGCAGCTCGACCCGTGCCGAGAAGCTGGTGCTCCTGCCGTTGTGTGACACGTTGACGGTGATGGTGCTGTTGGACACCGTCCCGGTGACCGTCGCGGGTTTGGCGGGCTTCTCGCCGAAGACGAACTTCTCCGCCAGTTCCTTGATCTCCGCCCGACGGCAGCGCCAGTCGGACTTCGAGGTGATGGTCTGGCCGTTCAGCTTCTTGAAGGGGTCGGGAAGCTTGGCGTTGGTGGGCAGCGAACCCAGGTCCGGCAGGCCGGACACCGCGCAGTCGGCGCCCTCGTCCTCGACTGCGGCGGCCAGTGGGGCCACGGCGGCGTACGCGTCCATGGTTCGTGTTGCTACCGATGCCGATCCGGCGACCGTGAGCGCTGCTACCGCCAGCGCGACGACCACCGATCGGGTGGTAGAGCGGCCCGAGCTGATGACCACGGGGCTCTCCTTCCGAGTGGTGATGGAAAAGGAAGGAACGAAACGTGATCGATGATCACGAATGCCAGCCAGGTAAAGCTTGAGCGCTTCGATCGGGAAGTGTCAATATTTTGCCGAAACTTTCGAGCCTTCCCACCGCCTCAGACGACGCTGGGACCGGCCGCCGGGGCAGCCACGCGGGTGAGATCACGGATCCTGCGCGCGGCAGATATCGAAAGTTTCGACGGTCAGCGCGGGGTCGGCCCACGATCCTCGAACTCGTACGTGGTGGTCAGGCCCTCGGGCAGGTCGGGGACCAGGGCGTTGGTGCCGTCGACCACCTGGACGTAGCGCCTGCCCTGGAAGATCGAGTAGCTGCCGTCGGGAACCTGATCGATCCGGAAGAGCTGCGTCGACGCGGCGGCATCACAGGCCCGGCCGCGTACGCTGCCCGGCGCGGCGTCGTGCACGACGGTCATGCAGACCTCGGTGGCACCGGCCGCCAGCAGGATCCGATACCTGTCGCCCTCGGGGCGCAGCACCCACAGCGCCCGATCGTCGATGCCCTGGTCGGTGGTGGCCCGCACCTGGTCGCCATCGCTGTCGATCGCCAACGTCGCGCCGCGCATGCCGGGCAGGGTGATCTGGACCTGCCGCCGGCCGCCGAGGATCTCCTGCGGTCCCGCCGGGGCGGTCGCGGACGGCACCACGGGCGGGGTCACGGGCGGAGCAACCTGGGTCGCCGGGCCGGCGTCCGGCGTCTCGACGTCGTTCCGGATCTGTGACAGGGCGGTGCCAGCGGCGACGGCCACCACGGCCAGCCCCGCCGCGCCCACTGCCGCCCGACGCCGCCGACGCCGGTCGCTGCGCTGCCGCAACGCCTGCGCCCCCGGCAGCGTGGCGACTCGCCGGACCTCGTCCACGATCGCGGTGAGATCGTCGCGCGGATCAGCCATGGGAGGTCTCCTCCTGGTGCGCATCGGTCAGCAACCCGGCCATCGCTCGCCGACCACGGGCGAGGTACGTCTTCACGGTCCCGACGGGCGCCCGCATCTCGGCTGCCACCTCCGCGACGCTGAGATCGTTGAGGTGGTGCAGCACGACGGCCCGCCGCTCGTTGGGGCTCAGCCGTTGCAGCGCCTGCAACAGCGCGACGTGGTCCTCGTTCAGGCCGGGCACACTCTGGTCGACCGCGGCCCGGCGGTGTGCGCGTACCCGGTTGAACGCCTTGCGCCAGCTGCTCACCGCGATCCGGGAGGCCACCCGCCGGACCCACGCCTCCGGGCTGTCCGTCTCCCGCACCGTCCGCCACCGCTGCCAGGCCCGCATGAACGCCTCGGCGACGGCGTCCTCCGCCTCGGCGCGGTTGCCGGTGAGCGCGTACACGTGACCCACGACCCGACCGGCGCAGGCCGCGTAGAGGGCGTCGAACTCCTCGGCGTCACGCATCCGACCGGTGCCCTCCCACGCTTCGTCCCCTGGTCACCGCCGCATGGAACTCGGCTGGCTGGACCGGTCGCGTCGGCGCGGGGCGAGATTGTGGCCCGCGTCACACCGGAGTGATCAACCCGACGACCCGGCCAGGCGTCATCGTGCCGACCCGGGAGACGCCCGTGGCGGAGAGGACGATGTGCGACGACGGCAACGACGCGCCCTGACAGCCGGCGTACTCGCGACCGCGCTGGTTACCGCGGGGCTGACCGCCCAACCGGCGAGCGCGCAGCCGACGCCCCCGACTCCCGGCACCGCCGGGACCTTCACCCTGATCACCGGGGACCGGGTGTCGCTGGACGCGGCGGGTCGCCCGCAGATCCAGCGCGGCCCGGGTCGGGCCGCCATGCGGTTCGTCAGCAACCGGGAGGACGGTCACCAGTACGTCATCCCGGTGGACGCGGTGCCGCTGGTGCGGGACGGGCGACTCGACCGCCGCCTGTTCGACCTCACCACGCTCGCCGAGTTCGGCTACGACGACCGGGCCGCCGAGTTGCCGCTGCTGGTCGCGTACCCCGAGAACACGGCGGCGCGGGCGCGGACCGCGACCACCGGGGGTGCCGGGCGCGTGCGGGCCGACCTCCCCGCCGCCCACGCGCTCGCGGTCCGGGCGGACCGGGACGACCGGGTGACGCTCTGGGCGTCGCTGACCCGGGGTACGCCATCCGCGCGCACCCTCACCGCCGGCGTCACCCACATCTGGCTGGACGGCAAGCGCACGGTCTCCCTCGATCGCAGCGTGCCGCAGATCGGTGCCCCGGCGGCGTGGCAGGCCGGGTTCGACGGCACCGGCGTCACCGTCGGCGTGCTGGACACCGGGATCGACGCCAACCACCCCGACTTCGCCGGCCACCTCACCGAGGTCCGGGACTTCACCGGCGGTGGCGACCCCAGCGACTCGGTCGGCCACGGCACTCACGTGGCGTCGACGATCGTCGGCAGTGGCGCCGCCTCCGGCGGCAGGTACCGCGGCGTGGCGCCGGGGGCGAAACTGCTGGTCGGCAAGGTCTGCGCCACCACCGAATGCCAGGACTCGGACATCATCACCGGCATGCAGTGGCTCGCCCCGCGGACCCGGGTGGTCAACCTGAGCGTGGGCGGCGACGACACGCCCGGCCTCGACCCGCTGGAAACCGCGGTCCAGGAGTTGAGCCACCAGTACGGCACCCTCTTCGTGGTCGCGGCCGGCAACGAGGGCAAGCCGAAGTCGGTCTCCTCGCCGGCCTCCGCCGACGACGCTCTCGCCGTCGCCGCTGTGGACGCCGACGACCAGCGGGCCTACTTCTCCAGCCGGGGTCCCCGGATCGGCGACAACCACATCAAACCCGAGATCAGCGCACCGGGCGTCGACATCGTGGCCGCGGCCCCCGGCGGCGACTACGCCGCCATGTCGGGTACGTCGATGGCGACCCCACACGTGGCCGGCACCGCAGCGATTCTCGCCGGGCAGCACCCGGACTGGACCGGCCCGCAGCTCAAGGCCGCCCTGATGGACTCGGCCAAGCCGACCGGCGAGGACACCCTCTACGAGCAGGGCGCCGGCCGGGTGGACATCGCCCGCGCCGTCGCCCAGCCGGTGGCCGCCGACATCGCCGCCATCGACTTCCCGGTGCAGCGCTGGCCACATGCCGACGACAGCCCGATCACCCAGGTCGTCGGCTACCGCAACACCGGCACCACAGCGGTCACCCTGACGCTGGCCATCGCTCCGGCCCCGGCCGGCATGCTCACCGTCAGCCCGGCCATGCTGGTGGTTCCGGCCGGTGGCCACGCCGAGGCGACCATCACCGTGGACACCCGGGTGGACGCCCCGGACGGCGTCTACCAGGGAGCGCTGACCGCCACCGGCGCCGATGACCTGCGGGTACGCACGCCGTTCGCGCTGAACCGCGAGATCGAGAGCTACGACGTACGGCTCGACCACACCGGACGCGACGGCAGGCCGGCCACCGAGTACACGACAGTGGCGGCGAACCTGACCACCGGCGAGTTCAGCACCCTCGCCGTGGCACCGGGCGGCGGCGTCCTGCGGCTGCCCAAGGGTCGTTACGCGTTGTACAGCACCATCCACGAGGGTTCCGTGTCGACCCTGCTCGCACAGCCGGTCCTGGACGTACGCGGCCCGGTCACCGAGGCGGTCGACGCCCGTGCCGCCAAGCCTGTCGCGTTGACGGTGCCGCAGCACGACGCCGCGCCGACCTCGATCAACGTGAGCGCCAACTGGGATGACGGCCTTCGCTACCCGGGCGTCCAACTCAGCGGGCTGTCCTTCGCGGACCTCTTCTTCGGCCGGATCGGACCCGCCGTCACCGCACCCGAGTTCACCGCGACGCTTGGCGTCGGGCTCGCGCGACCGGGCAGGGACGGCACCTTCCGGAACAGCCCTTCCACCTACGACCTGGCGTACGTCCGGCAGGGCGACATGTTCACCGGCCTGACCAGGAAACTGTCGCCGAAGAACCTGGCCACCGTCCGGGCGACCTACCGCAGCCAGTCCAGCACGACGACGGCCACCCGGTTCCACCGCGCGTCGGGTCCCGGAGGCTCCGGTCCGGTCGGGTCGAACACGCCCGTCGACCTGCCGTTCAAGGGTGTCGAGTACTACAACACCGACGGGGGCGTCGTCTGGACGTCCACCTTCCTCGAAGGGGACAACCTCACCGCCCAGGACTCGACCTTCGTAGCCGGCCGGACGTACACCCAGACCTGGAACGCGGCACCGTTCGGGCCGACAGTGGCCCAGGCGCCGGCCCTGTCGCCACTGGGGTACGCGGGCCGCGACGGCGACACCATCTCGATCGCGTCGCTGCCCCTGTTCGGCGACGCGTCAGGTCGCCCCGCCAGCCGCGACGACCAGCCGGTGCGGATCCGGCTGCTCCGCGACGGTAAGGAGATCGGCAGCTCGGACAGCCCGTGGGCCGAGCTCGCGGTGCCCGCCGGCAGGGCCACCTACCGACTGGAGGCGGCCGTCACACGCGGCGCCCCGGACACCCTGTCGACGTCGGTGTCGGTGGCCTGGACCTTCACCTCGGCGCACACCACGTCACCGGAGCGGTTGCCCCTCAGTACGGCTCGACCGACCCCCGTGCTCGACGACACCAACACGGCACGGATCGGCCGGGTCATGGCGATCCCGGTGACGCTGGACCGGCAGGCCGGTTCGACTGCCACGCCCAACCGCACGCTCAGCGTGTCCGCGTCCTTCGACGACGGCCGCACCTGGGTCGGGTTGCCGGTGCTCCGGAACGTCGCTGTGATCAGTCATCCGCGACGGGCCGGGTTCGTCTCGCTGCGACTGGCCGCTACCGACACCGCCGGCAACACCGTCACCCAGACGATCCAGCGGGCCTACCGGATCTCCTGACGCGTTGCAGCGTCCGGGGTGGCGGCTGCTGGAGCCGCCACCCCGGGCAGGACGGTCACTGAGGTGCCGCGATGCGCCGGACGCGGAAGGCACCGTCGAAGCCTCGGGCGCGGCGGACGCCGTCGAGGCCTCGGGCGTGGCGGGTGCCGTTTGCCTCAGGCGGTGAAGGCGCCGTCGATGGCGATGGACGCGCCGCTGATGAAGGTGGCCTCGTCACTGAGCAGGAACGTGGTGAGTGCGGCGACCTCGTCGGAGGTGCCGGCGCGGCCGGTCGGCTGCGTGGACAGGTAGCGCTGCGCGGCCTCCGGGGCCTGGCTGACCACGTTCTGCCAGAGCGGGGTGTCGATCAGGCCGGTGACCAGGGCATTGACCCGCACATTGGAGCGCGCCACGTCGAGGGCGGCCGAGCGCGTCAGACCGATGACCCCGTGCTTCGCCGCGTTGTAGGCGGCCTGCGTCGGGTCACCCTTCACGCCGGAGACGGAGGCGTTGTTGACGATCGCGCCCCCACCGGAGGCGATGATCGCCGGAAGCTCGTACTTGAGTCCGTAGAAGACGCTCGTCAGGTTGAGGGCGAGCGACCGCTGCCAGTTGTCACTGTCGGTCTCGCGCACGCTGGCCATCGGGCCACCGCCGGCGTTGTTGAACGCACCGTCCAGCCGCCCGTACTCCGTCACCGCGGCGTCGACGAGCCTCGCCATCTCTTCCTCCACCGTGACGTCGGTGGGCACGAAGAGGGCGGCACCGCCCGCCGTCCGGATCTGCGCCGCGACCTCCTCGCCGCGGTCCTTGTCCCGGGCGCCGATGACGACCCGAGCACCTTCCGTGGCCGCCCGCCTGGCGAAAGCCAGGCCCATGCCCTGCGTGCCACCGGTCACGACCAGCACCTTCGATTCCAACCGTCCAGACATCTCGCCGCACATCCATTCGAGTGATGAGCCGCCGCAGAGCGCGGGGCTTCGCGAGACGGAACGCTAGCCTTATCTGGAACGTTCGACAAAGTAACAGGCCTCACAATTTGAACGCTGCGTAGTGAGGCTGCTCGTCATAACCCGGCTTTTGGCGTCGAAGCGGTCGCCCGAACGGTGCTACCTGGCGATGCGGATCCTGTAACCGCACGCACATTCTGTGGCGATCGTTCCATAACCTCACTAGCGTGGGGCGGGTCGCTAATCCCAGCAAATCACCCTTAAGGAACAGTCATGCCCACAGCTCACGCCGCCCCGGAGTCCCACCGGTGGAAGGCCCTGCTGTTCATCTCCATCGCGCAACTGATGGTGGTGCTCGACGGGGCAGTCATGAACATCGCTCTCCCCTCGGCGCAGCAGGCGCTGCACTTCACCGACGGCAGCAGGCAGTGGGTGGTGACCGCGTACGGTCTGGCCTTCGGCGGCCTGCTGCTCGTCGGTGGCCGCATCGGTGACATGGTCGGGCGCAAGCGCACCTTCCTGGTCGCGCTGGCCGGCTTCGCTGTCGCCTCGGCGATCGGCGGCCTGGCCGTCAACGCCGCGATGCTGCTGCTCGCACGGGCGCTACAGGGTGTGTTCGCGGCCCTGCTCGCGCCGGCCGCGCTGTCGTTGCTCTCCCTGTCCTTCACCCAGCCCAGGGAACGCGCCAAGGCGTTCGGCGTGTTCAGCGCGGTGTCAATCGCCGGCGGTGCTGTCGGCCTGATCGTGGGAGGGCTGCTCACCCAGTACCTGAACTGGCGCTTCGCGATGTTCGTCCTGGTGCCGATCGCGGTCGTCGGGATCCTCGGCGCCAGCCGCACCGTGCACGACGACGGCGAGCGGCACCGCGCCCGACTCGACCTCCCCGGCGTCCTGCTGGCCAGCTCCGGGCTCGTCGGCCTGGTCTACGGGTTCGGCGTCGCCGAGAGCCACGGATGGTCGGCAGGCGTCACCATCGGATCCTTCACCGCCGGGGTGCTGCTGTTGGCGACCTTCGTCGTGGTGCAGGCGCGGGTCCCGTCCCCGTTGCTGCCCCTGCGCGTCCTGACCGAGCGCAACCGGGCCGCCGCGTACCTCTCGGTCGGCCTCGCGATCGTCAGCATGTTCGGGATGTTCCTACTGCTCAGTTACTACTTCCAGCAGGTCAAGGGATGGTCGCCGGTGATGGCCGGGCTGGCGTTCATGCCGATGGCCGTGCCGCAGGCCATCGGGGCCACGCAGATCGGCGCCCGACTCGCGCACCGGATCGCCCCTCGACCGATCATGGTCGGTGGATACCTCGTCACCGCTGTCGGTCTGGTACTGCTCGCGCTGCTCGACGCGGACAGCGGCTTCCCGGAGATCGCGCTCGCCGAAGCCGTGATCGGGCTCGGCATCGGCACCGCCTTCATGCCCGCGATGAGCATCTCCACCCACGGCGTCGAGCCCACTGACGCCGGTGTCGCCTCCGCGATGATCAGCTCGTCGCAACAGGTCGGCGGATCGATCGGCACCGCGCTGCTCAACACCATCGCGACCAGCTCCGCCGCCACCTATCTGCTCTCGCACGGCGGCCCGGCGGCCCAGACCCAGGTACGGAATGAGGCGCTGATGCACGGCTACTCGGTCGCGTACTGGGTCGCCGTCGGATTTGTGGTCACGGCGGCCCTCGTCTCCGCGACCATGGTGAACGCCGGCGCTCCGAAGCACGTCCCGGCCCCGCCGGACGCCCTCGGGGACGTCGCGCCCGTGCACTGATCGCTGTCGTACCTGTCAGATGGGGCGCGGTGACCGAGGACACGGTGCACTGACTCCGTCGAGAGAGTGGAATCAGAGCTGTGAGCAGAGAAGGCACCGGCGAGTGACGTGGTGAGGCCCGCTCTTTCGGCCCACGATCGGGGTCCGTCCCGTCCTGACCCGACGCCCGTGGCGAGCGAATCGGTCCGGGTAACTGTCGGGCACCGCCAGCGCTGGGCGGTGGAGACCATGGCCGTGGCGCCCGACGACCAGGTGCTGGAGATCGGGTGCGGCCGGGGAGCGGCAGTGTCCCTGGTCGCCGGTCAACTCACCACCGGCCGGATCGTCGCCATCGACCGCGCCGCGACGATGGTACGGCTCGCTACCCGGCGGAACCTCGGCCACATCGACGCCGGCCGAGCCGAGATCCGGTGTGCCGGGTTCGAGTCCGCGGACCTCCCGACCGAACACTTCACCAAGATCTTCGCGGTGAACGTCAGCCTCTTCTGGTTGGGCGACGCGGCGCAGCTGATCGCTCGGATGCGAAGCCTGCTGGCGCCGGGGGGACGCCTGTACGTCTTCGGCGAACGACCCAGCGCCGCGCACGCCACCGCGAACCTCGCCGCCACCGAACTACTGCTCGCAGCCCAGGGGTTCGCGACGACCACATCGAGCGTCACCCGTGGTCAGGGCCGGGTGCTGACCTGCGTCATCGGCACGCCTGTCGAATGAGCTGGGGCGTGACCGCGCACCCAACGTGAGCCGGGCGGGCTCGGCGTCCTGCCGAGCCCGCCCGTTCCCTGTCAATCGAGCGTGATCAACCGGGTCAGCGCTGCAGCGTCAGCAGACCCGGCCGGTACGGCAGCAGACCGTAGTCGACGCCGTTGGAGCTGGGGGAACGACCCTGGTAGAGCAGTTGCAGGTTGCAGGCGTTGACAGTCATCGTCTGGTCAGCGCTGGTCCGCAGCAACTCACCGTGGCTGATGTCGTTGGTCCAGGTCGCGCCACTGTTCGCCTTACCCGCGAACGGGTTGCTCTCACTGGTGGCCTGCGGCGTCCACGAACCACCCAGGCTGGTGGCGGTGAACGACCGGAAGTAGCGACCCTGCGACCCGATCGCCTCCACGATCATCAAGTACTTGTTCAGGCCCTGCAGCTTGTACACCTGCACCGCCTCGAACAGGTTGTTCGTCGTGTCACTCATGATCGTCGTGTAGTTCGACCCGAAACTGCCCGGGAAGTTCCCGATCGGCATACTCGCCCGGTAGATCTTCCCGTTGTCACCGGCGAAGAACAGGTACATGTTCTGGCTGTCACCGATCACCGCCTGATCAATCGGACCCGTACCCGAACCAGTGATGCTCCCACTGAACAACGTCTGCGGCGACGACCACCCATTCGGGTTCGTCGGATCCGACGACGTCCGGTACGAGAACGCCGGCCCACCCCACTGATACGCCAACACCCAGATGTTGCGCGGCGCGAAGTAGAACAACGACGGCGCCACCGTCCCCGAGTTCATCGCGTTCTGACTCGCCGAACCCATCTGCGAGTAATTCGAGAACAGGCCGAAGTTCATCGAACCCCAGCTGCTCCCGAAATCGTGGGTGGTGGCGTAGACCAGCTGCTGACCGTTGTACGGCGCGACGGTGAAGTCCTTCAACGACACCCAACCCGACCTCGGCTGCGCCAACGCACCCGTCGACGACCACCGGTACGACGAGGGCAGGTCACAGGTGCCGGTCGGCGGCGGCGTGGTGGGGTCGGTCCCACCGCCGACGCGGACGAACTGCCACTGCTGGTTGGTGCCGTTCCAGTCGTCGTACTGCACGATGTTTCCGCCGTCGGCGGTCGAGGCGCCCTGCACCTCCATCACCTTGTTGCTGTTCCGATTGATCAACCGGACGTAACCGCTGTCCGAGTCGGCCAACCGGAACTGCTGGTTGGTGCTGTTGTTGTCGGTCCACTGCACGATTGCGCCGCCGTTGGCGGTCGAGAAGCCCGAGACGTCCAGCACCTTGTTGGACAGCCGCGACTTCACCCGGTAGTAGCCTCCACCGGAGTCGACGAACTGCCACTGCTGCTGGTTACCGTTGTTGCGGGTCCACTGCGTGATCCGCGCGCCGTCGTTCGTGGCCAGGTTGTACACGTCCAGGGCCTTGCCGCTGTTGCGATTGATCAACACGTACCACGCGTTCGTGTCGACGGTCGCCGCTGCGGCGGGCGACGACACCACCGCTACGGCGGCGCCACCGACCATCAACGCCGCCGCGCTGGCGGCGAGGAGACGGGGCAACCACCAACGTTGCCGCCGCGACGGCGGTGCGATTGTTGGAGACCTATCGAGGGCAGACATGATCCTCCTCCAATGACCAAGAGCCGAACGGCCTGCCCGGGGTGGGCGTACCGCGACGCGTGGCCGAGCAAACAGGCGTCAAGAAGTTAGCGTTAACAAGATGCCGGCGAGCCCTGGCGCACGCCTGATTCGAGATCGACGAGGCAGGGCTTGCCCGGAAAGCCAAGGTGTCGTCGTCCTTAGGCATCGACTGTGAGCGATAACATGCCGTTCGTCAAGACGTAACGTGCTGGGAACATCAACGGTCGTCGAACCACGGATCTTGGAGCGGAACACCCTCGACCGACTTCCCGCAGGCATCGCCCCAGATCCCCGCCCAGAGCACGACCACCACCCTTGAGGCGGCGTCGAGCGCGCGTTAACATCGACGTTTGCCCATCGCCTGGGGAGCCGTGCGCCGTGGCCATCAGCGCGGGCGTCCTGGTCGGCATCACCCTCACCGACACCCGGCGCCAACGGCGTGCGGTGTCGGCGGCGCCGGGTGGACGGAGTGGTTGATCCCGCAGTCCAGCCGTCTGTTGACGTCGAACGTGGGGATGCGGTCCGACCACCCGGCGCGAGCGCCCGAGCTATCGGCGGCTCCACTGCTGGTTGGTCTGTCCGGTGCAGGTCCAGAGGACGAGCTTCGTGCCGTTGCCGGTGCCCATGTTGTAGGGGTCCAGGCAGAGGCCGGACTGCACCCCGGTGATGGTGCCGTTGGCGTTCACGTTCCACTGCTGGTTCGTGCCGCCGTGGCAGTCGTAGATGGTGACCTGGGTGCCCGGGGAGGTGCCGTAGCCGGCGGCGTCGAGGCACTTGTTGCCGTACACGGTCAGGGCCTTGCCGCTCGTGTAGGTCCACTGCTGGTTGGTACGACCGTGACAGTCCCACAACTGCACCTGCGTGCCGTTGGTGGTGGACGAGCCGGGGACGTCGACGCAGCGGCCAGACAGCGCACCCACGATCGCGTTGGTCTGCCCGGAGCCGGTGCCCGGGTCGCCGATGCTGCCGGGCACCGACTGCAACGCGCTGTACCAGCGGGCGGCCATCTTGTCGTAGCCGCCGGAGGTGGGGTGGATGCCGTCGATCAGGTCGCCAGTGGTGAGGGCGCTGTGCATGTCGACCAGGCGCACGCGCTTGCCGGCGTTCACCTTGCTCTGCACGATGCCGGGGATCGCCGCGTTGAACGTGCGGACGGCTGCTTCCTGGTTGCTGTTGGACAGCGGGATGATCTGCGCGACGAACACGTCAGCGGTGGGAGCCGTCGTCGTGATCCGGTCGATCAGGGTGGAGAGCCGGTTCGGCGCGGTGCTCACGTTGTAGTTCTGCAGGATGTCGTTGGTGCCGATGTGCAGCAGGACGGTCCGCGGCCGTTGGGTGTTCAGCCAGCCGACGATGTTCGCGTCGATCTGGTCGATCCGCCAGCCCGGGTGCCCCTGGTGGTCGTGGTCACCCAGGCTGGCCGGCCCGTTGAACTGCGACCCGACGAAGTCCACCGTGTACCGGCCGTTGACGAGGCGCTGCCAGAGCCCGATGCGGTACCCACCCGGCACCTGGGTGCCCTCGGTGATGGAGTCGCCGAGCGGCATCACCCGTACCCCGCCGTTGGATTCCGCGCTGGCCGGACCGGTCGAGGTCAGCACCCCGGCGAGGACGACCCCGAGCGCGGCGGTCGCCGCGAGCCATCTTGCCCTCGTTCGCATAGATTTCTCCCCTGCAGTGGTAGTGCTGACCGAGGAGTCAGGCCGTGGCGACCGTCACCACATCGGCATGACGATGCCGTCGCAGCACTGGGACGGGTTTGTTAACGCTAACAGCGATCCATGTAAATTCTTGTCGCTGACCTCGCCCACGTCAAGCGTGCCAGCACCCTTGGGTAGCGGCGCCGACCCAGCGCGACGCCCGCGCCCCTGCTGGCGGCGGTGATCCACGTCAACCGAGCCGACAGATCAACCAGTTCGTGGCCGAAGAGAGCCGGATCAGCGAGAACGTCGCCAGCACGAACAGCACCATCGAACACGGCGGCGTCTACAACGGCAGCGGCACCGTCGTACTGCGCCGCACCCACGTCGACCGCAACCGGGCCATCGGCTCAAGCTCGCAGGGCGGCGGGATCTACAACAACGCCACCCTCAACCTCACCGAAAGCAAGATCACCGACAAACATCTCCACACTGGCACCCGGCGGGATCTTCAACGACAGCGCCCAGGTCACCGTGGACCAGAAGACGGCCATCACCGGCAACCGGCCCACCAACTGCACACCCAGCTCACCGCCAGTACCCAACCGCTTCGGCTGATCAGGCGAGGCGCTCGGTACGTGGGTTGTCAGACGGGCATCCGGTCCCGCACGGCTTCGATCATGACGATCGGACCGCTGCGGGACCGGACACCTGCCTACGGGACGACTTCAGCTCAGCCCCGCAAAGCGGGGACACCAACTGACGGTGCAGGGCGCATTGCGGCGACCCGAACTGCGCAGACCTACGCCCGTTCAGTGCCCCCCACCAGGAGAGCGGGGCCGCCAACCGACGACCCAAGCGTGATTACGGAAAGCGACGACACCAACCTGGCAGCCAGCGCCCGACGGGGGTGGCCAACAAAAAAACGTCTGGCCGCGTTTCCGCAGGCCAGACATTTTATGATCTTGTGCGCCCGAAGGGACTCGAACCCCTAACCTTCTGATCCGTAGTCAGATGCTCTATCCATTGAGCTACGGGCGCTTGTGCTCAGCCAGTGTACACACCCGGCTTTCGCGCGGAGACTCCGGGATTCGAACCCGGGAGGGGCTTTAAGACCCCAACCGCATTAGCAGTGCGGCGCCATAGACCAGACTAGGCGAAGTCTCCCTGGTGATCCTCAGACCACCGCGCCCGAGGATACAGGTCGCCACCCACCGGGAGCAAAACGACTTCCGGGGTACGCCCGCCAGGGCCGCCCGCCCTCGGTGATTCCACGCTGTGCGACGGCGTGATCGGGACTACGCTCCATCGATATGCAGGAGCAGCCGCCCAGCGAGTCGACCCGTCGAGAGCCTGCTGAGGGAGCGCGTCGGCGCTCCCCACGGGCCACCTTCAGGCCGCCGATCGTGGCCGAGCCGACGGTGGCCGAGGAGCCGACCGGGACGGCGGAGTCCACCGAGGCGGCGGCCTCCCCGGCAGCCGCGCCGGCGAGCCCGCGTCCTCGACGGGCCAAGGCCGCCCCGACGGTGCTCTTCCAACCACCGGATCCGGACCGCCCACTGCCCCGACAGCCTGGACGCGCACCGGCCGACCTGACCACCGACGCGACAGCGGGTCAACCAGGACCGTCGAGCGGTGACGAACCAGCCCCGCCGAAGGCACGCACCACCCCCACCCGCAAGGCAGCTGCCCGGAGCGCGGCCGAGCCGCCCGCCGAGGCGATCCCGACCACGCCGGCACCGCGCAAACGTGCCGCGAGCCCCACCAAGGCCGCGAACACCAGGGCCGCGAGCCCCACGAAGGCCGCGAGCACCAGAGCCACGAGCCCGAACGAGGCGACGAGCCCCAGCAAAGTGGCGACCCCGGCCAGAGCCGCAAAGGCCACCAAGCGCGCGGCCGCCCCGCGCAAGAGCACCACGCCGGCCGAGCCCGCCCCCGAACCTGTCGCCGAGCAGGTCACGGCACCGGCGGCACCCGTCGCGCGGCAGGCTGAGCCGGCTCTGGGGCGTACCCCGGAATCGGAGCTGCGGGCGGTCGCCGCGCGCGTGCTCGACCACCCTGGCTTCGCGCCGGAGCTGTTGGCGCTGGCCGCGGTGCGGGCGTTGGGGCCCGGCGCGGCCGGGTGGGCGGCGGGGTTGCGCACCCGGTATCCGGACGCGTCGGCGGACGGCCTGGGACGGTTGGCGACCCGGCGGTTCGTCCGTTCGGCGGGTGCGGGCGGGGCGACCGCCGCGCTTGCCGGTGTCTTCGCGCCGCTGGCCGAGTTGGCCGCGGTGCTGTGGACGCATGCGGAGCTGGTGCTGCACCTGGCCGCGGCGTACGGCAAGGATCCGACGCATCCCGACCGGGCCGTCGACCTGCTGGTGCTGACCCAGGTGCACCCGGACCGGGCGAGCGCGGTGGCGGCCCTGGCCGGCGCGGAGTCGGCGGGCGACCCGGTCGAGGGGGCGTGGCCTCGGGCGGCGGAGGCGGCCTGGCGGTTGGCCGCGCCGCTCACCGCGCAGGCCGGTGGTTGGGTGGCGTTGCGGCTGGTGGCCCGGTTGCTGCCGGGGGCGGCGGTGCTCGCGGCGGCGCTGGGTGACGCGGCAGCGGCCGACCGGCTCGCGGCCCGGGCGGTGGCCGTCTATCGACCCGGTCGGGGCTGACCGGTCAGAGCCAGTCGAACCATTCGCGGGGCAGCAGCGCGTAGCCGACGAAGGCGAACACGTCGAGCAGTGTGTGCGCGATGACCAGCGGCATCACCCGCCGGGTGCGCAGGTAGAAGAGGCTGAACACCACACCCATGACGGCGTTGCCGACGAACGCGCCGAAGCCCTGGTACAGGTGGTACGAGCCGCGGAGCAGCGCGCTGGCCACGATGATCGCGGCCAGCCGCCAGTGGAGCTGGCGCAGCCGGGTGACCAGGTAGCCGACCACGATCACCTCTTCCAGCACGGCGTTCTGCACGGCGGCGAGGATCAGCACCGGGACCGCCCACCACACGTCCGGCAGCGCGGCCGGCACCAGCGTCGCGTTGAGGCCCAGGTGGGCCGCGACCCAGAACAGCGCCAGCCCGGGTAGGCCGATGAGCGCCGCCAGGCCGGCACCGCGCGCCACGTCCTGGCCGGGCCGCCGGGCGTCCAGGCCGAGGGTCCGCGCCGGGTCGCCGGGGTCACGGCTGAGCAGGTGTACGGCGAGCAGCACCGGCAGCAGCGCGAACACGATGCCGAGCAGTTGGTACGTGAGGTCCAGCCAGGGTCGGGCCGACGCCGAGGTGTTCAACGAGGCGGTCTGCTTGGAGAGCGGACCGTCGGCGGTCAACTTCGCGATGATCGACACCACCGCGTAGATCGCGGACTGGCCGAGGGAGAGGCCGAGGACCAGCAGCGTCTCGGTGCCCAGCAGTCGGCGGGACACCGGGCGGGTCAGCTCAACGGTCACCGCACCACTCTGCCCGACGGGCGGCGGCGGTGACATGGCCGACCGGCCAGCATGAGCCGATCGCACATTCTGTGCGACCAGTCGACACTCTCCGTGGAGATTCTATGGGCGCCCGATCCGTTGCCGTCTGGAGAAGGAGCGCCCGTGGACAACCTCGCGCGGTTGCTGAAGGAGAGCTGGGCCCTGGTCGAGGACGACCGGGTCCGGTTGAGCGGTCACTTCTACGCTCGGCTGTTCCTGCTCGACCCCGCCCTGCGGCAGCTCTTCCCGGTGCAGATGACCGGCCAGGGCGACCGCCTGCTCGAAGCGATCATCGCGGCGATCCACACCGTCGACGACCCGGAGAGCTTCGACGAGTTCCTCCGGGCGTTGGGTCGCGACCACCGTAAGTACCACGTCGACGAGCAGCACTACGCGACGATGGGCACCGCGCTGCTGGACGCCTTGCGCAGCATCGCCGGTGACGGCTGGAACCTGGAGTACGACCAGGCGTGGCGGGAGGCGTACGCGGCGATCGCCGCCCTGATGGTGGCCGGCGCGGCCGCCGACGACGACCCGCCGTTCTGGCACGCCGAGGTGCTGACCCACGAGCGGTACGGCCCGGACACCGCCGTGCTGACCTGCCGGGCGTTGCAGCATCCGCTGCGCTGGCAGGCGGGGCAGTACGTGAGCCTGGAGGTGCCCCGCTACCACCCCCGGGTGTGGCGCAACTACTCCGTGGCGAACGCCCCGAACGACGACAACGTGCTGGAGTTCCACGTGCGGTCTCCCGGGGCCGGCTGGGTGTCCGGCGCGCTGGTCCGGCGGGTGCGGCCGGGTGACCTGCTGCGCCTGGCGGCGCCGATGGGGTCAATGACGGTGGACCGCGCCTCGGAACGGGACATCCTCTGCGTGGCCGGCGGCGTCGGGCTGGCACCGATCAAGGCGCTGGTGGAGGAGCTGGCCACCTTCAACCGGACCCGGTGGGTGCACGTCTTCTACGGCGCCCGGCAGGCGGCCGACCTGTACGGCCTGGCCGCGTTGCAGGAGTTGGTGGCCGTACACCCGTGGTTGTCGGTCACCCCGGCGTGCAGTGAGGACCCGGACTTCGACGGCGAGCAGGGCGACATCCCGGACGTGGTGGCCCGGTACGGCCCGTGGACCACGCACGACTGCTACGTCTCCGGTGCCGCCCGGATGGTCCGGTCCACCCTGCGGGTGCTCGCCGCGGACGACGTGCCGCCGCCACGCATCCGCTACGACACCTTCGGTGACCTCTAGACGTTCCTCCCCCCACACCGGGGCGCGTGCCCCTGCCCCCTGGGGCACGCGCCCCGGTCCCTCGTCGGTCAGTAACTCCACGGGCGGGCGGTCTCGCGGTACTCCTCCACCGGCACCAACGGCACGCCGGGTGCCATCCGGTCCACGTAGAGCCGGCCCTCCAGGTGGTCGACCTCGTGTGCGACAAGGCGGGCCATGCCGAACTCGAACGAGGTGATGATCCGGCTGCCGTCCCACCGGGCGTGCTCCACGTCCAGGCGCAGCGGTCGGGGCACCAGACCTCGGTGGTCGAAGAAGGAGAGGCAACCCTCGTACTGCTCGTCGGTTTCCAGGTCGGCGTCGACCACCCGGGGGTTGAGCAGCACGACCGGCTCCGCCGCCCGGTCGGGGGGCCGCACCACCGCTGCCGCCCGGTCGATGCCGAACTGCGGGGCGGCGACCCCCACTCCCTTGCTGAACGGGTGCAGCTCGTCCAACCGGGTCAGGATCGCGGTGAGCCGGTCGACAACGGCCCGGGCCCCCCGTTCCTCACTGGGCAGATCGAACGGGCGGGCACGCTGGCGGAGCAGATCGGCGCCGCGTTGCAGCACGCCGAGGCCGCGCATCCGGTCGCTGGGTCGGACCCGGGTGGCGCCGGGTCCGACGTCCGGTTCGGTGTCCGGTCGGGCGCGGAAGCGCCACTGCATCCGGTAGCGGGCGTTCAACGGCGGGTCGTCGGTCTGCCAGTCGTAGATCGCCCGGTCGTCCTCGTCGTGACGCTGCGGGGCCGTCCGCAGCGGGCCCTCCTCCGCGCTGAGCGAGGTCTCCACGCCCCAGACCTGTGGGTCGAGCGCCGCCGGCAGGTCCAGGCGTACGGCCAACTGCCGGGTGGGCAGCCGGACGGCTCGCTGGAACCAGAGGCCCCACTTCTCGTGCCCGACGCTGTACGCGTACTCGACGGTGGCCCGGTCACCCGGGTAGAGGGGGAAGCGCCGCTCTCCGTTCTCGAAGAGCAGCCAGATCTCCTTGAACGCGTCCCGGTCGTGTTTGGCCCGCCAGTGCATCGGCTCCGGGTCCCCGCCGCCGTCGTCCCGGCGGGCCTGTATCTGCAGCTCGGCGAAGGTGAGGGGGTGCTCCCGGTGGTGCCGGTTGGAGCGGCCGGGGTCGTTCGGGTAGCGGTCGACGGCGACCCGGACCAGGTAGCGGGTGACCGGCTCAAGGCCGGCGTTGTACAGCTCCCGGCGGATGACGCACCGGTAGCCGTCCTCGGTGTGGGTGAGCGTGGCCAGTTCCCGTTCCACGACCAGGCCGGTGCCGGGTGGCAGCCACTGTCCCGGCAGGTACGGCCCGCGGTGCGGCTGGCCCACCCGGGCGTGCCGGAGGTCGTCGTACTCCCGGAAGCGTTGCCAGATCGCGCCGCTGGCTTCCAGGACGGCCTCGGCTCGGCGGGCGAAGTCCTCGGTGGGGCGGTGCCGGCGCCCCTCGACGTGGCTCACGTAGGACGGGTCGAACCCCATCAGAACGGCCAGTTGCTTCTTTGACAGCCCGCGCCCGGTCCGTTGCCGGGCGAGTTCGGCCGCGAAGGAGTCGGCAGCCCGTTCGAGGGGTGAGGTCGTCATCAGCTTCCTCGTGGCCGGGGATATAAGTTTCACGTTCCGTGCCCGAGCACACACTCATGTGGCATCTTTTCGACACACCGCTTGACAATTCGCCGAAGACACCAGCCGCGTGGCGGCGTTTCCCAGCATCGGCTCCGGGTAGTAGCCGAGGCGTCACACCCGCCGGATGCGGAGTGACCTGCGCCTCCGGGATTGGACCAAGGTGAGCCTTCCCTTACGGTCGCAGGTCTGGTTAGGCTAGCCTTAGCTCAGGACGGCACTCGTTCGTCCGCCGGGGCGCACTCCTCGGTCACAGAGACAGGGGACGACTCAGGTGACAGCGGTGATGCCGAGGTGGGAGGCCGCCACCACGCCGCTCGCTCCCGTCACCGCTGCGCTTCGGGCCATGTTCGGCACCGACGACCTCCCCGGCCTCGCCCGGGGTCTGCTGGTCGAGGACGAGTTCGGCTGGTCGCCCGCCACCACCCTGATCGACGGCAGCCGACTGCCGGAGCTGCTGAACGGCGCCGCCGTCCGCTGGGGCGGCACCCCGCACGCCTGCGCGGCACTGGCCTGGAAGTCGTACAGCTACTGGGCCGCGCTGCCGGTCGTGCTCGGCTGGGCCTCCGCCCGGCGGGTGCCACTGCTCGATCCGGCCGACCTCCTGATCCACTTCGAGGACCACCGGCAGCTGCTCACCATGGGTCTGCGGCGGGGCACCACGGTGGCGGTGCTGCCGAACGACCCGCTGGCGCTCGCCGGCCTGCCGGAGGTGCGGGTCGTCGCCGACGAGGCGGAGCTACTCGCCGCACTGCGCGCGTCACTGCTCGACGCCCATCTGGCGCCGCTCATCACGGCGATCCAGTCCGAGGTCCGGGTGGGCACCCGGACGCTGCTCGGCTCGGTCGCCTCCGGCATCGCGCACGGCATCCTGCGGGCCGCCGACGGTCTGCCCGGCTCCACGGTGCAGAGCATCGAGACCCTGCTCGGCGCACTCGACCTGACCGACCTGATCGAGTTGGTGCCCGGGCCGACCGGTGAGCCGACAGTGCAGCGGCGTACCTGCTGCCTCGCCTTCACCCTGCCCCGGCCGAAGGTCTGCCAGGGCTGCTGCGTCCGTTAGGTAAGGGCTGGGCCGGCGCGGCTCAGTCGGTCAACGACCGGACGTCCCACACCCACACCCCACCGGTGAAGACCGGTTCGATCCCGGTCAGCTCGGTCATCCCCCGACGCAGCGCGGCCTCGTGCTCGTGTGGCCCGAGGATCACCACCCCAGCCCGCCAGTAGCGCAGGTCGTCGACCGCTCGGACCCGACTCTGCGGGGTGATCGGCGGCACCGCGCCGGTGCGCCGGATGGTGGCGAAGAAGTTGCTGGTGGGGCGCGGAACCGCCCCGAACAGCGCGACCTTCGGCGGGTCGGCGTTCGGGCGGGTGTCCGGGCCGAGGAAGTAGCCCCGTGCCAGCGGCATGTCCAGCCGGGTCGACGCGGACCAGCGCAGCGGCTCCGCGTACGTGGTGTCCGGCAACGGCAGGGTGACCACACTGCGCCCACCGCTCACGTACGGACGCCAGGCCCCACTGGTCACGAAGGTGGGGATCGGGTCGAGGCGGGCCACCGGCAGCGGGGTGGGAACGATCGGCAACAGGGCCATCGTGAGCATGGTGGCGGTGACGAAGCGGATCTGTCCCCGGGCCACCGGGTGCGCGTACGCCAACTCGCGGGCCCGTTCGGCGCCGTAGGCGAGCAGCAGCCCGATGATCGGGGTGATCGCCAACGCCCAGCGCGTCGGCACCACCGAGTGCAGGATGGGCAGGTTCTCCAACGCCGCCCAGGGGCCCGGCACACCGGTACCCCGGTTGTTGAAGCGGACCTCCCGACCCAGTGAGAGCACCGCGAAGAGCAACCCGAGCCCGGCCAGCGCGAGCACCACTATCGAGCGGCGCAACCACCAGACCAGGGCGATCACCAGCACCACCAGTGCCCAGCCGAAGAAGCTGTTCTCCTCGGTCGGGTTCTTGGCCAGGCCCGCTGCGGTGCGCGCGTTCCCGGCGAGGGACTCCCGGGAGTACGCGACGAACGAGGCCAGGTCACTGGAGTAGCCGCGGATCAGGCGGGACAGCCCGGAGTACGCGTCCGGGCCGAAGAACTGCACGTACAGGGGGTACGCCAGCAGGAGCGCGGCGATCCCGGCGGCGAGGGCCAGGCCGGCGAGGAAGGACCGGGCCCGTGACCGGATGTCCGCGCGGCCGACGGCGAGCACACCGATGACCACGCCGAGCCCGATCGCGGTCATCAGCAGGATCTCCAGGTTGAGGAATGCCTGCCAGACGATGACGAGCGCGAGGAGGACCCCGTTGCGCAGCCAGCGGCCCGGTTCGCCGAGTCGTAGCGTGCGCCAGATGATCAACGGGACGACGAACTGCGACACGATGTTCGGGTGACCATTGGCGTGCGACACCATCGCCGGCGCGAACGCGCAGAAGCCGGCGCCCAGCCAGGCCGGTCCCCGGCTGCCGATCAGGACCCGGGAGAGCACGAAATACCAGGCCGTGGCGGTGGCAATCATGCCGACGGTGAGAAAGACCAGGAATGAGGCGCGCGGCCCGAACAGCAGGGTGATCGGCGTCATTGGCAATGAAATGGATAATACGGACGTATTGGCCATCAGATTCACGCCGTCGGGCACGTTCATCTGATTGGAATGGAACGGATACGCAAAGTGCGTGACTACTCGCGCACCGTGGGCCATCATCCATTCGAACTGCGACTGGTCGGACTGGTTGTCCCGCACATCGCTGCCCGGGTCCAGCCAGAGTCGACCGGTGACCCAGAAGCCGAGCACCACGAAGCTCAGCACGGCGGCCAGATCCGCCCATTTCCCCCTGCGGGAAGGCCGAACGGCACCGGAGGCCCCCTCCGCCGGCGGCGCGGCGGCCGGGCCGTCGCTGCCGCTGGGCACGTCCGATTCAGGAGTAGTCATGACAATTCATAGGGTAGTCAGCGCATGGCACCGCCGTGACATGTTTCGGGGTACTGCCGTACTATGTGCCGGGTTCGCCGACCGCCGATCACGAATCCACCCCCCCGACCACAATTCGGCCACCCCGATGCCCCGATTCTTCTGCCGTCCCAGCGGATGATTCACTCTGTCGGTCCAGGCACGGGTCGAGTTCATATCGTGAGGAATCGACGCATGGCAGAAATCACTGGGGATCAGCGCGTGCAGTCCGAGGTGCTGGAAGGCCTGGCAACCGCTGTCAACCACCGTCGCTGGTTCATCGAGCTGGCCGTGCCGTACCTCGGCGACGACCCGATCGAGATCGGCAGCGGCCTTGGTGACTACGCGCTGGAATGGTCAGAGCGGCTGCCCCGGTTCACCGCCACCGAGGCCGACCCGGACCGGCTGGTGCAGCTCAAGGAGCGCCTCGCCGACCGTCCGAACATCGACGTCCGGCAGATGCTGCTGCCGCACAACGGCCGGGGCGACTACAGCGCCGCGGTCTCGTACAACGTCCTGGAGCACATCGAGGACCACGTGGGCGCGCTGCGGAGCATGCGCGACCTGGTCCGACCCGGCGGCGCCGTGATCATCATCGTGCCCGCGTTCCAGTTCGCGATGGGCCCGGCCGACATCGCCACCGGGCACGTCCGCCGCTACACCAAGAAGACGCTCGGTGCGGCGATGGCCGACGCCGGCCTGACCGTCGAGAAGATCCACTACGCGAACGCGCTCGGGCTGATCGGCTACTTCATGGCCACCAAGGTCTTCCGGCTGATGCCGAAGGAGGGCCCGATGGTCAAGGTGTACGACACCCTCGTCCTGCCCGCCACCAAGGCCGCCGAGCAACTGGTCCTCCCACCCTTCGGCCAGTCCGTCTTCGCCGTGGCCCGAGTCCCCTCCTGACCCCACCGCCGCGCGATCTTGCGCTTTCGGTCGTCGCTATGCCCTTTATGTCGGGAAAGTCGGGACAGAAAGTGCAAGATCGCGGCGCCTGGGCGGCGGTTACTCCTTGATCTGGTACGTGGGGCGGATTACCGCTCTCGCCAGGGTGTGGAACGTGAGGTTGAAGCCCACGTAGGCGGGGGTGGCGTCCGGGGTCAGGTCGAGGCGCTCGACGTCCACGGCGTGCACCGCGAAGACGTACCGGTGCGGGCGGTCGCCGGGGGGCGGAGCCGCCCCGCCGTAACCCTGGTCGCCGTAGTCGTTACGCACCGAGAACGCCCCGCCGAGGTCGGCGCCCGCCGCGCCGCCCGCCCCGCTGGGCAACTGGGTGACGCTGACCGGCAGGTTCACCAGCACCCAGTGCCAGAAACCGCTACCGGTCGGCGCGTCGGGGTCGTAGCAGGTCACCGCGAAGCTCTTCGTCTCAGCGGGAAAATCCGACCAGGTCAGCTGCGGCGAGACGTTGTCGCCCCCGGTGCTGCCATGCGCGTGCCGGGCGTCCATCGGCTCGCCGTTCTGCACGTCGTCGCTGGTGAGCGTGAACGAGGGCAGCGTCGGCAGCAACTCGTACGGGTCCGGGGCGATCGGTCGTTCCAGGGTCATGGGGACGCGTCCTTCCGATGTGCGGAGATACCAGCCCCTTCATACCCCGCTGCGGCCTGTCCGACGAGCGGCACTGTGGTTTTCCGGAGCTACGGTGGAGTTCGGGCAACGTCCTCAGGGGGACATCGTGGCCGGCATCTGGCGGGACTTCGTGGTGGCCGTCTTCACCGCGTTCCGCCGCCGGGACGAACAGGCCATCGCCGACGAACGGCGACGCGCGGTCGAGCGACTGGCCGACGAGACGATCCGCCAGCAGCGTCGGACCACCGACCCTCCGCAGTGACCGGAACGTGGGGCCCAGCGGCAGCACAGGGCTGCCGAATGAGCCTTCCACCGGCTCCCGGAAATGGCGTCGTCAGCGTATCGCCACCATCAATCCCCTGGCCGGTGCCGATGTCGTCTACCCGACCTTGGCTGACCCTCAACGAGCGAACCTGCTATCTCTGAATAACGGCGAGACGTCGGCGATATGAGGCGGCAACCCCGCTCGACTGCTAACGAATCCGTGGAATATTCACCGGCCGGGCAGAGACGACGGCAGGGTGTGGGCGACTGATCAGTAGGCCGAGTCACGGAGGAACCGAGTGACTGTCATCGCGGACGGCATCCTGGTCGTCAACTCTCTGCAGTACGCACCACAGTGGGCAGCTGCCGAAATCTTCGCACTGGCGAGAGCGGGACACCTCACACTCGAATCAACAGCAGAGGGTGTGGCAATCACCCGCACCGACAAGGCCACCACCGGCATGGAGCTCGAGGAGCGACTGCTGCTCAATGCCGTCTCGCCACAGGCCGTGCTGCACACCGAACACCAGGTGCCGGTGGCGCAGACAGTCACAGCGCTCACCTGCCAGTTGCTACGCCACCGGGGGCTTGCCCGCAAGCTGAGCCCCCGCCGGTTCATGCGCCGGGTGAGCATCTGCAGCTATGCCTTCTCGACCGCCCTCGGGATAGCGCCGATCGCCATCTTCCATTCCGTCAATTCGGTGTGCCTGGGGCTCGCGCTCTTCGCGACGGGGGTCATGAGTTGGAACACCAACGCCGGTGTCAACAAGGCGAGGGCGCGGGCCGTGCGCTTCACACGGCAGGGAAAACGGCAACACAAGCGGCTCAAGAAGCTCAGCCGTCGTCTGATATCCAGGTCCGAGCCGAGCCAGGAGGATCTACTTGCCCACGAACTGCTCTGGACCATTCACGTTCCACTCGTTCATGCCCCGACCGAGGCACCGCAATGGTTCACGGGCGATTGGCCCACGGATGCGGCGGAACGAACCGCATTGCTGCGCACGATGTTCGAATCCATCGCGACGGGATTGAACCAACCCGCCGACAAGAAGGGCCGTTTCGCGTTGGACGAGAACACCATGAAGGAAGCCGAGCTGTATCTGACCATCGATGGCATCAAGGAGACGGGTCAGATCCTGGTCGGTGTCGACACCGGCACGGACGTCGACTTCTCGCCGGGCGGCCCGTAGTCAACGCCCCCGGCAGCCGAGCTGATCACCACCGGATTGGTGGCGGAGGGTGTGGGATTCGAACCCACGAAGACATCGCTGCCTTACCGGTTTTCAAGACCAGCGCCATCGGCCACTAGGCGAACCCTCCTGGACCGCCACCCGTGGGCGTACGGCCACGCATAGTCTGCCACGGCTCACTCCGGGCGGCCCAGCGTCCCTCCCCGCTGCGCCGGCCAGGCATCTTGGCCCGTCCACTGTGGGCTGGAGGGTGCGCCTGCGGCACCGGGTGAGATCGGGAAGACTGGCCCCATGCGAGCCATCACGATTCCGGAGCCCGGTGGTCCCGACGCGCTGGTCTGGGCCGAGGTGCCCGACCCGGAGCCGGGCCCCGACGAGGTGATCGTGGATGTGCGGGCCACCGGGGTCAACCGCGCTGACCTGCTGCAACGGCAGGGGCACTACCCACCACCGCCGGGCGCGTCGGCGTACCCCGGGTTGGAATGCTCCGGGGTGATCACGGAGGTCGGCGCCCAGGTCGCCGGGTGGGCGGTCGGGCAGCAGGTCTGCGCGCTGCTGTCCGGTGGCGGGTACGCGGAGCGGGTCGCGGTCCCCGCCGGGCAGTTGCTGCCGGTGCCGGCGTGCGACCCGGTCGACGCGGCGGCGCTGCCCGAGGTGGCCTGCACGGTCTGGTCGAACCTGGTCCAGGTGGCCCGGCTCGGCGCGGGCGACACCCTGCTGGTGCACGGCGGGGGCAGCGGGATCGGCACCTTCGCCATCCAGTTCGGGGCGGCCCTCGGCGTCACGGTGCTGACCACCGCGCGCGAGGCCAAGCACGCCCGGCTGCGCGAACTGGGCGCGGCGCACACGATCGACTACCGGGAGCAGGACTTCGTCGAGGAGGCCCGGAGGGTCACCGACGGGCGCGGCGTGGACGTCATCCTCGACATCATGGGCGGGTCCTACCTGGGGCGGAACGTCTCCGCGCTGGCCACCGGCGGTCGGCTCGTGGTGATCGGGATGCAGGGCGGGCGCAAGGCCGAGTTGGATCTCAGCGCGCTGCTGGCCAAGCGGGCGAGCGTCGCCGCGACGTCGCTACGGTCCCGACCGCTCGCGGAGAAGGCGGAGATCGTCCAGGGGGTACGCGACGAGGTGTGGCCGCTGGTCGAGGCGGGCCGGATCCGGCCGATCGTGGACCGGCGGCTCCCGATGACCGAGGCGGCGGAGGCGCACCGGCTCGTCGAGTCGAACGACCACTTCGGCAAGGTGCTGCTGACCCGCCCGCCGGGAGGCGGGTCAGCCGTCAGCTGAGCGAGCCCGCCGGGAGGCGGATCGGCCGTCAGCTCAGCGAGCCCGCCGGGAGGCGGATCGGCCGTCAGCTCAGCGAGCCCGCCGGGGTTGGGGCGTCCGTCGGTCGGGGCAGCACCAGTCGGGCACCCGGGCCCTCGCCGGCCAGCGTGTCCTCGGGGTTGTTGAGCGTGCAGCGCTGCAAGGACAGGCAACCGCAGCCGATGCAGCCGTCCAGGTCGTCGCGGAGCTTGGTGAGCAGCCGGATGCGTTCGTCCAGTCGGCTCCGCCAGCTCGCCGAGAGCCGCGCCCAGTCCTGTGGGCTGGGGGTGCGGGCCTCGGGGAGCGAGTCGAGTGCCTCCCGGATCTCGTCGAGCGAGACGCCGACCTGCTGGGAGATCCGGATGAAGGCGACCCGCCGCAGCTCGGCGCGGGCATACCGGCGCTGGTTGCCGCCGGTGCGGTCGGCGCGGATCAGCCCGAGTCGCTCGTAGTAGCGCAGCGCCGACGGCGCCACCCCGGAGCGGGCGGACAGCTCACCGATCGTCAACAAATCCGGCATCACCAGGTCCTTGAGTTGAAGTGCACTTCAACTCACACAGTAGTGGCATGACCACCGCACTGACCACCGACAGCAGCGCTCGCCTACCCGGGTTGATCCGCCGACTGACCGGCGACGAGAAACACGCGCCCAGCGCGCACTCCACCATCGACGTCCTCCAGGTGCTCTACGACCGGGTGTTGCGGGTCACCCCCGACACCGTCGACGACCCGGAGCGGGACCGGTTCCTGCTCTCCAAGGGCCACGGACCGGCCGCCTACTACGCGGTGCTCGCCGCGCACGGCTTCATCCCGGACACCTGGCTCGACGACCTGGCCGGGCCGGCGAGCCGGCTCGGCCACCACCCGGACCGGCTCCTGGTGCCCGGGGTCGAGATCGGCTCCGGCTCCCTCGGGCACGGGTTCGGGCTGGCCGTCGGCACCGCGCTCGGCCTGCGCGCCCAGGGGCTGACCAAACCCCGGGTGTACCTGCTGCTCGGCGACGCCGAACTGGACGAGGGATCCAACCACGAGGCGATCGCGTACGCCGGAGCGACCGGCCTGGACAGCCTCACCGCGGTCGTGGTCGACAACGCGTCGGCCAGCCACGGGTGGGCCGGCGGCATCGCCAGCCGGTTCACCGTCAACGGCTGGACCGCCGACACCGTCGACGGCCGGAACCACGAAGCCCTGTACGCGGCGTTGACCGGGCACCGGCCACGACAGCCGCACCTGGTCGTCGCCCGCATCGGGAGCAACTGATGACCGACATGCGTACCGCCTTCATCGACACCACCACCGCGCTCCTCGACGAGGATCCGCGTACCGCACTGGTGCTGGCCGACATCTCGGCGAGCCAGTTCGCCCCAGTCGGGCACCGGCACCCGGACCGGGTTCTCAACGTGGGGATCCGGGAGCAACTGATGATCGGTGTGGCCGGCGGGCTCGCCCTGACCGGGCTGCGTCCGATCGCGCACTCGTACGCGACGTTCCTGGTGGACCGGGCGTACGAGCAGATCAAGTTGGATCTGGACCATCAGGGCGTGGGGGCGGTCCTGGTCAGCATCGGCGCGTCGTACGACGGGTCGGCGGAGGGCCGCACCCACCAGTCGCCCGGGGACGTGGCGCTCTTCGACTCACTCGGCGACGGCTGGACGGTCCGGGTGCCCGGTCACCCGGACGAGGTGGCGCCGCTGCTGCGCACCGCCGCCACCACCGACGATCCGATCTACCTGCGCCTTTCCGAGCAGCGCAACGCCGAGGCGTACCCGGATGCCGCCCGGCTACGGGTGCTCCGGCGGGGCGGGACGGACGCGCCACTCGTGGTGGCGGTCGGACCGATGCTCGACCCCACACTGGCGGCGACGGAGGGGATGGACGTGACGGTGGCGTACACCCACACACCCCGGCCGTTCGACACGCGCGGGCTGCGGGCGCTCGTCCACACCGACGTGGTGCTGGTCGAGCCGTACCTGGCGGGGACGTCGAGCGCGCTCGTCAGTCGGGCGCTGGCGGACGTACCTCATCGGCTGCTCGCCCTCGGGGTGGGTCAGACCGACCTGCGACGGTACGGGAATCCGGCCGACCACGCCCGGTGGCATGGTCTGGACGCCGACGGTCTGCGGCGGTCGATCAGCGCGTTCCTGGGGTCAGTTGGCGGCTGAGGCGGTGGGGCGGCGACGAGCGCGCTCGCGCCCGAGGATCCAGATCGCCTCGACGCCGTCCTTCCAGGTGATCTTCTTGCCCTCTTCCCGGCCGCGCGCCCGGTAGCTGATCGGCACCTCGTACGGCCGGATCCGGCGACGCAGCAGCTTGCCGGTCACCTCGGCCTCCATGCCGAAGCCGCGCGAGCGCACCTCGAGCGACCGGTAGAGCGCCACCGGCATCAGCTTGAAGCAGGTCTCCAGGTCGCCGATGTAGGAGTTGAACAGCACGTTCGCCGCCATCGTGACGCCCTTGTTGCCCATCACGTACCAGAAGCTGTAGGCGCTGTGGCTGCCGAAGGTGCGGTTGCCGTAGACCACGGTGGCCCGCCCGTCGAGCACCGGGTCGAGCAGCTTGGGGATGTCCTGCGGGTCGTACTCCAGGTCAGCGTCGAGGATGACCATGTAGTCGCCCTCGGCGTTGTCGACCGCCGTCTTGATGGCGGCACCCTTGCCGGCGTTGCGCTGATGGGTGATGACCCGCAGGCGGGCGTCGTCGGCGCGACCGAGGACCTCCCCGGTGCCGTCCCGGCTGCCGTCGTCGACGACGACAAGCTCGACCTCACAGGGATAGTCAACCGCCAGTGCCTGCTTGAGGGCATCCGCGATGCGTTCTTCCTCGTTGTAGACCGGCATGAGGATCGAGAGCTTCACGGGGATCTCCACGGTGGCGGCAACACGTCGGCCATAGCCTAGCCTGGTTGGTTTGTTCATCACCTACCGCCACTGCGGGGCAGTCGACGTGGCGGGTTCAGATCAATGGTGTTTACTTCCGCCATGTCGGCTGCCGGCTCCCTGCTCGCGGTGGTTCCCGCCGCCGCGGTGCTCCTGCTCACCGTCGCGGCGAGGCCACGCACGGTGGGCACCGTGGCACCGCTGCGGCTCGCCGTGGTGCGCGCCGTCCTGCTCGCCGGGGCGTACGCGGTGCTCGTCGTCGAGGTGCTCGGCGCGACCCACGCGCTGACCCGGCCCGCATTCGCCGTCGCCTGGCTGTTCTTCCTGGTCGCTGCCGCGCTGGCGGCAGGTCTGCGCTGGCGACGGGAGACCCGCCGCGGGCAGTCGGCGGCCGCCGTACCGCTGGCGGTGCCGGTCGGCGCGGTGGTGTCCGGTGGTGGCTCCGAGGTGTCCGCCCCGACCGCCGAGCGCGGTGAGCCCGCGCCCGCGCCGCCCCGGGCCGGTCGGGGGCCTGCCGGTCTGCTCGCCGCGGCGGTCGACACCTGGCGTACGGCCCGACCGGGCGAGCGGCTCCTCGCCGCCACGATCGGCGGGCTGGTCCTGGTGGAGTTGCTGGTCGCGCTGCTGGCCGAGCCGAACAACTTCGACTCGCAGACGTACCACCTGCCGAAGGTGGAGCACTGGGTGGCCCAGGGTGACCTGGACTTCTGGCCCACCGCTATCCACCGGCAGGTGACCATCCCGCCGGGGGCCGAGTACCTGCTGCTGCACCTGCGCCTGCTCAGCGGCGGGGACCACCTGTACAACCTGGTGCAGTGGGTGGCCGGGGTGGTCTGCCTCCTGGTGGCCGCACGGATCACCGCTCAGCTCGGCGGTGGCCGGCGGGCCCAGTTGCTCACCGCGTTCGTGCTGGCGACCACGCCGATGGTGGTGCTCCAGGCGACCAGCACGCAGACCGACCTGGTCTGCGCGGCGTGGGTGGCCTGCGCGGCGACCCTGGCGCTGGACGGGCTGCGTCGACGGACCGGCTGGGGCACGCTGCTCGGGCTGGGGGCGGCTACCGGGCTGACCGCGGTGACGAAGACCAGCGGCCTGATCGCTGTCGGTCCGCTGCTGGTGCTCTGGGGGTTGGCCCAGCTACGGCTGGCCCGGACCGGGAGCGCGGCGGCGACCGAGCCGGCGGCGGAGGGCGCGGCTCGGCGGTCCCGGCCGGTCGGCGGGCTGGCCCGCACGGTCGGCGGTTCGGTGCTGATCCTGGTGCTCGCGGCCGTGGTGGTCGGCCCGTTCCTGGCCCGGGTGACAGTCGAGTTCGGCCACCCGCTGGGGCCACCCCGGCTGCGCGAGTCGATCCCGATGGAGCGGCACGACCCGGCGTCGGTGGTGGTCAACGCGCTGCGGATCGGGCACACCGCGTTCGACACCCCGCTGGCGCCGCTGCGCCGGGCCGGGGCCGAAGTGATCATCAGTGGTGCCGAGGCGATCGGGGTCGATCCGCAGGACCGTGCGATCACCTTCGGCCGGGAACTCTTCCCGGAGCCGGCCTGGTACCCGGACGAGGACCGGGTGGCGTTTCCGCTGGCCGGGGTGTTGGCGGTGATCGGCGCGGTGATCGCGCTCGGCCGGCCACGGCAGATCGCCCCCGAGCGGGCCGGGTCGCTGCGGGCGTACGCGGTGGTGGTGCTGACCGCCGTGCTGCTGCACACCGCGATGATCAAGTGGCAGCCGTGGGGCAACCGGCTGCTGCTCTACGCCGTGGTGCTCGCCGTGCCCCTCGCCGGCCTCTGGATGGACGCGCTCTTCCGCCGCCGCTCGGACGACCCCGCACCAGCGGCTGCCGGCGGCGCGTCGGTGGGCGGTCGGGGACGTCGTTCGGTGGCCACCGTGGCTGCGGTCACCGTGCTCGCCACCTCGGCGTTGGCCGGAGTGCTCGCGCTGTCGTACGGCTTCCCGCGCCGGCTGGTCGGTGCGGGCTCGGTATTCACCACCTCGGACTGGGACACCCGGTTCCTGCGCCGACCGCAGTGGGCCGACGAGTTCCGCTGGGCGGCGACAGCGGTCCGGGACAGCGGTGCGCGCCGGATCGGGTTGGTGCAGCAGAACGACAACTGGGAGTACCCGTGGTGGCTGCTGCTGCGGCAGCCCGACGGTGGCTCGCCTGAGCTGGTGGCGTTGCAGTCGGTGCTGCCGGAACGACCGCCGGCCGATCCCGCCTCGGTCGACGCGATCGTCTGCACCGGCGGCAAGGCGGCCTGCGCCAAGCTCGTTCCGGCCGGCTGGCGGCTGGAGTTCCGCGGCTACGTCGGCTACGCGCTGCCGCCAGGCCGCTGAGCGGGACGGCCGACCGGACGCCGCCGGGTCCGGAGCCCGGTGCCGTCGGCCTCGGACGGTCCGCCCCGGCGGCCCGGAACGGACCAGCACGGCTGCCGGACCGCTGGACCAGAGGCCCGGATAGTCCGATCCGGGCGGTTCTGCATCCCGCGCGCAAGGATCCGAAGCGCATTCACATCTGTTGATCCGCACGTTACCGTCTGGTAACTCAATCGACGTCCCGCGATTGAGCCGAAAGGAGTGCGTCGATGCCTGCAATCCCCGCCAGGCCCGAACGCGCGACCCGACGACGGGCCATCACCGTCGCCGTCGCCGTCGCCGCTCTCGTGCTACCGATGCTCGCCGGACCGGCCACCCCCGCCAGTGCCGCCGACCGACCGACCGTCCAACCACTCCCCGCCAACCTCGAAGCCATCCGGGCCGCCGAGGCGACCGCCCTCTACGGCAGCCCCGCGATCCGCCCGATCGAACAACGCCGCACCGCGTTGATCACCATGGGTGACAGCGAGATCTCCGGTGAGGGGGTCGGCAACTACGTCCCCGGCACCCACCAGGACGGCAACTGGTGCGACCGCTCGTACGACCAGGCGGTGTTCCGCACCGGCATCACCTCGGACGCGCAGTACAACATCGCCTGCTCCGGTGCCACCCCCTGGAACCTGATCGCCGGCGGCCCCACCCAGCACAACGAACTGAACCAGGGCGACTACCTGGGCATCAAGGCGCGCAACACGCACGTGAAGCTGATCTGGGTGGTGGTCGGCGCGAACGGTGACGGCACCATCCAGTTCGGTCCGGTCGCCACCGACTGCGCCGTCCGCAGGGTGTTCTTCCAGGGCGCCTGCTACCCCACCTACACCGACCAGTGGACGATCCGCACCGACGGCAGCCGACAGGCGGTGGAGTCGGCGCTCACCGACATCCGGCAGACCATGACCAAGGCCGGCTACCTGCGCTCGGACTACGAGCTGGTGCTGATGTCGTACCCGAGCCCCGGCAGCCCCGACGTCGAGGACAACCCCAACTTCCCCGGCTGGTACGCCGGCGGCTGCCTGCTCTACCTGGCCGACGCGGCGTTCGCCCGGAACAAGGCGGTGCCGATGTTCGAGTCGGCGCTGCGGTCGGCCGCGGCGAACACCGGCACCCGCTACCTGGACGCCAGCCGGCTCTTCCACGGGCACGAGGTGTGCACCGACAACACGTCGGTACGCGGCCTGTACATCGAGGTCGGCATCTGGAACGAGAACGCCGCCCGCCAGTCGTTCCACCCCAATGCCCGTGGGCACGGCATGTTCGCCCAGTGCATCACCCAGTTCTGGAACTCCGGGCAGACGCGGGCCAGCTGCGTCGACCCGGCCAGCACCGGCAGTGGTGTGCTCTACCCGGGGCTGCTGGAGTTCAAGCAGTTGCGCAACCTCGCCACCGGCACCTGCGTCGACGGCAAGGGCTACGACTCCCGCAACGGCACCGTGCAGCAGCCGTACTCCTGCCACGGCGGGCGCAACCAGGGCTTCTGGTACGACTCGACCCGGCGGTCCCTGCACTCGGAGCTGTCCCACGACCGGTGCCTGGACGTCGCCAACAGCTCGATGACCGCCGGCACCGCCGTCAACATCTACGACTGCAACGGCACCGGCGCGCAGCAGTTCGTCTTCTCCGGCAACCAGATCAGGCCGGCCGCCGCGAGCAACCTCTGCGTGGCGTTCGACAACCCGTTGCTGGGCAGCTCCCGCCTGCGGTTGGCGACCTGCTCCAGCAGCACCCGACAGCAGTGGTCGTTCGAAGCCCGGACCGCCGCGAACCCGGTCGGCTACGGACACGACGACTTCATCGGCTCCCGCGTCTACTGAGTGGGGGCAGGGGCCCTGGCGTCGACCAGGGCCCCTGCGCTCACTTGGCGCGGGGAACGAGGATCAGCCGGGCCACGCCCTTGTCGCCGTCCTTGGCGCCGGCGACGCCGAGCGTCGCGCCGATTTTGACCTCGCTCGGCTGCACGGTGGCCCGCCGCTCGACGACCCGCAGGTCATCGCCGAAGGTCCAGGTCATCGTGAAGCCGTCGGAGGACTTGACGGTCATCGAGTCGCCGTCGATCGCCGTCACCTCACCGCGCTGCACGGCGACGGTCCGCGTACCGCCGTCCTTCGTCTTCACCACCGCCTCACCGTGCAGGGTGTTCTTCCGCAGCAGCACGCGGGCCTGGCGCCGCTTGCGCCACTCCTCGCCGCGCTTCTCCCGGCCCTTCTCCTGGGCGGCGGGGGATCCGCCCGGCGTCGGGGTGGCCGGTGCGGCGACGGTCAGTACGTCCAGGTCGTCGGCGTCGAAGCCCATCGCGGTCAGCGCCTGACCCTCGACCCCCATGGCGGCGGCGACCTCGACGGCGGTGTCCCGGGCGGGCTGACTGGCCACCTCGGCCGCGCCGCAGCCGCTGACGCCGAGCGCGACCGCCGCGAGCAGTGCCGTGGTGCCGGTGGCGATACCCCAACGTGGCATGACTCTCCCTCTCGTCAGTGGAGCCCTCAGCCTTCCCCGAAACGACGAGCGGAGCGTCAGGCCGATGTTCGGGTCAGGTAAGGATCACCGGGCAGCCGGACGGTGAAGGCGGCACCGCCCTCCGGCGCGTGTCCGGCGGTGATCTCCCCGCCCAACCGGCGGACCAGCCCGGCGGCCAGCGCCAACCCCAGGCCGCTGCCCACCTTGCGCACCCCCCGGTACCGCTCGTGCAGCGCGCCGCGTTCGAAGGCCACCGCCAGGTCGTCGTCGGTGAAGCCGGGCCCGCCGTCGCGGACCTCGAACACGCCGCCGTGCGCCGGGTCCGCGCCGGCCGGCCGGACCGCGAGCACCACCGGCGACCCCGGGGGTACGACCCGCAGCGCGTTCTCCAGCAACCCGTCCAGCACCTGCCGGATCCTCCCCGGATCGGTGTACCCGGGCACCGGCCGACCTGGCGTCTCCACCCGGAACGGCACGCCCACCGCCGCGCACCGAGCGACCCAGGTCGGTTCCGCGTCCACCGCCAACTGGGTCAGGTCCACCGGCACCGGTTCGAGGGGGAAGTCGGCGGCCTCCAGCCGGGCCAGTGCCAACAGGTCGCCGATCAACCGGTCCAGGTGTTGGGCCTCGGCCAGCATCGTCCGACCGGTGTCCACCGTGTCGTCGGCGCCGAGCACCCCGTCGGCGAGCGCCTCGGCGTACCCCCGGATCGCTGTCAGCGGGGTGCGCAGCTCGTGCGAGACGGAGAGCAGGAACTCCCGCTGCCGGCCCTCACTGGTGGCCAGCGCGGCAGCCAGCCCGTTCAACGCCTCGGCCAGGTCGGCGACCTCGTCCGGCGGCTCGACCGGCACCCGGACGGCGCGGTCACCCGCACGCAGCCGGGCGGCGGCGGTGGCCGCGACACGGATCGGCCGGGCCAGCCGGCGGGCCAGCAGCAGCCCGGCCACCACACCGGCGGTCAACCCGGCCAGCAGCGGCAACCAGAGACTGAGCAGCACGCGCGCCCACAGCCCGGTGGCCAACGGGCGGGAGAGCACCACCCCGTTGCCGCCGGCCAGCGCCCGACCCTCGACCAGTGCCCACTCACCGTTGACCGAACGGCGAGCCGACACGTTGCGGCCCTGCCCGATCCGCTGCACCACCCGGGGAGGCAGACCCGGCCGGTCGGCGGCACCGCGCCTGATCAGGTACGCGTCGATGCCCTGGTCGCGCAGTTGCTGGATGAGGCGTTCCTCGTCGGCGCTGCGACCCCGGTCGAGGCGGGTCCGCAGCACCTCGGCGGCGAGCCGGGCCTGGGCGGCGAGCGCCTCCTGCTCGCCCCGCTGCACGCCACGGATCGCCAACGGCACCGCCACGATGGCGGTGACCAGCACCGACACCAGCGCCACCGCACAGGTGACGAGCACCGCGCGGGCGGTCAGCGTACGGCCGAACCGGCCTGGTCGCGGTGCGGCGGGTGGGGTGGCGCCGACCACCGGCAGGGCCATGGTCGGCGACTCGACGTGCCCGGGGTGATCACGCATCGACCGCGTACCCCACCCCGCGATGGGTGCGGATCACGCTGGCCGGCCCGAGCTTCGCGCGTACCTGGGCGACGTGCACGTCCACCGTCCGGGTGCCGGCGTGCGCCGCGTACCCCCAGACCCCGGCCAGCAACTCCTCCCGGGTGAAGACCCGGCCGGGCCGGGCCATCAGGTGGGCGAGCAGGTCGAACTCGGTGGAGGTGAGCTGCACCGGGGCGCCGGCGGCGGTGACCGTACGGCGGGCCGGGTCGAGCGTCACCGGGCCGACGACACGTGCCCGGTCCGCGGCCTCCGGGCCACCGGCGGTCCGGCGCAGCACGGCGCGCACCCGGGCGACCAGCTCCCGTGGGCTGAACGGCTTGGTGACGTAGTCGTCGGCACCCAACTCCAGGCCGATGATCCGGTCCACCTCGTCGTCCCGGGCGGTGAGGAAGATGACCGGAGTCCAATCGCCGGCCTCGCGCAGCCGGCGGCAGATCTCGGTGCCGGGGAGGCCCGGCAGCGCGATGTCCAGCACGCAGGCCACCGGACGCAACCGGCGGGCCGCGCTCAGACCGGCCTCGCCATCACGTTCCAGGTGGACGCCGAACCCGTCCCGGGTGAGGTAGAGCCGGACCAGGTCGGCGATGGCCGGCTCGTCCTCCACGACGAGGACGAGCCCGCGATGCGGCGTTTCGGCGGTCACCGGCCCATGATTGCCGACCCGGTGGGCCGGGTGCGATCGGTGCGTGTTCGAGTTCGGTAAAGGCGGTGCGAAGCCCGACGGGGCGTCAGCTCACCAGGACGGAGCGAACATCCCGGGCCGCGCGGCGGCCGGCGTGTCACCGATGCTGGCGACGACCCGCGCGCCGGTTGGCCGCAGGCGGGTCCGGAACGCCTGGTTGAGCAACGCGTCGAGCTGCCAGACCTGCTTCGGGTGGCTGGTCCGGATCAGGAACCGCTCACGGATCCCGTCGATCGCGGTGGCCGCCATCTCGACCGACTGCAACCGCGGGTCCGGGCTCCAGGTGACGTTGCTCAGCTCGCGGAGCTCGGTGTTGAGGTGCAGGCGCAGTCGGTGCAGGAGGCGGGTCTGCTGGGTCACCACCAGTCGGCGGTGCGTGAGCAGCAACAGGTAGTCGCCGGTGACCGGGCGGTCGGGGCGGCTGCAACGGGTGACCAGGATGGTGGCGTCACCGGAGCCGACGCAGCGGCGGAAGACCGGCATGTGCCGGCTCACCGTCTGCACGGCCAGGCCAGCCTCGGCGGCGGCCGGAAGGAACGTTCGGGAGAAGACGTCCATGACCTGCCCAACGACGCCCCCAGCGGGGTGACGTGGGTCACGGAGTTTTTTTGGAAGTTCCACGCCGCCAGTCGCACTGCCTGTCCGATTTTCGACTCGGACGGGTAGTGGTCAGACGGTGGGCTGAAGTGGACTGGCGGCGAACAGCTCCTCCAGCCAGCCCGGGACCGCGGCGGCGTACTCGGCGCGGGACTCCGCCGCCGTGTCCAGCGCGCGACGCCAGGAGAGCGACCGGCTCACCGGCCCCAGGGCGATCGCGAGGTCAGCGGCCTCCACCAGGGTCCGCCGGTCGTACCGGTCGGTCCACGCCTCCAGGTAGGCGTCTCGCAACCGAACCAGTTGGGCGTCGTCGGTGGCGAGCTTCCTGGCGTCCGCGACGGCACGCAGGGTCACCAGCAAGGTGCCGAACGGGTGCGCCACCGAGGCGTCGCCCCAGTCGAAGTAGCGGTAGCCGTCCCGACCCGCGAAGACGTTGCCGTCGTGCAGGTCGTCGTGTTGCACGGTGGCCGGGATGCCGATGTCGGCGAGCCGCCGGCACCGCTGCGCGTACGACGGCACCTCGGCCCGCAACCGCTCGTGCATCTCCGGGCTCAGCCCGCCCTCGGCACCGATCAGTAACGCCTCGCGGTCGTCGAGCAGCTCGACGAAGAGGTCGGCCAGCACCTCCGGCCGCTGGTCCGGCACGCCCCGGACGACCAGCTCGTCGGCGTGCGGGGCGCTCGCCAGTTGCAGCGCCGCGTACCCGGGCAGCGCCCGCTCCCAGTGCGCCAGATCACTGTCGCGCGCCAGCACGTCGCGCAACGACTCGCCACCGTCGGGCAGCAGCGACCAGCCCTGCCCCGGGTCCACAGCGATCGGCGCCAGCACCCGGTCGGGCGTCAACTCGGCGAGCGCCGTGATCAGGACCGCCTCGTGCACGGTGCCGGGGTTGTTGGCCTTGAACCAGACCGGGCCGTCGTCGGTGGGCACCCGCCAGACCAGCGACCAGGGCCGCTCCCGAGGCTCCACCAGCCCGGTCACCCGGCGACCGGCCCGGCTCAGCTGCGCGTCGACCCAGGAGCGGGCCCGCATCTGCCACCGTTCGTCGGACCAGTCGGGGGTGCGCTCACCGGGGATCGTCGTCACACCGGGCACCCTAGGTGGCCCTTCCCGGCCGGGGCCACGTCTTTTCCGACCGCGAGTCAGACCAGCTCGACGATGGTGGCGTTGGCCATGCCACCGCCCTCGCACATGGTCTGCAGGCCGTAGCGGATCCCGTTGTCGCGCATGTGCTGGAGCATGGTGGTCATGATCCGGGCACCGGAGCCGCCGAGCGGATGACCGAGGGCGATCGCCCCGCCGCGCGGGTTGAGCCGCTCCGGGTCGGCCTCGGTCTCCGCCAGCCAGGCCAGCGGCACCGGCGCGAACGCCTCGTTCACCTCGTACACCCCGATCTCCTCGATGCCCAGCCCCGCGCGGCGCAGCGCCTTCGCGGTGGCCGGGATGGGCGCGGTGAGCATGGTGACCGGGTCGTCGGCGGCGACCACGGCGGTGTGGATCCGGGCCAGTGGGCGAAGGCCGTGCCGGCTGGCCCAGTCGGAGGTGGTCACCGCGAGGGCCGCCGCGCCATCGGAGATCTGGGACGCGGAACCGGCGGTCACCACGCCGTCGGCGCGGAACGGGGTCGCCAGCTCGCCCAGCTTCTCCAGGGAGGTCTCCCGGCGGATGCCCTCGTCGGCGGCGAACTTGCCGCCGTCGGCGAGCGGCACCGCCGCCAGCTCCGGGTCGAACGCGCCGGCGTCCTGTGCGGCGGCCGCCTTCTCGTGGCTGGCCAGCGCGAACTCGTCGAGCTGGGTACGCGAGAGGCGCCACCGCTGGGCGATCAGCTCGGCCCCGACCCCCTGGTTGAACGGCAGCGGCGCGTCGTCGGCGAAGCCCTCGACGCCCCGGTAGCGGGCGCGCAACTGGTCACTGAACGGCATACCGCCGGCCACGCTGGAGCCCATCGGCACCCGGGTCATCGACTCGACTCCGCCGGCGACCACCAGGTCGGCCTGGCCGGAGAGCACCGTCGCGGCGGCGAAGTGCAGGGCCTGCTGACTGGAGCCGCACTGCCGGTCCAGTGTGGTGCCGGGCACCGACTCGGGCCAGCCGGAGGCGAGCACGGCGTTGCGGGCGATGTTCCACGACTGCTCGCCGACCTGGGACACACAGCCCCAGAAGACGTCGTCGACCTGGGCCGGGTCGAGCCCGGTGCGCTCGGCGAGGGCGCGCAGGACGTGTGCCGAGAGGTCGACGGGGTGGACGCTGGCGAGGCTGCCCTTGCGCCGCCCGACCGGGGTACGAACCGCGCCGACGATGACCGCGTCACTCATGTTTACTCCCCGGTAACTTGGGCTGCCCCGATCCTACGTCGTCAATCGGCGGGTCGTCCGCCCAGGCGGTACCCGACCACCGCTGGCATGCTGGGCGGGTGGATGAGACCTCCCCGGTACGACAGTGGCGAGTGCCGTCGACCCTCCCGGCGGCGAAGCTGGCCGGCGCCGTCCTGCTCGTCGCGCTCGGGTTGCTCTTCGCCGACGGTGACCCGGTCCGCCTGACGGTGGCCGCCCTGGCCGCCGCGGCGCTGGCCGGCTGGGCGGTACGTGACCTGGTCGCGCCGGTCCGGTTGGCGGTCGACCCGGCGGGGCTCACCGTCATCCACGGCTTCGCCGGGCGGCGGCTGCTGCCCTGGTCGGCGGTCGAGGCCATCGCCGTCGACCGACGACCCCGGCTGGGGCTGACCAGCGAGACCCTGGAGATCGACGCGGGCAACTCGCTGCACCTGTTCGGCCGCTACGACCTGGGGGCCACCCCGGAAGAGGTGGCCGCCGCCCTGCGGGCCGCCCGCCCGGTCAGCTGATCTGTCAGCTGAGCAGTTGGGCGGTGCGGAAGAGGACCAGCGCGAGCAGCACCGCCAGGATGATCGCCCCACCGGCGACCTGCACCAGCGTCCGCCGACCACGCGGCGCGTACGCGAGCACCAACGCCATCAACGCGCCGACCGCCAGCCCGCCCAGGTGCCCGGGGATCGAGATGCCCGGCACGGTCAGCGTGAACACCAGGTTGATCACCAGGATCGGGATCACCTGAGAGATGTCCCGACCCAGCTTGCGTTCGATGATGATCAGCGCGGCGAAGAGGCCGAAGACCGCCGTCGACGCGCCGGCCGTGGCCGAGTTCTGCGCGCTGAACAGGTAGGCGGCGACGTTACCGCCCAAGCCCGCGATCAGGTACAACGCGCCGAAGCGCAGCGGCCCGAGGTTGGCCTCCAACGACCGGCCGAGCACCCACAGCGCCCACATGTTCAGCAGCAGGTGGATTACGCCGTAGTGCAGGAACATCGCGGTGACCAGCCGGTACCACTCGCCGTCGGCGATGCCACCGAGCGTGCCGTCCGGGAAGAACGCCAGCCCGAGCACCGAACCCCAGTTGGTCAGCGGGGTGCTGCCACCCATGAGGCCGCCGAAGCCGGAACCGCCCACCGCCGCGTCCCCACCCCGGTCCGAGGCGATGGAGAGCAGCATGAGCAGCACGTTCAGGGCGATGAGGCCCTTGGTGACATAGCCGTGCCGGCCGGCCGTACCGCCGCCGAAGGCGGTACGCGCCGGCCGGACACTGCGACGCCCCTCGTTGACGCACTCCGGGCACTGGTGCCCGACCGAGGCCTCCCGCATGCAGTCCGGGCAGATCGGCCGGTCGCAGCGGGTGCAGCGGACGTAGGTCTCCCGACCGGGGTGCCGGTAGCAGACCGGGGTGGTCGGTGGCGACTCGCTCACCGGGCCGACCCTCCGTCCGCCGCCGCGCGGTCCACCGGCCATGCTCCGGAGCGCTCAATCATGCGAGCAAAGGTACCTCGCCGGTCGCTCAGGAAGCAGACCGCTCGATCTCGACCCGCTCGATGACGACGTCCTGGAGCGGACGGTCGCTCGGGCCGGTCGGGGTGTTCGCGATCGAGTCCACGACCTTCACCGACTCCTCGTCGGCGACCTGGCCGAAGATGGTGTGCCGGTTGTTGAGGTGCGGCGTCGGGGACACGGTGATGAAGAACTGCGAACCGTTGGTGCCCGGTCCGGCGTTCGCCATCGCCAGCAGGTAGGGACGGTCGAACCGCAGCTCCGGGTGGAACTCGTCGGCGAACTTGTAGCCCGGCCCGCCCCGACCGGTGCCGGTCGGGTCGCCCATCTGGACCATGAAACCGCTGATCACCCGGTGCGAGATGGTGCCGTCGTAGTACGGACCGTTGCCCGGCTGACCGGTGCGCGGGTCGGTGTACTCACGGTTGCCCTCGGCCAGGTCGACGAAGTTGCGGACGGTCTTCGGCGCGTGGTTGGGGAAGAGCTCCAGCCGGATCGGGCCAGCGTTGGTGTGCAGGGTGGCGTAGACAGCCTCGGCCACGGGTACTCCTCACTCGTTGGTCAGTTCCATGCGGATCCTCCCATGTGCCCGATCTGGCATCGCGGAGGCATCCGAAGGTGGAGGATGACGAAGGAACAACTCCCAGGAGGTAGGACCGTGTTTGGATTCGGGCGGCGGCAGTCCCAGGCGCAGTTGGCGAAGGCCGAGCTGAACCAGAGCATCAGCCACCTGATGCAGGCAGCCAACCACGCCGCGAAGGGCGCCGGCGCGACCGTCGGCCCGCGGGTCCAGGTGGCCCGGGGCTACGTCGGGCCGACCGCGGTGAAGGTACGCGACCGCGCGGCGACCGGCTGGGGCACGACTCTCACCACGCTGGCACCGCTGGCGGCGGCAGCTCGTGACGGCGCCGCTCAGGCAGGGCCGCTGACCAGGAAGGCCAAGTCGAAGACCATGCGGATCACCGGTAAGAAGAAGCAGCCGCGTCGTCGCGGCTCGATGATGACCGGCCTGTTGGCGGCGGGTGCCATCGCCGGCCTGGCCGGCGCGGTCGCGTTGCGCCGCCGCCGGGAGCAGCAGGAGTGGGCCGAGTACGACCCGACCCGCAGCACCCTGGAGCCGATGCGCGACGAGGTCGACTCGATCGAGGTCCGTACGCCGTCCGCCGCCAAGGGGTCGGACGGTTCCGCCATCTCCGGCGCGGCGGGGATGACCGGCGCGGGCAGCTCGGCGGTGGCCGGCGGTTCCAGCGCCAGCACCACCGCCCCGGCCAAGCAGACCGGTGTCCGCCCGACCGACAAGGTCCCGTCGGTCGCCGAGGGCGCCACTGACGTCTCCGGCCGGCCGACCGACGACCTCACCAAGGCGCTGGGCAAGGACACTGCCCGCACCAACGGCCGCCGCTGAGGTCAGCGACAGCGCGTGAAGCGCCGACGAGTGGGTCCCCCCGCTCGTCGGCGCTTCCGCGTCACGGTCAGAGCCAGCCGTTGCGGCGGAACCAACGGTAGAGGGCCAGCGAGACGCCGAGCATGAGGGCCAGGACGACGGGATAGCCGTACGTCATCCTCAGCTCGGGCATGTTGTCGAAGTTCATCCCGTAGATGCCGGCGATGGCGGTCCACACCGCGGCGATGCCTGCCCAGGCGGCGATCTTGCGCATGTCGTTGTTCTGGTCGACGGTGACCTGGGCCAGCCGCGCCTGGAGGATCGAGTTCAGCAGGTCGTCGTAGGAGTTCACCTGTTCCACGGTGCGGCTGAGGTGGTCCTGCACGTCCCGGAAGTACTTGCGGATCTCCTTGGGCACGTCCCGGTTGACCTGCGAGGTCAGCGTCATCAGCGGCCGTTGCAGCGGCACCACCGCCCGCTTGAACTCCACCAGCTCCCGCTTCATCTGGTAGATCCGCTGGATCCGGCCGTGGCCGTGCCGGTCGAAGACCTCCGCCTCCAGCACGTCCAGGTCGTCCTCGATCTGGTCGGCCACCTCCAGGTAGAGGTCGACCACCCGGTCGGTCACCCCGTACGCCACCGCCCACGGGCCGTGCAGCAGCAACTCCTGCTTGGTCTCCAGGTCGGCGCGGATCGGGGCGAGTCGGCAGGCGTCCCCGTGCCGGACGCTGATCACGAAGTTCGGGCCGATGAAGAGCATCACCTGCCCGGTCTCCACCACCTCGGAGTTCTCGGTCAGCTCGGTGTGCTCGCAGTACCGGGCGGTACGCAGCACCAGGAAGACGACGTCGCCGAACCGCTCCAGCTTGGGGCGCTGCTCGGCCTTGACCGCGTCCTCGACCGCCAGCTCGTGCAGGCCGTACGTCTCCGCGATGGCGGTCATCTCGGCCAGCTCCGGCTGGTGCAGACCGATCCAGACGAAGCCGTGCTCCTCGCGGCGGGCCGCGGCCAGCGCGTCCGCGTACGTCCAGTCGCCGGGCTGCCGTTTGCCGTCGACGTAGAGCGCGCAGTCGACCACCGCGCTGCGGCCGGGGCCGGTCGGTGCCGGGACGGGCGGCGAGCCGTCGGCGTTGAGGATGCGGGTCATCGCCCGCACCGGGGAGGGCCACGCCCGGGGTCGCAGCACCCGACCGGTGGCCGACGGTGCCGTCCGGTCCCGCTCTGTCCGATCCGTCATCGCGTCACCTCCCGCGCTCAGCTGCGGCTTGCAGGCTACGCCGACCGGCGTCGAGGACCGGTGTGACGGCGGTCGCGTGGGGGGCGGCGCCGGGCGGGCCGGGCCGCATCGGGGGGTGTGCGGGGGACGACACGGCCCGCCCGGCACCTGTGGGGGCGGGAGGTTGTGCTGCCGCGTCCACCCGGGCGGGGCCGGCCCGGGGACCGGGCGGTGATGTCCGCAGCTGACGGGGTGACGCTCGCAGCATTGTGGGCCAGCCGGCCGCCCGGAGGGGAGCCCCGGGACGGCCGGCACCGTCGTTCTGTCGGGAACCCGACAGATAATGTCAGTCCCGGACGGCCTCGACGGCCTCCGCGAGCCGCCGGACGCCCTCGTCGATCCGGTCGGCGGTCACCGCCGAGAAGGCCAGCCGGAGCGCGTGCCGCCCGCCGTCCACCATGAAGTCGCTGCCCTTGACCACGGCGACGCCGCGCTCGGCCGCCGCCGGGGCGAGCCGGTCGACAGACACGTCCTGCGGGAACTCCACCCACAGGAAGTAGCCACCGTCGGGCTCCACGAACCGCGCCTGCGGCAGGTGCCGGCGCAACGACTCGGCGAGCACCTGGGCCCGTTCGCCGAGCGCCGCCCGGACCGTCTCGATCGAGCGGTCGATGTCACCGGAGACGCAGAACTGGTGCACGATCGCCTGGGACACCATCCCGGGGGAGATGTAGAGGCTCGTCGCGTTCTTCGCGATGGCGGCGATCAGGTCGGCCGGGCCGACCAGGTAACCCACCCGCACACCCGGGCAGACCGTCTTGGTGAAGCTCGACGCGTGCACCACCACGTTGCGGGTGTCCAGCGAGAGCATCGACGGCAGCGCCTCACCACGGAAGCGGATGTCCGCGTACGGGTCGTCCTCGAAGATCGTGAACTCGTACTCGGCGGCCAGGTCGAGCAGCTCCCGGCGCTTCTCCAGCGACAGCGTCATGCCGGCCGGGTTCTGGTAGTTCGGGATGACGTGCGCGAGCCGGGGCCGGACCCCGGACTCCAGCAGCTTGCGCAGCTCGGCAGTGTCCAGACCATCCGGCTGGACCGAGATGCCGTGCAGCTCGCTGCCCATCCGCTGGAGGTTGAGCAGCGTCCGGTCGTACGTCGGGCGCTCCACCACCACCGCGTCGCCGGGGCGGACCAGGTGGTCGAAGAGGAACGCGTCGGCCTGGAGAGACCCGTTGGTGACCAGCACCTGGTCGGCCTCGACCCCGTGCTTCTCGGCGATCCACTTCCGCAGCGGGAGGTACCCGACGGAGGTGCCGTACGCCGTCACCCCCGCGGGGTCGGCGTCGAAGGCGCGGACGGCGGCGGCCTTGAGCCCCTCGACATCGACGATGTCCAGCGAGGGAGCCCCACGGGCAAAGGAGATCAACTGCTCGGCGGTCATGGATGTTGAGCGTACGGGCGGCGACGGGGAACGCGCGGTCGGCACGGCGATGTCCGCATCCTGAGCCACCGGGTCGGGTGACCCCGCTGGACCGGTCGGCGGCAGATCAGACCGGAAGGGCGAGCGCGTCGTGCTGCGCGGCCCGGGAAAGTCCCCCCAGCTGCACGCCGAGCGCGTCGAGAAGCTGACTCCAGTCGAAGTAGGAACGCCAGGCGGTGATCCGGCCCTTGCGGGCCCGGACCACGTCGGCCACCTCCCAGCTCACCACCCGGCCGGTGGGAGCGACGGTGCCGTACGGGGAATGCAGGGTGCCGGTGTGGGTGCCGGTCAGCCGCAGCTCGACCGCCGCGCCCCCGCCGGTGCGGACCGAACCCATCGGGTCGACCCGCAGATCTCCGAAAGCGCCGGTCCAGGTGCGCAGCAGCGCGGGCAGCTCGATCGGACGGACCGTCACGCCGGGCATGGCGTAGAACGCCTCCGGTGCGTAGAGATCCGGCAACCGGGCCACGTCCCGACGCAGAAGCATCGCGTACTGCTGCTCGACCAGCCGTTCCGCGTCGCGCATCGGGACCTCCCCCGCGGGCCACGGCATTTCCGCGCCCGCACGGGGATGTCTACCCATCGATCCGGCCCGGCACACCACCCCCGGTCAGGTCGTGGCGACCGCCTGGTTCTCCGACCAGACCCGCATGATGTCCCGCACCGAGATCACGCCGGCGACCTCCCGGCCGTCCAGCACCACCAGGTGCCGGAATCCGCCCCGGGCCATCGCGGCGGCGGCCTCGGCCACTGTCCACTCCGGCCCCGCGTAGACAACGTCCCAGGTCAGATGGGCACCGGTGCGTTCCACGTCGCAGTCCAGGCCGGCGCCGATGGCCTTCAACACGTCGCGTTCGGTCATGATCCCCACGCCCTCGGAATCCGGGTCGATCACGACCGCCGACCCGACACCACGGGCCGACATCATCCGGGCCGCCTGGCGGAGCGTGTGCTCCGGACCGACGACGAGGACCTGGCTGGACATCGCATCCCGTACCTGCATCACGCATCACTCCTTTGGGACGGTGGCATTCGGTACAGACATGGTGGTCGGTGGATGTTTCCGGGACAAGAGCGGCATCGCACAAGCTGCGGACGCTGGCTACTGTCGGATGGTGTCCACCGAGCCCCTGCGCTGCGCCGGCGCGCTGATCGTCGACCATGACGGCCGCATCTTCTTCCAGCGCCGCTCACCACACCGACGCCTGTTCCCCAACTGCTGGGACATCGTCGGCGGCCACCTGGAGCCGGGCGAGGACATCGACGAGGCGCTCCGCCGGGAGATCACCGAGGAGACCGGTTGGGTCCTCTCGCACGTCCTGGGCCAGGTGGGCGAGTACAGCTACGTCGGCGACGACGGCCTGGCCCGGACCGAACACGACTTTCTGGTCCGCGTCGACGGTGACCTCGACCGCCCGAGGTTGGAAGCCGGTAAGCACACCGAGTACCGCTGGCTGGCCGAGCACGAGCTGACAGTGCTCGACGAGCACCGCGACGTCAACGACGGGCTGATCCGGCGGATCGCCGAGGAGGGCTTCGCCGTCCTCCGGTCGATCGGTCTGTGAACACCGTCGCGCTGGCGCCCCACCGGATCGCCGGGCTGCTCGCACCGGCGGTGGACCGGACCTTCCGCGCCGGCATGCTGGCCGGCCGGGACGGTGGTGGCGCCGAACTGTCCCAGCGCTACGGCGGGGTCACGGCGACCGGCTTCCTGGTCGACCTGCGCACCCGACTGGCCGCACCCGGTGGCACCGTCGACGGGCCCGGGTTCGCGGTGATCACCCGCTACCACGACCCGGTCGTCTGCCGGCGAGCCGTGGACAAGCAGGTGGCCCACGGGATGATCTACCGCAGCCCGGACGGCACCCTCTCCGCCACCGAACGCGGCGCCGCCTTCCTCACCGAGCTCTACCAGGTGCACGCCGAGGTCACCGAGGAGCTGTGGGCCGGTCACGACGACCGGGTGGCCCGACTGGTCGCCGTGCTCGGCCGGCTGCTGTCGTACGCCCTGGTGCTGGCCGACGAGGAAGAGGACCGGGGCGGGTCGGCCTTCGCCGCGCTGGCGCCCCCGTACGAACCGGACGGCACCCCGTCGGGCGTACTGCTGCTCAACCGGCTCGGCGCGCTGCGACACCACCGGGCCGACGCGCACGCCGCCGCCTGGGCCGCCGCCGGGCACACCGCGTCGAGCATCGCCGCCCTGCCGCCCGGCCCTGAACGGCTCGCCATCGAACTGGAGACCGACCGGCGGGCCGCCGGCCCGTACGCCACGCTCGGCGCGGAGGAGCGGCTGACCATGCTCGCCGACCTGGCGGCGTTGCCCGGCTGACCGGTTGGCCGGAGCGACGCACCCGGCCGGGGCTATCCTCCAGCGGTGACCGGAGCAGGACGAGGGAGGATGTCGCGATGATCGGAATGGTGCTCGCGGCCGGCGCGGGACGACGGCTGCGCCCGTACACCGACACCCTGCCCAAGGCGTTGGTGCCGGTGGACGGCGAGACGACGATCCTGGACATCGCGCTGGGCAACCTCGCCGAGGTCGGGCTCACCGACATCGTGATCGTCGTCGGCTACGCGGCGGACGCGGTCCGCGACCGGCAGGCCGACCTGGAGAAGCGGTACGGGGTCACGCTCACCCTGGTGCACAACGACAAGGCCGAGGAGTGGAACAACGCCTACTCGCTCTGGCTGGCCCGGGAGTACTTCGCGCGCGGGGTGCTGCTGGTCAACGGGGACACCGTGCACCCGGTGAGCGTGGAGAAGACCCTGCTCGCCGAGCGTGGTCCGGGCATCCTGCTCGCCGTGGACACCCTCAAGCCGCTGGCCGAGGAGGAGATGAAGACCACCTTCGACGCCGCCGGCCAGCTCACCCGGATCACCAAGATCATGGATCCGGGCGAGGCGTACGGGGAGTACATCGGCGCGACGCTGATCGAGCCGCAGGTCGCCGACGCCCTCGCCGACGCGCTGGAGGCCACCTGGCGACGGGACCCGAACCTCTACTACGAGGACGGTTACCAGGAGTTCTCCGACCGGGGCGGGGAGGTGCGGGCGGCGCCGATCGGTGACGTCCCGTGGGTCGAGGTCGACAACCACGCCGACCTGGCCCGCGCGCGGGAGATCGCGTGCCGCTACTAGCTCGTAGCGTCCTCACCCCGCTGCACATCGACGTGCGGCGCGGGGCGGTCGCCGACCTGGGCGCGATCCTGGCCGACGGGCGGATCTCCTCCGGGGGCGACGTCGCGGTGGTGGTCGGTCCGGGTCAGGGTGCCCAGATCGCGGAGCTGATCCGACCGTCGCTGCGCTCGGCGGACGTCTTCACCGTCTCCGGCGGGACCTTGGACGCCGCCGACGACCTGGGCGGCAAACTCCGCGCCCGGTCGTACGACGCGGTCGTCGGCATCGGCGGCGGCAAGACCATCGACGTGGCCAAGTACGCGGCCACCCGTCGCGGGCTGCCGATGGTGTCGGTGGCGACCAGCCTCGCCAACGACGGGATCGCCTCCCCGGTGGCCAGCCTGATCACCGACGGGATCAAGGGCTCCTACGGCGTGCACATCCCGATCGGGGTGATCGTCGACCTGGACTTCGTGGACAGCGGCCCGGACCGGCACAACCGGGCCGGCATCGGCGACGTGATCAGCAACATCAGCGCGCTGGCCGACTGGGAGCTGTCCCGGCAGGTACGCGGTGAGCCGGTCGACGGGCTGGCCGCCTCGCTCTCGCGGGCGGGCGCCGAAGCGGTGCTCAACCACCCGGGCGACATGAGCGACGACGCCTTCGTGATCGTCCTCGCCGAGGCGTTGATCTCCAGCGGCCTGGCGATGGCTGTCGACGGCACCAGCCGCCCGTGCAGCGGCGGCTGCCACGAGATCATGCACGCTGTCGACTCGCTCTTTCCCGGCACCGCCTCGCACGGCGAGCTGGCCGGGCTGGGCGCGCTGTTCTGCACCTGGCTGCGCGGAGACCTCCGCCGCTTCGGCGAGATGTCTGCCTGCCTGGCCCGACACGGTCTGCCCCGGCTCCCCGCCGAGGTGGCGCTCACCGACGACCAGTTCATCGAGGCGGTGCAGTTCGCGCCGCGTACCCGCCCGGACCGGTACACCATCCTCGAACACCTGGCACTGTCGCCTACCGAGACCCGGGAACGGCTGGCAGACTACGCCGGTGCAATCCGCGACCAGCTTGGCTGACCCCCGTCCCACCATCGCCGACTTCCACCGGGTCAACCGGGGTGGCGGCCTGTTCAGCGAGTCGATCAGCCAGTGGCTGGGGGCCGTCTTCGCGCTGGTAGCCCAGCGGCTCGGCCTGCGACCGACAGCGTTGACCATCACCAACCTGGTGCTCGGGCTGGCCACCTCGGTCACCGTGGTGGCGCTCGCCGGCCCGGTCGCCGCCGGGGACGTACCGGCCTGGCTGGTTGGTCTGCTCGCCCTGATCGGCTGGCAGGTGGCGTACTCACTGGACTGCGCGGACGGGCAGCTGGCCCGGGTGACCGGCCAGGGCAGCGCGGCCGGCGCCCGGGTCGACGTGCTCTGCGACGTGGCCGCGCAGATCGCCCTGGTGGCCGCCCTGGCCGCCACCGCCGTGGCGCAGCAGCCGTCCACGCCGACCTGGCTGGTGGCGGCCTTCGCCGGCACCTGGATGGTCAACCTGGTCACGTCGGTGATGCAGGCCGGGCCGAACGCGGCCAGCATGGTCACCTCGACCTCGCTGCCGGTGCGCCTGGTGAAGCTGGTCCGCGACTACGGCGCGGTGATCTTCGTGGCCGCCCTGGTGCTCGCGGTGGCCCCCGCGCTGGCCCTCTGGGTGATGATCGCCTTCACCATCGTCAACGGCGGTTTCCTGCTGGCCAGCATCGCCTTCTCCGCCCGCGCCTCGCTACGCTGACCGCCCCGCCCCCCGGCCGGGCATCCGCCCCGCCCCGCTCCAAGATCCACACAACGTCCCTGATGTTGCTGCCTCCAGCCGCCGGCACACCGCAACAACCCTGAAGTTGCTGCCTCAAGCCGGCGGCGGGGCGGCGAGCGGCGCGGGTTCAGACGTGGTGGGGGGCACGGGACAGGCCCGCGTAGATGTCGATGAGCCGCTTGGTGACGACGTCGGGGTGGAAGGTGCGCTCGTAGCGGGCGCGGGCGGCCGAGGCCAGTCCGGGCGCACCGGCTCGGGCGACCGGCAGGGCGGCTGCGAGCGCGGCTGGCTCCGGCGCGACCACCCAACCGGCCTCGCCCTGAGCGATACCGGCCGGCATCGCCGACCGCCCGACCCCGGGGGCGATCGGCGAGGCGACCTCGGACGCGACAGGTGAGGCGACCGTTGAGGCGACGGCGGCCGGGCCGGTGCCGGCGGGCTCGTGCGGGGCGTCGGCCCCGACCAGGTACGGAATGCCGCCCAACGCCGTACCGAGCACCGGCCGGCCGCTCGCCAACGCCTCGATGATCACGGTGGGCAGCACGTCGTGCCACATCGCGGCGGCGATCACCACAGCGCTCGCCTCGACCGCGGCCCGCACGCCGGCCCGGTCGAGCTGACCGAGGTAGACCACGTCGGGCCGCTCGGCGGCGGCTGCCTCCACCAGGTGGCGCAACTCGCCGTCGCCGGCCACCCGCAGCGTGCCCAGCGAGCCCACCGGGTGCCGACGCCAGGCGTCCAGCAGCAGGTCGACGCCCTTCTCCGGGGAGAGCCGGGCCATGTAGAGGAACCCGTCACCGAGCGGCGCCGGCCGACCCGGGTCGGGTACGGAGTTCGGCTTCACCACGATGCGTTCGTCCGGGATGCCGTAGTCGCGCAGGTGGTCGGCGATCGCCGAGGTGAGCGCGATGTACCGGTCCACCGAGCGCCAGGTGCCCCGGTGCACGGCCAGGGTGGTCGCCATCAGCGCGCTCTGCACCGCCGAGTCGCGGTAGCAGCGGTGCTTGATCGCCGGCACCCCCAACGCCCGACCCTTGCAGTCCTGGCAGATCACCCCGTCGCGGAAGTAGATCCCCGAGGAGCAGACCTGCCGGTAGTTGTGCACCGTCTGCACCACCGGCACGCCGTGTCGGTGCGCGGTCCGCACCACCCAGGGCGAGAGCAGGGGGTACGGGTTGTGCAGGTGCAGAACGTCGGGCCGGTGCTCGGTGAGCAGGCGGCTCAGGTCGTGCTGGGCGCGCGGAGCCCAGATCGGCGAGATCGGCAGCAGCGCCTTGGCCGCCTTCGACATCGACGGGATCTCGTCCGAACTGCGGATGAAGGGCAGCACCTCGACGCCAGCGGCGGTGAGCTGAGCGATCTCCGAGTCGACGATCGTGTTCTCACCGGAGGGCTGGGCTTCCCGGTACCGGTTGTGCGCCACCACGATTCTCACGGGAAAGAAGGCTACCGTTGGGTCGTGCCCGAGCTACCGGAGGTTGAGGCGCTCGCGGGTTACCTGCGACAGCGCGCGGTGGGGCGGCGTGTCGATCGGCTGGAGATCGCCGCGATCAGTGCCCTGAAGACGTACGAGCCGGCGCCGACCGAGGTCGCCGGCCGGGCGGTGGTCGACGCCAGTCGGCACGGAAAGTTCCTCGATGTCCTCTTCGAGGGTGGCCTGCACCTGGTGGTGCATCTGGCGCGGGCCGGCTGGCTGCACTACCGGGAGGCGTTCCCCGCCACCACCCCACTACGGCCGGGCAAGGGCCCGATCGCGGTGCGGGTACGCCTCGACGACGGTTCCGGCTTCGACCTCACCGAGGCGGGCACCCAGAAGAAGCTGGCCGCATATCTGGTCACCGACCTCGCGGCGGTCCCCGGGGTGGCCAAGCTGGGCCCGGACGCGCTCGCCGCGGACCTGCCCACCTTCACCGAGCGGTTGCGGAGCCGGCGGGGGCAGGTCAAGGGGGTGCTGACCGACCAGTCGGTGCTGTCCGGCGTGGGCAACGCGTACTCCGACGAGATCCTGCACGCGGCGAAGCTGTCGCCGTTCGCGATCACCGATCGGCTCACCGACGCCCAGCTCGCCACGTTGCACGCCGCCACCCGGCAGGTCCTCGGTGACGCGGTCGAGCGGTCCCTCGGTCAGCGGGCCGCCGAACTCAAGGGCGAGAAGCGCTCGGGTCTGAAGGTGCACGCGCGGACCGGTCTGCCCTGCCCGGTGTGCGGGGACACCGTGCGCGAGGTGTCGTTCGCCGACTCCAGCCTCCAGTACTGCCCGACCTGCCAGACCGGCGGGAAGCCGCTCGCTGACCGTCGGTTGTCCCGTCTCGTACGGTGAGTAATTACACTCGGTGATCACCGAGTGGAATCGCCCTCACTGTGCCGAAGCTCCGGTCCGCCGGTCCCGCCGTTCGGGTATCCATCGGTATAGTGGCCCGGTCCCCGGCTTCTGAAATGGTGTGGAGCCGGCCAGATCCCACCGTAACCATCGGTCGCCAATCTCCTTCGGGGCGGCAACCGGTCGGGCTCGCGTGGGAGACTGGGACGGTGGGCGACCCGGGCCTTCACGCCGAGTGAGCGGCCCGTGTCATGCGGGAGGACATGGGTGAGGTGACGGCAAGCCTCCAGCGCCCGGTATCCAACGAAGGCCGGAGCAGACTCGTGCGGCACGTCGACAGCTTCGAGATCCAGCCGCCGACGCCGACTACGCACAACGGTGTACCCCGGTCGGCGTGGGCCAGAGCGCGACGTCGTGTCTCCCGTTGGCACCGCCCCTACACGGCGATCCTGGTGCTGCTCGACTTCGGCGCGGCCGCGTTCGCCAGCTGGATCGCCATCCAGCTCTTCGACCAGGCCGCCTCCGGGTTCTCCGGCACCAAGCAGGACCCGACCTGGTTCCACACCATCTCCTACCTTTTACTCCCGCTCGGCTGGGTCGTCATCCTCTGGGGCAACCGGGCGTACGACCGGCGCTATCTGGGGCTCGGGCCCGACGAGTACAAGCGGGTCATCCGGGCGTCGGTGACGGTGGCCGCGAGCGTCTCCTTCCTCGCCTTCGCCACAGTGACCCAGCTCTCCCGGTTCACCGTGGGCACCGCGCTGGTCGGTGCGGCGCTGCTGATCCTCTGGGGCCGGTTCGTGGCCCGCTGGGCCCTGCACTACATCCGCCGGCAGGCCGGCCAGGCCGCGCACCGGATGGTGCTGGTCGGCACCCTGCCGGAGTGCCTGGAGGTCTACGCGGCGGTCACCCGCAGCCCGTCCGCCGGGCTGATGCCCGTCGCCATCCACATCACCAACGGGTACGCGGCGGCCCGGGGGATGCCGACCCCGGTGCCGGTCTACTCCGGCCGAGACGTGCTGGCCCTGGTCCGTGAGGTCGGCGGGGACACCATCGCCGTCTGCGGGTCGGCCAGCGCCGAGCCGGGTGAGCTGCGGCGGCTGGCCTGGCAACTGGAGGGTTCCGGTGTCGACCTGGTGGTCGCCCCGCAGCTCACCGACATCGCCGGCCCCCGGGTGCACATCCGGCCGATCGAGGGTCTGCCGCTGCTGCACGTCGAGGAGCCGACCCTTTCCGGGCCGGCGCTGCTGGCCAAGAACCTGCTGGACCGGGTCGCCGCCGGCCTCGGTCTGCTGCTGCTGATCCCGCTCTTCCTGGCCATCGGCGTGGCGATCCGGATCTCCGACCCCGGGCCGGTCTTCTTCCGGCAGCCTCGGGTGGGGCACGAGGGGCGCACGTTCCGGGTGTGGAAGTTCCGGACCATGTACGTCAACGCCGAGGAGCGGCTGGCCAGCCTGGTCGACCGGAACGACACCGACGGCATGCTGTTCAAGATGAAGGAGGACCCACGGGTCTTCCCGGTGGGCCGCTTCCTGCGGGCCACCTCGCTGGACGAGCTGCCCCAGCTGATCAACGTGCTCTGGGGCGAGATGTCGCTGGTCGGGCCCCGCCCGCTGCCCGCCGACGACGGCGACTTCCTGGGTGACGTGCGCCGCCGCCTGCTGGTCCGCCCCGGCATGACCGGGCTGTGGCAGGTCTCCGGCCGCTCCGATCTGTCCTGGGACGAGTCGGTCCGACTGGACCTCTACTACGTCGACAACTGGTCGCTCGCGTACGACCTGAGCATCCTGTGGCGCACGGTCGGGGTGGTGCTCGCCCGCAAGGGCGCGTACTAGAGGCTTGGCGCGCCGGCCCGCAGGGGCGAGGATCGCTGCGTGGCTGCCAACCTCTCCGCCGTGGTCGGCGTCGTCTCGCTCGTCACCGCGCTGACCGCGGCCCTGTTGGCGGTGCTGCGGCTGCGGGCCCGCCGGGGCATCGCCACCGCCACCCAGCGGGCCACCTACGAGGTGCTGCACACCGCCGGTCTGGCCGCCGAGCCACTGCGCGCGGGGCTGAGCGAGGCGGGCGCGACGAAGGCCGTACGTCATCTGCGGGCTCTGGTGGGCGCGGCCGGTCTGGCACTCACCGACGCCGACCGGTTGCTGGCTCTCGACGGGCGCGGCACGCACCACGGGGAGCAACTGCTCGCGGCGGCCCGGCGGACGGTGGACACCGGCCGTTCGACGGTGCTGGGTGAGCAGGATCTGCACTGCGACCGGGTCGACTGCCCGATCCGGGGGGCGGTGGTCGCACCGTTGCTGGGGGCGGACGGCCGGGTGGTGGGCGCGCTCGTGGCGGTCGCGGACAGCCCACCGCCTCCGGGGTTGGTGCAGGCCACCCTGGAGACGGCGCACTGGGCCGGCAACCAGCTCGCCCTGGCCGAGTTGGACTCGTCGCGGGAGCGGCTGGCCCGCGCCGAGATCCGGGCGTTGCGGGCGCAGATCAGCCCGCACTTCATCTACAACGCGCTGACCGCGATCGGCTCGTTCGTGCGCACCGACCCGGAGCGGGCCCGGGAGCTGATCCTGGAGTTCGCGGAGTTCACCAGGTACTCGTTCCGAGCGCACGGGGAGTTCACCACGCTGGCCGAGGAGCTGCGGTCGATCGACCGGTACCTGACCATCGAGCGGGCCCGGTTCGGCGACCGGTTGCAGGTGCGGTTGCAGATCGCCCCGGAGGTGCTGCCGGTGACGCTGCCGTTCCTCTGCCTCCAACCGTTGGTGGAGAACGCCGTTCGCCACGGGTTGTCCCGTAAGCCGGGCACGGGCATGGTGAGCATCGAGGCCCGGGACGCGGGGGCCGAATGTCACATCACGGTGGAGGACGACGGAGTGGGAATGGATCCGACCACGCTGACCGCCGGCATCGCCGAGCTGGCTCGCGGCATCGGCGACCCGGGTGACGACACGAGCCAGCACGTCGGCCTCTCCAACGTCGACGAGCGGTTGCGCTCGGTCTTCGGTGACCGGTTCGGTCTGGTCGTGGAGACCGGGCTGGGTTCGGGTACGAAGGTGAGCATGCGGGTGCCGAAGTTCCACCCCGGCGTGCGGGCCGGCTCGTGAGCGAGCGAGCCGGGACGGGTGTGGTGAACGCGTCCGGTTTCCTGCGCGTCCTCGCCGTCGACGACGAACCGCCCGCGCTCGACGAGTTGGCGTACCACCTGCGGGCCGATCCCCGGGTGGCCCGGCTGCACACGGCCTCCGACGCCACCGAGGCGTTGCGGTTGTTGCGCGACGCCGACGTGGACGTGGTCTTCCTGGACATCCGGATGCCCGGCCTGGACGGCATGGAACTGGCCCGGGTGCTGCGCCGCTTCGCCCGCCCACCGGCGATCGTGTTCGTCACCGCGTACGACGACGGCGCTGTGGACGCCTTCGATCTGGGCGCCACCGACTACGTGCGGAAACCGGTTCGCGCCGATCGGCTGGCCGAGTCGTTGCGCCGGGTGATCGGCTCGCGGGTGGTGCCGTCGCATCCGGCGGCGTTGGCCCGAGCGGAGGAGGACCCGACCATCCCCATCGAGTTGGCCGGCACCACCCGGATGCTGCCCCGCTCGGCGGTGCGGTGGGTGGAGGCGCAGGGCGACTACGCCCGCTTGCACACCGCGGAGGGGTCGCACCTGGTGCGGGTCTCACTGGCCACGCTCGCGGAGCGCTGGGCGGATGCCGGTTTTGTTCGGGTGCACCGGTCGTACCTGGTGCAGTTGAAGTTGATCGCGGAGTTGCGGCTGGTCAACTCCGGCTACGTGGTGGTGATCGACTCCACCGAGCTGCCGGTGAGCCGGCGGCACACCAGGGAGTTGAAGGACAAGCTGGTCAGGGCTGCGAAACAGGACTGGAGTCGCTGAGCCGGGAATGAGAAGCGGCGTGCCGTACGTTGTACGATAGGTCGTACGACTTCCGGGAGGCCTGCGTGACCGAGACCCCGTTCAACGCCGAATCCGAGTTCGACAACCAACTCGACCGACTGGTGCAAATCGGCTATCCCGCCCTCGCCGGGCTGACCGAGAACGCCTTCCGCGACCTGGTCGCGCCACTGCGGGCCAGGGCGGTCGAGGGCACCGCCGGGCTGCCCGCCCCCACCGACGCCCGGGTGCCGTTCGTGCTGGTCATCACCCGGGATCTGATCGGGGTGCCGGAACGGGTGGCGCTGACCACAGTGGCCGGCAAGCGCAAGCCTGGCGTCGTCGACCGCAACTACGCCGAGGACGACCTGCCCCGCTTCGACCCGATCAAGGAGTTGGAGGTGCCGGCCGGGCCGGCGTACCTGCTCTTCGACGTCGACCGGGGCGAGGAGTTCCGCAACCTGGCACCTGCCACGGCCATGGAGGGGATCACCGCCCAGGGTCGACTGCCGCTGAGCATCGACGAGGGGCTCGCCTTCATCACGCTGCACCCGGCCGCGTTGGCGAGCAACAGGTGCTTCTCGCTGGTCGGCTCCCGCTGCGGCGACAAGCGGGTGCCGGCGCTCTGGATCAGCCAGGGCGCGCCCAAGCTGGGCTGGTGCTGGTACGGCAACCCGCACACCTGGCTCGGCTCCGCCTCGGCCCGGCCGGAGCGCATCGGCCTGGACTGACCGTCGACGGGGCGGGCGGGCGGCTCCCGGTGACGGGTCAGAAGATGTCGGCCAGCGGCAGGGCGAGAGGGAACGGCCGGTCGGCGCGGTAGACCTCGCCGACCGGCAGAACGACCTGCTCGCGGTAGCCGCCCGCGCCGTTCACCAGCACGGTCAGGGTCTGCTTGCGGGGCTCCACCAACCAGTAGAGCGGAATGCCGACGGCCGCGTACTCGTGACGTTTGAGGACCAGGTCGCGGCCGGCGTTACTTGGCGAGATCACCTCGACGACGAGGAGCACGTCGGCCGGGTCGAGCGCGGCGCCGCCGCTGTCCAGTGCGCTCTCCGTGGCGACGAAGAGATCAGGCACGAAGTACGACGAGCGTTTCGCGCTGACCCCGATGTCCTGACCGACGAGCACACCGGCGGGGGCCTGCCGGTCGAGGGCACGGCGGAGGCGGTTGGCGACCGCGCCATGGAAGACGTCCGCATGGGGGGACACGAGCAGGCTCCCGTCGAAGATCTCGTAGACCTGGTCGTCCTCGGGGAGGCTCTGGAGGTCGTCCACCGTCCAGGCGTCGCCCCAGCCGGGCCGGGCAGGGTTGGTCACCGTCACACCTCCTCTCTACCGGACCACCCTGACAGCTCAGTCGGTTGTCCACAACGAGCCTCGGGAGTTCCCACACGCCAGCCGGGGTGATCCCCGAGTTATCCACAGGCGTGAGCGGTTCTCCACAGGTTATGCACAACGCCACTTACCGATGTGCACACCGCACTGCTTGACAATCGCGTACGGCCGGCGAGACTGCCGGGGTGGCCAAGCAACTCCCGGACGTGGGGTCAGGCGCTGCGGTGCCGCCGCCCCGGCGGTCCCGGATCGTGCTGGCCGAGATCACCCGGCAGGACACCCGCGCCGAGCGGACCCGCACCGAGCTGGCCCAGCAGACCCAGGTCGGCGAGGCGCTGGTCCGCGGCCTGGTCCGGGCCCAACTCGCGTTGGCGCTGCGGCTGTCCCTGGTGGTGGCCATCGGGTTGGGCGGGCTGCCCTGGCTGTTCGCGATCGCGCCCTCGCTCGGCCGGACCACCGTGGCCGGCGTCAACCTGCCCTGGCTGCTGCTCGGGGTGGCCTCCTTCCCGTTCCTGATCGCCGTGGGCTGGGCGTACGTGCGGCTGGCCGAACGCAACGAGCAGGACTTCACCGACCTGGTGCAACGGCCGGAGCGCTGAGTGGGCAACGACTTCGTGGTCCCGGCCATCGTCGCGGTCACCCTGGTCACCGTCGGGATCGGCTTCTACGGGCTGCGATTGGCCCGGACCACGTCCGACTTCCTGGTGGCGTCCCGGGCGATCAGTCCGACGTGGAACGCCGCTGCCATCGGCGGGGAGTACCTGTCGGCGGCGAGCTTCCTGGGCATCGCCGGGCTGGTCCTCAAGTACGGCGTGGACGTGCTCTGGTACCCGGTCGGGTTCGCCGCCGGCTATCTGGCTCTGCTGCTGTTCGTGGCCGCGCCGCTGCGCCGCTCCGGCGCGTTCACCCTGCCCGACTTCTGCGAGCTGCGGCTGGGCTCACGTCGACTCCGCATCCTGGCCACCGCCTTCGTGATCTTCATCGGTTGGCTGTACCTGGTGCCGCAGCTCCAGGGCGCCGGGCTGACCCTGGCCACGGTGGCCGGCTCCCCGTACCCCCTCGGAGCCCTGCTGGTGGCCGCCGTGGTCACCGCGAACGTGGCGCTGGGCGGGATGCGCGCGATCACCTTCGTGCAGGCGTTCCAGTACTGGCTCAAGCTGACCGCACTCGCCGTACCGGTGATCTTCCTGGCGCTCCAGTGGCAGGCCGACGGCCGGCCGGCGGTGACCCCACCCGACGGGCCGACGTTCCGGGCCGCGACCACCGTCGTGGTCGAGCACCGGGCGACCCTCACCCTGCCCGACGGCGACATCCGGGAGGTACGCCCCGGCGACGAGCTGACCTTCGCCGCTGGTGACCCGGTGCCGGCGGTGTCCGGGGCGGCCACCGACGCCAACGACTGGTTGCTGCCCAGCGCCGCCGGTGCCGACGACCGGGGCCTGTTCGCCACGTACTCGCTGATCCTGGCCACCTTCCTGGGCACCATGGGCCTGCCGCACGTGCTGGTGCGCTTCTACACCAACCCGGACGGCGCGGCGGCCCGCCGGACCACCCTGGTCGTGCTGGCCCTGGTCGGCGTCTTCTACCTGCTGCCCACCCTGTACGGGGTCCTCGGCCGGATCTACACCCCGCAACTGCTGCTCAGCGGCCAGACCGACGCGGTGGTGGTGCTGCTACCCGGCGCGGCCCTGGGTGACGGGCTGGTCGGGCGGCTGCTCGCCGCGCTGGTCGCCGCGGGCGCGTTCGCGGCGTTCCTCTCCACCTCGTCCGGGCTGCTGACCAGCGTCGCCGGGGTGATCTCGACGGACGTGCTCGGTCGGGGCTCGGTACGCGGTTTCCGGCTCGCCACCGTCATCGCCGGTGGTGTGCCGGCGGTGCTGGCACTGCACGTCTCCGGGCTGGACGTGTCGCAGGTCGTCGGGCTGGCCTTCGCGGTCGCCGCGTCGAGCTTCTGCCCGCTGCTGGTGCTCGGCATCTGGTGGCGCGGGCTGACCGACGTGGGCGCCGCCGCGGGTGTGGTGGTCGGCGGCGGCGCGGCGATCGGCGCGGTGCTGGTCACCGTCCTCGGCCCGCCGCTGTCCGGTTGGCCGGCCACGCTGATCGCGCAGCCGGCCGCCTGGACGGTGCCACTGGCCTTCACCGTGATGGTCGCCGTGTCGATGGCGACCCGCAGGCGGGCCCCGGCCGACATCGCCGCCACCATGCTCCGCCTGCACACCCCGGAAGCCCTCCGGATGCAGTAAGCGCCAGGACCGCGCCGATCTTGCACTTCCGGTTGTTGATAAAGGTGGTTATGTGCCTTGTGTCGGGACAGGAAACGCAAGATCGCGATGTGGTCCGCCTCAGGGAGGATCGCGGGTCCGGCCGGCGGCGGAGGGCGTGACTGGCGATGGGCGGATAACGTCGGCGCATGACTGTTGAGCACCCCGCGCTCGCACTGCGTGGCCTGGCCAAGCGGTTCGACGGCACGATCGCGGTGGCCGGCGTCGACCTGGACGTCCCCGCCGGCTCCTTCTACGGCCTGCTCGGCCCGAACGGCGCCGGCAAGACCACCACCCTGTCGATGGCGGTCGGGCTGCTGCGTCCGGATGCCGGCTCGGCCTGGGTGCTCGGCCACGACGTCTGGCAGGACCCGGTGACCGCCAAGCGGTTGCTCGGCGTGATGCCCGACGGGGTCCGGCTGTTCGACCGGCTGACCGGGGCGGAGCTGCTGGCGTACAACGGCTTGTTGCGGGGGATGGACCCGGCGGTTGTCGACCAGCGGGCAGCCGAGCTGCTGGACGTGCTGGCGCTCGGCAACGCCGGTCGGACCCTGGTGGTGGACTACTCGGCGGGCATGAAGAAGAAGATCGGCCTGGCCTGCGCGCTGCTGCACGGCCCCCGGGTGCTGGTGTTGGACGAGCCGTTCGAGGCGGTCGACCCGGTCTCCGCGGCGCTGATCCGGGACATCCTCACCCGCTACGCGGCCGGTGGCGGCACTGTCGTGTTCTCCAGTCACGTGATGGAGGTCGTCGAGCGGCTCTGCTCGCACGTGGCGATCCTGGCCAGCGGCACCATCAAGCGGGTCGGGACGATCGACGAGGTCCGTGGCGACCGTTCGTTGGAGCAGGTCTTCGTCGAGGTGGTCGGCGGGCGCACCGCGACCGGCGAGGAGTTGTCGTGGCTCTCCCGGTGAGCGCTGACGCCACCCCCGCCGCACCGGCACGGCCGGTCTCCGCCCGCCACTTCGTGCGGCTGAAGCTGCGGGTGATGGCCAACAACTTTCGGGGCCAGGGCTGGCGGATCGCCATGTTCATCGGCGGCGCGTTGCTCGGGCTCTGGTTCGCCGCCAGCGGCTTCTTCCTCTTCGCCGCGCCCGGCCTGACCGACAACGGCCGGTACGCGGTGCTGGTCGCGGCGGCCGGCGGCGGGCTGCTGGTGCTCGGTTGGCTGCTGCTGCCACTCGTCTTCTTCGGCGTGGACGAGACACTCGACCCGGCCCGGTTCGCGCTGCTGCCACTGCCCCGGCGCACGTTGGTGACCGGCCTGTTCGTGGCGGCCCTGATCAGCGTCCCGGTGGTGGCGGTGCTGGTCGCGGCGTCCGGGCTGGTGTTGACCGCCTGGTCGCTGGGTGGCTGGTCGGCGGGGGTGGTCGCCGTCGTGGGGGTGCTCGCCGGTTTGCTGCTCTGTGTGGCCGCCAGCCGGGCGGTGACCAGCGCCTTCGCCACCATGCTGCGGTCCCGACGGGTCCGCGACCTGGCGGCCGTGCTGTTGGCGGTGGTCGCCGCGTTGCTCGGCCCGTTGCAGATCTTCGGCCTCGCCGCGCTGCGTGAGGCGGACTGGGACCGGCTGGCAGGTGTGGCGACGGTGATCGGTTGGACGCCGTTGGGCGCGCCGTGGACCGCCGGCATCGACGTGGCCCAGGGGCGGGTGTGGGCGGCACCGGTCAAGTTACTGATCACGGTGGTGGCGCTCGTCGCCCTGCTGGCCTGGTGGTCCCGTTCGCTGGAGTCGGCGATGGTGGGTGCGGCGAGCGCCGGTAAGGCCCCGGCACGACGAGGGGTCGACGGTGGCGCGGTCGCCCAGCTGTTTCCCCGGGTCGCCGGTTGGGCCCGCCGGGACCGGTTCGGTGCCCTGGTCGCCCGGGAGGCCCGTTACTGGTGGCGGGACGCTCGCCGCCGGGCCAACCTGATCACCATCGCGGTGGTCGGCATCTTCGTGCCAGTGATGATCAACGTTACCGGCGGGGACTTCGCGGCCGTCGGCGACGAGGGGTTCACCGCGGCTGCCAGTGACAGCTCACCGGTCGTGGTGACCATCTCGATGGTCTTCGTGGGGGTGCTCGCGGCCGTCACCCTGGCCAACCAGTTCGGTTTCGACGGCAGCGCGTACGCCGCGAACGTGGTGGCCGGGGTGCCCGGCCGGGTCGAGCTGCGAGCCCGGATCACGGCCTTCTCGCTGTACGTCCTGCCGATGTTGACGGTCGTCGCGGTGGTGCTGTCGTTGCTGCTCGGTGAACCGGGTTGGATCGGGCTGACCGCCGGTGCCCTGGTCGCCACCTACGGCGTCGGGCTGGCGGTGAACTGCCTGGTCTCGGTGCTCGGGGCGTACTCGCTGCCGGAGACGAGCAACCCGTTCGCGATGAACAGCGGCGCGGGCCTGACGAAGGGGCTGCTCACTCTGCTGGCCATGCTCGCCTCGGCGGTCGCCGCGGTGCCGATGGTGGTGGCCGCCGCGCTGCTCGGTGACGCCTGGCTCTGGCTGGCCCTGCCGGTCGGCGCCGGTTACGGGCTCGGCGCGGCGCTGCTGGGCGCGTACCTGGCCGGCGACGTGCTGGACCGCCGGATGCCGGAACTGCTCGCCACCGTCACCCCGCGCCGTTAACCGGCGCGGCGGCCCGGGGTTTGGGCGGCGTCGGCGACGAAGCCGCGCCAGGCACCCGGGGCGAAGGCGAGGATCGGGCCGGAACGGTCCTTGCTGTCCCGGACCAGCACGACGCTGGGCAAATTGTCGGCCACCTCGACGCAGTTGCCGCCGGAGTCGGTCGACCGGGTGGAGGTGCGCCAGCGTGGTTCTTTGATCGTCACGGTGTCACCTTCAGCTTCCGGATCAGATCCATCGAGGCGCCTGTGGAGAGCGCTTCGCCGAGCAGGCTATCCCACTTTCGATCAATCAATCGGAGTGTCTCCGGGTCGTCCATGACGTGTCCGCGAGCGGCATTCTCCAGGTAGAGCACCCTGTCCCCGTCCGGAAGGTCGGCGAAGACGAAGCCGCCCCCAAAACCGACATGCTCCCCGACGCTCAGTGGGATGACGTGCAATCGAGCGGACGGAAGGTCCGCCACCTCAAGCAGTCGTCCGAGTTGGGCGTTGAGCACGGCGTGACCGCCCACCGGACGGTGCAGGCCCATTTCGTCCACCAGGAAGACACACGTTGGCGGCGCATCCCGGGACAACAGGAGCTGACGTTCCAGACGGACCGCGACAAGCTCGTCAACCACCGCCGGCGGATGCAGCCCACCCGCCGAGATGACGGCACGGGCGTAGTCCTCGGTCTGCAGGAGTCCGGGCACGAGACATGCCTCAAAGGCACGCAGGCGCGTCGCCCGCTGTTCGTATCCACGCCAGGGGACAAACCAGGACGGGCCATACTCCTGGTCCGCAGCCTTGAGGAGCCCGGCGAGGAGGCCACCGGTGGCTAGGGCCTCGTCGGCGGCGACCGCGAACTCCATGGTCGGTCGACGTCGGCCGGTCTCGATGGCCGCCACTGTGGATGGACTCCACTTGGTGAGGCTCGCCAGAGCTTCCTGGGACACCTCGGCACCGGCTCGGGCGGCCTTCAACGCCCGCACCCACATTTCGACGTTCATCCTTACCTCTCCGGTAAGTACGTGACTGCGTTGCGTAGTAATCCCTGGCATCCTCCCCTGTCCGCGCCTTTCCGTCCAGGGTGGAGAGCACGCGGCCCGGCCGGTGGAGGCGACGTCCCGGCGACTGGGTCCTGCGTTCGGGCCGCCCCGGTCATCCCCCCGATCGGGGCGGCCCTCGTCGACCGGGAGGAGATGAGCCATGTTCCGATTCATCCGGGGCAGGAACGAAGCGCGGTGGTCGTACCGGAAAAAGAAGGTTGCGGCACCGGCGGCCGTGCCGGGCGCGACCGGCTCGGAGCGCTCGGCAGGCCCGCCGGATCGAGCACCCGCATGGGCGAACGGGCCGACGGTCGCCTTGCCGCGACCAGGCCGGGCCGGCTGGCTGACCCCGGCGCAGACCTGGCGGGCGAACGGTGGTCGCTGGTGAATCCCGCAGTCCGGCAGCCGGAACGGGCCTCAGACGGCGCAAGCGACCGGACGGAGCATCGCCGCAGGGATTGGTGTGCCATTGCGAGCGTGATGTCCCTGAGGCATCAATATGACTCAGCGGCATCACGGTCATTCGGGCATCGCCCTCCGGCGAGCGGGGCGCGCCGGAGCCGGGCGACTCCACCGCCCCGGACGGCCGGAGAGCCGAGGTGAGCAGGCCGCACCTGCCGATGCGGCCGCTCTGGCGGTGTCGCGGCTGCGGGGCGCCCTGGCCGTGCCAGCCGGCGCGGCTGGCGCTGCTCGCCGAGTACCGGCACGACCGGGTGGGGCTGCTGGTCTACCTGGGTGCCCTGATGACGGAGGCCGGCGCTCAGCTCACCCGGCTCCACGGGCGACCCGCCGACCTGCACGAGCGCTTCCTTGGTTGGGCGCGGGGCCGGGGCGGCACAATGTTTCACGTGAATCATGAGCCGGGTGCCGAGATCCACCACACCGATCCGTTCGCGGTGCCGACCGGGCAACGGTCGCCGGTACGCCGGCTGCGTGGTCGGCTCGCCGCACCGGTGACCCTCTGGACGGCGCCCGGTCCGGCCGGGCTGACCGTCTCGTCGACCCTGGTGGCCGAGGGGGAACCGGACCGACTGCTCGGGTTGATCGACCCGGAGTCCGACCTCTGGGCGGCCGTCGAGGAGTCGGGTCGGTTCGCGGTCACGCCGCTCGGCCCGCCGCACCGGCAGCTCGCCGACCGGTTCGCCGGCCTCTTTCCGGCTCCGGGCGGGCTGTTCGCCACCGGCGACTGGGTCGAGACATCGTACGGGCCGGTCCCGGCGGACGGCGGCGGCTGGGCCGGGTGCCGGCTGGACACCGCACGGGAGTACGGCTGGGGCCTGCTGGTCGAGGCCACGATCGAGGCCGTCGACCTGGCCGAGGAGTCCGTCCCGCTGCTGCACTACCGCGGTCGCTACCACGAGTTGCCGACCTGACCGGGGAGTCTCGTCCGGGCCCGACCGATCACCGCAGTGACCTGAGTCACTTGGCGCAGCCAGCCAACCGCTCGGCGCACTCGCCGACCGTCGTCGATCTCAGCCTTCCCTGCCGGGGAGTGCGCTCTTTACGGTGCGCGAAACTCCTCTGACGCCTGTGAAGGTGGTGATCCACAGATGTCCACGGACACACCCGCTCCGGCTGCTTCCGAGTCGGACAAGTACCTGGCCGTACAACGGTCGGACGAGTTCGCCGGGCTGCGGCGTGCGCTGCGCGGCTTCGTCTTCCCGATGACCGTCGCGTTCTTCCTGTGGTATGCGCTCTACGTCATTCTCTCCGCGTACGCCCGGGACTTCATGGGCACGAAGCTGTTCGGCAGCAACATCAACGTCGCGCTGGTCTTCGGCCTGCTCCAGTTCGTCTCCACGTTCCTGATCGCCTGGCTCTACTCCCGGTACGCGGACCGGAAGATCGACCCCATCGCGGACCGGATCCGCGCCGAGATCGGGGAGGTGACCCATGAGCACGGTCCACGCGGTTGAGACGTTCCTCGCGGCGGAGGCGGGCAACCACACCGCCCGCAACCTGACCATCACGCTCTTCCTGGTCTTCGTGGCGGTGACCCTGGGCATCACCATCTGGGCCAGCCGGCAGACCAAGACGGCGACCGACTTCTACGCGGGTGGCCGGTCCTTCTCCGGTTTCCAGAACGGCATGGCGATCGGCGGCGACTACATGTCGGCCGCCTCGTTCCTCGGCATCGCCGGCATCATCGCGCTGTACGGCTACGACGGCTTCCTCTACTCGATCGGCTTCCTGGTCGCCTGGCTGGTGGCCCTGCTGCTGGTGGCGGAGCTGCTGCGGAACTCGGGCCGGTACACGATGGCGGACGTGCTGGCGTTCCGGATGCGTCAGCGTCCGGTGCGTACGGCGGCGGCGGTCTCCACCATCACGGTGTCGATCTTCTACCTGCTCGCCCAGATGGTGGGTGCCGGCGCGCTGGTCGCGCTGCTGCTCGGCATCCGGCCGGGGACGACCTTCCTCGGCATGGACGCGGACACCGCGAAGGTGGCCACCATCATCATGGTCGGCGCTCTGATGATCATTTATGTCACGGTGGGTGGCATGAAGGGCACCACCTACGTGCAGATCGTCAAGGCGTTTCTGCTCATGGGCGGTGCGCTGCTGATGACCATCCTGGTGCTGGCCAAGTTCAACTTCAACCTGTCGGCGCTGCTGGGCCAGGCGGCCGAGGCATCCGGCAAGGGCAGCGCGTTCCTCGAACCCGGGCTGCGGTACGGCGTGGAAGTCGCCGGCAACTCGACGCAGACCTTCTACAACAAGGTTGACCTGCTGTCCCTGGGCATCGCCCTGGTGCTCGGCACCGCCGGCCTACCGCACATCCTGATCCGCTTCTACACGGTGCCGACCGCCAAGGCGGCCCGCAAGAGCGTGCTCTGGGCGATCGGCATCATCGGCACCTTCTACCTGCTCACCCTGGCCCTCGGCTTCGGTGCGGCGGCGCTGGTCGGCAGCCAGGCGATCACGGCGCAGGACAAGGCCGGCAACACCGCGGCGCCGCAGTTGGCCGAAGCGCTCGGCATCGACTTCTTCGGCGGCGAACTGGGCGGGGCAGCCCTGCTGGCGATCATCGCGGCGGTCGCCTTCGCCACCATCCTCGCGGTGGTCGCCGGGTTGACGCTGGCCTCGTCGTCCAGCCTGGCGCACGACTTCTACGCCAACGTTCTGAAGAAGGGTGAGGCGTCGGAGCGGCAGGAGGTGCGGGTCGCCCGGATCTCCGCCCTGGTGATCGGCGCGGTGTCCATCCTGTTGTCGATCTACGCGCAGAACCTCAACGTGGCGTTCCTGGTGGCGTTGGCCTTCGCCGTCGCCGCCTCGGGCAACCTGCCGGCGATCCTCTACAGCCTCTTCTGGCGGCGGTTCAACACCTCCGGCGCGGTGTGGGCGATCTACGGCGGGCTGCTCTCGGCGGTGCTGCTGGTGTTCTTCTCGCCGGTGGTCTCCGGTGCGGCGACGTCGATGTTCCCGGACCACGACTGGCAGTGGTTCCCGCTGTCCAACCCGGGCATCCTCTCCATCCCGTTCGGTTTCCTCTGCGGGTGGATCGGCACTGTCATCTCCAAGGAACACGACGAGGACAAGTACGCCGAACTGGAGGTGCGCGCCCTCACCGGTGCTGGCGCGCACTGACAGCGGTACCCGACAGGGGGTCCCCTGTTGACGCACGACGTCAACAGGGGACCCCCTGCACCAATTCGACGGTCGGTAGGCTGAGCGGTATGAAGGTTGCTGAGCGCTTTGGTTCCGGTCACCGCGTCCTCGTCACCGGCGGAGCGGGCTTCGTCCCGTCGCACCTGGTAGACGCCCTGATCGCCCGAGGTTGCACAGTGGTGGCGCTGGACAATTTCGTGACCGGCTCCAAGGAGAACGTCGCCCACCTGCTGGACCGGCCGACCTTCACCCTCGTCGAGGCCGACATCTCCGAGGGTCTACCGACCCACCACCCCGCGCTGGCCGAGCGGTTCGACGCGATCCTGCACATGGCCTCCCCGGCCAGCCCCACCGACTTCGCCCAGCTGCCGGTGGAGATCCTCCGGGTCGGCTCGGTCGGCACCCTGCACCTGCTGGAGCGCGCGGTCGCCGACGGCGCCCGGTTCCTGATGGCCTCCACCTCCGAGGCGTACGGGGACCCGAAGGAGCACCCGCAGCGCGAGACCTACTGGGGCAACGTCAACCCGATCGGGGTCCGCAGCGTCTACGACGAGGCCAAGCGCTTCTCCGAGGCCGCGACGATGGCGTACCACCGCTACCGCGGGCTCGACGCGGCGATCGTCCGGATCTTCAACACGTACGGCCCGCGGATGCGCCCGGACGACGGCCGCGCCATCCCCACCTTCATCTCGCAGGCGCTGCGCGGCGAGCCGATCACCGTGCACGGCACCGGCAACCAGACCCGGTCCATCTGCTTCGTCGAGGACCTGGTGCGCGGCATCCTGCTGCTGCTCGACTCGACCGAGACGGGCCCGGTCAACTGCGGCACCGAGCACGAGCTGACCATGCGACAACTCGCCGAGTTGATCGTGTCGCTCTCTGACAGCAGCTCGAAGGTGACCTATGTCACCCGGGGCTCGGACGACCCGGAGATGCGCCGGCCGGACCTCACGCTCGCTCGTGAACTGCTCGGATACGAGCCGTCGATCGCGCCCGAAGATGGCCTGCGACGCACCATCGAGTACTTCCGGACGCGGCTCGGCTGACCGGATCCGCGCGTACCGGCCGTCGCTGAGTGTCGCCTGAAGGCGGTAGTGGCTCCGGCTACGTACCCTGAGTTACATGTCCGCGACCTCGTCTGCCGGCGTCCCGCATCCGTACCTGCACCGCAGCGCCGGGCGCGCGTCGGTGCCCGGCCCCGACCGGAGCGCCTCCGGGCGTGCCCGCCCGAGCGAGGCGCGCTTCTACCCGTCGCACGACGAGGAGCAGCTGCGGCCCGGCGGCCCGAACGGGCCCACCGGGCCTGGGGGCCCGGGTGGCGCCGGTGGGCCGGGACGGCGTGGCCCGCGACCGCGCTGGGGGCGGATCGCCCTGGTGGCGGGGGTCGCGGTGCTGGTGCTGGCGCTGCTCGGCAGCGTCGGCGCCTGGCTGTACGCCCGCAACCTCAACAGTGACCTGGCCCGCACCGACCCGTTCGCGGAGATCACCGGCGGTCGGCCCGCCAAGACCGTCGATGGCGCGCTCAACATCCTGCTGGTCGGCAGCGACTCGCGGGATCCGGACGCACCGGTCGACACCAAGAGTCAGTGGCGCGCCGACACGATCATCGTCATGCACATCCCGGCCGACCACCAGGAGGCCTACCTGGTCTCCATCCCCCGGGACCTGTACGTGCCGATCCCGGAGAGCGCCGGAGCGGACTGCGGCTCCGGTTCACGCGCGAAGATCAACGCTGCGTTCGCGTTCGGTGGGCTGCCGCTGGCGGTACGCACCGTGGAGTGCTTCACCGATGTTCGGATCGACCACGTGATGGCGATCGACTTCGGCGGTTTCAAGGAGGTCACCGATGCCCTCGGCGGGGTGGACCTGAAGGTGGAACGCACCATCACGTCGATCCACAAGCCGTACCGGACGTTCACCAAGGGCACCAACCACATGGACGGCGCGGAGGCGCTGGACTGGATCCGGCAGCGCCAGCAGTTCCCGGACGGGGACTTCGCCCGGATGCGGCACCAGCAGGAGTTCCTTCGGGCGCTGATGGACAAGGCGGCCAGCACCGGCACGCTGGCGAACCCGAAGAAGCTCAACGACTTCCTCAAGTCGGTGACCGCGGCCGTAACCGTCGACCAGTCTTTCTCGGTTACAGACATGGCGCTGCAGTTCCGTAACCTGCGCGGCCAGAACCTCACCTTTGTGACCAGCCCGAACTCGGGCAGCGACACCATCAACGGCGAGTCGGTGGTGGTGTCGGACCGGGAGAAGGCGCTCGCGATGTACCAGGCCATGTCCGCGGACAAGATGGCCGACTGGGTCAAGGCCAACCCGCCGAAGAGCAACGACGGCGGCTGACGCCAACCCGAGGGGCACCAGCCGTTCGGGTCATCGAACAGCGACGATCGTCTGAGTCTGCGAAATTCGACGTCCGGATTGACCCGGGATGAACTCGCCAAGTCGATTTGATGTACGTACAGTGGTGCCGCCCCCTCCTGATCACGAGCTGGAGCACGCATGCCGGTTCAGGCCAGTCGTCGCCCTTCTTCCCCCGGGTCCGCCGCCCCCAGCGGTCGAATCGCTGCGGCCATACCCGCACAGTCGCGCCCCGGTGGTGGCGGGCCGGGCTCGCGCCCTCCGGGCGGCGGCGGTGACGGTGGTGACGACCGCCCGGGTGGCGGTGGGTCGAAGAAGCGGACCAAGCGCAAGGACCCGCTCTGGGCCAAGCTGACAGTCGTCTTCGGTGCCGTGTTGATGCTCAGCAGCGGCGTGGCCATCGTCGGCAGCAAGGCGCTGATCGGGCAGGCGACGGGCGGCATCGCGAAGGGCAACCTGCTGGGTGAGGCGGGCAAGTCCGACGCCGAGGGCGGGGCGAGCCTGGACGGCCCGATCGACATGCTGCTGCTGGGCGTGGACGCACGCGAGCGCTGGGCCGCCGACGACGTCCGCTCGGACAGCATCATCATCCTGCACATTCCGGCCACGCACGACCAGGCGTACCTGATCTCGATCCCCCGGGACACCGAGGCGCAGATCCCGGCGTTCGAAAAGAGCGGCTACGGCGGCGGCTCCGGGAAGATCAATGCCGCGTTCCAGGCCGGCGCCGCGAACGGTGGCGGCTGGGAGGGTGGCGCCCAGCTGATGGCCCAGACGATCAAGCGGCTCACCGGGATCAGCTTCGACGGCGCGGCGATCATCAACTTCGGTGGCTTCAAGAACGTCATCGACGCCCTGGGCACGGTGCGGATCTGCGTCACCCAGGAGGTCAAGTCGCTGCACATGTCGTACGTCGACGGCAAGCCGATGTGGAACGCGGACGCCAAGAAGACCGGCAAGCAGCGGACCCCGGTGGTGCACAAGAAGGGCTGCCAGGAGATGGAGGGTTGGGCCGCGCTCGACTACTCCCGCCAGCGCAAGACCCTCAAGAACGGCGACTACGACCGGCAGGCGAACCAGCAGCAGCTGATCAAGGCGATGGCCAAGAAGGCCACCGAGGGCGGGATGCTGACCAACCCGGCCAAGATGAATAACCTGATCAAGGCGGCGGGCAAGGCGTTCGTGCTGGACACCGGCGGCGTGCCGATCGAGGACTTCATCTTCACCATGCGCGGGGTCACCGGCAACGAGCTGACCATGCTCAAGACCAACAACGGCACGTTCAACGCCAACGGCAACAACACCGAGGGCTTGAACGAAGAGACGATGGCCATGTTCCGGGCGGTCAAGCAGGACAAACTCGCCGAGTTCGTCTTCACCCACCCCGAGGTGATCTCCACCCGCAAGTGACGCCGGTAGTCGCGGAAAAGCAGCGACGACCCCGTCACCGCCCGTAGCCTGACGTGAGCAGGTTTCACGTATCGGCTGCGGGGAGGCGGTCACGTCCAGGTGGGGACGGAACGCAGCGGGCCGGGCCGGAGCGGCCCCGTCCGCCCGGTCACCTCGCGCCCGTGGGTCGCGCATCATGCTCGGCGTCGGCCTGGCCCTCGTCCTGCTGGCCGGGCTCGCCGTGGCCGGGCTCAAGACGCTCAGCCACCGGTACGACCGCACGGTGACCAAGGAGCAACTGCTCGACCCCGACGCCCGTACCGCCCGCACCGACCTGGACGGGCCGCTCAACTACCTCCTGGTCGGCTCCGACCGACGACCCGGCGACAGCGGCCCGGACCAACGCTCGGACACCATCCTCATCGTCCACGTCCCCGCCGGGCAGCGGGAGGCGTACCTGGTCTCCATCCCGCGTGACCTGCTGGTCGCCATCCCGCCCGCCAACGGCTTCGGCGGTGGCCAGGACAAGATCAATGCGGCGTACGAGCACGGCGGCGGCGGGCAGGCCGGCGCCCAACTGCTCTCCGCCACCCTGCACCGGCTCACCGGAATCCAGTTCGACGGCGCCGCGTTGATCGACTTCTCCGGCTTCCGGAAGGTCATCGACCTGCTCGGCGGGGTACAGATGTGCGTGGACACCGAGGTCCGCTCGATCCACACCAACCGGGTCTTCACCACCGGCTGCCACCAGATGGACGGCGCGCAGGCGCTGGACTACGTCCGACAGCGCTACGACCTGCCCGGCGGTGACTACGACCGGCAGCACCACCAGCAGCAGTTGCTCCGGGCGATGCTGGACAGCGCCGGCAGGGCGGACCTGCGAAGCAACCCCGTCAAACTCGACCAGGTGCTGCGGGCGGTCGGCAGCTCGTTGACAGTCGACACCAACGGCGTACCCCTGGAGGACCTGCTCCTCGCGCTGCGCGCGCTGCCGCCCGACGGGATGCGCGGCGTCCAGGTGCCCTCCTCGCCGCAGACCATCGACGAGGTCTCGTACGTGGTGCTCGACAACGGGGGCAACGGGCTGTTCGAGGCACTTCGCGACACCCGGGTGCCGGCCTGGGCGCAGGTCAACCCCCGCTGGGTGACCCGGTTGTGACGGTGTCGACGGCCCGGTCGGTGCCGAACCGGGCCACGAGGATCTAGTGTTGCTTCCTGTGTTCGGACCCCAGGTTCCCACCGTGCCCGTGACCGAGATCGCCGACGAGACCTACCTGCTGGACGTGCGGGAGGACGACGAGTGGGCGGCCGGCCACGCCCCCACCGCCCACCACCTGCCGATGATGCAACTGCCGGCCCGACTGGCCGAGGTGCCCACCGACCGGGAGGTGGCCGTCGTCTGCCGCTCCGGCGGGCGCTCCGCCCAGGTCGTCGCCTACCTGATCAACAACGGCTGGGAGCAGGTGCGCAACGCCGACGGCGGGATGCGCCAGTGGGCCGCGGTCGGCCGACCTGTGGTCGACGCGAACGGGCAGCCCGGCCAGGTCATCTGAGGCCGGCGCAATGGGCGGGCCACTGGTCTTCGCGCACCGCGGCGCCTCGTTCGACCTACCCGAGCACACCCTCGCCGCGTACCTGCGCGCCCTCGACGAGGGTGCCGACGGCCTGGAGTGCGACGTCCGGCTGACCCGGGACGGGCACCTGGTCTGCGTGCACGACCGACGACTCGACCGCACCAGCAACGGCCGCGGTCTGGTCAGCGCGCGCACGCTCGCCGAACTGGACGCCCTGGACTTCGGCTCGTGGCACCCCGGCAGCGCGCCGGACGGCGACCTGCCACCGGACGAGTCGCACACCCGGCTGCTGACCCTGGCCCGACTCCTGGACGCGGTGCTCGCCGCCGGCCGGCCGGTCCGGCTGCTGGTCGAGACGAAACACCCGTCCCGTTACGGCTCGAACGTGGAACGGCGACTGGTCAACCTGTTACGCCGGTACGGGCTGGCCGACCCGACACCGGACGATCCGGTGCAGGTCACCGTCATGTCGTTCTCCCCGTTGGCGGTCCGTCGGGTGCGCGAGCTGGCCCCGACGCTGCCCACCGTGCTGTTGCTGGAGGTGTTGCCGCGCTGGTTGCGGTTGGGTCGGCTGCCGTTCGGCACCCGGATCGCCGGGCCGGGCATCAGCCTGGTCCGGGCCCGCCCGCAGCTGCTGCCCGCACTGCGCGCGGCCGGCAACCAGGTGTACGTCTGGACTGTCAACGAACCGGCCGACCTGGAGTTGGTGCTGACCGCCGGGGTGGACGGGGTCATCACCGACCGGCCGGCGTACGCCCTCGCCCGGCTGGACCGCTGAGCCGATCGGCCGGGCGGGGGTGCCCAAAACCGGGACGGCGGGGCAGACTCGGCACATGCCGGAGCGTATCGATTTCCCCGCTCTCATCGCCGGCCACACCGTCGTGATCGAGATGATCAACTCTGGGGACGCGGGCCTGCCGGTCCTCACCCAGCTGCTCCGGGTGGCCCAGCCGGCGCTCGGCGCGACCGGGATGGCGTTCGTCGAGTTCGGTCCGACAGGTGGCCGGGTGATCGCCGCTACCGGCGTGGCCGAATGGGCCCTCGGCCGACCACTGGCTGTCGACGACCCGGACACCGTCTGCCTGCTCGCCGGGCCACGGGTGCGCCAGGTGCGGGTGGGTGACCTCAACGGCAAGCTCGCCGGCGAACTGGCCGGCAGTGGCCTGCGTCGGATGGTGGTCTCCCGGGCCGAGATCGGCGGCCACACCGTCGGCAGCCTGCACGCGCTCTATCCCGGCGACGACGAGCCGGGCCCCGAGCAGCAGGGGGTGGTCGGCTACCTCGCGTCCTGCGTCGGGCACATGTACGGCGACCAGAGTGGCCTGCCGGTGCACGGTGACGGCCCGGTGGTGGCCGCCCTCGCCGACGGGCTGGCCGTCGTCGACCGGGACGGGCACGTCCGGCTCTGGAACCCGGCCGCCGCCCAGGTCACCGGCCGGACGGTCGAGCAGGCGCTGAACCACCCGTTGCCGTTCCCGCTGCCGCCCTCCGGGCAGGTTCGCGACCACCGACTGCCGGACGGCCGCTGGCTGCGGATCACCTCCGGCGAGCTGCCCGGGCCGGGCACGTTGCGGGTGGTCACCTTCCGCGACATCACCGACCAGCAGCGCCGCGATCACGACCGGGAGCTGTTCGTCGCGGTGACCAGCCATGAGCTGCGCACCCCGGTAACGGTGATCAAGGGCTACGCGGACACCCTCACCGACCACTGGGAGTCGCTGACCGACGTCGACCGCCGGCAGGCCGCCCGGGTGATCGGGCAACGCGCCAACGAGCTGGCCCGGCTGGTCGACCGACTGCTCAGCTCCGCGGCGGAGGTGGGGCCGGGCGACGACCCGCCCACCCCGTTCGACCTCGCCGAGGCGCTGCGTTCCGCCGTCGTGGACCTGCCGGCGGAGCTGCGCCGCCGGCTGGTGCTCCGCCTCCCCGGCGATCTGCCCAAGGCCCTCGGTCACCGGCCCAGCCTGGCCACCGTGCTCACCGAGTTGACGACCAACGCCGGTAAGTACTCGGCACCGGACTCACCCATCGAGATCACCGCCTCGGTCGACGGGCAACTGGTCGCGTTCCGGGTCAGCGACCAGGGCATCGGCATCCGACCCGAGCACGTGGAACGGGCCTTCGACAGGTTCTGGCAGGGCGAGTCCGGTGACCGTCGCGGATACCCGGGTGCCGGGCTCGGCCTCTATCTCGTCCGCCGGATCGTTGAACAGCAGAATGGATGGGTATCCCTACGTCCGAGGAACGGCGGCGGTACGGTCGCAGAGGTGCGGCTACCACGCGGTTGACCGAGGGTGGCGCGACGTGGAGGCGACGGTGGCAGCGGCAGCGGTAGCGAGGGATCAATCCTGGTGTGTGGTGGTTCCCCACCACCCGGGTGGGGCACGGCTGGCCCGACACCGGCTCGCCGCGGAACTGGCCGACGCCGTACCCCCGGCGCTCCTGGCGGACCTGATCGCGGTGCTCGCGGAACTGGTGGGCAACGCGGTACGGCACGCCAGGCCGCTGCCCGGCGGCGTGATCCGGGTCGCCTGGCGGCTGCGGCCCTCGGCCGAGGGCGCACTCATCCAGTTGCGGGTCACCGACGGCGGCGGCGCGAACAGCGGGCCCCGACTCCGGACGGCCAGCCCGGACTCGGCGGACGGGCGCGGGCTGCACATCGTGGCCGGCCTGGCCACCCGCTGGGGCGTCGAACAGGACGGCATGGGCCAGCGCGTCTGGGCGGAGTTCGACCTGGCGCCGGCACCCCGACCCGACCTGGTGCCGGCGGGCTGAGGACGGCCCGGGCGGGTCCCGGCCACGGCGAGCCGCTCGGGGCTCTAGGCTGTGACGCCGTGAGTAAGCGTCGAAAGAGCCAGCGCACCGCCGCCGACACCACCCCCCGCCGCGACAAGGTGCGGGACGTCTTCGTGCCGCGTCCGTTCGACGGGCTGGTCGACGAGTCCGAGTGGATCGCGCTGCGCGAGTTGGTGCCCGCCGCCTCCGCCCCGCTGCGGCTGGCGCCCGCCGTCATCGAGGAGTTCGGTGACCGGGCGGTGACGCTCGCCACGGTGCTGCCGATGGCCGCCCCGGCGATCACCAAGCCGGACGGCCGGGTGCTCATCGGTCTCCAGCGCCATCAGCAGTCCGGCGACGTCTCCCGGGATCTGGCCGACGCGTTGCTCAGCGCGTTGCGTACCGAGCCGGGCGGTCAGGTGGCAGTGCCGCCACTGCCCGGGCCCGGGCCCCGCCTGCAGGACATCCTCGTGGACGGTCCGCTGGACATCACCATGCACGACGGTTTCGAGTTCTGGCTCGACCCCGGGGCCGCCGACGACCCGACCGTCCAGGCGTCGCTGGAGCGGGCGAACGCGGCCATCTACCCGACGGTGCGGCTGACCGCGGCGAAGGCCGCGTACTGGTGTCAGGTGCCGGAGAAGGCGCACGTGCGCTGGGTGCTGCCGGACGACGAGGACGGCGCCCTCGACGCGTTGGCCCGCCTCGGCGCGGCCGGCACCCTGACGCTCGGCGAGCAGACCAAGTTCGCCGGCATGTTCCGCGCGCACGGTCGACTCGTACCGGTCTGGGACCTGCCGGAGGACACCCCGGCGGCCGAGTGGGAGGAGCCGGTGGCGCAGTTCGCCAAGCGGTACGCCGAGGCGCTCACCGTCACCGACCCGCTCGACGCCGCCGACCGTCGGGCCCGTCAGGGGCTGCTCGGCCGCCAGCTCACCCTGCGCTGAGCCGGGCGGTCCCGTTCAGCCGTTGACGGGTAGCGGCTCGCGGGTGATCGGGCAGGACATGCAGCGCGGCCCGCCCCGGCCGGAGCCCAGCTCGGACCCGGCGATCGGGATCACCTCGATGCCGGCCCGCTCGAGTTGGGCGTTCGTCTCGGTGTTGCGCTCGTAGCCGACGCAGAGCCGTGGGGCCAACGCGAGGGTGTTGTTGCCGTCGTCCCACTGCTCGCGTTCGGCGGTGACCGGATCCAGCCCGGTGTCGATGACCCGGAGCAGGTCGAGGTCCATCGCGTCGGCGGCGGCCCGCAGGAACGGTGCCGGCCCGTCCACCCGCGGGTCCTCGCCGTCCCCGCCGGCGATCACCGTGTACGCGGACAGCGTGCTCGCGATGTTGGGATACATCAGCACGGCATCCACGTCGACCATCGTGCACACGGTGTCCAGGTGCATGGTGGCGCGCTCCTGGGCGATCGGCACCACCAGGATGGTGTGGGCCAGCCCGGCGGCGAAGACCTGCCGGCCGAGGCGCTCGGCGCCGGCCGGGGTCGTCCGCTCGCCCACCCCGACCGCCAGCACCCCGGGTGCGAGCAGCAACACGTCGCCGCCCTCCAGGTGCTCCAGGCTGGGGCGGTAGACGAACTCGGTGCCGGCGAACCGGGGGTGGTGGCGGTAGATGGCGTCGGTCAGTGTGGTTTCGCGGCGGCGGGCCGGCATGGCCAGGCTGGTGACACCCACCCGGTCGCCGATCCACAGCGACGAGTCGCGGGTGAACAGCAGGTTGGGCAGCGGGTCGATGACGAAGTCGTGTCGGTCCATCAGCGTGTAGACCAGCCCACCCGGCCGCTCCGAGCTGATCCGCAACTCCTCGTGGGCCAGCCCGGCGGTGAGCACGTCGGCCAGGGCGGCCGGGTCCAGGTAGGAGAGATGGTCGGCGACGCGGGCGCGCAGGGTGTCGCCGAGCCGTGGGGAGCGCAGCACCTCCTCGGTCAGCTCGGCCCGGGCGTCCTCGACGGCGAGCGTCTCGGCCAGCAGGGTGGCCAGGTAGAGCACCTCCACGCCGCGCTCGCGCAGGGCGGCGGCGAACGCGTCGTGCTCCTCCTGGGCGCGTCCCACCCAGGGGATCGCGTCGAACAGGAGCGAGTCGTTGTTGCGTGGGGTGAGCCGGGCCAGTTCGGGGCCGGGCCGGTGCAGCAGTACGGTGCCGAGCCGCCCGACTTCACTGTCGACGTAGTGGGTCACTCCCGCAGCGTAGGGCAGGGTTTAGCGGCATCCGAGAAAAGAACTGTGGATGAATATGGCATTCATCCACAGTCACTCCGGCGTTCCGGCTTGCCGAACACCGGTAGTGGCAACGTAGGGTAGTGAGGACATAACTTCGAGGGACCTTTTGCCGGAGGTCGCGATGACTGTCTTTCCCGCACGACGAGCCGTACCGTCCGCTCGGGCACTGCCGCCCGTCGCGGTGCCACACCCCCGCGTCGAGGCGCCGGGGGTTCTGGAACCGGTCCGTCCGACACCGCTCGAATGGGCCCGCCGTCGTCGGGCCGAGCGGGGTGCCCGCCGCCTGGAGGCGGCCGGGGCACGGGCGTTGGGCCAACTCGACCATCTCGGGCCCGCCTGGCACGTGATCGAGTGGCCGCGCACAGACGTGACAGACGTGCTCGACCGCGGGCAGGACGACCGGGCCGGGTTCCTCGCCATCGGGCCGAGCGGTCTCTTCGCCGTGACCATCGCCGACCACGGCCGGGCCAGGGTGCTCGTCGCCGGCGACGTCGTGCAGATCAACGGCAAACGGCCCCCGTACGTGGCCGAGTCCCGCCGGGACGCCAAGCGGGCCAGCAAGGCCCTCTCCGACGCGGTGGGGCTGCCCGTCCCGGTGACGCCGGTGCTGACCTTCGTCGGCTCCGGCGTCATCAGCGTCTACGGCCTTCCGAAGGACTGCCTGATGGCCACCCACCGGGAACTGGACCGGTTGCTCGTGGCCGGAGGCAGCCGGATCAGCCCGGCCACCGCCGAAAAGCTCTCCCGGGTCGCACAGCACCCCAGCACCTGGCTGAACGGCACGTACCGTCCAACGGCCGACTACCGGTGGTACGACGAGGGCCGAACGGCCGCTGACAAGCCGGCCCACCGCCGGTAACGTCACCGGCGACGCCACGCGGCTCCGGTCCCCCTTCACCTCACCGGTCTCCGCGCCGTCGCCGGTCGCCTCGGTCAACCCCGCGCGGCCCGGTGACCCGGTGCGCTCGGTGATTCCGTCGGCGACCCGCTAGCGTGGACAGTCGATCGGTGCACATAGGAGGCGCGGTGGCCCACGTCGAACTTTCGCTCTCGGAAGCGTTCGTGCCGGCGGCGCGGGCCTCGACAGAGCCGGAGTCCGACAACGTCGGCCAATGGTCGTCGACAGTCTCCCGGGCCGATGAGCCGTGTCTGCTGATCGACGCCGACACCCGGGTGGTGGCGATCTCCACGGCCGGCTGCGACCTGCTCTGCCTCGGCGAGCCGGACGGGCTGATCGGCCGACCGCTGCTCGACGGCGGGCTGCGCCTGCTCGACTTCACCGCCAACCGGGGCGAGCTGACCGAAGCCGAGATCGACAAGATCCCGCCCCTGCTGGCGCTCTCCTCCGGCCGGCTGGCCCGTGGGCTGCTCCGGGTGCAGGCCGCCTCGGCGAACAGCTCCGACGCGACAGTCGACGCGATCTCCACCCCGCTGCTCACCGACGGCACCGTGGCCGGTTCACTCACCTTCTTCTCCGAGGTCTGACCTGCGGCGGAGTGTGTCGTGTGCCGCACGCGGCGTTGCCCGGGCGGGCCCGCCGGAAGGCCGTAGGGTGCCTTCATGCTCGATATCGCCCTGTTGCCGGGGGAATACGCTGTGTGCCGGATGGCCGCCGGCAGCACCCTGCCGTACGCGCTGTCGAGCGGGCTGCACGGCGCTGACGTGGTGACGGTGAGCTGGACCTCCGACGGCATCTCCGTGATCTGCCCGATCGACCGGGCGCCGGCACAGGCCGTACTGGAGACGACCTGGCGTTGTCTGCGGGTCACCGCCCCGGTGGCGCTGGCCGGCGCCGGCAGCCTGGCCGCGCTCGTCGACCCGCTCGCCGAGGCCCGGGTCAGCGCCGTCACGTTCTCCACGTTCGACACCGACTATCTGCTGGTGCCGACCGTCCGGCTGACCGAGGGAACGGCGGCCCTCCAGCGTGCCGGGCACCGCGTCACCGGTTGACCTTCACCCGATCGGCCGCTCACCCTACGATGGGCTCGGCCACCCCGGCCGCGACGAATTCTCCGATGTCCCGAGGATCGGCCCGTGCCGTTCACCCCACCCCACCCCGCTCCCCCCGCACCGCAGGCGACGATTCACCCCCCACCGGCGACTGACGAGCGAGCAGCGCATCGCGTACCCACGCCGGCCATCACCCGGGTCCTGCCGATGGTGCTCGCCGTCGCGGTGCTGGCCGGCTGCGGTGCCCCACCCGGGCTGGGAGAGCCGACGGGCGTGGCCACGCACACCGCGAGCCCGACGACACCCGCCCCGAGCACCGCACCCACGACCACGCCGCCCACCGCACCGCCGCTCGCCACTGTGACGCCCACCGCGGACGCCGGGTTGGTCGCGACCGCGTGCCGCAACGGGCCGACCGGGCAGCGGGTTCAGCAACTCTTGCGCGGCCAGGCCGGAGTGCTTCCAGCGAACGTCCGGGTGCGGGTCCGCACCGGGCCACTCTGTGCCGGCGACTGGCAGTTCACGGTGCTGGAGGTGACCGGGCACGAGGAACTCCAGGTGGTCACCCGGGGCAGGGCCAGCGCCCCGGTGCTGGTAACCGCCGGCACCGACGTCTGCACCGTCGAGGTACGCGCCGTCAGTCCGGCCGGGATCCGCACCCTGGCCTGTGACGCCGGCCCGGCCAACGGGCCAGGTGCGTAGGCTGATCGGCATGCCGGGAACACCGCCGACGCGATTCGTCTACCTGGGGCCGGAGGGCACCTTCGCCGAACAGGCCCTGCGCTCCCTGCCCGCCGCCGAGCGCGGCACCCGTACACCCGCCCGGAGCGTCGGCGAGGCGCTGGACAGCGTCCGGGCCGGCGACGCCGACGCCGCGCTGGTGCCACTGGAGAACTCGATCGGCGGCGCGGTGGGCGTCACGCTGGACGAGATGGCCGAGGGCGAGCCGTTGGTGATCACCCGGGAGGTGGTCCTGTCGGTGGAGTTCGTGCTCGCCGCGCGACCCGGCACCTCGCTGACCGAGATCCACACCGTGGCGGCCCACCCGCAGGCGTCCACCCAGTGCCGGGGTTGGCTGCGCGACCACCTGCCCGACGCCGTGGTGGTCGATGTGCTCTCCAACGGCGCGGCCGCCGCCGGTGCCGGCACTGGCGAGTACGACGCGGCGATCTGCGCGCCGATCGGCGCCTCCGGGCACCGGCTCACGACACTCGCCGACAAGATCGCCGACCACCCTGACGCGGTGACCCGGTTCGCGCTGGTGTCCCGCCCCGGGCCGCCCCCGCCGCCGACCGGTGACGATCTCACCTCGCTCGCGGTCTACATCGCCCACGACCGGGTCGGCGCGCTGCTGTCCGTGCTGATGGAGCTGGCCGTCCGGGGCGTCAACCTGACCCGGATCGAGTCCCGTCCGACCGGCGAGGCGCTGGGCCGCTACGTCTTCTTCCTGGACTGCACGGGCCACGTGGCCGACGTACGCCTGGGCGAGGCGTTGCAGGGGCTCCGTCGGGTCTGTGCCGACGTCCGCTTCCTGGGCTCCTACCCCCGGCACCGATGGGCCGGGACGGCGGGCCAACGCCCGGTCCCCGCGCCGGCGGGCCTCTCCGACGTCGACTACGCCGACGCGGCGGCCTGGCTGACCCGACTACGTACCGGTGAGCTGACCTGACCGGCCGGGCGCCCCCGAGAACCGGGAGCGCCCACGCCGCTGTGGTGGTCAGCTCAGCGCCGCCGTCGTGGTCAGCTCAGCAGGCCGCCGAGCAGGCCGCCCTCCTGCTGCTGCTGGCCGCTGCCCATGACCGGCGGCTCCTCGGACGGCTGCACCACGACGAAGCCCTGACCGGCGAAGCTCATGGTGAACGACTCACCGGTGCGACGGCCGAGCAGCGTGCCGAGGCCGAGCTGCTCGGCCCGGTGGTAGCCGGTCTGGAGGTTGGCCGACCAGCAGACGGCGGCCTGCGGGTCGACGTACGTCGGGGCGTCCACGTTGAGCACGACCGGGGTGCCCTTGGTGGTGATGGCGATCCGCCCGTAGCCGCTGAAGACACAGTTGAAGAGGCCGGAGGACGACGCCATCCCGGCACCGCCGACCATCCTGATGTCGTACTGGAGGGTGGAGTCGAAGGCGAGCACGCTGCTGCCGTTGATGGAGAGGGCGTCGCCCGGCTCCAGGTCGATGATGTGCACGTCCTTGGCCAGCTCGGCGAGGAAGACGTCACCCTGGCCGGAGACCTTCATCAGCGGGACACCCTCGCCGGTGAGCTTCTGCTTGAGGAACTTGCCCAGCCCGCCCGAGCCCAGCGCCTGGAACTGCACATTGCCCTGGTAGGCGACCATCGACCCGACCCGGGCCATTGCCTCGCCGTTGAGCTCGATCTTCAACATCTTGGAGTTCTGCAACCGCATGCCGGGCTGCGCGGACTCCTTCTCCAGATTCTCCGTGGAGAACAGCTCGCTGCGCATGAAAGGGCCTCCTGAATAGGGTCGCGTTCGCTGCACCGACGGTAGGCGACCCCGGCAAGCACCAGCCATCGGTTGGGCGGCGCGTCGCGACCGTCGAGCGGCGGGGGCGGGGGCAGCGGCGCGTCGCGACCGTCGAGCGGCGGGGGCGGGGGCGGGGGCAGGGGCGGCGGGGCGGCGAGCCCGGGCTCAGCCCCAGCCGAGCGCGTGCAGCCGCGCGTCGTCGATGCCGAAGTGGTGGGCGATCTCGTGCACGACTGTCACCGCCACCTCGTCGATGACGTCCTCGTCGTTGTCGCAGATCCGCAGGATGGGATGGCGGTAGATGAAGATCCGGTCCGGCAGCACCCCGGAGTAGTCCCAACCGCGCGCGGTGAGCGCATGCCCCTCGTAGAGGCCGAGCAGGTCGGCCTCTCCCGGTGGCGGGTCGTCCTCGACCAGGATCACCACGTTGTTCATCAGGCCGAGCAGTTCCTCGGGCACCTCGTCGAGGGCTTCGCCGACCAACTCCTCGAAGCGCTCACGGCTCATCTCCACCGGCACCTCGCCCATTGTGCCCGACGCGGGGGCAGGCGGCCCGGCTCTGCTGGACGACTATGGCCGTCATTCGCCCCCGCACGCCGTCATTCGCACCCGCACGGAAGAAGCGACCACCCGGGAACGGGCGGAGGCTTCTTCCGTGGACGTACGCGGTGTGGGTCGGCTTGCTCAGGCGGCCAGGCGGGCGCTCAGGGTGATCTCGGCACCCGGCGAGAGCAGACGGGAGATCGGGCAGTTGGCCTTGGCGGCCTCGGCGAGCTTCTGGAACTCCGCCTCGTCGATGCCCGGGACCTGGCCGACCGTCTCCAGGTCGATCCGGGTGACGGTCATGCCGGCGTCGGTCTTGTCCAGGTGCACCTTGGCGGTGGTCTCGACCGAGGTGGCCGTCGAGCCCGCGTCGGCAAGCGCCTTGGAGAACGCCATCGAGAAGCAGCCGGCGTGCGCGGCGGCGATCAGCTCCTCGGGGTTGGTGCCCTCACCCTCCTCGAAGCGCGACTTGAAGGAGTAGTTGCCGGACAGGCCGCCCTTACCGGTGCGGACGGTGCCCGCGCCCTCGGTGAGGTTGCCCTGCCACTGTGCTGAAGCGGTACGGATTGGCATGGGGCAAACGCTAGCGGAAACGCGACCGCCGAGCGACAGACCGGCGCGCTCGCCAGCCCTGCGATCCCTGTCACCACCAGCTTGCTGTGCCATGATGCGACCCAGGCCCGAGACCGGCGGAAGGGTGGCCGATGTCCGAGGAGCTTCCAATCCCCCGGCAGGGCGATCGGTCCGAGGCCCCCGCCGTGATCGAGTGGGGTGCCGTCGACACGACCCGCCGGGGCCGGTTCGCCTGGTCCCTGGCCGGCTTCGCGCGGGATCCTCGGCTGCCGCTGCTGCTCGCCGGTCTGGGCGCGGTGGCCGCGATCGCCTCACTTCTCGGTGAGTGGCTCGTGATGAGCCTGCCGAACGGCGGGCCCGAGGGGAACTCGACGATCGAGGTGCCCGCCGGGGTGTCCGAGGTCGGTGGCTTCGGGGTGGGCTACCTGGTCGGCCTGCTCGCCCTCGTCTGCACCGTGGTGCTGGCGTTGCGGGGCACGGCGGCCGTGCGGCCGAACGCCCGGCTGGCCGGTCTCGCTCTGGCCGGTGCCCTGTTGGCACTGCTGGTGGCCGCCACTGCCACCCTCGACGACCCCAGCCAGCGGGACTTCTTCTACTCGCCCGACGACGGCTTCCGGGCCGAGTACGGCCGTGGGCTGGTGATGGCGTTCGCCGCCTGTGTGCTGTTCGCGGCCGCCCTGCGGCTGGCGCCTGCCGCACCCCCCGGCGTGTTCGACCCGCCGGACGAGGACCGGTCCGCCGACGGGCCAGCACCGCGCCCCTGGCGCCGCCGCCGCAACCCCGACCCGATCGAGGACGGCCTGCCCGCCCCCGCCGACCTGACCGTCACCCCCGCCGCCCCCTTCACCCGCCCCGACCCACAGCACTGACCTCCACCGTCACCCCAGCCCACGTCGATAACAGCGCCCCACCACGCCCTGGTCCCAGGTCCCACCCCACCACGCCGGGTCCCAGGCCCCACCCCACGGCGCCCGAGTCCCAGGCCCCACCCCACCCCACCGCGCTCGAGTCCCCGGCCCCGGCCCACCGCGCCCGGCTCCCCGGCCCCGGCCGACCCCCCACGGCCCCGCGCCCAAGCCCTCGGCCCACCCCCGCCAAGATCATGCTTGAACATTGATGTAGTGGTATCCGCGCGGCCCGCAGGCCACTACTTCCTTGATTGAGCACGATCTTGGGATGAGCGGGGAACTGGCGGTCGCACCGGCCCCGCTCGCAGCCCGACATAAGGCCCAAACATAGCCCGGCGGCCCAAAGCACAAGATCGCGGACCGCACGGCGGCCCAAAGCACGGCGACCCCAAGCGCGAGATCACGGACAGCGCGAGGCAGCGCGAGGCAGCGCGAGGCAGCGCGAGGCAGCGCGAGGCAGCGCGAGGCAGCGCGAGGCAGCGCGAGGCAGCGCGAGGCAGCGCGT
>NZ_JBEZFX010000016.1:0-40324 GCF_040649675.1 Micromonospora parva | reverse complement strand
GCAGCGCGAGGCAGCGCGAGGCAGCGCGAGGCAGCGCGAGGCAGCGCGAGGCAGCGCGAGGCAGCGCGAGGCAGCGCGAGGCAGCGCGAGGCAGCGGCACGCGGGGGACACCGCAGGGGTGCCGGGGGTTGGGGTCCGATTCGCCTGGAAGCCATGGTTGGGGCCCTTTTCGCGAGGTACGGTTGCTGCCCGCCGTCACGCCGGGCCGCGCTCTCCCTGGCGATGGCAGGTGCGACGGCGGCGGGCGAAGGAGGAACGATGACCCGCCCGGGACTGCCCAAGTTGATCGCGACCGACCTCGACGGGACGCTGGTCCGCAGCGATGACACCGTCTCCGCGTACACCCATGGGGTGCTCGACCGGGTGCGAGCCGCCGGAATTCCGGTGGTCGGCGCGACCGGACGCGGCCCTCGGTTGAGCGAACTGACCCGCAACGACATCCGCGCCGCCGACTTCCTGGTCATGGCCGGCGGAGGATGGGTGGTCGACCAGAGCGACCCGAGCGGCCCGGTGGTGCTCCGCGACGAGCGGTTGCCCGCCGAGGTGCTGGCCCGGCTGCTCGCCGATCTGGAGGCGCAGGTCGGCCCGCTCACCGTCATGGTCGAGGCGTCCGACGAGCACGACGCCCCGCTCTGGGGTGACTACCACGAGAGCTGGCCCTACCAGGACCGCTTCGAGGCGCGCACCCGTGACGAGTGCCTCGCCTCCGACGTGATCAAGGCCTTCGCCCGGACCGCCGACCACCACGTGGACGAGCTGCTGGCGGTGGCCCGCGAGATCATCCCGCCGCAGGTCGCCACGCTCACCCAGGCCGGGCTCGGCTTCGTCGAGATCTGCCCGCCCGGCGTGGACAAGGCGACCGGGCTGACAGTGGTGGCGCAGACCCTCGGGGTCGACCCGGCCGACGTGCTGGTCTTCGGTGACATGCCCAACGACCTGCCGATGTTCGGATGGGCCGGCTGGTCGCGGGTGGCGGTGGCAAACGCGCACCCCGCGCTGCGCGCCGTCGCCGACGAGGTGACCTTGCGCAACGACGACGACGGGGTGGCGGTGTATCTCGACCGGCTACTGTCCCGGTAATGGGAAACACGCCCCGCCTCATCGCCACTGACATCGACGGCACGCTGATCCGCGACGACCACACCGTCAGCCCACGCACCGCCGACCTGCTCGCCCGGATCTCCGCGGGAGGCACGCCGGTCGTCCTGGTCACCGGCCGTCCGGTCCGCTGGCTCAAGATGGTGTACGACCAGCTCGCCCGGCCGCTGCCGGCGGTCTGCGCCAACGGCGCCGTGGTCTACGACCCGTTTGAGGACGAGGTGGTGCGGGCCGACCCGCTCGCACCACAGCACCTGGCGGAGGTGGCCCGGAGGCTACGGGCCGAGGTGCCCGGGATCAGCTTCGCCGTGGAGATCCTGGACAGCCGGGAGATGCGGCACGAGGCGCACTACCCGCTGCGCTGGGACGCCGACGCCGACGGCATCCGGCCGATCGAAACGCCGGAGGAACTGCTCTCGGTGCCGGCGGTGAAGCTCCTCGCCCGCGCCGGTGAGCAGGACCCGGACGCCTTCGCCGAGCTGATCGCCACGGCGGTGGCGGGGCTGGCCGAGGCCACCCACTCGTCGTCCTCGGGGCTGGTGGAGATCTCCGCGGCCGGGGTGACCAAGGCGGCGGGGCTGGCCTGGTACTGCGACCAGCTCGGGGTGGCAGCGGCGGACGTGCTGGCCTTCGGCGACATGCCCAACGACGTACCGATGCTGACCTGGGCCGGCCGTGGGGTGGCGGTGGCCAACGCGCACCGCGCCGTCCTGGCGGTCGCCGACGACGTGACGACGGCGAACACCGAGGACGGCGTGGCGGCGTACCTGGAGGGGATTTTCGGGGTGGACTGAGGTCAGAGGTACTGACCGGTGTTGTGACCCTCGCCGCCGCCCGGCTGGCCGATGCCCGGCATCCCGGGGACGATTCCGCCGGGGCCGCTGGGCAGCGCCTGCCGGCCGCCGCGCATCTGCTCCAGCTGCACCCGGGCGGCCATCTGCTGGGCCACCAGCGCGGCCTGGATGCCGTGGAACAGGCCCTCCAGCCAGCCGACGAGCTGGGCGTGCGCGATCCGCAGCTCGCCCTCGCTGGGGGCCTTGTCCTCGGTGAAGGGCAGCGAGATGCGCTCCAGCTCGTCGCGCAGCTCGGGGGCGAGGCCCTCCTTGAGCTCGACGATCGACCGCTCGTGGATCTCCCGCATCCGGTGGCGGCTGGCGTCGTCGAGAGGTGCGGCCTTCACCTCCTCCAGCAGCTGTTTGATCATGCTGCCGATCCGCATCACCTTGGCCGGTTGTTCGACCAGGCGGGTCGGGTCCTCACCCTGGCCCTCGTCGGTCTGCATCGTGCCGATCGGCCGACCGTCCGGGCCGACCACCACCACGGTGCCGGACTGGCCGGAGTCGTCGGGGCCGGGCTCGTCGTTCTGTCCAGCTGAGCGCGCTTCGGTCATGGGGTCCATCTTTACCCAGTGGGCGCGGGCCATGCCCCCCGGGACCGACTCCCGGGGCCGAACCACCCCTGCGGGGCGCGCTACCGTCGCGCCATGCCTGTCGACCCGCGCGCCGTGTTGACCCGGCCGGCTCCGGAGCCCGACCGGACCGTGGCGTACGGGGACGACCCGAATCAGGTGGCCGATCTGCGCCTCCCGACGGGGACCGGCCCGGCCCGGCCGCTCGTCGTCGTGCTGCACGGGGGGTTCTGGCGGGCCGAGTACGACCGGCGGCACACCGGCCCGCTGGCCACGGCCCTCGCCGCCCAGGGCTACCCGGTGGCGCAGCTGGAATACCGCCGGACGGGGCAGCCCGGTGGCGGCTGGCCGGGCACCCTGACCGACGTCCTGACCGGGGTGGCCGAACTGCCCGTGCTGGCGGCCGACGCGCTGCCCGGCCGGGTGAGCCCGACCCCGCCGATCCTGGTCGGGCACTCCGCCGGGGGTCACCTGGCGCTGTACGTGGCGGCCACCGCCCCGGCCACGGTGGGCGGGGTGCTCGCCCTGGCCCCGGTGGCCGACCTGGGCGAGGCGTACCGGCGCGATCTGGACTCCGGCGCGGTCGCCGCGCTGCTCGGCGGCGGCCCGGAGCAGGTCCCGGACCGGTACGCGACGGCGGATCCACGGATGTTGGTACCGATACGAACACGCACAGTAGTTATACACGGTTCAGACGATCATCAGGTGCCGGCGGACATGAGCCGGGATTTCGTAGCGGAAGCCAGTGCCGCAGGATCCGATATCTCCCTTGTTGAACTGCCTGGATGCGAGCATTTCGGGCTGATCGACCCGGAGTCCGTCGCCTGGCCCCAGGTCCTCGCTGTGTTGCGGTCCCTGCACGATGATCACTAGCCATTGACGCAGCGTCGCGGACCAGGTAGAACGCCGGAGGGGCGGTGTTCGGCCCTGTAACGCTTCCTTGGAAGGAACTCGGTGTCGCAGATGAATCGCAGGCGGGCGCTCCAACTGTTGGCCGCGCTCGGTACCACCGGGTTCGTCGCCGGGTGTGGCTCAGACAGTGACGCCGAACCGACCGCCAACCGCAGCCCGGTCAAGATCGGGTTGATCACGCCGCAGGCCGGCGGTTTCAAGAGCATCGGCGACGACATCACCAACGGCTTCCAGCTCTTCCTCGACCTGCACGACCAGCGGCTGGGCGGCCACCCCGTCGAGCTGCTGACCGCCGACGAGGGCGACACCGCGAAGACGGGCAAGGCCGCCGTCGAGGGCCTGCTCAAGCAGGGCGTGCTGGCGCTCACCGGCGTGGTCAACTCGGCGGTGATGGTCGGCATCCGGGACACCGTGGAGCAGGCCCGGGTCCCGCTGATCGGCTCCAACGCCTCACCGAGCAGCCTGCAGAGCGTCTTCTACATCTGGCGGACCTCGTACGTGCTCGACGAGGCCGGCCGGGCGCTCGGGCGTTACCTGCGCGACCAACTGCCGGCCAACGGTCGGGTCGCGATCATCATGCCGGAGAACGTCGGCAGCCCGGACGTCGTACGCGGCTTCAAGCAGGAGTTCGGCGCGACCGACCCGCGGATCAGCGACCCGGTGACCTACACCAACGCCACCGGCAACCCCGGCAAGACGACGTACGCCTCGGACATCTCCAAGGCGCTGGCCAAGAAGCCCACCGCGGTCTTCTGCTTCTTCGCCGGGGCGGCCGCCGTCGAGTTCATCAAGCAGCTGCGTGAGAAGTTCGCCGGGCCGATCTACGCACCGGGCTTCCTCACCGAGGGCACCGTGCTGGAGAACCTGAAGGACAACGCGCTGGGCATCCAGACCGCGCTGAACTACTCGGCCGACCTGAACAACACGTCGAACCGGGTCTTCGCCTCGGCGTACCGCAAGAAGTACCAGGTCACGCCCACCACGTACGCGATGGCGTCGTACGACGCGGCGCAGGTGCTCGACCAGGCCATCCAGCTGACCGGCGGGAAGCCGACGCCGCAGCAGGTCAACCTGGCCCTGGGCAAGATCGGCCAGATCGACAGCCCGCGCGGCATCTGGCAGTTCAACCAGCCGCGTACCCCGCAGCAGAAGTGGTACCTGCGTGAGGTGCAGCGCGACGGTCAGGTCATGTCGAACGTGCTGATCAACGAGCTGGCCACGCTGGGCTGATCGCCCGCGCAAGCACGGTTCGGGGCCGGTCTCCCACTGGGAGACCGGCCCCGAGACGTTGGTGGGTCAGTGCCGCAGCTCGGCGATGCAGCACTTCACACTGCCGCCGCCCTTCTTCAGCTCGGCCAGCTCGACGGGGACCGGCGTGTACCCGGCCGCCTTGAGCTTGCCGGCCAGGCGGGTGGCCTCGCTGTTGAGGACCACGTTCGCGCCGTCGCTGACCAGGTTGAGCCCGAAGGCCATCGCGTCCTCGTCGTCGGCGATCACCGCGTCCGGGAAGAGTTGGGTGAGCACCCGCTGGCTGGCCGCGGAGAACGCGCCCGGGAAGTAGACGATGTTCTCGTCGTCGATGGCCGCGAGCGCCACGTCCAGGTGGTAGAAGCGCGGGTCGATCAGGCGCAGCGACACCACCGGACGACCCAACGCCTCCTGCGCCTCGGCGTGCGCGGGGATCTCGGTGCGGAAGCCGTGCCCGGCCAGGATGAGTCCGCCGTGCGCCTCCGGCACGTACGCGAAGTCGCCCTCGCCCTCGTTGGTCTCGCTGGGTGCGATGAACCGCCAGCCCTGCGCCTCGTAGAAGGCGTGGTGGGCGGCGGCCTCGGCGGCCCGCTGCTCGTGCTTGAACCGTGCGCCGTAGACGCTGCCGTCCACCACGAAGCCGCCGTTGGCGGCGTAGACCATGTCGGGCAGGCCCTGCTCGGGGGTGAGCAGGTGCACCTCGTGGCCGAGGCCGACAAGCGTCTCGCGCAGCCGGTCCCACTGCTTGACGGCCAGGTCCCGGTCGACCGGGGTGGTCACGTCCATCCACGGGTTGATCGCGTACTCGACCGCGAAGTAGTCCGGCGAGCACATGAGATATGTCCGCTTTCGCGGGAAACGCTGCTGGTTCACGGTCACCAAGAGTAGGTACCGTGGAACGTTGAAAACAGCCACAAGTGTTGCTTCCCAGAGGCGGAACGTTGCAGATAGACGCGGTAGACCAGCGGATCATTGCGTTACTTGTCGCGGACGCCCGCGCGTCGTACGCCGACATCGGCGCTCGGGTGTCACTCTCCGCCCCAGCGGTCAAGCGTCGCGTCGACCGGCTACGCGCCACCGGCGTGATCAGGGGATTTACGGCCGTCGTTGATCCGGCCGCCGTCGGCTGGACGACGGAAGCCTTCGTCGAGCTGTTCTGCGCCGGCCGGACCACCCCGGCGCAGATTGGTGTGGCCGCCCGCCGACACCCCGAGGTGGTCGGCGCGTACACCGTCTCCGGGGAGGCGGACGCGCTCGTGCACCTCCGCGCCGCCGACATCGCCCACCTGGAGGCAGCGCTGGAACGACTGCGGGCCGAGTCCTTCGTGACCTCCACCCGCAGCACCATCGTGCTCTCCCGGCTGGTCGAATCGCCCGGCGTCGGGCCGTCCGCCGGCACCTCTTGACCTCAACCCGAGTTGAGGAGGTGGACTGACCCCGAGTGGGCGAGGCAGCCCATCGAGGCCGAGGGGGCTGTCATGCGGGCGATCTGGTTACGGGAGTTCGGCGGACCCGAGGTGCTGGTCCCCGGCCCGGCGCCCGACCCGGTGCCCGGACCCGGGCAGGTGCTGATCGACGTCGCGCACGTGAACATCACCTTCATCGAGACGCAGCTACGCTCCGGACGCCCCGGCCCGTTCCGGCTCACCCCACCGCTGATCCCCGGCAACGGCGTCGGCGGGGTGATCACCACGGTCGGGTCGGACGTCGACCCGGCGCTGACCGGGCGCCGGGTCGTCAGCGCCACCGGCGGCTCCGGCGGGTACGCCGAACGGGCGGTGGTGGACGCGTCCGCGCCCTTCGAGGTGCCGGCCGGGCTGGCACTGGACGACGCGGTGGCCCTGCTGGCCGACGGACGGACCGCCACCCTGCTGGTCGAGGCGGCCGGCGTTCGCCCCGGCGACCGGGTGCTGGTGGAGGCGGCGGCGGGCGGCGTGGGCAGCCTGCTCGTGCAGCTCGCGGCGCGCGCCGGCGCACAGGTGATCGGGGTGGCCGGCGGCGCGCGCAAGGTGGACCTGCTGCCCGGCCTCGGTGCCGACCTGACGGCCGACTACCGCCTGCCGGGCTGGGCCGACCGGATCCGGGACGCGGTGGGCGGAGTCGACGTGGTGTTCGACGGCGTCGGCGGCCCCATCGCCCGGACGGCGTTCGAGCTGCTGGACCCGGGTGGCCGGATGGTCAGCTTCGGGCTGGCCAGCGGCGGGTGGTCCCCGGTGTCGGCGGAGGACGCCACGGCGCGGCACGTCACGCTGGTCCGGCCGGACGTGCCGCCCGCGCGGATGCGCGCGTACACCGATCAGGTGCTGGCGGGCGCGGCGGCCGGCCAGCTACGGCCGCTCATCGGCCAGCGCTTCCCGCTGGAACGCGCGGCGGACGCGCACGCCGCCATCGAGGCGCGCGCGACAGTCGGCAAGACCCTGCTGGACGTGAACTGACCGGGTTCAGAGGTACATGCCGGTGCGGTGCTCCGACTCGTCGCGCCGGACCGGCTTGTCACCCTCACCGAAGAACCGCTTGCCGCCGAACTCGCCGTGCAGACGGTCGTCCAACTCGTCGGCGAGACCGGTCATCACCTGCACCGCGAGCATCAGATGGGTGGCCTGGAAGTTGCGGCCGAACACCGGGATGGACGCCCAGACCGTGTCATCGGCGCAGTAGAGGCGGCCGATCGGCATCCGGTTCGTCAGCTCGGAGAGCTTCACGTAGAGCCGCTCGGTCGGCTCCACCTCGGTGAGCACCGGGGAGAACACGTCCACCAGGGGCGGGTTGTCCCGCACCCGCACGAAGACCATCGCCGAGCCGGCGCGGATGGTGATGTCGCCGTCCGAGTCGATCTGCAACCGGTCGGTGTCCGACTTCAACATCGTGGAGACCACGGTACGGACCCGGTCGGCCAGGTCGAGCACGTCGTCCCGCTCGACCTGAGCGGCAGCCGCCTCGGCCAACGCCTCCTCCAGGTCCGCCTCGACATCGGCGTCCGGGCCGAACTCGCTACGCGCGGTGCCCAGCGGGTCCACCGTCAGCGGTTCGCCCTCGGCGTCGTGCACCAGGTAGACGAGGAAGGCCGGGTGCGGGGCACCGTAGACGTCCCGCAGCGTGCGGGAGAGCAGCGTGGCCACCTGGGTCGACTCGCCCGTCGTGGCGTTCAACCCGAAGGAACCGCCGGAGCCGGCGACCACCCCGGGCGGCGACCAACCGAGCGCGACCATGTCCGCCACCGCGCCCCGGTCCAGTCGGTACCCCGCCGGCAGGGTGGCGTTGCCGACCGCGCGGGCGGACAACACCCGGTCCGCGTCCACGTCCACGCTTATCGAGTAGACGGCGTCACCGGTGCCGGAGGCCGTGGGATCGAGGGTCACGTCGAGGTGCGCGCCGACGGGAAGTTCCCGCAGCCGCACGGCGAGCGCGCGGGCGAACTCCCGCCACGCCTCGGTCACCTTCGCCCGCAGGTCGGTGGTGCTGGGCTCGTCGAGCAGGATCGATTCCGCCGGCTCGGTCGAAGCGCCGGGCAGCTCACCGTGCGGGGCCGAGGGGTGGTCAGCCGTCATGATCGCCTCCGTCCGTCACGATCACCCTACCCACGCCGCCGGTAGGCCGAATCAGCCCGGACCGGGATCGGACAGCGGCGGTCAGCGGGCCGTCGGGTCCGCGGGGTCGGCACCCAACTCGACCGGCCAGGTGCCCGCCAGCGCGCTGAGCCGGGCCGCGGCGTCCGCCGGCTCGGCACCCCGGCCGACCGCCAACCCGAAGAGGTACGCGGTCACCGGCGCCCCGGGACGCAGCACCTGGTGGGCGACGTCCCGGGCCAGATCGAGCACCGCCGGCACCGGCACCGCGGCCGGGTCCAGATCCAACTCGGCGCACACCGCCGTGACCCAGTCGTCCATCACCGTCATCGCGCCCACTCCTCCGCCCGGCGTACGTCCTCGTCAGTGTCGCAGTCGAACCACGGCGGCGGCCCCTCGCCGGACCAGGCCACCTCCCGCACCACGAGACCGGCCAGCAGCGCCCGGACCGGCGCCCCGGACAGGCTCCCGCCCCGCTCGACGGCCAGCCGGTCCAACGCCGCCCGCAGCGCCGCGACCCGCCAGACACCACAGAGCGACTGCCGCCGCCCGTCCCCGTCCACGAAGCACACCCCGTCCGGTCCCCGCTCGCCGCCGCTGGGCGGCGGTGCCGACGCGGAGCGGTCTCCGGCCGGTCCGGTGCGTGCGGACTCACCGTCGAAGTGGTTCAACAGGTCACTGATCGCGGCCCGGGTGAGCAGCGGCAGATCGCCGGCGAGCAGCGCGACAAGGGCGATGTCGGGATCCAGCAGCGCCAGGCCGGCCGCCGCCGCGGCGACCGGGCCCCCGCCGGGCGGGTCCTCCCGGACGACCCGCACACCCGCCGGCACGCCCTGGGCCGCACCGACCAGCACCCGCGGCGTCGCGTCGGCGACGGCGGCCAGCACGCGGTCACGCATCGGCCGACCACCGACCGGAAGCGCGGGCTTGTCGACCCCGCCCATCCGTCGGGCGGCCCCACCCGCGAGCACCACTGCTGCGTACGTCCCCACCCGGCCACGGTAACCGTGCCGGCGCTCGGATGCGCCAGCCCAACCCCTCACCCTGGTGATCATGGAGTTGTCGCTCGACACGCCGACAACACGCGCGGACAACTTCATGATCAACGAGCGGGGTGGGGGTGGGTGGGGTTGGGGTGGGTGGTTCGGGGTGAGGTGGGGGGAGGATGGCGGGATGGGACGGGCAACTGATCGCAGGGGCGTACTCCGGATCGACCTGGACGCGGCGAGCGCCGGCCGCGGGTCGGTCCGCCGGCCGGACACCCTCGCCGTGGAAGAGCCGCTGGAGATCCGGGTCGGCGCGGCCGGCCCCGGCCGACGGCGGCCGCTCGCCGTCACCATGCGTACCCCCGGCGACGACCTGGACCTGGCCATCGGGTTCCTGCTGACGGAGGGGCTGATCCGGTCGACCGACGACGTGCTGACCGCGCAGCTCTGCGCCGGCGCGGAGACACCGAACACGTACAACGTGGTGGACGTGGTGCTCGCCCCCGGAGTGCCGGAACCGACCACCGACCCGTCCCGGAACTTCTACACGACCAGCTCCTGCGGGGTCTGCGGCAAGGCCAGCATCGACGCGGTACGCACCCGGTCGCTCTTCCTGGTCTCGGCGGACCCTCTCAGCGTGCCGGCCACGCTGCTCGCCGACCTGCCCGACCGGTTGCGTGCCGCCCAGCGCGGCTTCGACCGGACCGGCGGGCTGCACGCGGCCGGCTTGTTCACCCCCGACGGCGAACTGGTGGTGCTGCGCGAGGACGTGGGCCGACACAACGCCGTGGACAAGGTGATCGGCTGGGCGGTGCGGGAGCGCCGGCTGCCGCTCGCCGGGCACCTGCTGCTGGTCTCCGGGCGGGCCAGCTTCGAGCTGACCCAGAAGGCGTGGATGGCCGGGCTGCCGCTGCTGGCCGCGGTGTCCGCCCCGAGCACCCTCGCCGCCGAGTTGGCCGAGGAGGCGGGCATGACACTTGTCGGCTTCCTGCGCGGCAACACGATGAACGTCTACGCCCGCCCCGAACGGATCACAGTCTGATCACCAGCTGGTCGAGCAGGTCCAGCCGGATCACGGCGTCGCGGGCCAGCAGGAAGCCCGCGATGCCGAGGATCCAGCCGAGCATGCCGCCGGAGTGGCGCGCGATCCAGGCGTTGAGCCGGCCCAGCACCGGCTCGACCAGCCTCGGCCACGCCATTCGCGCTCCGAGCAGCAGCACCGCCGGCAACACCATGACCACGCAGTAGGCAGCGAGCAGACCCACCATCTGCGCCGCACCGACCTCGGAGGTGGTCAGCAGGCCGACCGCGCCGAGGTACGGCAGCATCGTCGCCACCTCCGCGAGCGCGGCGAGGAGCGCCAGCCCCACCAGCCAGCGCACCGAGGAGTCGCCAGCTGTGACGCGGTCCCGCCACCGCAGCACACCGCCGCCGCGTGGGCGTCGTTTGCCGTCGTACCGGAAGCTGAGCGCGAACAGCCCGACCCCGAGAACGAGCTGCGCCCAGAGCACCGGCCGGTTGTCCATCGCCCCGCCGAGGACGTCGGCCAACTGGCTGCCACCCAGGGCGAGCAGCAGCCCCACGGCGAAGTAGAAGACGGCGATGGTGCCGAGGTAGACGAGGATCCGCCGCGCGTTGATCGTCCCGGGTGCGAGCAGCAGCCAGACCGGGATGAAGAGGGTGCCGATGCTGGTGCTGTCGATCAACGCCAGCCCGGCCAGCGACAGCAGCAACTCGGGGGTCATGTCGTACCGACACGGTTAACGGCCACGAGATCATTCTCCGGCGGTGGTGAGCCGGCCGCGTCGGCCGTGGACAGGAGCAACGCGTACATCCTTCGACGGAGGGCGGTGCCGAGGAAAGCGGCCAGGGCCCGCCCTGCGCATGATCGACTCGGGTTCGCGTCGCAGCCTTGTCGCTCGTCAGGCCAGCTGGAGGATGCTCCAGTTGGTGGGGAGCACCTTCGCCGCGGCCTCGGGTCGCGCCGTCGCGTAGTGCGCCTCGTGGGTGAGTGCCGCACGGGCGGCATGGCCGAGCGAGATGTCACCGTCCCCGGCGCGGGCCAACGTGCCGGTGTCTCGCACGTCCTCGGCGTCGAGAGGCAGCAGGCGGATCATCGGGGCGGTCATCATCAGGGCCAGCAGCGCGGCATCGATCTCGTCGGTCGCGTTTGCGAAGGCGACAGCCAGGCACGTCGCCGGTACGGCCACCTGCCGACCCTCGTCGGCGACCTCCAGCATCAGCTCCCCCACCGATGGGTTGCCCTCGAGGTAGGCCGTCAACGCCGACGCGTCGAAGACGGCAGCGATCTGATCGCTCATCCCGCGCGGCCCAACATCCGGCGTCCTTCGGCCAGGGCGTCCGCCGGAATGGGCGTCGCCAGCCGCTCCCGCCACCGCGCCCGGCCCGCCTCGGTCACCTCGATGCCGGCGCGCCGCAGCACCTCGTCGAGGTGCATGACCTCCATCTGGGCCCGTACCGCCGCGGTGATGGCGGCCGAGACGTTGGGCTGCCGATCCAGCCACTCCGCGACGTCGTCGGGGAGGCTCACGGAGCGCTTGACGGTCATGTCCGCCAGCCTATCAATTCTGGTAGCACCCGCGGTATTACCGCGCGTGTGATCGGACCGGTCAGCGGCGGCCACGTCGGCTCCGTCTGCGGGGACGGATGACCCCGGGCATCCCGACCGACGGCCAGCCGTCCAGCTCGGCCGGGGGCACGCCGCGCCGGATCAGGTCGTCCAGTAGCAGGGCGAGCGAGTAGCCGGGGTGCAGACCGAGCGTGCGTTCGAGCGCGACCGCCGCCAACGCGCCCTGCCCGGCGCGCCAGGCAGCGAACGCCAGCAACGCACCGGGCGCGGCGGTCAGCTCCGGCTCGGCCCGGCGCAGCACGTCGGTCCACAGGGCGATGTCCCGATCGCGACCGTCGGTGCGTTCCCAGGCGTGGTCGCGCACCGGCAGGTGGGTCATCAGCACCGTCAGCCAGGCCACCTCGTCGTCGTCGAGCCGTTCACCGCGCCGCTGCCGGCGTTGCGCCTCGCGAACCGCCGTCACCCCGGCGGAGCGCACCGCTCGACCGCCGAGCAGATCGCTGGCGGGCGCGCCCTCGATCAGGTCGACGAGCCGTTTCTCGGCCCCGACGGCGGCCGCGCGCAACGCGTCCCGGGCCGGACCTTCGACCGGCGACACCTGCGCCACGAGGGCGGCCCGGTCCGGGAGAGCGACCTGGCCGGCGAAGACCGCCGACGCCGTCACCTGGTTGATCTCCGGGTCGTAGCGGCGACCCTCGGGTGGGCAGCACTCGGCCTCGGTGCAGAGGTAGGACCACCACCGGCCGTCGGTCACCCGCAGCGCGTCGAGCACCTCCAGGCCGACACCGGTCAGCGCGGCGCGTACGGCATCCACGCTCGGGGTGACCCGGTCGGGCGGGCCGTAACCCACGACTGTGGCAGCCTCCGCGCCCTGCCGGTGGATCACCCCGGCCAGGTGTCGGGCCCGGTCGAGGGGATCCGTGGACGGCTCGGGCAGGTCGGCGCGGGCGGCGAAGATGATCTGCCGGCCGCGCAGCGCCACCGCGACCACGCTGTCGGCGGGGTGGAAACCCAGCAGGTACGGCACGGCGGCGATCAGGTCGGCGGGTGAGCGGACGGCCAACTGGGGGCGTTCGGTCGAGGTCATGTCGGAAGCCTGCGGCGGGGGCACCGGGCCCGGCCACCCCTGTGGACGACACGCGGCTTATCCACAGTTACGCAGCGTGTTTTCCCTGCTCATGCCACACCGACGAGTGCCGAAAGAGCGCCGATGTCGTCGGGCGACACCTGGCTGTCGTAAGGAGCGGTTACCGTGCGCTGATGGACCTGGCGTACCTGCGCGCGCATCCGGCGCACCTCCCGACCTTCCGGACCCATCAGCGGCTCCGGGAGACGCCGGTCGCCGGTGGAGACATCTGCGCCGCCGCCCGGCTCACCCTCGACGACGGCCACTCCGTCTTCGCCAAGTCCTGGCCGGAGAACGCCGACCGACCGGTGCCGGAGGGCTTCTTCGCCGCCGAGGCCGCCGGCCTGCGCTGGCTGCGGGAGGCGGGCGCGGTCGCCGTACCCGAGGTGATCGTGGTGTTGCCGGAGCTGCTGGCGCTCGACTGGGTGGAGCCCGGCGAGCCGACGCCGGAGGCCGCGGAGCGCTTCGGCCGGGAATTGGCCGGGTTGCACCGGGCGGGCGCGACCACCTTCGGTGCGGCCTGGCCCGGTTTCATCGGCGCGCTTCCCCAGGACAACACCCCCACCGAGGGGCGCTGGTCGACCTGGTTCGTCGAGCGGCGCCTCGCCCCCTACCTGCGACGCTCGGTCGACGGCCGTGCGCTCAGCGGGGCCGACGCCGATCTGGTCGAGCAGGTGATCGGTCGCCTCGACGGGCTCGGCGGCGACGAGCCGCCCGCGCGCATCCACGGCGACCTGTGGCCGGGCAACGTGCTGTGGGGGGCCGACGACCGGGCCTGGCTGGTCGACCCGGCGGCGCACGGTGGGCACCGGGAAACGGATCTCGCCCAGCTCGCCCTCTTCGGCGGCATCCCCCACCTGGGTCGGGTGCTGGCCGCCTACCAGGAGAGTTGGCCGCTGTCGGACGGTTGGCGGGACCGCGTGCCGCTACATCAGCTGCATCTGCTGCTTGTGCACACCGCGCTCTTCGGCGCCAGTTACCGAGATGCGGTCGTCCGGACCGCCCGCGCCGTCCTGGGCCGGGCCGAGCGCGCTACGGTCGACAGGTGAGCGCCGCCCCGGGGTCCGACGGCGTCCTCGTCGACCGGTACGGCCGCGTCGCCCGGGACCTGCGCGTGTCCCTCACCGACAAGTGCAACCTGCGCTGCACCTACTGCATGCCGGCGGAAGGGCTGCCCTGGCTGGCCGGCCCCGAGCTGCTGACCGACGAGGAGATCGTCCGGCTGGTCCGGGTGGCGGTCGAGCTGCTCGGCGTGACCGAGGTGCGGTTCACCGGCGGTGAGCCGCTGATCCGACCCGGGCTGGTCGACATCGTGACGGCCGTCGCCGCCCTCCAGCCCCGCCCCCGGGTCTCGCTGACCACCAACGGCATCGGCCTGGACCGGCTGGCCCCGGCGTTGCGCGCGGCCGGCCTGGACCGGGTGAACGTCTCACTGGACACCCTGGACCCGGACCGGTTCACCACGCTCACCCGCCGTCCCCGCCTCGACGCGGTGCTGGCCGGGCTGGCCGGGGCGGCGGCAGTCGGCCTCAGCCCCGTGAAGATCAACTCAGTGCTGATGCGAGGTGTGAACGAGGACGAGGCGCCAGCGCTGCTCCGCTTCGCCCTCGATCACGACTACCAGCTGCGGATCATCGAGCAGATGCCGCTGGACGCCCAACACGGTTGGGCCCGCGGCACCATGGTCACCGCCGAGGAGATCCTGGCGTCCCTGCGTACCGCCTTCGATCTCAGCCCCGACCCGGCCGAGCGCGGTGCGGCACCGGCGGAGACCTGGCTGGTCGACGGAGGTCCCGCCCGGGTCGGTGTGATCGCCAGCGTCACCCGCCCCTTCTGCGGGGACTGCGACCGCACCCGGCTGACCGCCGACGGTCAGGTCCGCGCCTGCCTCTTCGCCACCGAGGAGTCGGATCTGCGCGCCGCGCTGCGGGCCGGCGCGGACGACGACGAGCTGGCCCGACGCTGGCGCACCGCGATGTGGGGCAAGCGCGCCGGGCACGGCATCGACGACCCGGCCTTCCTCCAACCGACCCGACCGATGTCCGCGATCGGGGGCTGAGCATGCCGGGGACACCGCTGACCGTCCGCTACTTCGCTGGCGCCCGCGCCGCCGCCGGCCGCGCCGAGGAGGCCGTCCCCGGTGGGCGGTCACTCGACGACCTCACGGCCGAGCTGTCCCAGCGCCACGGCGACCGTCTCGCCGGGGTGCTGCGGGTGGCGAGTTTCCTCGTGAACGGCGTCACCTGTCATGATCGTCAGGCACCCCTACCGGCCGGGGCCACGATCGATGTCCTGCCCCCGTTCGCGGGCGGCTGAGGGAGGCGCGCACACATGATGGCGGTTCTGGGGTTCGTGGCTGTCCTGGCGCTGGTCACCGGTCTCATCCACCTCTACCTGTGGAAGCGGCTGGTTCGGGACACCACCACACCGGGTCGCTGGCGACGGGTCGGCGCGATCACCGCCGTGGTGCTGGCCGTGCTGGTGCCGGTCACCCTCGCCGGGACGCAGGCCGGGCTCTACTGGCTCGCCTGGCCGGGCTACCTGTGGCTCGCGCTGATGTTCTACCTGCTTGTCGTGCTTGTCGTGCTGGAAGTGCCGATGCTCGTCGCCCGGCTGGTGCTGCGCCGCCGGGTGGTTGCCGCGGAGCCGACCACCGCCGCGCCCGAACCGGTACTGGTCGGTGCCGCCGGGCCGACCGACCCGCCGGCCGCCGGCGCTGTCGCGGCACCGGACCACGACCCGTCCCGTCGGTTGCTGCTGGCCCGTGGGGCGGCCATCTTCGCCGGCCTCACCGCCACCGGCATCACGGGGTACGGCGTCCGCACCGCCCTCGGCCCGCCGCAGCTGGACCGGGTGCGGATCCCGCTCGCCAAGCTCCCCCGCAGCATGGACGGTCTGCGCATCGCCACCGTCTCCGACATCCACCTCGGCCCGCTGCGCGGCCGGGCACACACCGAGCGGATCGTCGCCGCGATCAACCGGCTCGACGCGGACATCGTCGCCGTCGTCGGTGACCTGGTGGACGGCTCCGTCGCCGAACTCGGCTCGGCCGCCGCGCCGCTGCGCGACCTGCGCTCCCGCTACGGCAGCTTCTTCGTCACCGGTAACCACGAGTACTACTCCGGCGTCGAGGAGTGGGTCCAGGAGGTCGACCGCCTCGGTCTGCGGGTGCTGCAGAACAAGCGGCAGGAGATCCAGGCCCGGGGTGGGGTGCTCGACCTGGCTGGTGTGAACGACCTCACCGGGGCGGGCACCGGTCTCGCCGCCGGTCCGGACTTCGCCGCCGCCCTCGGTGACCGCGACCCGAGCCGGCCCGTGATCCTGCTCGCGCACCAGCCTGCGGCTGCGATGGAGGCAGCCAGGTACGGCGTCGATCTTCAGTTGTCCGGGCACACCCACGGCGGGCAGATGGTGCCGTTCAACCTGGCCGTCCGGCTGGAGCAGCCGGTGGTCAGCGGGCTCGGTGAGGTGGACGGCACCAAGGTCTACGTGACCAACGGCGCCGGTTTCTGGGGTCCGCCGGTCCGGGTCGGCGCGGAGCCGCAAATCAGTCTGGTCGAGCTGCGCTCGGCATAGCGGAGGTCACGTCCGCGCGTGGCGGCGGGTGGCCGGCGCGGCGGGCGTGACAGGATGCGGCGTGCCCCCGTTCAGCGCCGTACCCCCCGGTGGCCTACCGCCATTCGTCGCGGACCTGCACATCCACTCGAAGTACTCGCGCGCGTGCAGCCGTGATCTCACCACGCCGAACCTCGCGTGGTGGGCCCGGCGTAAGGGCATCGGCCTGCTCGGCACCGGCGACTTCACCCACCCCGCCTGGTACGACCACCTGCGGGAGACGCTGCGCCCGGCCGAGCCGGGGCTCTACCGACTCGACCCGGAAGCGGAACGGGACATCGCCCGCCGACTGCCACCGCGACTCGCCTCGACGGCGGAGGCGGACCCGGTCCGGTTCATGCTGAGCGTGGAGATCTCCACCATCTACAAGCGGGACGACCGGACCCGCAAGGTGCACCACCTGATCTACCTGCCGGATCTGGACGCGGTGGCCCGGTTCAACACCGCCCTCGGCCGGATCGGCAACCTCGGCTCCGACGGCCGGCCGATCCTCGGACTGGACTCCCGCGACCTGCTGGAGATCACCCTGGAGGCCAGCCCCGACGGTTACCTGGTGCCGGCGCACATCTGGACCCCCTGGTTCTCCGCGTTGGGCTCGAAGTCCGGCTTCGACGCGATCGCGGACTGCTACGCCGACCTGGCCGAACACATCTTCGCCGTGGAGACCGGGCTCTCCTCCGACCCCGCGATGAACTGGCGCGTCGGCAGCCTGGACGGCTACCAGTTGGTGTCCAACTCGGACGCGCACTCGCCACCGGCTCTCGGCCGCGAGGCGACAGTGCTGACCGCGGAACGGGACTACTTCGCCGTTCGGGAGGCGCTGCGTACCGGTGACGGCCTGGCCGGCACTGTCGAGTTCTTCCCGGAGGAGGGCAAGTACCACGCGGACGGGCACCGGCTGTGTGGGGTGAACTGGTCTCCGGAGCGCACCCGGGCCGCCGGCGGCCGCTGCCCCGAGTGCGGCAAACCGCTCACCGTGGGTGTCCTCAGCCGGGTCGAGGAGCTGGCCGACCGTCCGGCCGGGCACCGGCCGGCACACGCCAGGGACGTCACTCACCTGGTGCCGCTGGCCGAGATCCTCGGCGAGATCAACAAGGTGGGTGCCCGGTCGAAGAAGGTCGAGGGGCGGTTCAACGAGTTGCTCGCCGCACTCGGCCCCGAGCTGGAGATCCTGACCACGACGCCGTTGGCCGACATCGAGCAGGCCGGCGGTGAACTGCTCGCGGAGGGCATCGGGCGGCTGCGGCGCGGCGACGTCCGGCGGGTGCCCGGCTACGACGGCGAGTACGGCGTGATCACGCTCTTCGACCCGGCCGAGCTGGGCGCGCAGGAGACCCTGTTCGACGTACCGGTGCCGGCGCAGCGACGGCCCACGGAGCCGGCGCCCCGGGTCGCGGCAAAGCGCCCGGCGGCGGCGAAGTCGGAGCCGAAGCGGAAGCCGGCCCCGACGCCCGCGCCGCCGATCGCGTCGCCGCCGTCTCCGCACGAACCGTTCGAGCCGATGCTCGCCGGCATGGAGGAGGTCGGTACCGGCCTGCTGGACCGGCTGGACGCCATGCAGCGGGTGGCCGCGTCGGCACCTGGTGGCCCGCTGCTCATCGTGGCCGGTCCGGGCACCGGCAAGACCAGGACACTGACCCACCGGATCGCGTACCTCTGCGCGGAGCTGAACGTCTTCCCCGAGCACTGCCTCGCGATCACGTTCACCCGCCGGGCCGCCGAGGAGTTGCGGCACCGCCTCGACGGCCTGCTCGGCCCGGTCGCCGAGGACGTCACAGTGGGCACGTTCCACGCGCTGGGGCTGCTGATCCTGCGGGAGAACACCGCCGCTGCGGGCCTGCCGGCCGACTTCCGGATCGCCGACGACGCCGAGCGGGCGGCGGCCCGCACCGAGGCCGGCGACGACAGCGCCACCTACACGTCCCTGCTGCGTAAGCACGACCTGGTGGACCTGGACGAGCTGGTGACCCTGCCGGTGGAGTTGCTGCGGGCCGACCGGAAGCTGGTCGAGCGGTACCGGGACCGCTGGCGGTGGATCTTCGTCGACGAGTACCAGGACGTCGACGAGGTGCAGTACGAGCTGCTGCGGCTGCTCAGCCCCACCGACGGCAACCTCTGCGCGATCGGCGACCCGGACCAGGCGATCTACTCGTTCCGGGGTGCCGACGTCGGCTACTTCCTGCGCTTCTCCGAGGACTTCACCGACGCCCGACTGGTGCGGCTCAACCGCAACTACCGCTCGTCGGCGCCGATCCTGGCCGCCGCGGTGCAGGCCATCGCGCCGTCCTCGCTGGTGCGGGGTCGACGACTGGACCCGGCCCGGCTCGACCCGGAGGCCCCGCTGGTCGGGCGCTACCCGGCGGCGTCCGTGGTCGAGGAGGCCGACTTCGTGGTGCGTACCGTCGACGACCTGGTCGGCGGGCTGTCGCACCGCTCGCTGGACTCGGGTCGCATCGACGGCCGGTCCACCTCGCTGTCGTTCTCCGACATCGCCGTGCTGTACCGCACCGACGCGCAGGCCGCCCCGATCGTGGACGCCCTGACCCGGGCCAACATCCCCGTGCAGAAGCGTTCCCACGACCGGCTGCGGGATCGGCCCGGGGTTGCCGCCATCGCCCGGGAGCTACGGCACGCCGACGGTCTGGCCGGCTCGCTGGCCGCCCGGGTGCGGCTGGCCGGTCAGGTGGTCGCGGAGCGGTTCGCCGTGCCCACCCTGGACGGCGCGGGCAGCACCGTCCGCCCCGAGGACGTCCGCTCGGCGGTGGACCTGCTGACCCCGTTGGCCCGGCGCTGCGGCGACGACCTGGAGACCTTCCTGTCGCAGTTGGCGACCGGCGCGGAGGTGGACGCGCTGGACCCGCGCGCCGAGGCGGTCACGCTGCTCACCCTGCACGCCGCGAAGGGCCTGGAGTTCCCGGTGGTCTTCCTGGTCGGCGTCGAGGACGGGCTGCTGCCGCTGCGCTGGCCGGGCTCGACACCGGACGACGACGCCGTCGCCGAGGAGCGCCGGCTCTTCTTCGTCGGCCTGACCCGGGCCCAGGACCGGCTGTACGTCAGTCACGCGGCCCGCCGCATCCGCCACGGCGCGGAGCGCGACTGCGCCCCCTCGCCGTTCCTCTCCAGCATCGACCCGGGCCTCTTCGAACGCTTCGGCGAAGAGGAACCCCGCCGCCCAAAGGACCGCCAACTCCGCCTGATCTAACCCCCGCCCCCTCCTCCCCCCAGACCCCGCCCCTTAGCTGCGCCGATCTTGCGCTTTCTGTTGCCCTTCTGCGTGGAGATGCACCTTGTGCCGGCACCGAAACCGCAAGATCGACGAGGGCTTGCGGCGCAGGGCTTGCGGCGCGGGGCTTGCGGCGCGGGGCTTGCGGCGCGGGGCTTGCGGCGCGGGGCTTGCGGCGCGGGGCTTGCGGCGCGGGGTGGGGGTCAGGTGAGGAGAGCGGCGAGCCAGGCGCCGGTCAGCAGGGCTGGGCCGAGGGGTAGCGCGGTGTCCCGGTGCACCTTTCGGGCGGCCAGCAGGCCGAGGACCAGGACGCCCTGCAGGACGTGCGGCAGCAGAATCCCGGCCAGCAGGGCGTCCCGCCCCAGCCAGCCGAGCGGCAGGCCGAGGACGGTGGCGAGTTTCACGTCGCCGAAACCCAGTCGGGACCCGGGCAGCACTGCCAGCAGCACGTGCGCCGTCCCCGCGACCGCCGCGCCGCCCAGCACGCCGAGCAGCCGGCCGGGAGCGTCGGACAGCACCGCCGCAACTGTCAGACCCCCGAGGGCCAGCAACCCGGCAACGAGGACCAGCGGGTCGGGCAGCCGCAGGCAGGCCAGGTCGACCCGCGCGAGCACCAGACCGACCGCCCCGACCGCGAGGAAGACCGGTAACGCCGGGTCGTCGGCAGCCGCGCCGGCAAGGCCGACGAAGACGCTGGCCGCCACCATCGGCGCGACCCAGGGCCGCCGGAACGGCTGCGGCGGTGCAAACGCCCACGACCCGGCGTCCGCCGTGGCGAAGCGCCGCGACATCAGGGGTACGACGAGGCCGACCAATGTGCCGAGCAGAGCGATCGACACCAGCGCGGCGGCCGACATGGCCCGGACGTTACCGACGCTCGCGCACCGGCGTGACCCCCGATCGTGATCCCGTGCCGGACCGACGCGGCCGTTCGGTGACCACCACCACCGCGACCCCGGCCACGATGACGGCACCGCCGAGCAGCACCTGCGGGGTGACCGGCTCGGCCACCAGCAGCGCGCCGAGCACCACCGCGACCGCCGGGTTCACGTAGGCGTACGTCGACACCAGCGAGATCGGCGCGTTGTGCAGCAGCCAGACGTACGCGGTGAAGGCCACCAGTGAACCAGCCACCATGAGGTAGCCCAGCGCCAACCAGGACCGGGTGCTGACCGCCGCCGGGTGGAAGTCGGCCAGTTCGCCCCGACCGGCGGCGACGACCGCCAGCACCAGCGAGCCAGCCACCATCTCGTACACGGTGGCCACGAAGGGGTCGGTGGGCATCCGGATCCGTCCGGACAGGAACGACCCGACCGACCAGGAGGCGGTCGCCGCCACCACAGTCAACGCCCCGACCAGCGGCACCGCGCCCGAACCACCGCCGGGCAGCACCAACAGGATCAGGCCGACGAAGCCCACAGTGACCCCGGCGAACGTCCAGAGCGGCGGCCGGTCCCCGGTGGCCGAGCGCAACAGCACCACCAGCAGCGGCACCGTGGCCACCAGCAGCGCGGCGATCCCGGACGGCACCGCGACGCCGGGCGGCCCCGATTCGGCGAGCACCACCAGGCCGTTGCCACCGGCGAGCAGGAGCACCCCGACCAACGCGACGGAGCCGAGTTGCCGTCGGTCCACCCGCAGCGCGCCGGGGCCCCGGCGCAACCGCAGCACCACCGCCAGGATCAGGCCGGCCACCGCGAACCGGAGGGCGGCCGACAGCAGCGGGGGCAGCGTCTCCACGGTGATCCGGATGGCCAGATAGGTCGACCCCCAGAGCAGGTAGACCACGATCAACGCGGTCCAGATCAGTGCCGGTGTGGTGCTGACGCGACGGCCGGCGAGGGCCGTGGCGCTCGGTGGAGGTGAGCTCATCAGTGGACCACGCTACGGTGACCTCGGAGTCCGCGTCGCGCTTTGGTGGCCGGCCTCTCACCACTCGTGCAGGAGGGCGGCATGACGAACTACGGACAACCGGGAGGCGGCCACCCGGGGCCGTGGCGTGGCCAGCGACCCGATGAGACACCAGGTCATCCGGTGCAGCGGCAGTACCCGCCCAGGCCCGAGTCGTACCCACCGACGCCCGAGTCCTACCCGCCGGCGGTCTCGTCGTATCCGCCCGGCCCGCAGGGGCCCGGGTCATACGGCGAGCCGACCTACGGAGGCGGTCCGGGAACGCAGTACGGTGCAGCGCCCGGCGCGCCCTACGGCGGCTCGTACCAGCCGACACCGACCTACGGCGAGCAGCCGCCGTACCGGCCCGACGACCCGTACGGCGAGGATCCGGCACCGGGCCGGCGCGGCCGGGGGCCGCTGATCGCGGTGCTGGCCGTCGTCCTCGTGGTGCTGGCCGTCGCCGGTGTGTTCTGGTTCCGCGATGGGCAGAGCGACCCGGCGCCGGCGGCGGCGCCGAGCAGTCCGGCGGCGGTTGCCGGTGAGCCCAGCGCGGACGCGGTCGAGCCCGCGCCGAGCGCGGCGGCGCCGGAGTCGTCGGCCGATCCCCGGTTCGCCAAGGTCGGCCAGTGCGTCCGCAACGACGGCGCCGCCGGCGGCAAACCCAAGCTGCTGATCAGCGGTTGCACCGCCAAGTCGTACGAGGTGCTGAGCCGGATCGACGGCCCGACCAGCGGCGAGCGGGACGCCGAGACCAAGTGCGACAAGGTGAAGGGTTACACCAACTGGTATTTCTTCGACAGTGAGCTGGACACTCTCGACTTCGTCCTCTGCCTCAAGCAACGCTGAGACCACCCACCCCCGGGGATGACATGACGACCTACGGACCTGCGGGTTCCGATCAGCCGGACGACCCGTACCAGCGCCCGCCCAGCGGGCCTGACAGCTCACCACCGGTCGACCCGACCGTGCCGCAGTGGAGCACCCCGCCGGCCTCCGACGATCCGACCCGGCAGCAGTGGAGCACCCCGCCGGCCTCCGACGACCCGACCCGGCAGCAGTGGGGTCCGCCGCCGGCCGACGCGGAGCCACCGACGGCACCCATGTGGGCGCCGCCGCCCACCAACCCGGGGCCGCAGTCCGACAATCCGGAGCCGCCGACCACTCCGATGTGGGCGCCACCGCCGACCTCGGGCCCGGGTTACCCGCCGCCCGGGCCGTACCCTCCGCCGGGCCCATTCCCGCCGGCCGGCCCGACGCCCGGTCAGCCGGCCGGTCCGATACCGGGTCAGCCACCCGCCCCGTGGGGTCAGCAGCCGCCCGGCGGCTACGGGATGCCGCCCGCCGCGCCGACGAAGACCGGCCGCAACGTCGCCCTCATCATCGCGGCGGTGGTGCTGCTGGTGCTCTGTCCGTGCCTCGGCCTGGCCGGTTGGGCGGTCTGGAAGGTGGCCGACGCTGGCAGCGATGCGGCGCGTACCCCGTCGACGAGCGCTCCGGTCGTGCCACCCGCCCTGCCCAGCGACGCGCCGCCGTCAGCCGCGCCGTCTCCGGACGAGGAGTTCGCGCGGGGCGACTGCGTGGTGAACGACGGCAGCGAGGACGACGCGGAGCTCCGCAAGGTGCCGTGCGGCCCGAACACGTATCAGGTGCTGCTGCGCATTCCGGCGACCACCGACGGCGACCGGTGTGAGGTGCTCGCGCCTCAGGCGACAGCGAACTACGTGCACGACAACTCGGTCGACCTGTTCGACTACGTGCTCTGTCTGAAGAAGCGGTAGCTCCGAGCTGGGCGGCCGGTCCGCCGATTGGCAAAACTAGGGCTGTCTAGCGTCCACGCTAGACAGCCCTAGTTTGTTGTCGACGGTTCCGACACGCCGGTAGCCGCATCTATCCATGTCTAGCCCCGCAGCTAGATGGCCCGATAATCTGCGATGCGTGGATCCGGTCCGCAACCCGTACGCGCCGGGCGCCGGCCAGCGCCCGCCCGAACTCGCCGGGCGGGGGCGGGAGCTGGACGTCTTCGACATCGTGCTGGAGCGCATCGCCCGCGGCCGACCCGAGCGCAGCCTGATGCTCACCGGGCTACGCGGCGTCGGCAAGACGGTCCTGCTCAACACCCTCCGGTCCCAGGCGATCAACCGGCTCTGGGGCAGCGGCAAGATCGAAGCTCGACCGGACCAGTCATTGCGCCGACCGGTCGCCGCCGCGCTGCACATGGCGGTGCGCGAGTTGGCCCCCCGCCACCGCGCACCGGACCGGATCGACGCGTTCCTCGGCGTCCTCAAGGCGTTCGCCCAGCGGTCCACCCCGACCGGCCGGGCCGGCGCCGCCACCAAGCTGCGCGACCGGTGGCAGCCCGGCATCGACGTGCCGGCCGCCAGCGGTCGGGCCGACTCCGGCGACATCGAGATCGACCTGGTCGAGCTGTTCAGCGACGCTGCGGCGGTGGCCAGCGACGTGGGCACCGGTATCGCCATCTTCATCGACGAGATGCAGGATCTCGGCCCGGAGGACGTGTCGGCTCTCTGCGCCGCCTGCCACGAGCTGTCCCAGCTCGGCGCACCGCTGATCGTCGTCGGTGCCGGCCTTCCGCACCTGCCGGCAGTGCTCAGCGCCGCCAAGTCGTACTCCGAACGGTTGTTCCGCTACCAGCGCATCGACCGGCTCGACCGGATCGCCGCCGACCAGGCGCTCTGCGCGCCCGCCGAGCGCGAGGAGGTCGAGTACGAGCAGAAGGCCCTCGACCTGCTCTACGAGAAGTCCGGCGGCTACCCCTACTTCGTCCAGGCGTACGGCAAGGCGACCTGGGACAACGCGCCGCGCTCGCCGATCACCGCCGCCGACGTGCGGGTCGCCGCACCCGAGGCGGAAGCTGAGCTGGCGGTCGGGTTCTTCGGGTCCCGGTTCGAACGGGCCACTCCCGCCGAACGTGAGTACATGCGGGCGATGGCCACGTTGTCCGCGGTGGAGGGCGAGCCCGGCGCGGTGGTCCGCGACGACATGGACGCCGCGGTGCCCACCGCGGAGATCGCCCGAGCCCTCGGCCGCAAGCCGGCCAGCCTCTCCCCGGCCCGCGATGCGCTGATCAAGAAGGGGTTGATCTACTCAGGTGAGCGGGGCACCGTCGCCTTCACGGTCCCGCACTTCGGCCGGTACCTGCGGACGCAGCCGGCCTGACCACCACCCACCGCGCCGGCCCGGTCAGACCTTCGACCAGGGCGCCGGAAAGAGCACCTCGCCGCGCGGCGGAGGGCCTTCCTCGCTGGTGGACGGCGGCAGCACCAACGCCTGCCACGGCTCACCGAGGCCCGCCCACGGACCGGTCAGGCCCAGCTCACTCGCCGGGCCGAACCCGAACCGCCGGTAGAAGGCCGGCGCGCCGAGGACGACGACGAGTCGCTCACCCAACTCGGTGGACGCGTCCAGTGCGGCCTGCACGACCGCTGTGCCGTGCCCGACACGTTGCCGGTGCGGCGCGACCGCCACCGGGCCGAGCGCCAGCACGGGCACGTCGGCGCCTCGCTCCGGCCGCAGACGCACCCGGGTGAGCAGCGCGTAACCGACCACCTCACCGCCGTACTCGGCGACCATGGCCAGCTCCGGCAACCAGGCGTGGGTGTCGCGCAGCTCGTCCACCAGGCTGACCTCCGGCGGCGTCGTCACGTCCGGGCGGGCGAAGGCCGCGGCCAGCACGCGGCGCACCGAGCCGGCGTCGGCCGGGTCCTCGGGGCGTAGCCGCAGCGTGGTCACCCGCGCGACGTTACCCGTCGGTGCCCGTCCATCCGTGACTGTCGCTCGATTCGGCGTGGCGTACGTGCACGAACACCAATCCGATCCTGCGGTTGCCCGGGTAGCAAACGCCGCGACGGGGTATGACTGATCCATGACGCCCGTACGCTCCCTCGCCCGCGCCATGCTGAGCGGCATCTTCGTGGTCAGCGGGTATCGCAACTTCCGCGCTCCCGGCCGGCTGTCGGCCGCCGCCAAACCCGTGACCGACAAGGTCGCACCGATGCTGAAGAAGGCGCACCCGAGCTTCCCCACCGAGACCGAGACGTTGATCCGACTCAACGCCGCCGTGCAGGTCAGCGCCGGGTTGATGCTGGCCACCGGCCGGTTCAGCCGACCCGCGGCGCTGGTCCTCGCCGGCACGCTGGTGCCGGTGACCGTCGCCGGGCATCCCTTCTGGAAGAACGACGACCCGATCGCCAAGAACAACAACCAGATCCACGTCCTGAAGAACATCGGGCTCCTCGGCGGTCTGCTGCTCGCCGCGGCGGACACCGGCGGCAAGCCGGGGCTGCGGTGGCGGACGGGCCATCGCATCGGCCACTCGCGACGTTCCGTGCAACGCGCCGTCCGGACCGCCCGACGCGAGGCCCGAATCGCCGTCCGCTCCGCCTCCACCGCACGTCGGCTCCCCGGCTGACCTGCGTCGATCCGTCTCGGTCTCACCCCCACCCCCCGCTAAGGGCACGAATTACCTGAACCACCCGGTAGGCGTTAACGCGGTGGAAATGTCAAAAACATGTGTGGGATCGGACACGGTCGCATAACGCGGGAGGCACTGACGTGAGGCGCCGTTCTAGGCTCCGTGCAGGACCTGGACGGATAGGACAACCTTGGTACGGGGGTGGCCACGCCATGCCGACGGATGTCGGTAGACGGGCGGACCGCCTCGCCCCAATCCAACGGGTGACGCGCGGGATCGACCGCGTGACGCGCGGGATCGATCGTAGGAACGTCGTACGGGGTGCCATCGTGGCCGCCGTCGCCTATGCCGCATGGCTCGCCATCGGCGCTTTCGGGCGACCGTACAACTTCTTCGACATGAAGATCTACCACGGTGCCGTGGTGTGGTGGGCGAGCGGTCACGAGCTCTACGAGTTCATCGCGCCCGAAACCACGCTCGGGTTCACCTACCCACCCTTCGCCGGGCTGGTCATGTTGCCGATGGCGCAGCTGCCGATCGACGCGGCCGGCCTGGTCAACGCCGCCGCCAGCATCGCCGCGTTGGCGCTGGTGCTGGCCGGGCTGCTCCGACCCATCGTGGACCGGCTGGGGTGGCCACTGTGGTTCACGGTGGCCGTGGCGGTGCCGCTCGCGGTCGCCATCGAGCCGGGCCGGGAGACGCTCGGGTACGGCCAGGTCAACATCCTGCTGTTCGCCCTGATCATGGCTGACCTGATCGGCCTTCGCTGGCGGTCCCGCCGGGGCACCCACTACGCCGCCACCGACGGCCCGCTGCTGCGCTTCGTCTACGGCGGGGCCTGGGCCGGGGCCGGGATCGGCCTCGCCACGGCTGTCAAGCTCACCCCGGCGCTGTTCATCGCCTACCTGCTGATCACCCGTCAGTGGCGGGTGGCGGCCACCGCCATCGGCACCACGATCGGCGTGACGCTGGGGACCTTCGCGATCGTCGGCGACGAGTCACGGACCTACTTCGGCAGCGTGCTGTGGCAGACCGAACGGGTCGGCGCGGCGGACATGACGCCCAACCAGTCCCTCGCCGGTCTGCTCGCCCGGCTGTACGACTCGATCGAGACCCCGGGGCTGTTGTGGCTCGCCTTCTCGGTGCTGGTCCTGGCGCTGGGCCTGTCCCGGGCCGCGAGTTCCCGCGCCGACGGTGACGAGCTGACCGCCTTCACGCTGGTCGGTCTCACCGCGAACGTGATCAGCCCGATCTCCTGGACGCACCACCTGGTCTGGGTGATCCCGGCGATCATCGTGCTGGCCGACGCCGCTGTGCGTCGCCGCGAGGCGAGCCGGGGGACACCGCAGCGCACCGGTCAGGGGCCGGTCTTCGGCGGGCTCCCCGGGGTCAACGGGCTCCGCCCGCCGATCTGGTACCCGACGCTGACCGGGCTGCGCCACGGCGTCGCCGCGATCGGGCTCTACCTGCTCTTCCTGATCTCGCCGATCTGGCCGTACGAACACCAACTGCCGGAGATGTCGCACTACCAGGACGGTCTGTTCGGCGCGCTGATGGAGAACTCGCTCGCGCTCGCCCTGATCGTGCTGGTCGCCGCGCTGCCCTGGCGACCGGGTGCGGAGCCCGCGTTCTACGGCGACCGGCTGTCCAGGGCCGTGGCGGTCAACGGTCACCGCTGACGGGTGGGGCAGGTGACCCGTCAGGGGCAGTTGACCCATTCCTCGGTGCCGTCGGTGAAGACCTGCCGCTTCCAGATCGGCAGTCGCGCCTTGACCTCGTCGACCAGTCGGGCGCAGGCCGCGAAGGCCGCCGCCCGGTGCGCGGTGCTCACCGCGGCGACCAGCGCCACGTCACCGATCGCCAGGGGGCCGACCCGGTGCGAGACCGCCACCGCGTAGACGTCGGGCTCCGCGGCGATCTCGGCGGCCACCTCGCGCAGCACCTGCTCGGCGCTCGGGTGCCCCTCGTACTCCAGGCTGGTGACCTGGCGGCCGTGGTCGTGGTCGCGGACCACGCCCTGGAAGGACACCACCGCGCCGGCCCGCCGGTCGGCGACCGCGGCCTCGTGTGCGGCCAGGTCGAGTGGCCGGTCGGTGACCTCGCCGAAGGTGACAGCTGGTGCGGTCACGACGCACGCTCCCCGGGAAACAACGGCAGTGGCACGATAGGCACCCGGTCGCCCGGCGCGCCGCTGGTGCCGGGGCGGATGACGGCGAACCCGTCAGCGCCGGCCACGCCCCGCAGCATCGCCGAGCCGACGTGGCGGACCGGGGACGCCACCCCGGCGGCCCGGTCCAGTCGGACCAGAGCCAGGTGGGTGTGGTCACCGCGGCCGGGCACCGCCTCGGCCAACGTGGCCTGCGGCAACACCGGCATCGACCGGCCCTGGAGGCCGGCGAGCAGCGGGGCGACCAGCGACACCAGCGCGACGATCGCGGACTGCGGGTTGCCCGGCAGCCCGGCCACGAACCGGGCACGCCCGTCGGGGCCGGTCAGCCGGGCCAGCAGCATCGGGAAGCCGGGGCGGACCGCCACCGTGTTGACCACGTAGTCGGCGCCGAGCGCCTCCAGGGTCGGGTGCAGGTGGTCGACCGGACCGTTCATCGTGCCGCCGGTGGTGCAGACCAGATCGGCGTTCGTCAGCGCCGAGCGCAGCGCCGCCACGTGCGCGGGCAGCGTGTCGGCCACCGGGCCGACCACGTCGGACGGGCGGACCTGGCAGCCGTAACGCCGCAGCCATGCCGGCACCGAGGGGCCCAGCGCGTCGCGGACCCGACCGGCCGCGGGCGGGCCCGCTGTCAGCAGCTCGTCGCCGAAGACCAGCAGCGCGGCACGCGGCGCCCGTCGAACCCGCAACGTGTCGTGCCCGCAGGTGGCCGCCAGGCCGATCACCGCCGGATCGACCGGCGTGCCGGCTGGCAGCAACACCTCATCGGCGTACGCCTCCTCGCCGGGTTTGCGCCACTCGGGCGTGCTCCGGGGGACGCCGCTGACCAGGCCGTCAGCATTTTTCGACTCTTCCACGCGCAGCACCGCGGTGGCCCCCTCGGGCACCATCGCACCGGTCGCGATCTCGACGGTCGTGTCGTCCTCGGTGAGCGGCGCGGGGGTGCTGCCGGCCAGGACCCGCCCGATGACGCGCCACGGACCACTGCCACGCACCGCCCAGCCATCCACGCTGGAGGTCGGGAACGCCGGCAGGTCGGTGCGGGTGGTCAACGGCTCGGCCAGGGTCGACCCGTCGGTGTCGACGAGTGGTCGGGCGACGGTGGGCAACGCGGCGGCCAGGCCGACCGCGTAGACCCGCGAACGCGCTTCCTCCCACCCGGCAGGCGGGGGTGCGCTGACCCGATCCGCGTTGGGTGCGGTTTCCGTGCTCACCGACCGAGCCTATCGGCACGGACCGACACCCGTCCGGGCCTGGCGTGCACCCGGTGGCCCAAGCGGTTCAGTGATCCCCGCCGCGAAGCTGGTCGACGGTGTGCCCGAGGATCGGCCCGAGAACGGCCAGGCCGTCCCGGGCGCCACCGGTCGAGCCGGGCAAGTTGACCACCAGCATCCGACCGGAGACCCCGGCCAGGCCCCGGGACAGCACCGACGTCGGCACCCGGTCACGGCTGTGCGCGCGGATCGCCTCGGCGATGCCGGGCACCTCGTAATCCAGCAGGCCCCGGGTCACGTCCGGCGTCCGGTCCGACGGGGTCACTCCGGTGCCACCACTGGTCACCACCACGTCGACACCGTCGGCGCGGGCGGCCCGCAGGGCCTCGCCGACCGGCTCACCGTCGGGCACCACCACCGGATCGTCGACCTGGCAGCCCAGCTCGCGCAGCCCGGCGACGAGCAGCGGACCGCTGGTGTCGGCGTAGACACCGGCCGCTGCCCGATTGGAAGCGACGATCACCCGGGCCCGGATCACTGTCGGTCCTCCGGACGAACCCACTCGCCGGTCTTGCCGCCCTCCTTGCGCAGCACCCGGACCGCCTCCACCGAGGCCGCCGGGTCAACCGCCTTGACCATGTCGACCAGGGCGAGACCGGCGACGGCCACGGCCGTCAGGGCCTCCATCTCCACCCCCGTCCGGTCTGCCGTGCGGGCAGTGGCCGTGATCTCCACAGTGTCGGTGGTCAGCCGCAGGTCGACGGTGACGCCGTGCAGGGCGATCGGGTGGCACAGCGGGATCAGATCCGGAGTGCGCTTGGCCCCCATGATCCCGGCCAGCCGTCCGACGGCGAGCGCGTCACCCTTGGGCAGACCGTCGCGATGCAACAGATCGATGACCTCGGGTGTCGTCCGCAGACGGCCGGCCGCGACGGCCAACCGGCCCGTCACCGCCTTGGCGGAGACATCGACCATGCGGGCTGCGCCGGCGCGATCGACGTGGCTGAGCTGCGCGGGTTCGGTCACGGTCGTGAGCCTATCGGTGCGGTGCGACGGTGGCCGGAAGGAGCGACGTCACACCGACGATCACACCGGGTGCTGACGGTGCGACGGCCCGACGCCGCCCCTTCCTGACCGACCCGCCGCCGAGGTCGCTGGGGGGACCTGGCAGCGGGTGCGTGTCGGCGACCCGGTTCTGCCCAGGAGCAGAACCTCCCCCGTTCGCCGATACGGCCACGAAGTTACCGGGCCCGGCGATAAGAAATCGATAAGAGACGTTAGACCTGGTCAGAGCCCCGAGACCACAGTTGTGGAAGCCAGCACGGCAAGACGGCGTTCGGCCTCGAAACGCTCCGGCACCCCCATCCGCCGGAAGATCGCCAACGCCCGCTCCCAGTGCCTGCGGGCCTCGGCCGGGTCGGCGCGGGCGAAGCAGTCGGCGAGGCCGGCCAGGGCACGCCCCTGCTCGTACGGGTGCGAGATCCGGGTGGCCAGTCGCAGGGCTGCCTGGTGCATCTCGACGGCCTCGCCACCTCGCCCCTGCGCCAGCAGGGTACGGCCGAGTTCGTTCAGCGCGGCCGCCTCGACGTGTCGCTCTCCCGAACCGATCGCCAGCCTCCGAGCCAACTCGTGTTCCTGCTGCGCCTCGACCACCCGCCCCAGCCCGCGATAGGCGATACCGAGATCGTTGCGCACCTCGGCCTCGGCGTACCGGTGGCCGGTGCGATCGCGTAACGCCAACGAGGCCTGGAGAATTCGGATCGCCTGCGGAACGTCGCCCATTCGGAGGCGTACGGCGCCGATGTGGCTGAGAGCGTTGAGCGTGTGGAACTCGTCCGAGTTCGTCCGGGCCCACGCCAGGTGCAGGCGGTGTATCCGAAGCGCCTCCTCGTAGCGGCCCATAGCGGTCAGCGCCAGGCCCAGATTCGGCAGCAGGATGGAGCCGCCGATATCGCCGTACACCTTGTAGTCCTGCAGGCACTCGAAGCCAAGCTTCACCGACTCTGCCAGGTGACCGCTCCACCAGTAGACGGCGGCGAGGTTTGCCCGGTACCTAGCCGGGTTCAGCACGTCCCGCGAATTGCGGGAAAGATCGACCGAGCGTGTCAGGTGGTCGAGCGCCCCCTGCTTGTCTCCGGTACGGACGTAGGCCGACGCCAGGTAGTTGTTCATCAGCGCGAGTGCATCGATGTCCCCGACAGCCTCCGCCGCCTCCAGCCCCTGGCGGTGGGTCAAGATGATGTCTTCGAAGTAACCGCGGATGTAACAGAACCGCCAGAGAGCGCGTGCCAGTTGCCAGCAGTGCTGGTAGAACCCGGACTCCCGTGCCGCCAGCACCATGGTCACCAGGTCCGCCCGTTCGACCTCCAGCCACTCAGCGGTCGGCTCCCCGACGGCCTCGACGAGTTCCACCTGCCCGGACGGAACGTGCGTCACCTGGGATCTGATGACTCCCGGCTCGAGCAGGTCGGCGACCTTCAGGACGGCCTCCAGCGTGAAGTCGAACAGTCGCGCCAGCCCGAGTCGGCGGTCGTTCGAGGAGTCGGTACCCGAGCACAGTTCGATGGAGTACTGCCGCATGAGGTCGTGCAGTCGGTATCGCGTCGAGTCCAGGTCCTCCACCAGGTTCCGGTCGACGAGGTCGTCGAGCGCCGCGCGAGCTTCCGCGATCGTCAGACCGGTCAGCGCGGCGATTGCCGGCACGCCGAAGCGGCTGCCGGGGTACAGGCCCAGGAAACGGAAGACACGCTTGGTCGAACCCGGGAGCGGCTCATAGGAGGCGGCGAAGGCACCGGTGACGGTGCTCTGTTCCTGAGCCAGATGATGCAGTACCAGAGGATCGCCAGCCATCTGTCCGGCGAGGTCCGCCAACCGCCAGCCGCGCCGATGGGCGAGTCTGGCGCCGGCCAGCCGAATTGCCAGGGGGAGATGCCCGCACAGCCGGACCACCTCGGCCGCGGCATCCGGCTCCGCTTCGACCCGGGCCTTACCGACACTGAGTGCGAGGAGGTCGAGACTCTCTTCAGGAGTCATCACCGGCAAGGTCTGTGAAGGCGCCACGTCCGGGTGAGTGAGCCTCCGCCGTGATGTCACCAGCACGACGGTGGTCGGCTCAGTTGGTAGGAGAGGCAGGATCTGTTCGCTGCTCGCGGCGTTGTCGAGGACGAGCACCGACCTTCGACGGCCCAGTTCTCGTCGCCACAGCTCGACTCTCGCGTCGAACTCGACCGGTACGCGGTCGGCCGGTACCTCAAGCTGACGCAGCAGTGTGACGAGGGCACGCGCTGGCTCGATCCGGTTCTTGTCACCGTGCCCGTACAGGTCGATGAACAGCGCGGCGTCCGGATATCGATCGGACAGACGCCGGGCAAGGTGCACGGCGAGAGTCGTCTTCCCGCTGCCCGCCATGCCGTCGATGATGTGTACGGCCGGCACTCGCTCCTCTACCCGCCGGGTCTCTGCCAGCAGCCGCAACAGGACGTCCTCCCGCCCGACGAAGTCCGCGACGGCCCGCGGAAGATGATCCACCGGTGTGACCTGACCCGTCTGTTCAGCTGCCGCCTCTCCCGCCGCGGCGTGCATGAGCGCCGAGGCGGGTCCTGGTCGGGCTCCCGCTCGGAAGAGCACAGCCGGTAGCGGGCTCGGGGTGGCAATCTCGCGGTGCAACTCTTCGATGCTCGCCCCGGGGGCCACTCCCAACTCGGTGATCAGCCGTGCCCGGATCTCGTCGTACGCGACGAGTGCGCCCGCGTGATCGCCACCCTCGTACAGCGCCCGCATGAGCAGGAGGTACGTCGGCTCCCGGAGGGGATGACGGACGGTGACTTCCCGCAACAACGGGATCGCCAGATCACCCCGCCCCGATCTCATCTGTACGTCGGCAAGAAGTTCCACGGCGAGCAGACGCTCTTCCTCGGCGGCGAGCACGCGTGCGCTCAGCACGGGTCCCAGCGGGATGCCGGCGAGCATCGGGCCCTGCCACCGGGCGACGGCTCGGCTCAGCAGCTCCCGAGCTTGCTCCAGGTGGCCAACCTCCAAGGCCTCCCGGCCCGCGCTCCGCTCCGACTGGAAGCATGCGACATCGATCAGCTCGGGCGGCACGTCGAGACGAAAGCCGTTCCGCTGCCGCACGACGACCCCTCGCCCGTAGGGGGAGGCCTCGAAAGTCCGGCGCAGATTGGCGGCATAGCTCAGCACATTCGCCACGGCCGATCGCGGTGGGCGATCGGCCCATAACTCATCGATGCAGTCGGCCACGGTAACGAGTCGACCTGGCTGAACTGCGAGCATCGCGAAGATCGCCTGCTGTTTGGGTGTTCCGAGGCGCAACGTGCGAGAAAGTAGTTGCACCGAAAGGCCGCCGAGAACCTGAATCTCCACTCGCCCTGCTCCAGCCGTCGCGGGTATTCAGCCGATCACACAACGAAGCCTAGGGCTCGCCCCCGGCAACTCACCGCTCGTGCGGCGATGCGAAGGGTCGCGCACCCGCCCGAGAGCCTTGCAAGGAAGCGTTCCGACCGCCTCACGACCCAGTCGTACCAAATTTGCCCAATCCGCCACTACACCAGCCAAACTCCGGGTGAGGCCGCAGACAGAGGGCTGCAGACTAGGGGTAATAACACGTTCATAACCTGAACAGATACCGTCCGCAGTTTCGAGCCCCGCTGCGAAACCAACGCCGCCGCGACCTGACCGCACTCCGTTTAACCGTGATGGACAGAACGTGATAAATCGGCTCTAGCTTGGCTAATGTTGCGTATACCGACATATAATTCTTCTAAGCTGCCCTTCTACCTCTTAAGCTGCCTTTCGTTAGGAAGATCTCCCCTCGGGCGAGGTCATCGAATGACACGGCAGCAGAGAGGGGCATTGCGATGCGCGGCAGCGAATGGGACTGAAAATTCCGCAGGGTACGTGCGCGACTCCCGCACGTTAGGCTACGGACAAGGCGGAGGCAGTCCTTCGGGGGTGATGTGACCCATCCTCAGCGACGAGAGACTGAGACCGATCAGCGGCTACGGCTGCTCGTCGGTCTCGTCGTCGTTGTAGCGGCAGTCATCACGGCCACCTCACTGCCGGTCGCAGTGCGGTTCGCCACGACCGCCACGCCGAACGATGTCGCGGTCCTCGTCGTACTCACCGTGACCATCGCCCTGGGAACGCTGGTCAAAGCAAGGGTGCGGATCCGATCCACCACCCACTCGATCAGCTGGACCGAAACGGCGATCATCATCGGCCTCGCCGTCGCTCCGGCCCCGATAGTGGTGCTCTCAACGGCGGTGGGCATCGCGTTCACCTGGCACCGCCAGCCAGCGATCAAGCTGGCCTTCAGCGTGGGAAAGAACGTCATCGTGGCCTGGGGTGCCGGCATCACGCTGGCAATGACAACCTGGACCTGGCCGCCCGAGGGCACCGTGGCCCTGCTCGTGCCGTTGGCGCTGGCTTACCTGACCGCGGCCCTCCTGGACGACATTCTGGCCATACCGGTCATCGCGCTGGCGTCCGGGACCAAGATCTCAAAGCAGTTCCGCAGTAATCTCGACCTCCGGCTCGCCGGTTTCGCCCTCCGGTTCGTCGTGGCGGCCTGCACGCTGCTGATCCTTGAGGCCAACCTCAAACTCCTGCTGGCCATACCGCCGCTCGTGCTCAGCCTGCACCTGGCCTACTCCACGAGAATCCGTTCCCGGACCGAACAGCAGGCGTGGCAGCGTCTGGCCCGCACCACCGACGCGCTCAACGTGGTCGACCTGGACAACGTCCTCACCACCGCCGTCACCCAGGCCGCCGAGTTGTTCTCCGCCGACGAGGTCGAAATCGAGCTGCGTGACGGCGGTCGCACCGTACGCGGGGGCACCGGCGGCATCACCTTCGACGGCCCGACCGGCACCCCCACCGGCGTGGACGGCACCGTCGTCCCCGCGCCGCTGGAAGGCCACGACCGCACCGTCGACGTCGGCATGCTCCGACTGCGCTTCCGCGGCCCGGTGCGACTCTCCGAACGGGAGCAGTACACCCTGCGCACCTTCGCGTCCGCGCTCTGCACGGCCGTCCGCAACGCCCAGGCGTACGCCGAACTGGCCCGGGTGGCCGACGAGCACGCGTACGCGGCCTCACACGACGCGCTGACCGGCCTGGCCAACCGCCGACAACTCCTCGACGAGGGCACCGAGCAGTTGAGCACCCGACACGCCGACGGTGTGACCGCGCTGGTGCTGATCGACCTCAACCACTTCAAAGAGGTCAACGACACGCTCGGGCACGCCGCCGGTGACCAGGTGCTGGTGCAGGTGGCCGACCGGTTGCGCGGCGCGGCCCAGACGACCGACCTGGTGGCCCGCCTCGGCGGCGACGAGTTCGCCGTACTCCTGCGGGGTCTGCCGGCCCCGGCGGTGGCCGCGCACCGGGCCGAGACGCTGCTCGCCGCCCTGCACGAGCCGTTCGAACTGGACGGCATGCGCATCAGCGTCGAGGCCAGCGGCGGGATCTCCGGCGCCCCGTCCAACGGCGGCATGGCCGAGCTGCTACGCCGCGCCGACGTGGCCATGTACCAGGCCAAACGGGCCGGACAGCGGATCGCCACCTACGCCCCCACCCGGGACACCGCCGACCTCGGCCGCCTCACTCTCGGCGGTGACCTGCCCCGCGCGGTCGCCGACCACGAGTTCGTCGTCAACTTCCAACCGATCGTCGACCTGGGCACCGGCGAGGTGACCAGCGCGGAAGCTCTGGCCCGCTGGCACCACCCCGTCCACGGCCTGATCGACCCGCTGCGGTTCCTGGAGGCGGTGGAGCGTTCCGGCCTGCTGCCGGCGTTCGCCGAAGCGATCCTCGACCAGGCGCTGATCGCGGCGGTGAGTTGGCGCGACGCCGGCTTCGACGTACCGGTCGCTGTCAACGTGTCCCCGCGCAGCCTGCTCGACGCACGGTTCCCGGGCTCGGTGCTGGCCCGTCTGCGCGCCCACGACCTCCCACCGGACCGGTTGGTCCTGGAACTGACCGAGACGCTGACCCTCAGCCAACTCGACGTGGTCGACCGGGTGCTCAGCCGGCTACGCGACGAGGGAGTCCGGTTGGCGTTGGACGACTTCGGCACCGGCTACTCCTCGCTGTCCCTGCTCTCCCGGATCCCCGTACACGAACTGAAGATCGACCGGAGCTTCGTGACGACGATGGAGAGTTCGGCGGAAGCCGCCGCCGTCATCCGTTCCACCCTCGACCTGGGACGCAGCCTCGACCTGGACGTGGTCGCCGAGGGAGTGGAGAGCGAACCGCAACGGCGAGCCCTCTGGGAGTTGGGCTGCGTCGCCGGCCAGGGCCACCTGTTCGCCCGACCAATGCCGTCCGGCACCCTGCTCGCGGCGATGCAACGCGGCTCCGGCGGCCGACCGGGCACCCTCGCCGCACCGCTGCACGACGCGGGGGCCGTGATCCGGCTGAGCCAGAACCGCCGCCAGGCCGGCCGCTCCCGACCCGACCGCCTCCCCCACCTGCCCGCCTGAGCAGGCGACGGCCCGGAGCGCGGGCAGCCCGGTCTGCCAGACTGTCGCGCGTGATCGCCGACGACCCGACCGCCCGCCGCCGTCGCTGGCACTGGCGGACGCTCGACAACGCCGCCGGAGGGCTCGCCCTCGATCTCGGCCTCTACGCCGTCTCGGCCACCTTCGCCGCGATCACCGCGGTCACGTCGACCCTGCTGCCACACCGCGCCTGGGGCGCTGTCGCCGCCGTCGGGTACCTGCTCGCCACGCTGACGGTCACCGCCCAACTGCTGCTGCGTCGACGATCCCCGACCTCCCGGCTGACCGGCCTGCCAGCCCGCTGGACGGTCACCGGTCTCGCCTGGGCCGCCACCACACTGCTGCCGCTGGCCTGGCAGAGCATCGACCGGGCCGGCGGACGCACCGACCGGGCCCAGGAGGAGGTGCTGGTAGTGGAACAGGCCGGCAACCGCCTCCTGGAACACGGCACCCCGTACCTCGGACCCGACGCCATCGCCGCCCTGCCACCCGGCGAGCAACTGATGGGCTACACCCCGTACCAACCCGGCATGGCGATGTTCGGCCTGCCCAGAGCGCTGCTCGACACCTGGTGGACCGACTCCCGGGTCTGGTTCGCGATAGGCACCGCGCTGGCCCTCGCCCTGGCCGTGGCCGCCCTCCGCGGCACACGAGCCACCGCCGGCCAGCCCACCACCACCGCCGCCACCCACCAGCGGGACGCCGCCCTGCTGCGCGGCGTGCAGGCCGCCACCGTCCTGCCCGTCTGCGCCCTCACCCTCGCCACCGGCGGCGACGACCTACCCGTACTCGCGCTCTGCCTGCTGGCCCTCGCGTTCGCCGCCACCGACCGACCCGGCCGGGCCGGCCTCGCCGTCGGGCTCGCCGGCGCGCTGAAACTGTTCGCCTGGCCGGTCGCCCTGGTCCTGATCATCTGGGGCCTGACCCGCCGCGCCGGCACCCGCGTCGCCGCCGGCGCCATCGGCCTGCCCGTCGCCGCACTACTCCCGGCCCTGCTGGTGGACCGCGACGCCCTCACCGAGAACGTGCTGCGCTTCCCGCTCGGCCACGGGCTGGTCACCAGCCCCGCGCAGTCACCGTTCCCCGGCTACCTGATCGCCAGCACGCTACCCGCCGGCCGACTCATCGCCGCCGCGCTGCTGGTCGCCGCCGGAGTGGCCATCGCCGTCCGGCTCGCCCGCCGCCCGCCCCGCACCGCCGTCGCCGCCACCCTCATCTGCGGGTACGGGCTGCTCGCCGCCATCGCCCTGATGCCCTCGACCCGCTTCGGCTACCTGCTGTATCCACTGGCGCTGCTGACCTGGGCACCCGCGCTGCACCGCCCGGCCCACACGCCGGCCACCCCGCTTCCCGACGTTTGGCCCGGTCGGAGCACTTCGGCGTAACTTCCGAGCGGAACGACCCGTCAGGGCGTAGACCTGAAGGCATGACGACGTACCGCGACCGGGCCGACGCCGGCCGGGTGCTCTCCGAACGGCTCAGCGCACTCATCGGCGAACCAGACGTCGTCGTCCTCGGCCTCGTGCGGGGCGGCGTACCTGTCGCCCGAGTCGTCGCCGAACGGCTCGGCGCGCCACTGGACGTGCTGGTCGTCCGCAAACTCGGCATGCCGTGGGCCCGGGAGGTCGCCTTCGGCGCACTCGGCCCGGGCGGCGTCCAGGTGCTCAACGACCTGGTGGCCGGCCGGCTCAGCAGCGACGACATCGCCCAGGTCAGCCGGCAGGAGCAGGCAGAGCTGGAACGCCGGGAACGGCTCTACCGGGGCGGGCGCGCACAGTTGGACCTCACCGGACGGACCGCGGTGATCGTCGACGACGGCCTCGCCACCGGCGCGACCGCCCGCGCCGCCGTCGAGGTCGCCCGCCAACTCGGGGCGCACCGGGTCGTGGTCGCGGTCCCGGTCGGCGCGCAGGAGGCGTACGAGCTGCTGACCGCCGAAGCGGACCAGGTCATCTGCGCCCAACGCCCACCCGACTTCGGCGCGGTGAGCGTCTACTACGACGACTTCCACGAGGTGTCCGACGAAGAAGTCACCGAGGCGCTCACAGCAACCGCTTAGGTGCACCAGGTACCGTCGGGAGATGAGCCTCACCTGTCCCAAGTGTCACGGAGAAATGCGCCAGTACGAGCGCAGCGGCGTCGTCATCGACCAGTGCGGGGAGTGCCGAGGCATCTTCCTGGACCGCGGCGAACTGGAGAAGCTGTTCGAAGCGGAGGCCAACTGGAGCCGCCAGCAGGCCGGTGGCGCGCCAGGTCAGCCCGCGCAGCAGCCGGCCGGCTACCCGCCGCCGCCCCCGCCTCCGGCGCACCAGCCCGGGTACGGCAACGTCCCGCCGCCGCCCCCGCCCGCCCACGGCTACCCGCCGCAGCCGGCCTACGGCCACCCGCAGCAGCACCACGGCTACCACGGCCACTACCGGCAGAAGAAGCGCAAGGGCTTCCTCGACGAGATGTTCGGCTGAGCCGAGGCAAGCCTTCGCCCGGGTCGATCCACGCGTCGGCCCGGGCACACCACCGGTGACCATTGGCGGGCGGCAGGCTTCATGCCAGGCTGAATCGCATGACCGCGATCCGACTGCACGAGGCGCTGGCCCAGGCGTACGACGGGATCACCGCGGTGGTCGGCCGCCTGGACGACGCCGGCCTGCAACGAGCCACCCGCTGTCAGGGATGGCTCGTCGCCGACCTGCTCCTGCACGTGCTCGGCGACGCCCAACGGGCACTCGTCGCCCTGGCCAGCCCCGTCGACGGCCCCGCCGACGTCGACGACGTGAGCTACTGGCGGGACTTTCCCGGCGACGACGACACTTCCGCCCGGCACGCCTGGTGGGTCCGCCGATCGGCCGCCGCCTTCGACCGTCCGACCGGGATCGTCGACCTCTGGCGGGACACCGCCCCGGCCTCGGTCCGCGCCGCCGCGTCAGCCGCCCCTGACGGGTACGTGACCACACAGGGCCACGTGCTGCGGGTGCCGGATTTCCTCGCCACCCTGACCACCGAGGCCGCCATCCACCACCTGGACCTGACGCTGGAACTACCCGACGCCCCGCCGCCCGGCCCACTTGCGGTACGCGTCGCGGTGGCGACCATGGACGGCCTGCTCAGCGACGACACGGTCAGACCCACCGCATGGGACGACCATGACTTCCTGCTGAAGGCCACCGGGCGGGTGCCGCTGACCGACCGGGACAGGCTGGAGCTGGGCGAGTCGGCGGGCTGGTTCCCGCTGCTCGGCTAGGGCCTGTTTCATAAGGGCGGTCGAGCCGAGGCGGAGTCCGGGCGGCGATCCGGCAAGGCGCGGTTTCGTCCGGATACCGGTGTCGTATCCG